>NZ_CAJYMD010000066.1 GCF_913776015.1 uncultured Oxalicibacterium sp. | reverse complement strand
CAACACGGCAGCAAGGTTATAGACTTGCTGCCTATGGCGCTGAATTATAATCTTGCTCATCGTCTACTGCGCATTTGCAGGTCCCGGCTATCCGGCTGGCCTGACGGATGTGCAGTGGGGCAGCCCTTTTCCTCCGAGGCGTTCATTCCCATGTCACAAAGTTCACCCCTGCCAGTTCGCCGTGCCGACGATGCGCTCATTTCCTGCGTGATTCCGGCGTATAACGAAGCGGCACATCTGGCGGATTTCCTGCGCGATTTGCGGGCCACGCTCGAATCCTTTGCCGTGCACTACGAAATCATCGTCATTAATGATGGCAGTGCCGACAATACCGAACAGGTCATGGCGCCGTTGTTGCAGGAAAGCGGCCTGCGTTACCTGAGCCTGTCGCGCAACTTCGGCAAGGAGGCCGCGTTATCAGCCGGGATCGACAAGGCACGTGGCGATGCGGTCATCCTGATGGATGGCGATTACCAGCACCCGCTGTCGCTGCTGCCGGAAATGGTGGCCTTGTGGAAGAACGGTATCGACATGGTCTACGGCGTCATCAGCGATCGCAGCAACGAATCGCGCCTGAAGCGTTGGGGCACGGGCATGTTCTATCACCTGATGGAATCCGGCGCGCCGATCACGATTCCGCGTAACGCGGGCGATTTTCGTTTGATGGATCGCAAGGTGGTCAATGCGCTGCGCCAGCTTCCCGAACGCAATCGCTTCATGAAGGGCTTGTATGCGTGGGTTGGATTCAGCAGCATTGCGCTGCCTTTCGTGCCGGCCGAGCGCGCAACGGGTGTATCGAGTTTCAGCTATCGCAGTCTGAGCCGGCTGGCACTGGCTGGCGTGACGGCATTTACGACGTTGCCTTTGCGCATCTGGAGCGGGATCGGGGTGCTGATCTCGATCTTGTCACTGCTGTATGCATTCTGGATCGCGGGCGATGCGCTACTGTTTGGCAGCGACGTACCAGGTTGGGCCACGCTGGCGGCGGGCCTGATGTTCTTTTCCGGTATTCAACTGATTTCGATCGGTGTGCTCGGCGAGTATCTGGGTCGCGTCTACGATGAAGTCAAGAAACGGCCGCTGTATATCATCGGCCGCGATGTCGATAATGGCCCGGCCAACGGTATTCCCGGCGACGACAGCCATCCATGAATCTGGCGGAACTGTGGCGCATTGCACGCTTCGGCGTGGTCGGCCTGACGGCGGCCGGTGTGCATTACTGGACGGTCGTGGCGCTGGTCGAGTTGCTGGGTATGCGGCCACAGCTCGCCAATATCGGCGGATTTGTGGTGGCGTTCTGGGTCAGCTATTTCGGTCATCGTCACTGGACGTTTTCCGATACGGTCGATCATGACGTCGGGCAGCGCACCTCGTTCCTCCGTTTCCTTGCGGTGGCATTGCTTGGTTTTGCCATGAATGCCTTTCTCTTTTTCCTGCTGCTGCATTTCACTACGTTGCCTTACTATGTGGCGCTCGCCATTGTGGTGCTGACAGTGGCCGCCATGACTTATCTATTGAGCCGCCTGTGGGCGTTCCGCCGGAGTATTGCCCGATGAATAGCAAGCTTGTCCCCATCACCTTGTGTGCCGACGATTACGCCCAGCATGCGGGTATCGATGAGGCGATTCTCGATTTGCTGGAAAAGAAACGTCTGACTGCTGTCAGTTGTTTCTCGACCGCGCCCGGATGGAAGCAGGCCGCACCTGCCTTGCTGCCTTACGGTACACAGACGGATATCGGCCTGCATTTCAATCTGACCGAAGGATTTGGCGTGGAAAAGGTGCCGGGTTTGCGCAGCACGATTCTGCGCAGTCTGTTACGCGGCATGCAGGCGAAAGAAGTGCGCAAAACGCTGGATCGCCAGCTCGATGTGTTCGAGGATGCCATCGGCCATGCACCTGACTTCATCGATGGTCACCAGCATGTGCATCAGTTGCCCGGTGTACGACAGGTCGTGATTCAGGTTTTGCAAAAGCGTTATGCCGACAAGGCGATCTGGGTACGCAACACGGTGCCGGCCGACATGAACTGGCGCGGCAAGCCGCAAATCCTGCGCCTGCTTGGCGGAAAGGTGACGGCCGACCACCTGTATTACGAGTCGATGCCGACCAATGACGGATTTGCCGGTGTGTATGGTTTCGATCGTCCCGATTACGACGCCTGCTTTCGTGAGTGGTTGCAAGCGGCTCGCCCCGGCATGCTGATGATGTGCCATCCGGGGACGGCCGTGCACCCACATGACGAGATCGCTGCGCAACGGGTAGTCGAGCATCGTTTTCTGCAATCCTACGATTGTGTGCGTGCGCTGGATCAGGCGCAGGTCAGGCTGGCAAAGCTGGCTGATTGTTTTCTGCAACAGGAAAGCGGCATTGCCTGAATTGGCGGTGACGTGCCGGCTGCCAGCAGGCATCGGCGCTGCTTATGCGAATTTCGCATAAGAGTATGTAAATCGATTCTTTGGTCTGGCGATGCTGCTCCGGTACGCTTTCCGTTTTGAATGTCAGTCAGGTGCCAGGAAAGCGGCACGATGCACACGCATGGAAACGCAGACTACGCATATCGATAGTAGTGCCGATCAACTGGTGCACTGGCTGCTGGGCAGTCTTGATCTGGCAACCACCGTGTTTCACGTCGGCCAGTATTGCGGTCGTTGGCGAGCATCGACTGCGGGACGCACGCTGGGGAGTTTCCATTTGGTTTTGCACGGCGATTGTTTCCTGCATGTGCAAGATTGCGAACCGATTGCTTTGCAGCCCCGCGATGGGGTGTTCTTGCTGCGTGATATTCCGCATTTCCTCAGTCCCGATGCGACGACGGAAACGTCGCCGTCGTCGGTCTCTATCCCGGTATCGATCATGCAGTCGCTCAAGCAGGTGTTGCCTGAATCGACGGGGCTGGCATGCGGCTTTTTCCATTTTCGCGGTGCAATCAGTGATCTCATCGTCGATTCATTTCCCGATTATCTGATTCTGCGTTCTGATGATCCTGCCTTGCGGGCAGCAAGTGTGCTGTTCGATTTGATCCTCGCGGAAGAACATGCCGATCCGGCGCAGCCTTCACCTCTGGTGGCGAGGTTGGCGGAACTTTTGTTCTTCTATGTGATGCGTCATGTGGCGCGTACGGATGCGATTGCTTTGGGTTTGCTGGCCGTGGCGCGTCGCACCGAGTTCAAGCCTTTGCTCGACAGTCTCATGCAGGCACCCGGCGAGAATTGGTCTACCGATGAAATGGCTCGCATGACGCATATGTCGCGCGCTAGTTTCTACAAGCATTTCGTCGAAGCCAGTGGCCAGCCGCCGGCGCAGTTTCTTTTATCCCTGCGCATGAAGATTGCCGCGCAACGCTTGCATGCAGGAGAATCCATCGAGCGTACGGCAGAACATGTTGGTTACCGATCGCACGCCGCGTTTTCGCGCGCATTCAAGAAAGTGATCGGCGAGCAGCCAGGCGCCTATCGTCGCGGCATTCAGCAACGAGCCAGCGTGCGTAATTTTAAATTAGGACAATTCCAGACGTTTGAGCATAAAACTGCGACGTCAATGGGTAGCATAAATTTCTCCTGATGCCATAATGTGCGCTCAAATAATTCAAGAGGAACGACATGTCCCGTTTGACGTTGCAAACCTTGGAGACAGCGCCAGTCGATAGCCGCCCGTTCGTGGAGCGTGCGATTGCCAACAATGGCTTTCTGCCGAATCTGATTGCTGTACTTGCCAATTCTCCCCAAGCGCTGGAAACCTATATGACGGTTTCCGGCATCAATGCCAAGACCAGCCTGACGCTGGCTGAACGTGAGGTCGTGCAAATTACCGCGGCGCGCATTCACGGTTGTGACTTCTGCATCGCCGGCCATACCGCTATTTCCCTCAAAAAGGCACAGTTTCCAGTTGAACAGGTTCGCGCCTTGCAGCAAGGACAGGACACGGGCGACGCCCGGCTGGATGCCGTACGTCACTTTGCGGAAGCGGTCATTGCACGCCGCGGTGCCGTAGTTGACGCCGACTATCAGGCTTTCCTGCAGTCTGGCTATAACGAACAGCAGGCATTGGAAGTCGTGCTGGGCATCAGTCTGGCAACACTGTGTAATTTTGCCAATTCGCTGGCTGGCAGTGAGATCAACAAGGAATTGCAGCCCTTCGCGCCGGGAGCGATCTGATGGGCGCCGCGCGCACCCTCAAGCAATGGTTGCAAGCGAATGCCGATGCGCTCGATCAATCGCAAGACCTGGCATCCGATGTCGTGCCCCGATTGGCCGAGGCGGGTTTGTTTGGCGCGGGTGTGCCGCAACAGCAGGGCGGCAGCGGTGGTGATGTGCGCGATGCAATTCATGCGATTGCCGAAGTCGCCGAGCACTCGCTGACGGCCGCCTTCGTGTTCTGGGGACATCGCACGTTCATTGAATATCTGCTGCAAAGCCCGAATCATGCATTGGCCGACCGCTGGGTTGCAGCGTTGGTAAAAGGCGAGCGTGGGGGGGCGACCGGACTGTCGAATGCGATGAAATTCCTTTCGGGGATCGAATCGCTGCAGATCACGTCAACGCCAAACGCCGATGGTTTCCGGCTCGACGGTTCGCTGGCCTGGGTAACCAATTTACGCAAGGAAGGATTCATCGCCGCCGCAGCCGTGTCATCGTCGGTCGATGGCTCGCCTGCCATCGTGGCATTCTGCAATGACATCGAGGGCGTGCAGCGCAGCGCGGATCTGGAATTGATGGCTCTGCGTTCCAGCAATACGGCGGCTGTCAAGTTACGCGAAGTACAGATTGCAGAGGATGATGTGATCCATGCCGATGCACGACAGTATTTGCCGAATGTGCGCCCCAGTTTCCTCGGTATGCAATGCGGCATGTCGATTGGCTTGGCGCGAGCTGCCTTGCGTTCTGCAGAGGCCTTGTGCGCGACCACGCGCGGTCAATTGTCTGACCGTGTCATGGAATTGCAGCGGCTGCTGGATGAAACGGTTGCACAGATGACGGCGGGTATTCTGGATGGCAGTTTCAAGAGCAAGGCTGCGGCCTTGTTTCGTATTCGTATTCAATTGGCGGACATCGTGCAGCAAGCCGTGATGCTGGAGCTGCAAGCCAGCGGCGGACGTGCCTATCTGCAGGATAACGATCGCAGCTTTGCACGTCGTTGGCGCGAGTCGGCGTTTGTGCCCATCGTCACGCCAAGCCTGACGCAATTGCAGCTCGAACTGCAAAAGCAGGCGGCACAGCATGCAGGATGAAGAACGCATGATGGATAACGACGCACAGTCATCGCTGGCGACTGGTGAAGCTGGCGATATTGCGCTGCAAGGGCGCGCATTGCACTTCGGCTACGGCAAGCGCGAGATATTCCGCGATGTCTCGCTGCATGTGCGCAAGCGTGAAATTGTCTGTCTGCTAGGTGGTAGCGGCTGCGGTAAATCGACCTTGTTGCGTGTACTTGCCGGCTTGGCGCAGCCACGAGAAGGCGCCGTGACGTTTCTTGGCAAACCGCTCGACACGCCGCATCCGCGTGCTGCGCTCGTGTTTCAACAAGCCAGTTTATTGCCTTGGCTGGATGTAACGGGTAATGTCGGTTTCGGTCTGGATTTTGCACGGCAGCCCGCCATCGACAAGACGACACGTGAAACCCGCATCACCAAGGCGATCGAGGCAGTTGGCTTGCGCGGTAATGAACGTGCCTATCCTGCACAGCTTTCCGGCGGCATGGCGCAGCGTGTTGCACTGGCACGTGCATTGGCGCGCGAGCCCGAACTACTGTTTGCCGATGAGCCGTTTTCTGCTCTTGATGCGATAACGCGTGCAGGCATGCAATCCTTATTGGTGGAACTGGTGCACCGCTGGCATACCGCGGTATTGCTGGTCACGCATGATATCGACGAAGCAATTCTGGTCGCCGACCGTATTCTGCTGATGGGCAAAGATGAAGGGCCGAATGCGCCGGGGCGCATTGTGCGGGAGTGGACGTTAGATATCGCAAGACCACGTGATGCCCACTCGTCCGATGTTGTGGAATTGCGCATGCAGATTCTTGCTGCGCTTCGTGAATTGCAAATCACTACTGACTGACATAAAAAGGGAGAAATCCATGAGCACGCTGTTGAACAACAAGAAAATACATATTTGCGCGTCTTCCGATTGCGATTGCGGCATGAGCCGTCGCGATTTCCTGCAGATGTCGGCCATGGCGACAGCCGGCGCAGCGGCACCGCTGCTGTTTGCCGGTGATGCGCAAGCACAGAATTTCAAGGGCGACGATCAGCCGGTCAAGATTGGCTATCTGCCGATTACCGATGCTACGCCACTGCTGGTCGCGCATGGTCGCAAGTTGTTTGAAGAGCAGGGGCTGAAGACGGAAAAGCCACGCCTGTTCCGTAGCTGGGCACAGATCATCGAAGCGTTCGTGTCGGGTCAGGTCAACGTGATTCACCTGTTGTCGCCTGCCACGCTGTGGGTACGCTATGGCTCGAAATTCCCGGCCAAGGTGGTAGCGTGGAATCACGTCAATGGTTCTGCATTGACGGTCGCCAATGATGTCAATTCGATCGCTGATCTTGGCGGTCGCACGTTTGCGATTCCGTTCTGGTATTCGATTCACAACATCCTGTTGCAACAGCTGCTGCGCAAGAACAACCTGACGGTCGTTACACGTGCGCGTGGCGAAGCGATCAAGCCCAACGAAGTCAATCTGGTGGTGCTGGCACCATCCGAAATGGTATCGGCTCTGGCAACCAAATCGATTGCCGGCTTCATCGTCGCCGAGCCATTCAATGCCACGGCCGAGATGACGGGTATCGGCAAGATTCTGCGCTTCTCTGGCGACGTCTGGAAGAACCATGCCTGCTGTGTCACCTTCCTTGCCGAGCGCGATCTGAACGATAAACCGGAATGGTCGCAACGCGTGACCAATGCCATCGTCAACGCCCAATTGTGGACACGTTCAAATCAGGTCGACACGGCCAAGTTGATGTCGTCTACCGGCGAACAGCGTTACACGCCGCATCCGTTGCAGGCACTGACCAAGGTACTGGCCGTGAGCGATTTCGCCAGTTATGAGAAGCGTGGCGTGATTGCGCATCCGAACTGGAATCAGCGTCGTATCGACTTCCAGCCGTATCCGTATCCGTCCTATACCGAAGCGCTGGTCAAGGCGATTTCCGAAACGCACGTCGAAGGCGACACGCGCTTCCTGCAGCAACTCGATCCGAAGTTCGCCGCCAAGGATCTGGTGGACGATCGTTTCGTGCGTAAAGCGATTACAGCTGCCGGCGGTCCTGCTGCCTTCGGTCTGCCAGCCGGTTATACGCGTACTGAAACGATTGCCGTCTGATGAAAAACCTGCTGCGCGATCGCTTCCTCCTGCCCGTGATTGGACTGGTGGTAGCGATCATCCTCTGGAGTTTCGGCGTCTCCCTGCTTGAGCAGAAGACGCCAATCGCCTCCTTGTTTGCACCGGCGCCGACGGCGCAGGCCTTCGTTGAATTGGTGTCGGGCAGCGATATCTGGCTGCATGTGTATTTGAGTCTCAAGCGCGTGGTGGTGGGCTTGGCATTTGCCTTTCTGATCGGTGTGCCGCTCGGCATCCTGGTAGCGACTTCCAAGGCATTTGCGCACAGCAGTACACCGCTGTTCCAGTTGCTGCGCATGATTTCCCCTTTGTCATGGATGCCGCTGGCGGTCATGGTGTTGGGTGTGGGCGATGCGCCTGTATATTTCCTGCTGGCTTTTGCCGCTGTATGGCCAATCATGCTCAATACGATTGCCGGTGTCATGCACCTTGATCCCAATTGGCTGATGCTGGCTCGCAGCTTGTCGGCTACACGAAGCGAACTGATCTTGCGTGTGATCTTGCCTGGCATTACTGCACACATCCTGACCGGCGTACGACTGGCGATCGGCATCATCTGGATCGTTCTGGTGCCGGCGGAAATGCTGGGTGTATCGGCAGGGTTGGGTTATTTCATTCTCGATACGCGTGATCGTCTGGCCTATTCCGAATTGATGGCAGCCATCATCTTGATCGGCATGCTGGGTTATATGCTCGATTATGCAGCTCGTTATGCGCATGCGCGCTGGTCGCATGTCAAACAGCGCGAATTTGGATAACCAAGTTCGAATAAACAATTAGATTGAAACATTGACCGCATATAGATCAAGAGCACTGATTGCCTTGTGCCGCATCAGAGAGCCAAACGTAGAAAAGCCGCATGTCTAATGACAATGCGGCTTTTTTTATTCAAGACAATACTTAATTCAGGTCATCATCGGCAGTGCTGGTCGCTGCTTTTTCCTTTTTCGATGCGTGAGATTTATCCTGGCGTTGTCCGGGAACGGTTTCATGGTGAATCGTTTTTTCATCGCCACGTGCTTTTGGCATGTCGTCTTTTTGACGCAGGTTATCCTTTTCCTGTTTCATCATCGTCTCCTGATTGTGAATGTGTGATTTTGGTGATGCCCATCGATTGTAGTAATAGAGAAAAAAACCTCTAGTCAGCCAAGCAGCTTATTTTTTGTGGGAAAACGAATCAACTTCACGGAATGAGAAAACTTTGCCTTGGCGGATAAAAGAGGCTAAAAAATCAGGCTAGGCTGACCGTTGTGGAAATAGAAACGCTCATGGCTTCTAACTAATATAAAGATGCTTTTCATATTCGGAAATGAAGCACCGTATTTTGTCTAGTTATGTACTCTTCCCCCTACTGCTTCAGTCCTTATCTGGATACATTGGTTTTTTAGAAAATGCGTCTACACCAGTCGAGGAAAAAGGCTATGCAGCAAGTTGCATTACCGTGCGAGATCTTCTCTGTCCAGCGCGTACTTTTTTGGAGGTCGCCTTTTCAAGTGCCTTGAGCATGCCGATGACCAGCATTTCTTCACGAGTCAAGGCGTAGTTTTTTCCAAACTCCGTTGAAGATTGAATACGGATGCGTTGCTTGGTCAGTGCGTGCAACTGACCCTTGAGGTAGCTTTCAATGACTTGGGGATGGACATAGCATTTGCGACAGATGGAGGGTGTATTACCGAGCTTGCTTGCTACATCCACAATGGCTTGCGTCACCATACGTTTGCCGTGCGTTTCCGATTGGCATGGTTCGCAAGCCACTAATGCAGACGCTGCCAGTACCGTGCCGGACCAAGTACGGAAATCCTTCGCTGTATAGTCTTCGCCACACAATTCGCGTAGATAATCATTGACGTCGGCCGATCCGATAGCATGCAGTACACCTTGCTCGTCTTCATACTGAAACAGATCTTGTCCTGGCAGTTCGCGCATGCGTTTGATGAGATTGGCCAGTCGCCGATCTTGCAGGCTGATGGAGTGGCGGACCCCGCTTTTCCCTTTGAATGAGAAGTGAATTTCACTGCCGTCCAGGCGCACATGTTTTTTGCGAAGCGTCGACATACCGAAAGATTCATTGTCCCGTGCGTATTCACGGTTGCCGACGCGAATTAATGTTGCGTGCAAAAGAAATACAACGGCTGCCAACACTTTCTCGCGCGGCAGGCCGGGCAATGCCAAGGCCTTGTCCAAACCGGCGCGCAGTTTAGGCAATGCAAGGCCAAACTGCAGCATGCGCTCATATTTTGCTTCGTCCCGGACAGTGCGCCATTGTGGATGATAGCGATACTGTTTTCTTCCCCGTGCATCGCGCCCGGTGGCTTGCAAATGTCCATTCTCCCAGCGACAAATCCACACATCTTGCCAAGCGGGTGGAATGACGAGCGAACGGATGCGCGTCAAATGCAAGGGATCTTTCAGTGGCTTGCCATCACTATCCGTGTAACGAAAGCCTTTGCTCGTGGGCAGACGACGATAGCCTTGAGATCCGTCCCTGACATAGCGCAACCCTGCCTGTTTTGCATCGAGACGCGCGGCGGCGGCAGCGTCGCCAAAATCGGGAGAAACGATCTTGCTGGGCATACCTTCCTCCACAGTGGTTTCAGATAGCGATATGGTACGAAGAAGTGAGGGGTAAGCGGCAGTCGGCATCTTTCGCCAATCGACGTCGGAGATATCTCACAGCGCACAAAACAATCTGCAGCCCCCTTAAGCATGCTTACAATGTTTCAATCAATTCACTTTCTGCTCGCTTAGCAATAGATTATGGAAAGCAGACCATTAAGGTGTATCGCTTGGAGAGAAATCATGGCCGTCAGTCAGGAGCAAAGTGCAGGGATCGAGCAGGTCAATCAAGCAGTTAGCCAGATGGGTCAGGTGACGCAACAAAACGCCGCTTTGGTCGAGGAAGCTGCTGCGGTTGCCGAATCGTTGCAGAAGCAGGCCTCGAAGCTGGCAGAAATTGTTGGCGTGTTCAAATTGGATCAATCTCTTGTAAAAAAGTCTGATCCGTCATCAAAGTCGATAGCGAAGCAGGTCACGTCGCCTGCATTGCCGAATGCGCTGCCAAGGTGGCTATTGCAAACAAGCCATCGAGCGCTATTGCATCAAGAGAACGTAGTGATGGCGATTGGGAACAGTTTTAAGATTTATACGCCCACGCCTGAATTGAGGGTTCACGAGTTTTTTGGAGGGAGTAAGTGATGCTTCGTATTTTCGACATTTCTTTTGTATCTCTGCTATGCCAACACTACTAGATAGCGAGGGGCATGTTTTCAGGCTAGAGGCGACGCTGAAATTCGGGATCGTTTCGCTGGGCGCGATCGCTTTGTTCTGGTCCGGATACGCACTGACCCATGACGAGTGGGCGATCTTGCCTTTCTCCTGCGCATTGATTTGCGCCGCAGTTTGGACAGAATGGCTACTCGCACGCGAGAAAAGGCGCTTGGCGAGCTACATTCTGTTTGCACTCGCCTCCACTATCGTGACCATCGCTAGCATCTTCATCGACTTGCCGACAGGCGATACGCCACGCGCAACCCATAATTATTTTCTTGTTCTGGGTATCTTTGCGTGGATCGTCTTCAAGGAGGAAAAGAGCTGGATTCGTTATCTGATGATCGCTTATGCCTTGTCTTTGTTCGCTTTTTTTGCCAGTCATTCATGGGGTGTCGAGACTGTCTACGCACTGACGCATGCCGGTCGCCTGACCAGCGTCTGGATACATAATTTCACTGTCATGGCTCTGCTACTGGCCTTGTTGTGGATGACACAAACGCGCATGCGCTTTGGTGATGTCGCGGTATCCAGTCTGAAAACGGCAATCTCGGAAAAACAGTTCGTACTTTTTTATCAGCCCCAAGCAGGAGATGATGGCAGGGTAGTCGGCGGTGAAGCTTTGCTGCGGTGGGCGCATCCGGAAAAAGGAATGATGTCTCCCGCCCTTTTCATGCCGGTGGCGGAACGAAGCGGATTGATATTGGAAATCGGTCAATGGGTACTGGATACGGCGTGCGAACAATTGGCGGTGTGGGCGAAAGATCACACCACCGCCCATTTACACATTTCCGTCAACGTCAGCGCATTGCAGTTCAAACAGCCCGATTATGTGGAAAAGGTTCTCGCTTCATTGGAGAAATCGCACGCCAATCCGAAACGTTTGACTTTAGAGCTAACGGAAAGCATGTTGGTCGATGACATCAACGATTTGACCAAAAAAATGCAGGCACTACGAGCAAAAGGCATCAAGTTGTCGCTCGATGATTTTGGAACAGGTTATTCCTCGCTCAGCTACCTGAAGACCCTCCCGCTTGATCAACTGAAAATTGATCAATCATTTGTGCGAGACATGCTAACCGACGATAGCGATAGGGCGATCGTTCGGACCGTCATCGAGTTGGCAAAAAGCTTGAATCTGCATTTGATCGCAGAGGGCGTGGAAACGGAACTGCAACGTCAGTTTCTGGCGAGCCTCGGTTGTCATTCTTTCCAAGGTTATCTACTCGGAAAACCGGCGCCTATCAGTTATTTTGATCAACATAACCGGGCGCAATCTGAATTGAATCGGCCGGTCATTGCAGATGGCATTTAGCGCGGCACCGGACTGAATCTTCATGGCAATGACAGGTTGCGTTGCTCCGCTATTTTGAGGTCGTTGGTGTTGCCTGATCATGTGGGACAACGCGTAGTTTTTTGATGTCGTAGCCGTATCCTTCAATCATCGTTAGTAAGCGCTGGTACTCTTTCTCGTCGATTTTCGGCTTTCTTGCCATGATCCATACGTAATCCAATTTGTCGCGCGCCACGATGGTGGTCGAGTAGTCTGGTGCGATGTAACTGATCTTGTATTGTGCCTTGATGGGCCAGACGAACTGCATGCCCCATAGCGCATTGTTGTGACCTTCCTTTACGAAACCGGTTGGTCGATAAGTCTTCAACGGTCCTTGCAAGCTTCCTTCATTGAACGTGAAGGTCGTGGCAATTTTTCCGTCTTTCTCTCGCTCATAAGACTCTATGGCATTGAAAGATTCCTTGTCGACCCACAGCGGAATATGCGCAATGACATACCATTTACCCATAAAGCGATCGATGTCGACCTGATCTGCAAGAGGAACTGTTGCCGTGGTTGTGCACGCAGAGAGGCTTAATGCCCCCATCAGTGTTGTCAGGAAAGTCTTGTGGGACATGCCATTCTCCTTGGTGGATGCAAGAAACGATTTCATTTAGGTGGCCACGGAATGAAGGTGCTGGTACGCGCAATATAGTCGCGGTAAGCAGGTCGTCTTTCATGTATGTTTTTTTCCAGCAGACTGACACCGCTGACTTTGAGCAATAGGGTCGTCATCACAATCGGGCTGAAGATGGTCCACCAATGCCCCGCTGCAGCAGCTATGAGGAAGAAACCCCACCACGTGGCACATTCACCAAAGTAGTTAGGGTGGCGTGACCACGCCCAGAGGCCATGATCAAGTACTTTCCCGCGGTTGGCTGGATCTTGCTTGAATCGATAGAGCTGCCAGTCTGCAATGCCTTCGTACGCAATGCCAAATAGAGCTACCGTCAGGCCAATAACATCCAGCCAGTTGAAGGTTGCAGAACTTTGTATGCCGGCGATTAAGGGCAATGCAATGCACCATGCCAGCAACATCTGAAACCCAAAGACCAGGTACAGACTTTTGATCCAGAAGTGGGGCGAATTGTTTTCACGAATCTTCTGGTAACGATGGTCCTCCGGCTTGCCCCAATTGCGCAGCGTGAGATAGCCGCTCAAACGTAGCGCCCATAGCGTCGCAACGAACAACACGAAAATGCTACGCGTCGTTTGGGTTTGCTGTAGTGCGACGACATACGCAGTAAGCAGGAAATACAGACTCCACATGCTATCGATGACATGTACGTTGCGACGCCACGTACCGTAAAGCCAGCCGATGATTGCGAACAAGGCCAGATAGGGCAGTGCATACAACCATGGCTGCCAAAACGATAGATCGAATGGAATCATTTTTGACGCTCGAAAAGATAATGGCTGACATACCATTCCTGACCGTGCGCGTAGCCAAACAGTTCAGCGCAGGACATGTAGAAGATGCGCCAGCGGTTAAACCAGCGCTGCGCATCTTCTCCATACGTTTTCTCGAAGAGGTGCATGATGCGATCGCTGTTGGCATCCATTTCTGCCAGCCAGGCATTCGCTGTTTTTTCGTAATGCGTGCCGCTCCAGCGCCACTGCTGTTGCAATGCAAGGTGCCGTTGAAAATGCAGGGGAAGCGCATCGCTTGGCATCATGCCGCCCGAGAAGAACAGTTCGCTCATCCAGTCGTCATCGCCTTGTGCAACGAATGCGTATGGCGTCAGACGATGCACAAAGATATGCATAAAGAAACGGCCATCCGGTTTGAGCCAGTCGGCAACACGCCCGAATAATGTCTGGTAATTGCGCATGTGTTCAAACATCTCCACCGACACAATGCGGTCAAACTGCGCGGGTGCCGTGGAGAATGCGTTCATGTCTGCCGTGATGACGGTTACGTTCTCCAGCTTGCGTTCGCGCGCCGCATTTTCAATATAGTGGCGTTGGGAGTGTGAATTGGAAACGGCAGTGATATGGCTATCGGGAAAGTGCTTTGCGATGTAGAGCGTTAGCGAACCCCATCCACAGCCGAGTTCGAGGATCTTCTGGCCATGTGCAATCCCGGCATGCTGGACGGTCAATGCGAGAGCGGCTTCTTCCGCCTCTGACAGCGTCGCAGTTTTTTCATCCCAGTAACAGCAGCTGTATTTAAGTTGTTGTCCCAGACTCAGATGAAAGAACTCACTGGGAAGCTCGTAGTGCTGTTCGTTTGCCAGCTCGGGTACAAGTGCAACCGGTGCCTGACACATCTCCTGTACGAACGCATGTTGCAGATCTGCGCTGGCAGCTGTTTCATGAGCTGACACGTCATGTAGGCGCGCCTTCAATAAATGACGAATGCCGGCTCGAATCAAGGCGTCCGGCATTCGGCCATGTTCGGAAAGCTCGATTGCGTATTTGATCAATTGCATTGTGCTTCTCCTCCGACGTGATAAGGGCAGGCGCTAGTTCGGCTGCAATCCGTTGAAACAGGTTGTGACGATGGCGGCGACGATTTCATCGTCGGTAAAAGCACCGCCCATTTTCAAAAAGTCGATGACCGGGTCGCATGGCCGTGCATAGATGGTGTAGAGCACAACCTCGCCAGGAAGTTGGGGATTGATTTGGCCAGCTTCCTGTGCGGTAATGATCCATGCGCCAAGTATTTCTGTCAGTTGTTCGAGTTTGCTGACGTAGGGCTGGTGCCGCAGCATGAACTCGTGAATGCTAGAGCGGGTAGAGGGGAGTGTTGGCATGCGGCCAGCGAGATGTTCGCGCACGCTCCACGCCACGACTGCCTTTAAATTTTCCAGTGGCGTCTCTTGTTGCGCCAGTTCTGCCACTTTATCCAGTGTGCGATCAAGCAGGCGCGTCATGGTCGCCGCTGCCAGCAACTCCTTGGAATCGAAGTGCTTGTAAAGACTGGCTTTGGAAATCCCCACAGCCTGCGCGACCTCGTCCATTGTGGTCAGGTCGAAGCCTTTGCTGGATAGCAGTGCGTCTACCGCATCGAGGATGGCACTCTCGCGCAAGGCAAATTGCCGTTCTTTCAGGCTGGGCTTGGTGGCTGTATTCATTGCTGCTCATAACGTTGTTTTGCCTATTATAGACCATAAGGTTAAAAATAAAACCAATTGGTTTTGTAAATGAACTTATGTGTTATATTTTGAACTTGATAGTAATATTGGTCTTTCCATGCAAGGCAAAAACTTTCTCGACGAGCACATGCCGATTAAAGGCGTATGGCAGCAACAAGGAACAGGAACGCTGACGTGGAGCGTTTTTTCGGTATATCACGCCACGCTGTGGACCGCAGGCGCGTTGCGGCTTGGTGCGAGCATGCCGGCAAATGACAGTTTCGCTTTGCAGTTTGCTTATTTGCGTAATGTGAGTGCCGAATCGATTCTGGATGCGAGTGAGCGCGAGATAACCCGCTTGAGCAAGCCTGCTTCCGAACAACTGACAGTCTGGATGCAAGCATTACGAGACATCATGCCTAATGCGGGACGTGGCGATGCGTTGTGGATGATTTTCCAGCGTGGTCGTTCGCTTACCTTGTTGAACGACAAAGCGACGTTGGGTTGTATTGAAGATGGTGCATTGACTGATGCCATGGCGCGTATCTGGTTTGATCCTGAATGCCACAGCCAGAATTTGCGTTTGGCTTTGTTGAAGGAAACGTGATGAGCGAAAAGCAGCGCATTGCGGTTATTGGTTCTGGTATTGCCGGCTTGGCTTCGGCATGGCTGCTTGCGCGCCAGCATCAAGTGACACTATTCGAGGCAAATTCCTATTTTGGTGGTCATACCCATACCGTGGATGTGACACTCGAAGGCATGACGGCACCTGTCGACACCGGTTTTCTTGTACACAACGATCTCACTTATCCCAATTTGATCGCCTTGTTTCATCATCTGGGTGTTCAGACGCATGAAACCAGCATGACTTTTTCGGTCGCGGTCGAAAAATGCGGCATCGAATGGGCGGGCAATAACCTCGATACCATTTTCTGCCAGCGTCGCAATCTGGTTCGTCCGCGTTTTTTGCGGATGTTAAAAGACATTTTGCGGTTCAATCGCCACGCAGAGATGTATCTGAAAGAAGTGGCAGAAACCGAATGCAGTCTGGGTGAATTGCTCAACAGGCAAGGCTACGGTACGGATATGCGTGAATGGTATCTGCTTCCGATGACAGCGGCGATCTGGTCTTGTTCGACGCAAGCCGTATTGGATTTCCCGGCAGCGACCTTCTTGCGTTTTTGTCTCAATCATCGCTTGTTGCAGATTAATGAGCGTCCAATCTGGAAAACCGTGCTGGGTGGCGCCCGCGACTATGTCAACCGCATGCTGCCCGATATTGCAGAAACTTATCTGGATTGCCCTGTATATGCGGTGCGGAGAAACGGGCAGGGCGTGATGGTCGATAGTGCTCAAGGAGCAGCGTGTTTTGATCAGGTCGTGATGGCCTGCCATGCGCCGAGCACGATGCAACTGCTGGATTGTAATCCCGAAGAGCGCGAGATCCTTGGTGCCTTTCGTACTCAGCCGAATCAGGCCGTGCTGCATACGGATATCTCGCAGCTGCCGCGCAACCGCAAGGCATGGGCAGCGTGGAATTATCGGATGGCCACCACCCAGCATGCCGATTATCCCGTTACGGTCAGCTATCTGCTGAATGCATTGCAACCATTACCGTGGCAAAGCCAGGTGATTGTGACGCTCAATCCTGATACGTCCATTTCTGATGAAGCTGTGCTCGGACGTTTTGAGTATGCGCATCCGCTGATGGACGCTGCTGCTATCAAGGCCCAACGCGCTTTGCCTGAGATCCAGGGGCGCGATCGTATCTGGTTTTGCGGAGCATGGAGTGGCTACGGTTTTCATGAAGATGGATTGAAATCCGCATTGCGGGTTGCACGCGGTTTCGGTATTCAGCCACCTTGGCAGGCTGTCTATGAATGATCGCGCTGTCATGGAAATCGGTATTGGTGAAGTGATGCATGCGCGCACGCGCCCATCCCGGCATCGTTTTGCCTACCCGATTTTCTGTTTGCGCATACCCTTGCACGCGCTGGAAGCAATCAGGAAAAAGAACAATTGGCTGTTTTCCCTCAACCGTCGCGGATTGCTTGCTTTTTTTGAGCGTGATCATGGTGATCGACAAGGCGATTTGCGACGCTGGATTGCAGGTGTCGTGAATGATGCTGGTCTCAAGCTACCTGATGGCGAGATTTGGCTGCAAGCCATGCCGCGCGTACTTGGCTATGTATTCAATCCTGTCAGTTTCTGGTATCTGCATGATCGCGACGGGCACTTACGCCTCATTCTCGCAGAGGTCAACAATACGTTCGGTGAGCACCATCAGTATCTGTTGTGTGCGGAAGGGAATGCACCTATTACGGCAAGCACGTCGCTCATCTGCAGCAAGAATTTTCACGTTTCACCGTTCTGCAAGGTCGGCGGGCATTATCGTTTTCGCTATCAGGGAGAAAATGGTCGACATCGCATGGCGATCGATTATTTCGATGAAGTGGAAGAGCACCATCCGTTGATTGTCACATCGATTGATTTGCAAACCTCACCGGCGACGGATAGCAATCTTCTCAAGGTGTTTTGTCAGATGCCTCTTCTGACTTTGGGTGTCGTCGTTCGTATTCATGTTCAGGCGTTGCGATTGTGGATCAAGAAGATACCGTTCTATTCGAAACCGGCGCCACCGTATCATTCGCTGACCAGAAACCAAAGGAATTCCGGCAATGAAAAGCAAATCTAGTCGTACACTTTCTTTTCCCAAGCCCGAGACGCTACCGCTAGCAGGACATTTGTTGTTTGCGATGTTCGAGCGTATCGAAGAAGGCACATTGGAGGTAACGACGCCAGATGGCGTCGTCCTGCGATTCGGAAACGGTTCAGGTATCCATGCGGATTTGGCGATCCATGACTGGCGCGCCGCGCGTCCGATGATGATGCAGGGCGACATTGGTTTTGCCGATAGTCTGCGACAAGGCTGGGTAAGCAGCCAAGGGCTACTGGAGTTGTTTCGTTTGGTAATACGTAATCAGCATGCGTTGGAACGTGCGCTGCATGGTAAATGGTGGGCGCTATTGCTACGTCGTCTCTCCCATCTATGGCTGAACAACAACAGCCGTTCTGGTAGCCGTCGCAATATTCAGGCGCATTACGATCTGGGAAATTCGTTTTATCAGTTATGGCTCGATTCGAGCATGACGTACTCTTCGGCATGGTTTGGCGACGATGAGCACGTGTCTTTGGACCGCGCGCAAAGCAACAAATACCAGCGCATTCTGGATGAGCTGGATGCACGGCCGGGCCAGCGTATTCTGGAAATTGGTTGTGGCTGGGGTGGTTTTGCAGAGCATGCGGCACGGCAAGGGATCAGTGTGCATGGCATTACGCTGTCTCCAGCGCAACTTGCCTTCGCCGAGCAGCGGATGCGCGAGGCGGGCCTCGACGACAGAGTCACGCTGACATTGCAAGATTACCGCGATGTTGACGCGCAATACGATCACATTGTCTCGATCGAGATGCTGGAAGCAGTCGGTGAGGCGCATTGGTCAACCTACTTTGCCATGTTGAAGCGCAGCCTAAAACCACAAGGCAAAATCGTCTTGCAATCGATCGACATTGCCGATGCACATTTCGCGCACTATCGCAGCAGCACCGATTTCATCCAGCAATTCATTTTCCCTGGCGGCATGCTGCCGAGTCCATCGATATTGCAGGCGCAGGCTGAGCGTGCTGAATTGCAATTGGAGCGTCATCAATCTTTCGGTCTAGATTACGCGCGCACCCTGCATCACTGGCGCCGTGCATTCATGTCACAACTTGATCAGGTACGCGCGCAGGGGTTCGACGATGCCTTCATTCGCTTGTGGGAGATGTACCTCACGTACTGCGAAGCAGGCTTCTTGGAACGACGTACGGACGTTGCTCTGTGGACGTTAAGCGAATGACCGACATCCAACGCTTCGTCCTGATGGATTTGATGTAGTCGACCGGCTGATATGGACGTTGCGCCAGGCGAGATTTTTCAGAGATGCTTAAGCTGCACGATGTCTGACGGTAGTAGCTGCTCGCACAGATGAGAGAACTTCTTCGATTAACAGCGGTTTTTGAATGACATCGAATACTGCTTCAGGTTGGTAAATGGGCAGCCTTCCACTTAACAGCACAACTGGAATATTTTCTAGGTCAGGATTCGCTTTGATCTGAAAGCAGAGACTAAGCCCGTCAAGACCTGGCATGTCTATGTCTGTAAGCACAACATCCGGTTTAAAAACCTTCGCTATTTCTATAGCGACTTGCCCATCTTGGGCTGCCAGAACTGTATACCCAGCTATTCTCAATGCCTCGGTAAGAGACTCCCGAGCGTCAGGATTGTCTTCGGCGATCAGTACTGTTGGCATCGGTGACCCACAAAAAAAACAGCATGTTGGCATTGGTTGAAAAAATAGAATGTACGCCAGCTCGCTCTGCGTACATGTTAGGTGGATTAATTTGGTTTCGTTTCAAAATAGCAGGCCTTTTCATGCCTAAAGCCATGCTAGATAGTTCTAGAGCGACCATTGAACACGTTTGCTGTTGATCAAGTTCGGACATCCACTATTGGCTAAAAAGCGGCATATTTCTTACTTCGATTCGTGACTCATGGCATTAGCTGCCAAGGTAGTCCGTTGTTTCTCTTGCTCTGCATTGCGTTCGCTGTATCGGTCAGTCAGATAATCCGACCGGTCGCGAACAAGTAGAGTGAACTTGTACAGCTCTTCCATCACATCTACCAATCTGTCGTAGTAACTGGAGGGCTTCATGCGCCCAGCCTCATCAAACTCTTCGAATGCCTTGGCAACTGAACTTTGGTTAGGAATAGTAACCATGCGCATCCAGCGGCCAAGTACACGCAACTGATTGACAGTATTGAAAGACTGGCTACCACCGCTCACCTGCATCACAGCCAGCGTTCGTCCTTGCGTCGGCCGTACACTCCCGACTTCGAGTGGTAACCAATCAATCTGGGATTTGAACACGCCTGTCATTGCACCGTGACGCTCGGGACTGCACCACACATGACCTTCGGACCATGCAGATAGATTGCGCAGTTCCTGCACTTTTGGATGGTCCGCTGGGCAGCTATCGACCATCGGCAAGCCAGCAGGGTCGAAGACCCTTGTTTCGGCACCAAAATGCTTCAGAATTCTTTCCGCTTCCAGCGTTAATAACTTGCTGTATGAACGCTCACGAAGCGACCCATACAGCAACAGAATTCTTGGTGGATGCGTGGATACGTTTGATGCGTCTAACTGTGCGTGCGTAGGTGTATCGAGTTGAGACGATACGTTGGGTAAGTCTGGATTGCTACTTGTCATGTCATTTCCCATTACTTGCAATACCTGCTTCGTACCAACGTTGTGACCGATTGACGATGCCGACGACGAGCAGCATGACCGGCACTTCTATCAGTACACCGACCACGGTGGCGAGTGCCGCACCTGATTGGAAGCCGAAGAGGCTAATGGCGGTCGCCACGGATAGCTCGAAGAAGTTCGATGCGCCAATGAGGCTGGATGGCCCAGCAACACAATGCGCTACACCAAGTTTGCGGTTTAATACGTAAGCCAGTCCTGAGTTCAGGAAGACCTGAATCAAGATAGGGATAGCAAGGATGCCGATAACAAGCGGTTGTTCGGTTATCGCTTCACCTTGGAATGCAAATAGCAAGACCAGGGTCAATAACAGCGCCGCTATCGAGAATGGTCCCAACTGCTGGCTCACCTTTGCCAAGGCATCAGGTCCTTGCTTAAGCAGTGCTTTTCGAATCATCTGCGCCAAGACAACCGGCACGATGATGTACAAGCCAACCGACGTGATGAGGGTATCCCACGGCACGGTAATGGATGCTATACCGAGAAGCAGTGCGACCAACGGCGCGAATGCCACCATCATGATGGCGTCATTCAATGCCACTTGCGACAGCGTGAAGTATGGGTCACCTTTGCATAGCTGACTCCACACAAACACCATCGCTGTACACGGCGCGGCAGCCAGCAAGATGAGTCCGGCAACATAGCTATCAATCTGGTCGGCGGGCAGCCAATCTGCGAACACGTGCCGAATCAAGAGCCAACCCAACAAGGCCATCGAAAAAGGCTTAATCAGCCAATTGATGACCAGTGTTACGCCGATGCCACGCCAATGACTTTTCACCTGCGAGAGTGCCGAGAAGTTGATTTTGACCAGCATTGGAATAATCATCACCCAGATGAGAAGTCCAACAGGCAGATTCACCTGTGCGACTTCCAGCTGCGCGATGAACTCAAACACGGATGGGAAGAGTTTCCCGAGGATGACACCTGCAACAATGCATAAGCCGACCCACAACGTTAGGTATCGTTCGAAGTTTCCCATCATCCCATCCTTAGCCAGCGACAGGCGTTGCCCCAATCTTCTGTATTTCTTGGTGGATGGAGTGCTTCTCCAATATGTTGTGCGGCAGGCTGACAAACGCGTTCACGCGAGCCATGATTTGCTTGAAGATGCGCTCAAAGGCTGCGCGCTTTTCTTCGTCAGTGCCTTCAACAGCTGCAGGGTCCTGAAATCCCCAATGTGCCGACGATGGATGACCTGGCCAGATTGGGCATACTTCGCCAGCCGCGTTGTCGCAAACCGTAATGATGAAGTCCATATGTGGCGCATCAGGGCCAGCGAACTCATCCCAGCTTTTACTGCGGAGGTTGTCCGTTGGATACCCAGTCTTTTTGACTTGTTCAATGGCAAACGGATTGACTACACCATTGGGATTGCTGCCTGCACTGTAACCCTTTAACAATCCATGACCCATTGTCGTCACGAGTGCTTCTGCCATGATGGAACGTGCCGAATTGCCGGTACAAAGAAATAAGATATTGAACTGCTTGTTAGACACGATTTTCCTTATGGGCGGGTAGTGCAGCGTGCGGATGCCCGCTGCTGATTAATTAGGGTGGACTGAATGTGAATGGCGTTTGATTACGCGCAGCCGCCTTCCGTTGAGCAGGCAACCTTTGAATCGGGGAAGCATGGATTGCCGCCGCAGCAGTTCTCGGTCAGATATCCAAGCAGTCCATTCATCGCGCTGAAGTTCGCTGCATAGATGAGTGAACGACCTTCGCGTACTTGCGTCACCAAGTCAGCATGCAAAAGCTCTTTGAGATGGAAGGACAGTAGGGATGGTGCAATGCTCACACCTTCCGCAATTAGAGATGCGGATAGTCCTGTAGGGCCTGCCTGTACCAAGAGACGGAAGACAGCTAAGCGTGTTTCCTGCGCCAGTGCACTGAGTGCGACGACAACGGATTTTTGGTTCATTTCAATAATCCTTGAAATATTAATTTCAAGATTAGTTGAAATATTGAATTTATGCAAGCAACCTGTCTTCCTAGGGCGATGGTGGAAAATTTGGGTCTCCCAAACGCAATGTCTTCATCATCCATACATACATACTGCTCCCATGGAAGCAGCCGCGCGTTTCTGATTGAGCTCACCGCATTCAAATTGGCCTAGCCGATGGTGATTGCACCGAAGCCGACACACTTAACGGGGTAATTTGTACCCAATGCTGACCAATGTATAGGCCACATTCTCACTTACTGAAATTAGTGGGGGGATGGAGTTATCGACGTGGCATTACTTGGAATCGTTCGACGCCGGCACCTACGTGACTGGGTCTCATTGAGAGAGATCGCAAGACGATTAGGGATCTCTAGAAACACCGTCAGACGGTATTTGAGGGCTGAAACCATAGAGCCCTCCTATGCTGGCAGGCGATCGAGCACATCTCTCGATACCTATGCATTGAAGCTGACTACCTGGTTAAAAACCGAGGCGGCGAAGTCGCGCAAACAAAAAAGGTCGTTAAAGCAGATGCATATCGATCTATGCGCACTGGGCTATGAAGGGTCTTACGATCGCGTTGCTGCCTTTGCTAGGCAGTGGAAAGTGGATCAGTTCGAGAGGGTCAATTTAGCGAGCAAATCTACAAGTAAGTAAATGGAATTACTGTACACGCGCTCTCGCGTATCAAAAACGGCCTAAATATTTGCGATAGCTCTGAGTTAGCGGATTAAATTCAGCCCCAAATGAAAATCGACAACCAGTTCACACTTAGCTGAACAAAATTCCCATTTAACTGAAAATCGACAGTCGGCAAGCTGTGCGAGTCGATCAAATATTCGCCATAATGCCGCAGCACAAAAACGACACTTGCATAAAGCACTGTTTTTTTATACAGTATGTTTGTTTTCGCAGGCTGCTTGGCCGGCATCCCTTACCTAACCGCCGAAAGAAACTTCATGGACGACAAAAAGAACGTACCGAGCTCGGAAAAGAGCAAAGCACTCGCCGCCGCGCTGGCGCAGATTGAAAAGCAGTTCGGCAAGGGCTCGGTGATGCGCATGGAAGATGGCGCAGTCGTCGAAGAAGTGCAGGTTGTCTCGACCGGTTCGTTGGGGCTGGATATTGCACTCGGCGTCGGTGGCTTGCCACGCGGTCGTATCGTTGAGATTTATGGTCCGGAATCGTCGGGCAAAACCACGCTGACGCTGCAAACCATCGCCCAGATGCAGAAACTCGGCGGAACATGCGCATTCATCGATGCTGAACACGCACTGGATGCTGTCTATGCGCAAAAACTCGGTATCGATATGTCGCAACTGCTGGTGTCGCAGCCGGATACGGGAGAGCAGGCGCTGGAGATCTGTGATGCGCTCGTGCGTTCCGGCGCTGTCGATCTGGTTGTCATCGACTCGGTTGCGGCGCTGACGCCAAAAGCCGAAATCGAAGGCGATATGGGGGATTCCCTCCCAGGTTTGCAGGCACGTCTGATGTCGCAGGCGCTGCGCAAGCTGACCGGCAGCATCAACCGTACCAATACGCTGGTGATCTTCATTAACCAGATTCGTATGAAGATCGGTGTCATGTTCGGCAATCCGGAAACGACGACTGGCGGTAATGCACTCAAGTTCTATTCGTCCGTGCGTCTGGATATTCGTCGTACCGGCTCCATCAAATCCGGCGATGAAGTGATCGGCAATGAAACCCGTGTCAAGGTCGTCAAGAACAAGATCGCGCCACCCTTCAAGGAAGCGCATTTCGACATTCTTTATGGAGAAGGCACGTCGCGCGAAGGCGAGATTCTCGATCTGGGTGCTGATAACAAGGTCGTCGAAAAATCGGGTGCCTGGTATAGCTACAGCGGTGAACGTATCGGTCAGGGCAAGGACAACGCACGCAACTATCTGAAAGAACGTCCGGAGTTGGCGCACGAAATCGAGAACAAGGTGCGTGATGTATTGGGTGTGCCGCAACTGCCGGCACTGAAGGCCGATGCCCCAGCCAAGAAGGCCGCGGCAAAGGAAGCCAAGGAAATCAAGGAAGTCGAATGATTGTCACGATCGTCTGATCGCATCGTGATAGTTCGTTCAGTAACGCCCGTGCGGAGAGCTCAATGGCAAAAATCCAGTTGAGTCTCAAGGCACGGGCGTTGCGCTATCTGGCTGCACGCGAACACAGCCGCCAGGAGCTAGGTCGCAAACTGGCACGCTACGCACAGGAAGACGACGATATCGAAGCCTTGCTCGATACGCTGCAAGCAGCGCGTTACCTGTCTGAACAGCGCTTTTCAGAATCGCTGATCAATCGTCGCGCTGCACGTTTCGGCAATAGCCGCATCCTGTCCGAACTAAAGAGTCACGGTCTTGATGCCGCGACGATCGACGATGCACGTACAGGGCTGGAAGATGAAGCGGTACGCGCTGCGGAAGTCTGGCAAAGAAAATTCGGTTCCCCACCAACCGATCCCAAAGAACGCGCGCGTCAGATGCGCTTTCTGTTGCAGCGCGGGTTTTCTCAGGGGACGATCCGCAAGGTGTTGCAAAACGCCGGGCGCGCAGATGACGGTAAGGAAGAAAACGAAGAGAGCTAACAGGGACGTGCCTGTAAAGACATGTTTGCTTCACTCCTTGAAACAAGAGAAGCGTAGCGGGGCATCTTCGTCTGAATGACGGAATCAGCCGCGCGCTTCGCTCAATGCAATCGTCAGATTCTGTACTTTTTTCTTAAGCTGATCGCGTTCTTCCACCAATTCTGCAACCAGTTTTTGCAAGCGATGAATTTCGATTTGCTCAGGGCTGGCATCTTCAGGCAGGGGCGGCAGATCGATGGAAGGTTTGCGCGGTGCTTTTGCCTGGCGTACCTGTCGTGCCGCTTCTCGCAATTCCTTTTTTCCACCTGCAACCGCCTCCACCTGTTTTTCTTCAGGCAAAGTGGCAACGGCTGCTGCCGCATTGATTGAAATGGTGCCGGTCTTGACCGCTTTGACCAGTTCCGGCGCGGCAGATTTCTGGATCTTCTCAATCTGGTTCAGCGTGGTACTGCTGAGTCGTGCGGTACGTGCCATCGACTCGCGCGACGGCACACTATCCTTCTTCGGCCTTTCGATTCCTTCTTGCGACCCTGTTGTATCAGCTTGCGATGGCACAGCAAGTTCTTCCTGCCGCTGCGACAGAATTTCCTTCTTGCGCAATGCGAGTACACCCCGTTGGAAATCCGATACGCTGCGCCGCCCCAGATGATTGTCGATCATCCATAGGTACACATCGTCCATTGACTGAAATTGCGTGTTTTGCACCGTATTGAATGGCAAACCATGTTGTTGACAAATGCCATAACGATTGTGCCCATCTACCAGAACGTTTCCCCATAAAACCAGTGCATCGCGACAACCTTCGGTGAGCAGACTGCGTTCGAGGGCTGCATGTTCATCCGCCGTCAGTGGATCGATGTAGGCACGAAGTTCTTCCTTGATGAGGATGTTCATAGTGAATAGAGAAAATCTGAAGGGGCGTTAGTTTAACTCTCGAATCTATATGTTGCGCACTTCAAAAAAGTGTAGGCGGTAGTTTCACCTATGCATGGAGCACCGGAGCATCAGGAAGCCTCAACTTTAGCAAGAGCAACATCAGCAGTGACTACGCCAGCGTGACGGAAACCAGCGGTATCAAGGCAGGCGATGGTGGATTCCAGGTTGTGGTGGGCGGCAACACCGACCTGAAAGGTGCGGTCATCGCCAGTACGGAGAAAGCTGTTCAGGACAACAAGAACAGCCTCCAGACAGACAGCCTCACCACCAGCGATATTCAGAACAAAGCTGATTACAAGGCTGATGCTAAGGGCATATCGTTAGGTGCTGGCAGTTCAGGAGGTGTTCCCAACATAAGTGGTGGAGGGGTTGGCTCGGATAAGGGGCATTCGGCTAGCACCACACAATCCGGTGTTAGTGGTATTGCGGGTAACAAAAATGTTCGAACAGGTGATGCAGAGGCTGGTATTCCGAAGATATTTGATGCGGAGAAAGTACAGAAGGAAATCAATGCACAGGTCCAGATTACGCAAGCCTTTAGCCAACAGGCAAGTAAGGCTGTTGCTGATTATGTTCAAAGTGAAAGAAAGGTATTAAGAGACGCATTTGTAGAGGCATCTAAGGGTGGGGATGAGGATAAAAAAATCATCATTCAAAAGCAGCTTGATGATCTGCTATTGCAAGAGCGCATCATGAATGTGTTGATTGGCGCCGTAACGGAGATGGGGACATCTGCATTAACGAAAGAATCTTTATCGGTAGCCGCAGATAAAATGCGTGAAATTGCCATCGAAAACTCCTTGTTATTTAAAGGCATCATCGATGGGGAAGACGAGTTCAGCAATTTCCGAGAAGGAAAAAGCACAGGGATACGTGGTGATGGAAAGGGAACAGGAGGGACACGTGCTGATCTGGATAATATCTGTGGACTGAGTAACGAGCGATGCATCACAAAAAAAGATGAGAATGGAAATGAAGTTCTCGCTCTAAAGGATGGGAAGATTCAGTGGAAGAGAGAGGGGGCGAATGGAAAGTCACTTTATAAGTATCTTCAATCCCCAGAAGGTCAGGCAGCAGCAGGAAAAACGGGAGGTATTCAAGGTTGGACAGGAACATTGTTTGGCTATGAGTATGCAGCAGGAAGTTGGCAAGACAAGCTGATCGAAGCTTTTGGAGGCACGCACGACTTCATTGGTGGACAGATAACAGGACTATATGATGAACAAGGGAATACTAAGCGAGGTATGTCAGATACGGAGCGCCTTGTACGAGATCGGATATCTGAGTTGGCCTTGATTCCATCAGCCCCATTTGCTGCGGCAGAACTACTGCCACCGGAAGTTTGGAACGCCATTTCTATTTTTTTAAAGGCTTCAAAATGAAGAATGGATTATGTTGGGCCAGCACAATATCTTCCTGTTTATTGCTGCAAGGCTGTTTCTGCATGGGATGCTTTGTGCCGCAATTGCCATCTCCACCAAAACCTTATAGAGACTATTGGATTAAACAATCCATGACAGACGAGGCACGTAAGGTTGATTGGATAGAGTGTGGAGGAAGTGCTAACGGTAATTTTTCTTGGCACGTCAAAAGAATGCTTCCTGGTGAGACGGATGACGCTTCATATCATCGCCAATCTTCAGAACTGAAGGCTTGTTTGTCACAACGTGGCTACACCTATCAAATCGATCGTAAATAGGAATTTTGAATGACTTCAAAAATCTGATCGAAACGAAAGCCCGTTTCACCAACTGCGGTAGTGGCTGGGCATTGACTACACCTTCGCCGCAGAAAACAACATCAACCTTCTTTCCGCAAAAAGTACCGCTAAACAACACAGCACCAACAAAAGCAGCAGCGGCAGTATCGGCATCAGCTTTGGTACGGACGGATTCCGTATCACTGCCCTGCCAGTGCCGGTCGCGGCAATGCCGACGGCAAAGACGTCACTTGGACCAACACCCATGTCAACGCAGGGAATCAACTGGCACTCGTATCAGGCAAAGATGCCAACCTGATCGGCGCTGTCGCCAGTGGTAAGCAAGTCACTGCCGATGTCGGAGGCGACCTCAACATCCAAAGCCTGCAAGACACCAGCGAATACGACAGCAAACAAAAGAATGTCGGTGGCAGTATCACCATTGGTGCCGGTGTCTCAGGCAGTATCAGCTACAGCAAAAGCAAAGTCAGCAGCGACTACGCCAGGGTGACGGAAACCAGCGGTATCAAGGCAGGCGATGGTGGCTTCCAGGTTGACAAGTTCATGCCTATTCAGCGATGACCACGCGAACGGCGATTGAACATGCCGCGGAATTGCCGGCTCTATTGCGGTAGCCTTCATGCCCTCGCTTGCGATGCCTGGATGCAGTATTCGTCTTCACACGAGATGCAGGTTTCAGATATCAACAGTTGCAGATAACTTCGCGGTCAGTATTTGACGTGTTTGGGATTTGGGTGTGATGAAAACAAGTTCTCTGTGATGACGCGAATAATTTCGGACAAGTATCTGCCAATATTTATACCAACGAGCTGTTAGCTTGCACGATCAGTTCGGATGGATGCTCTATGGTTGTGCGGCTGCCAAGCGGGATCAAATGCCGGCAGAGTCACTAGCGAAGCCCGAAGTACTAGCGTCAGCAGCGAAAAGCAAGCCATTCGTCTCTGACCGCAAGCATTTGGATGCTTGAATGGGGCATCATGTCATGCCTGAGTAAATCGCTGGTATTGCCAAGAATAAAATTGGCTTTTTGTGGACCCAGGAAAGAATTGCGGAAAAAAACAAAACGGCTCTCGAATTATCGAGAGCCGTTTTTTTATTGATGGTGCCCGGGGCCGGAATCGAACCGGCACGCCTTGCGGCGGCGGATTTTGAGTCCGCTGCGTCTACCAATTTCACCACCCGGGCTTGTTGGATTGGCCGTCAGACGGCGCAATGTGCAAGCCGCATATTATGCTTGAAACCCATTGTTTCGGCAAGATCAACGTAACTTTTGGATCATTCTTTCTTGGCAGGGTTGTCGCTGATGCGTTCGTACAGACGGAAACGTTCATTGCGGTCCGCAGGGCGGCGGCCAAGCCAGATCAGTTTCCATTGCTTGTTGTCACGCGTCATGGTGGTGGGCGAGTCGTCGCCGCGATGATGGTCTTGCAGCAGGTAATAGCTGCAATTGCGTTCACCAACATGCGCAAAATGCAGTTTGCCAAAGTAGGCGAAGGAGGACCGTTGCGAAGCGCCGACATTGGTGGAAACGCAGAGATGATCGTCCGGCAGGATCTTGTCCACTTCGCGTGCGACGCTTGCATAGCTCTTGATGTAATTACCCCATGGCAGCCAGAGCGTCATCAGCAACAGCCAGCACAGGATGATGCCGCCTGAGGAGAGAACAACGGCGCGCCACATAACCGTCGGGCGGCGCGAGACGCGCCAGTAGACGATCCACAACCAGGCTGCAGTGGCGATGGCGGCAAACAGCAATGTCCAGAAGCTGAAATCGGGTTTGAAGCCTGGCGCGATCTTGAATGCATTCTTGGCGATCTGTGCCGGCCAGCCTGTTTGTTTGGCCAGCCAGCCAAGCCAGATGAAGACCGCACAGGTTGACAGCATCATGACCGAGAACCAGTCCACGGCGTTGATGGCGCCGCGTTTCATGGTCGGCAGACCGAAAGCCGCGAGAATGGCGAGCATCGGCAGCAAAGGCAGCAGGATGGCTTCTTCGCCAGAAGGATTGAGCAATGCCAGTATCACCAAGGCACTGAAGAATGCGAGCGGCAAGGTGATGTGCAGCGCTTCATACTGGCGACGCCAGGCGTAAACGGCCCAGATGGCGAACGGCCAGGCTGGCCAGGCAAACCAGATCGCATTCTTGAAAAAATACTTGGTGGTCGAGAGTGTCGGAATGCCGAGTTGTTGCCAGTTCCAGTCCAGCCAGCCTTGATTGGGCAGCCCGCCGAATGGTTGGTAAACCTGATTGGCAAACAGCCACAGTGCGGGGATGCCGACAGCAAGTGGCAGGGAAAACAGCACAAGTCGCAGCGAAATCAGGCGTGCATTGACCAGCGACAGCGCGAGTACGGCAAACCAGATACCGGCAGGGATGACCCAGCCGCGCGTGATGGCAAGCAAACCGAGGATCAGACCCAGCAGCAATGCGCTACGGAAGGAGCGCGATTCAAACAGGCGGGCGGCGGCATACAGCGAATACGCAATCAGCGAGACTTGCAAGGCTTCGGCGGTGGTGCTGTGCGCATGCACGAGCAAGCCTAGGCAGCCGAGGTAGATCAACAGCGCGCCATCGGCCAGCATGCGACCGAAATCCTTTGGTTCCGGCTGGCCGCCAAAAGCCAGGCGCATAGGTTGCGCTTCGGGGCGACGACCCAGCAGATAGGTGGTGTACCAGACGGCGGTCGAACCGAGCAGGAAGAACAGGATAGGGGCAATGCGCGCCGCCATCGGGTCGCCGACAATACTGCCGAACAGCATGATGCAGATTGCACCCAGCCAGTAAGCGAATGGCCCTTCCGCTGTCATTGGCAGGCCGACGATGTGCGGCGATAACCAATCGTTGAACGAGCCATGCGCCATCGTCCACATGATGCCGAAACCCGATGCGTCATCCGGTTTCCACGGATCGCGGCCTACCAGTCCCGGCAGAATATAGAGCAGGCACAGCGCGAACAGTGCCCAGCGCGGCAGAGCCTTGGCGGCGGAAGCGGGAATGCGGACTGGCTTCATGAAGGGGAGAAGGTTGATGTTCTTGTTTCGGCGTTATTGTGCCGCAAAAGTTCTGCCATGGTCGTGCGGTTGATGTGCGTTTCCAAAGCGGAGATAACAAAAAAGGCAGCCGCAGCTGCCTTTCGTGCTTTCGAACCAGTCGATTATTCTGCGACTTGGGTCTTGGAACCGACGGAACCGAACTTCTTACGGAACTTGTCGACGCGGCCAGCGGTATCGACGATCTTGTGCTTGCCGGTGTAAAACGGATGCGATTCCGACGTCACTTCAAGCTTGATCAGTGGATATTGCTTGCCTTCGAATTCGATGGTTTCCTTGGTCTGGATGGTCGAACGCGTGATGAATTTCCAGTCGTTGGACATGTCCTGGAACACGACTTCGCGGTAATCTGGGTGAATGCCTTCTTTCATGCTTGCCTCTAAATGTGTGAGTAGCCAATCGTCACTTCGTCGGTCTGCACAGCCTCTTGACCCGATTGTCGATCACTTGCCCGGTTGGAAATAGCCGCAGATTATACAATGAAATCAGGACCTTGCGACAAAGCATGCGCGCGTTTTGCGCCTTTGTACGTATGCGCAATCCGCCATTACGTGGCATTTTGAACACTTCTTTTACGAAAAAAGCCCGTAAAACCGGGCTTTTGTATATGTAGTGTCGGTCGATCAGGAATTGCCGCGACGCATCATGTCGAAGAATTCGCTGTTGTTCTTCGTCGCCTTCATCTTGTCGAGAATGAATTCCATCGCCTCGATTTCATCCATGTCGTACATGAGCTTGCGCAGCACCCAGATTTTTTGCAGTTGATCCGGTTTGATCAGCAACTCTTCGCGGCGCGTGCCGGATTTGGAGAGGTTGATTGCCGGATAGACGCGTTTCTCTGCCAGGCGGCGTTCCAGATGCACTTCCATGTTGCCGGTGCCCTTGAATTCTTCGTAGATCACGTCATCCATGCGCGAGCCGGTTTCGATCAGGGCGGTGGCGATGATGGTCAGCGAGCCGCCTTCCTCGACATTACGCGCAGCACCGAAGAAGCGTTTCGGGCGTTGCAGGGCGTTGGCGTCCACACCGCCGGTCAGCACCTTGCCCGAAGCCGGGATTACGGTGTTGTAGGCGCGCGCCAGACGGGTGATCGAATCCAGCAGGATGACCACATCCTTCTTCATTTCGACCAGGCGCTTGGCTTTTTCCAGCACCATTTCGGCGACTTGTACGTGACGCGTAGCCGGTTCGTCGAAGGTCGAGGCCACCACTTCGCCGCGCACCGAGCGCTGCATCTCGGTCACTTCTTCCGGACGTTCATCGATCAACAGCACGATCAATGCCGAATCGGGATGGTTGGTCGTGATGGCATGCGCAATGTGTTGCAGCATCACGGTTTTGCCGGATTTCGGCGGTGCCACCAGCAGACCGCGCTGGCCCTTGCCGATTGGTGCGATCAAATCGATGATGCGGCCGGTGATGTTTTCCTCGCCGCGCATTTCGCGTTCGAGGTGCAGCAGTTTGTTCGGATGCAGTGGCGTCAGGTTTTCGAACAGGATGCGGTGCTTGGACGCTTCCGGTGGTTCACCGTTGACCTTGTCCACCTTGACCAGCGCAAAGTAACGCTCGCCGTCCTTGGGAGTACGCACTTCGCCTTCGATCGAATCGCCGGTGTGCAGATTGAAGCGGCGAATCTGCGATGGCGAGATATAGATATCGTCGGTCGAGGCCATGTAGCTGGCATCGGGCGAGCGCAAGAAGCCGAAACCGTCAGGCAGCACTTCCAGTGCGCCGTCGCCAAAAATCTGTTCGCCGGCCTTCGCGCGTTTCTTGAGAATCGCGAACATCAGTTCCTGCTTGCGCAGGCGCGCAGCGTTGTCGATGTCGAGGCTGATGGCCATTTCCAGTAGGGCGGAGACGTGGAGGGCCTTTAATTCGGATAAATGCATAGTCGTGCGTGTGTCCCGGACGGGAAAAATAAGAGGTGGGGGAGGGAACTGCGGTGAGTGCTACTGCTGTCTCGTTAAAACTTGTTGGACTGTTTGTGCTGTGATTGCTCTTTGAGCCATCTGTGCGATGCGGTATTCGTTCAACGGCGATGCGGGCGCATCGCCGTTTCCTGCAACCGTCGATCGATCAGATATTGCTGTCGATGAAGGCCGTCAATTGACCTTTGGCCAAAGCGCCGACTTTCTGCGCTGCAGGAGCTCCATTCTTGAACAGGATCAGCGTCGGAATGCCGCGAATGCCGAATTTGCCTGGAACCGCTTGATTGGCGTCCACATCCATCTTGGCGATCTGGATCTTGCCGGCATATTCCTTGGCAACTTCTTCCAGGATCGGCGCAATCATCTTGCACGGACCGCACCATTCCGCCCAGAAGTCCACGAGGACTGGCAGATCGGATTTGAGAACGTCGGTTTCAAAAGACGAATCGCTAATGTGTTTGATGTTTTCGCTCATGTTTGCCTCGGTGGGAGGAGTAGGAAAAATTAGGGAATGAATCAACGCCTTGATGACGTACCGTGTAACGGTCCTGTTCGCGTACTGTTGATGCAACAACAGATGGCGACGATACGGTTTGGTTCAAGTATTTTTGGGGAGCGTACCGGAAGTAGTCAGGCGGGGTCTGCGCAAATCATAACCCAATTTCATCAAAAGTGTGGGATTGCCTATAAAATTTCAAAAGCACTGTGAGCTACATCACATAGAATGCGCGGACGGCCCTTTGCCGCGCCACTTTCTCGACCTTTCCACCGCGTGAATCCAGCCGTCGCCCAACCGATCGATACCGTTTATTTGCCATCCTCTGCCCGCTTCTGGGACGAGGCTGCGCGTACCGTGCTGGGGCAATCGCTGCCGGACTATCGGAATAAGGCGACAGTCGTCGATTTATCCGGCATACGCGTTCTGGTTTCGACGTTCGAGCACATCCAGTTGCTGCGGCAAGCCCTGGCACGGGAAGTCGGCCGCGCCTTCATCCCACCCGTGATCATGACGCCGGGCGCAGCCATCGGCATGCTGCCGCCGTCTGTCGGCGTGACGGCGACCGCATCGAGCGAGCGCCTGATGATGTTGTATGCCTCGCTGCGGCAGCATGGCTGGCTCAAGAAACTTTTCACGGCACGCCGCAATACCGATTTGTTGCCGCTGGCCGAAACGCTGCTGACCTTGTCGGACGAGTTGACGCAGACATGGTTACCGGCGCTACAGGGCAGCCCCGATGCGGCCGATGCACAATGGCAGGCAGCACTCGCGCAACTGTCACCGCAGGCCCGCACACTGCTGTCGGATGAAACGCAACTGGTATGGACTATCTGGAAAAGCCAGCTTGACGCCAGCGATGCGATTGCGCTGCGCTTTGCGCGCATGCGCGAACTGGCTACCCATGCCGATCAGCCACTGTTCTGGATCAGCCCGGTTGCAGCGGATGCCATGGAGCAGGCATTTCTAGCGGAATGGCAGGCGCGTCAGCACGTAACGATCATCACGCTCGATTGGCGTGCCGCTGCCATCGCACCCATATGGCAGCGTGCGTGGCAGGAAGTCGCCGAGCACAGTGATGAGCAGAATAATGAGCAGGCGCGCGGCGACGAACAGGGCATGATGTGCGAGCACGATCAGCTCGCTCACGCTGACATCGCGACACCCGGCCACCTGCAGCTTTTCGAGGCCGACAGCCTGGAAGACGAGGCACGCGGTGGCGCGCAGGCCATCATCGCGTGGTTGCAGCAAGGCTTGCAGCATATTGCGATCGTCGCGCAGGATCGCGTGGTGGCGCGGCGCATGCGCGCACTGCTGGAGCGTGCGCAGATTCAGGTGGCTGACGAAACCGGATGGAAACTGTCTACCACGCGTGCCGCCGCTGCCGTAGCCGCCTGGGCCGAACTCGTGGCGTCGCAGGCGGAAACCGTAGGCCTGCTCGATTTTCTCAAATCGCCTTTCGTGTTTGCCGAGTTGGCAGACAAGGGCGACCAACTGATCTTCATCGAAACCGTCCTGCATCGCGCTAATGTCTTGGGTGGTTGGGATGCCGTAGTGGCTGCCTGCGCCCGCGCGCCGGAGGCGCAGTGGCTGCTGCAGCGCTTGCGTGCTGAAGCGATGCGCCATGCCGGTCGTCGTCGTCTCTGCAACTGGCTGGCCGACACGCGCGCCACATTCGATGCCATCGGCATGACAGATGCCTTGCTCAAGGATGAAGCCGGCCGTCAGGTGCTGGATCTGTTCGATCTGATCGAGCGCGATTGCGCTGCAGTCGATCAGGATTTCTCGTTTGCCGAGTGGCGTGCTTTCCTGAATCTGCAACTGGAAGCCACGGCATTTGTGCAACCACGTCGCGATAAACGCGTGGTCATGCTGCCACTCAATGGCGCACGCCTGCGCAGTTTCGATGCCGTGCTGCTGGTGGGGGCCGATGCTGAACATCTGCCGTCGCGACCAGTGGAAACGTTGTTCTTTGCCAATGCCGTGCGTGCCGAACTCGGGCTTGCCACGCGTGAAAGCCGCCAGCGCCAGCAACTGCGTGATGTGGTGGAGCTGCTGTCTGCCAATCCGCGCATCATCATGTCGTGGCAGGCGCATCGCAATGGCGAACCCAATTTACCCAGTCCGTGGCTGCAAAGACTTGAGCTGGTATTGCAGCAGGCGGGATTGCCGCTGCTGGTGCGTTATCAACCTGTCTTGCCTCTGCGCAGTTTAACGACAGCGCTGCCTCGCATGCCTGCACCGGCAGCGCCTTTGTTACGGCCTCAGAAGTTATCGGCCAGCGGCTATAACAGTCTGGTTGCCTGCCCGTATCAATTCTTTGCAACGCGCATGCTCAGGCTCTCGGGGCTGGATGAGTTATCCGAATTGCCGGAAAAGCGCGATTACGGTGACTGGCTGCATCGCATTCTTGCCTTGTTCCATGAGTCCTTGCGTGACCATCCTGTGTCTGGCGAGGCACGTGCAGCATTGCTGCAGGCGATTTCGGATCGCGTATTCGGCGAAGAACTCCAGCGCAGCGCCGCAGCGTTGGGCTTTCAGGCGCGCTGGCAAAAGAACATGCCGGCCTATCTGGAGTGGGTGGCGGCGCGCGAAGCTGAAGGATGGCAATTCATGCTTGGCGAAGAGCAGGCACAGAAAGTCCTGCAATGGGCCGAGGGCAGCATCGTGCTGCATGGTCGCATCGATCGTATCGATGCCGATGCGCAAGGCGCACAGGTCGTGCTCGATTACAAAAGTACGTCGGCTGAAGTGCTGAAGAAGCGGCTCGACAAGGGAGAAGATCAGCAGTTGCCGTTTTACGGTTTGCTGTCGCCAACGCCCTTGGCAGGCGCCGCCTACGTGCCGCTAGAACAAAGCCGCGAACGCATTGCCGAAGTCGCCGCGGAGGAATTCGATGCCTGGCAGCGTGCGCTCGAACAACGCATCGTCGCCAGCATGCAGGCGATCGATCGCGGTGCGGCGATGCCAGCCAGCGGGCCAGCGTCGGTTTGCCAGTACTGCGATGTACGTGGCTTGTGTCGCAAGGGAGCATGGTGATGCACGATATGCCTCGCGCCTATGAAATCAACCAGCAGCCGGTTGATGCTGCGCAGTTTGTGGCAACGGCGTGTGATCCTGCACGTTCCGTGGTGGTCGAGGCGTGCGCCGGTAGCGGCAAGACATGGCTGCTGGTTGCACGCATCCTGCGTTTGCTGCTGGCCGGGGCCGAACCGGCGCAGGTACTGGCCATTACCTTCACACGCAAGGCGGCGCAGGAGATGCACGAGCGCTTGTTGCAGCTACTCGAAGAACTCGCCGTTGCCGATGACGACAAGGCCAGGGTGCTGCTCTGCGAGCGTGGTATTGCCGAAGCCGAGCTACCGACCATGTTGCCGCAGGCACGTGCTTTGTATGATCGCGTGTTGCGCAGTCCGCAGGGTTTGTCGATCGATACTTTCCATAGCTGGTTCTTGCGCCTGATCCAGATTGCGCCACTGGCGTCCGGCGTGCCGCATGGTTACGGCTTGGCGGAATCGACAGGCGAGCTGGCGGCCGACACCTACGGCCGTTTCATGCAATTGCTGCAGCAGGACGAACAGGCGGCCGTCAAGCAAGCCTTGCTGACCTTATATGCGCATGTGGGCGATGGTCGTGTGCGTGATTTGCTGAACAGCTTTATCGACAAGCGTGCCGAATGGTGGGCCACGATCGAAGCAGGCGAAGCACCGCTTGAGATGTTGCGCACCTTGTGCGGTGACGATCTTGAGCAGGATGCACGCCTGGCTGTCTGGCAGGATGAAAGATTGCATATGCGCCTGTTGCGCGTGGCAAGCCTGCTCGGTCAGGGCAGTAGCGAAAACCAGAAACGTGCCACAGCCATCGAGAAGCCCTTGTCCGAAGGCGCAAGTCTGGAGAACTTTGCGCTGCTGGCGAATGAATTCTTCGATACCAGCGGCAAGCCGCGCAAAAATCGTGTGACCAAAGATTTGACCAAGGCGGTCATCGCGGCGTTGGGTGAAGACGGCATGCAGGCATTCCAGACAGAATTTGAACAACTGGGCCAAGCGCTTATGCATTGCATGCAGCGCAGCAACGAGAAGCGCGTCTTCGCCTTCAACGAAGCCCTGTTCACTGTCGGCAGTGCATATCTCGATATTTATCAGAGTGTGAAGGCCGAGCAGCGTGTATTCGACTTTGCCGATCTCGAATGGCATGCGTGGCGTCTGCTGGCCAACAGCGAGCATGCAGCCTATCTGCAAAGCCGTCTCGATGCCCGTTATCGCCACGTGCTGCTTGACGAATTTCAGGACACCAATCCGTTGCAATGGAACATCGTGCAGGCATGGCTGGCGGCTTACGGCGACGATGTGCAACGACCCAGCATGTTCGTGGTCGGCGACCCCAAACAATCGATTTACCGTTTTCGTCGTGCCGAACCGCGTGTGTTCCGCGCCGCGCTTGATCTGCTGACGCAACAGGGGGCCGCCGCTCTGCGCACCAACCAGACGCGACGCAATGCGGCCGGTATCGTTGATGCCATCAATCTTGCCTTGCAAGACAATCCGCTTTATCACGCACAGACGACACTGAATGCAGACGAAGGCACGGTATGGCGTCTGCCGCTGATCGAGCAAGAAGATACAGAAAAAGCAGTCTGGACGCCTGCGCAATTGCGCGATCCACTGACCACGGCGCGTGAAGAGGAAGAGGATGCGCGTCGTCTGGAAGAGGGGCAACAGGTAGCGCGCGCCTTGAGGGAAGCCATGATGCAACGGCCTGGTACGCGCTGGTCCGATGTCATGTTGCTGGTCAAGAAACGCACGCATCTGAACGCCTACGAAACCGCGCTGCGCGAAGTCGGGATTCCTTTTGCTTCCGATCGTCGCGGCGGTTTGCTCGATTCGCTTGAAATCGCCGATCTGATCGCCTTGTTGACCTTCCTGATCACGCCGCATGACGATCTGGCATTGGCGCATGTGCTGAAGTCGCCGATTGTCGGTGCCGACGACGAAGACCTGATTTCACTGGCGGAGAGAAATGACAAAGCGGAGCGCAGTTGGTGGGACCGTCTCTGCCAGGCAGTAACGGGCTTGACATCGCCCGCATTACAACGCGGCCAGGCCTTGTTGCAACGTTGGCTGGAAGTAATGCCGCATCTGCCCGTGCATGATTTGCTCGATCGCATCCTGCATGAAGGCCAGATTGTCGAGCGCTACGTGCAAGCAGCTTCGCCGCTGGTGCGCAGTCAGGTGTGCGGCAATATCGAAGCATTTACCGAATTGGCGCTGAACATGGATGCCGGTCGTTATCCGAGCCTGCCACGTTTCATCGATGCGCTGCGACGCTTGCGTTCGTCGGCGGAAAGCGATGCACCGAACGAAGCGGATATCGATGCAGCGGCCGATGCCGTACGCATTCTGACGATTCATGGTGCTAAGGGGCTGGAAGCATCCATCGTCGTCATGCTGGACACGAATCACAGTACGGATGCGGCAGACAGCCTCGGCATCCTGTGCGACTGGCCGCAGGGCAGTCCGCATCCCACACATTTCTCTGCCTATCATCGCAAGAACGAGCGCGGCGCCGCCCGCAATGACTTGTTTGAAGAAGAAGAACGTTTGGGGGAGCAGGAAAACTGGAATCTTCTCTATGTAGCTGCCACGCGCGCGCGCCATCTGTTGATCGTCAGTGGCGTCGCCAACGGCAGCAAAGGCATCAAGGAAGACAGTTGGTACGCGCGCTTTGCCGCAAGTGAAACGCGTGCACCGGTTGATCAGGGTGCAGAAGAGTTTGCAACCGAGCAGGGCATTGAATTTGACTGGCCGGTTTTTGCGCCGCCGCCCATGCCGCCTGAGACGATGGCGATGCCCGCGCCCGTTGCATCCGAAGAAATCGACGAAGGCATTGCCTTGCATGCGTTGATGGAAAGACTCACGCATCGTTCGCAATGGCCGCTGGCTGCGATCGATCCGGCAATCGTTGCAGCCTGGCTACCTTGCAAACCGGCGCTGGCAGAAATTGTCAGCGCACAGGCACAAGCCATTGTGTCGCAGCCGGCTTTGGCACAGTTTTTCGATCCGGCGCAATATCGTTTTGCGCGCAATGAGATGGAAATCGTTACCGATGACGGCACTGCGCGTTTCGATCGCATTGTCATGTTCGACGATGCGCTGTGGATTCTCGATTACAAACGCAATCTGCTCGACAGCGAGCGACTGGCTTATGCGCAGCAACTGGCGCGTTATCGCACGGCTGCTTCGCTGGTATTTCAAAACGTGCCGATTCGCACGGCGTTGATTACCGTGGACGGGCAGTTGATCGAAATCGATTGACGGAAATGGATTGAGGCTGTGGCAACGCTCTTTGCAAGAACATGCAGACAAGTCGAGTGATTTCTCAACAATTGTCAGCATTGTGCAAAAAAGCGGGTGCGTCTCATTGCATCTATTGCGCTCGCCAGCCTGCGCCACTATAGTTGCGGCATGATTTCCGACTTCCATACCCTTTCCGAAAAGATCGAACAACTGGCCGCGCTGACACAGTCGCTGCGCAGTGAAAACGCCGAGTTGCGTTTGCGTTCGTCTGCATTGTCCGAAGAAAACGCCGAACTCGCGCGACGCATGCAGGAAGCGCACGATCGCGTGGCAGCGCTGCTCGAAAAAATCCCCGCACCAGAAGAACAGAAGGAAGAGGCAGCATGATTCAGGTCAATGTGTCCATCATGGGCCAGCCATACAAGCTCGCCTGCAAGGAAGAGGAAGAGCAAGCCTTGCGCGAAGCGGTTGCCTACCTCGATGAAAAGATGTGCGCCATTCGCGATGCCGGCAAAATCAAAGGGACCGATCGCATCGCCGTCACGGCAGCACTTGGGGTGACGGCAGAATTGCTTTCTACCAAGACGCCGGAAGGGCCTTTGTCCGAGATGACGATGGCGGAAGTTCATCAGAAAATTTCCGCGATGCATGCGGTGTTGGATACCGCACTCGCACCACAAGAAAAACTGTTTTAATCACGCTGCGACGCTTTCTTTGAAGGGGCGATTGCGGTAAACTGCAATTCCCTGCGGTGTTCGCCATTGCCATATATTCCTTGAACCATTTATGCGCAGCGGTCGCGGAATTTTGTTCGATGGGAGTGATCGTCGCTAGTCCGATGAACCCGAAGTTGAACTAACTGCGGCCACCTTGAACCTCTTGGTTCGGGATGCCGGCAAAGCGGCACAGGCGGGGACTAATTGATGAACGGCTGCATGTAAATGCAGCCGTTTTTTTATGCGCGTTTTATCATGGTCCGGCTTTTGCATGATGCTTGTGCAATTAGCCATGCACGCGTTCTTCATCTCGCAGGAAACTATCATGCGTTACTGGCTCATGAAATCCGAACCTGACGAAGTCAGCATTGACGATGCCCTTGCCGCGCCGGGCCAGACCGTGCCGTGGACCGGTGTACGCAACTATCAGGCACGCAACTTCATGCGCGACACCATGCAGATCGGTGATGGCGTGTTGTTCTACCACTCCAGTTGCCCCGAGCCAGGCATCGCCGGGCTGGCCGAGGTGGCGAGCACACCCTACCCTGATGAAACGCAGTTCGATCCTCACAGTCCTTATTACGATCCCAAAGCCACGCGTGAAAATCCGCGCTGGATGCTGGTAGACGTGCGCGCGCTCAAAAAAACGCGACTGGTGCCGTTGGCCGAGATGCGTGCTGCGTCAGCGCTGGAGACGATGCAGGTACTGCAGAAAGGCAGTCGTCTCTCCATTACGCCGGTGACGAAATGCGAATGGAATTATCTTGTCAAAAAAATGCTGTGAGGGAAATTGCCAGACGCCGATGATGCTGCAAATGCGAAACAATTTCCCTTGCAAGCGTGCGTTAGCGCACGGCAGAATGAACTTTGTGCTGCTTAAATAATCTTTATAGAAGTATAACGATGCGGTTGATCAGGTAAGAAACATGAACATTCCCTTGGCCAAGACCAGTGTGGAGCAGCAAAGGCGTTATCGTGACGCTGCTACTGGCTTTTTCGGCAAGGGTCTTATTTCATCTCCGGTTATCTTCCCTTCAGAAAGCGCCGCCTCTGGCGTATCACACAATTTCCCTGTCGTAGCAATGACGCCGTTATGCACGGCTGATGCTATCGATTTGTATTCCTAACCTATTGAAAAAAAGCAGAGGGAGAACATGAAAGCAATGATTCTTGCAGCAGGCAAGGGCACCCGTGTCCAGCCTCTCACTTATGAACTACCCAAACCGATGATTCCCATCCTCGGTAAGCCGGTGATGGAATATCTGGTTGAACATCTGGTGAAGTTCGGCATTCGCGACATCATGGTTAATGTCAGCTATCTTCACCACAAGATCGAGGAATATTTTGGTGAAGGTCAGCGTTTCGGTGCGCAGATCGGCTATTCCTTTGAAGGTTTCATGGATGAAAACGGTGAAGTCATGCCGAAGCCGATCGGCTCTGCCGGCGGTATGAAGAAAATTCAGGAATTCGGCAATTTCTTCGATGAAACGACGCTGGTTATTTGCGGTGACGCGTTGATCGATCTGGATATCAAGTCAGCCTTGTTCGAACATCGCCGAAAAGGGGCCATGGTCAGCATCATTACCAAAGAAGTCGAGCGCGAAAAAGCGGCCGACTACGGTATGGTCGTGATGGATGAACAGGGTCGCGTCCAGTCATTCCAGGAAAAACCAAAGCCGGAAGAAGCCAAATCGCTGTTTGCCAGTACCGGTATCTATATCATGGAACCGGAAGTGCTGAAACTGATTCCACCTGATACCGAATTCGACATCGGCTCGCAGCTTTTCCCGCTGCTGGTGGAAAAGGGCATGCCGTTCTACGCACAAAAGCGTTTCTTCAACTGGATCGACATCGGCAATATTCGCGACTACTGGGCAGTATCGCAAAGCGTGTTGCAAGGCGAACTGGCACACATGACGATGCCTGGTACGCAGATTCGCGAAGGTTTGTGGGTCGGCCTTAATACGCGCATCGATTGGGAAGGCACGACCATTGAAGGTCCTGTCTACATCGGGTCCGGCACCCACATTGAGGCAGGGGCGACGATCATCGGCCCAACCTGGATCGGTCATGGCAGTCAGATTTGTGCGGGTGCACATGTCGAGCGTAGCGTGTTGTTCGAGTACACGCGCGTGTCGCCGGGCTCTAAGATGAACGAGTTGGTTGTGCATCGTAACTACTCGGTCACGCGCGAAGGCAAGATGCAACATATTTCGGAAAGTGAAACCGAAGCATGGCGTGATGCACGCGATCGTCGTGGCAGTTCACGCACGGCAATCAAACAGGCCAAGGCGGTTGCCGTAGCCTGATCTTCTCTGGTGCGATCGGCGCACCAAGAGACATTTTCATAGAAGCCCGCTCACGCGGGCTTTTTGTTTTGGAGCTATCAATTATTGCGGGATTGATCGATGGTGTGTGAATTCAGGTTTAACGCTGTATGGCGGTGTCGGGCGTATCATTTGGAGGCAGTTTGCCCATGCGCTGAAGAATGGCGTCGCGATTCGCTTCTCCTGCCAAGTGCGTTGCGACGTGTTCGATCCAACCTTGAGTCGGTGCCGGGCGAGCATTCAGAATTGGCAGTAACAGCAACGCGCCCAGGATCAAGTACTGGCGTGTGAAGGCAATGCCTGCATGGCGTTGGCTGATGGCGATGAAAGTGAATGCAAGCAGGAAGCCGAGCAGCAAGCCGCTGATCGCTTCGGAAACCGAATGTACGCCCAGTACGAGTCGCGAGACGCAAATGGCGATGGCAAAGACGATGGCAGCGATGACTGCCGTGGCGCGCACACTGCTTGTGCACCGTTGGGCCAGCAGGTAGGCAAATGGTGGCGCAATTGTTGCGGCACGCATTGCATGACCGCTGAAGCCGTGGAAGTCGACGGCAGCAATGCCGATACCCCAACCGACGTAAGCCACCTTGGTTGCCGTAACGAGAAACAGGCCGAAGCCAAACAGCATCAACCACCACGTTGCCAAGCGCCACTCGCGTGCGGCGGCCAGCCATACACTGATCAGCAGCGCGACCGGCAGCGTGAAGTTGGTATCCGCCAGCCGGGTGAAGAAAGACCAGAAATCCATGAGAGGAAACAAACCGGTTTCGTTGTTCTGGGTTGCGTTGCCAGATCAGCTTTTGGCTGGTTGTACGCGGGTGGCCGGATACTTTGGCGTGCGATACGCAATGATCAGCATCACGATACCCAACGCAATCAGCGGTATAGACAGCATCTGCCCGGCTGAAATTGTGACAGGACCAAAATGGACTTCGTAATCAGGTGTGCGGAAGTATTCGGTGAAGAAGCGCGCACAACCGTACAGCAGCGAGAACATGCCACCGACCGCCATGCGCGGACGTTCCTTGCGCGAGAACAGCCACAGGATGATAAACAGCAGCACGCCATCGATGGACGCCTGATACAGCGGCGACGGGTGACGCGGCTGGTTATCGACGTTCGGCCAGATCATGGCCCACGGTAGCGACGGATCGGCAATGCGGCCCGGCAGTTCGGCGTTGATGAAATTGCCGAGACGGCCAAAGGCGTAACCGAGCGGCACCATCGGCGCGATGAAATCCCAGACGTCGAGCACGTTGCGGTCTTTCTTGCGGGCCCAGACGCCCATCATCAGCAAGACGCCGAGGAAGCCGCCATGGAAGGACATACCGCCTTTCCACACCTTGAAGATTTCGAGCGGATTGGCGAAGTAATAGGCTGGCGCATAGAACAGCACTTCGCCAAGTCGCCCGCCGACGATCACGCCGACCACGCCATAGAACAGCATGTCTTCGATGTCGTCCCTGGTCCAGCCCGCTCGCACGATTTGCGGCTGCTTGATGCGAATGCGCGCCAGCCAGACAAACTGCAAGAAGGCGGCGAGGTACATCAGGCCGTACCAGTGAATGGCGATCGGGCCGATCGAAATCGCGATCGGGTCAGGCATCGGGTGAATCAGCATGTTCTATGTCTTTCTCAGTAATTCCAGGAAGGCGTGCAGTACGGGCGAGGCATTGTCGCGCCGCCAGGCTAATCCCGTTTCCACCAGCGGCGTGCGGTTCGTCAGTTCACGATATTCGACACCGGGCCGCTTCAGGTTGGATACGGATTGTGGCACAAGCGCGATGCCCATGCCGGCCGAGACCAGGCCGATGATGGTCTGCATCTGGATCGCTTCCTGTCCGATGCGCGGTGTCAGCCCCGCTTCGTGATAGCAGGCGAGGATGGCATCGTGCAGGGCAGGGGCGATGCGACGCGGAAAGATGATCAGCGGCTGGTCACTCAGCGTTTCCAGCGCGGCTTTCGCGTTGCCGCGCACGGCAGGCAATCCTTTGGGCACGGCCAGGATCAAAGGTTCAGAAAGCACGGGCAGATAATCGATTTCCAGCCACGCTTTCTCGGGCAAGGGCGGAATCAGCAGGCCGACGTCGATGCGGCCTTGCAGCAGTTCTTCCAACTGCACATCGGTGGTGGCTTCGCGCAGATCGATTTCGACAGCCGGATAGGTTTCGCGGAATTCGCGCAGGAAGGCGGGCAGCACGCTGTAGTCGGCGGTCGAGACGAACGCCAGCGACAGCGTGCCCGATGCGCCGGAACTTGCACGTCGCAGCAGATCCGGCAGCGCTGCCGTCTGTTGCAGGATGCGCTGTGCTTCTGGCAGCAGCGCGACCCCGGCTGGCGTCAGCGACACGCTGCGGCTATTGCGGCGGAATAGGGCGGTGCCTAGCGAATTTTCCAGTGAGCGGATCGCCAACGACAGCGGTGGCTGCGTCATGTGCAGGCGCTGTGCGGCGCGGCCGAAATGCATTTCTTCGGCAACCGTGAGGAAATAACGTAACTGGCGGAGTTCGATATTCATGAGGCGAACGCGAATGGCTTATTGATACTTTAAATATATCAATAAATGTTGAATCATATATTTGACAGTCGTCATTGCGCAAGGCATGCTGGCGACTTCAAAAACCATGGAGGCATCATGGCATTCAACCGCCGCTCAAAAAACATTACCCAGGGTGTGTCCCGCAGCCCTAACCGCTCGATGTATTACGCACTGGGCTACGAGAAGGAAGATTTCGACAAGCCGATGGTCGGCATTGCGAATGGCCACTCGACAATCACGCCGTGCAACTCCGGTCTGCAAAAGCTGGCGGATATCGCCATCAAGGCCACCAAGGAAGCCGGTGCCAATCCGCAGGTATTCGGTACGCCGACGATTTCGGACGGGATGTCCATGGGTACCGAAGGCATGAAGTTTTCGCTGATTTCGCGCGAAGTCATTGCTGACTGTATCGAGACCGCAGTCAACGGCCAGTGGATGGATGGCGTGCTCGTCATCGGCGGTTGCGACAAGAATATGCCGGGCGGCATGATCGCCATGCTGCGCACCAACGTGCCAAGTATTTATGTCTACGGCGGCACCATCAAGCCGGGTAACTGGAAAGGCAAAGACCTGACCATCGTTTCTGCATTCGAGGCTGTGGGTGAATTTACCGCTGGCCGCATGTCGCAGGAAGATTTCGAAGGCATTGAGCGTAATGCCTGCCCATCGTCGGGCTCGTGTGGTGGTATGTACACGGCCAACACCATGTCGTCTTCGTTCGAAGCGCTGGGTCTGTCGCTGCCTTACTCGTCGACCATGGCGAATCCGGATGACGAGAAAGTCGGTTCGGCTGCAGAATCCGCACGCGTGCTGGTCGAAGCCATCAAGAACGATTTGAAGCCACGTGACATCGTCACGCGTGAAGCGATCGAAAACGCCGTTGCCGTCATCATGGCAACCGGTGGTTCGACCAATGCCGTGTTGCACTTCCTGGCGATCGCACACGCAGCAGAAGTCGATTGGACCATCGACGATTACGAGCGCATGCGCAAGAAAGTACCGGTCATCTGCGATCTCAAACCATCGGGCAAATACGTTGCGACCGATCTCCACAAGGCTGGCGGTATTCCGCAAGTCATGAAGATCCTGCTCGACGCCGGCATGTTGCATGGCGATTGCATGACGATAACCGGCAAGACGGTTGCTGAAGCACTGGCCGATGTCCCATCGGTGCCGCGTGCGGATCAGGACGTCATCCGCCCAATCGACAAGGCCCTGTACAACCAGGGCCACCTTGCCATCCTCAAAGGCAATCTGTCGCCTGAAGGTTGCGTTGCCAAGATCACCGGTTTAAAAAATCCGGTCATCACCGGCCCGGCACGTGTGTTCGAAGATGAATACTCGGCAATGGATGCCATCATGGCCAAGAAGATCAATGCTGGCGACGTGGTTGTCTTGCGTTACCTCGGCCCTAAAGGCGGTCCGGGCATGCCGGAAATGCTGGCACCAACCGGTGCGTTGGTTGGTCAAGGTCTGGGTGAATCCGTCGGCCTGATTACCGACGGTCGTTTCTCCGGCGGTACCTGGGGCATGGTGGTTGGCCACGTTTCGCCGGAAGCATTTGTCGGCGGTACGATTGCGCTGGTGGAAGAAGGCGATTCGATCACGATCGACGCACACAATCTGCTGATTCAGCTCAACGTGCCTGACGAAGAAATCGCACGTCGTCGCGCCAACTGGAAACAGCCCGCACCGCGTTACACGCGTGGCGTGTTGGCCAAGTTTGCCGCGTTGGCATCTAGCGCCAGCAAGGGCGCAACGACGGGTTGAGTCGATTGCGACAATGACGCATCGTGCTGACTTTCGAGATTCGCAAGATCGAGAAGTCTGATGCGTCTTGAAACGCGATGGATACGGAAGGACTGCGCTTCGTATGAGCTGAAGCGCAGTCCTTTTTATTTGGATGAATGCGTTGAGCGATCAGAAAGCGATGTCCCTGTAAGTCGCTTTGGGAATGCTCTCGTGATGCGTATGTTGCTCACTCATCCGTTACCGTCATCGCGTAGACGGCATCAACATGCTGGCATTACATAATTTGAAGGCTTCGCACCTACCTTGAACGCATCTGTCACGCCAGCACTGTTCTCCGTGATTTTCATCATCGCTATCGGTTTCTTCGTGGCGAAGATGCGATGGGTACGGCAGTCTGCGATTCATGATTTGTCCAATCTGGTGTTTTACGTCCTGACGCCTGCCTTGCTGTTTCGCACCATGATGAGTGTCAAAGTGAGCGAACTGGATTACGCCACGATTGGCGTTTATTTTCTGGCGGTGGCCGTGGTTTTCATTGTCACCCTGCTTGCTTCAGGTGTGACGACGTTGTCGGCGGCACGCGCCTTGGCGCACACCTTCAGCAATACCGTGATGATCGGTATTCCGCTCGTCAATCTGGTGTTTGGCGAAGAAGGACTGATTTCCCTGTTCACGCTGATCTCGATCCATGCCCTGGTGTTGATGACGGGCGGCACCATTGTGTTCGAACTGGCTGCGGCACGTCAGCTTGGGCGTGACGGCGGGGCGGGCAATATATGGCGAACATTGGCTGTTGCGGTGAGAAACAGCATCCTGCATCCGATTCCCATCCCCATCATTGCGGGAGTGGTGTATGCCCAAACAGGATTCGGGTTGCCCGCGATGGTTGATAAACCGTTGCAGTTGATGGGGCAGGCCCTGGGGCCGATGTCATTGCTGCTGGTGGGCGTCACGCTTGCGTATAGCCAGCTGAAGGGCAATTTGTTGCCGGCGTTGCGCATCGCCGTGGTCAAAACCATGCTCCATCCGCTGGTATTCATCCTGTGTGCCTGGTTGTGTGGCTTGAAAGGCATTCCCATGGCGACGATGGCAATGGCGGCTGCGTTGCCAGTGGGAGCAAACGTCTTCCTGTTTACGCAGCGCTACAAGGTGGCAGAGGATGAGGTGTCGGCCAGTATCGCCTTATCTACATTGCTGGCTTTTTTCAGTTTGCCGGTTGTTTTGCTCGTACTCAATCGCTGGATATGAGCACGCATTGGTAACGCGAGCTCGTGGATTTTTGCAACCCGCTAGCGCGATAAAGGCCGCCTGCCTGCTTTGATTTTTCCGCCGTAGCTCTCAAACAATCATGGTCTTCCGCTGAAAAAGTGGCGTGCCGAAAGACGCTTTAAGAAGCGTCATGTGCATTCCGCCGTGCATCTGCTGTCCGATCGTTGTCCATGCGTCTCATGATCGAAGCATGTGTTGAGATGCTTGATTTTTGTGAGCCTGGTAGCGCAAAAGAGCGGGCACTTATCTGTCGATTGTCTTGTCGCTGTGCAGCAAGGACTGCACACGATTTGCTAGTGCTTCCGAAGTGAAGGGTTTGGTCAGAATCTGCATGCCTTGTTCAAGATGGCCGTGATTGAGCACGGCATTTTCCGCGTAACCCGTCACGAATAGAACTGGCAAGGCGGGATGCCGCTCTCTGAATGCATCGGCAACCTGCCTGCCGTTCATGCCATTGGGCAGGCCGACATCGGTAATCAGAAGATCAAGAGCCGGGCAGGCATCCAGCGCTTTCAGTGCCGAGGGGCCATCTTCGGCTTCGACCATGAAATAGCCAAGATCCTTGAGGATTTCTGTTGCAACCATGCGCACCAAGGGTTCATCATCCACGATCAGGATCGTCTTGCCCGCATTACCACTGAGTGATGACTGTTGTTCGTATGGATTGTCTTCCGCTTCCTCAGTGCCGAGATGGCGCGGCAGATAGAGCGAGATGATCGAGCCCTTGTTCACTTCCGATTGAATGCGTACCGCGCCGCCTGACTGGCCAGCGAAACCGTAAACCATGGATAGGCCAAGACCGGTGCCCAGTCCGATCGGCTTGGTGGTGAAAAAGGGATCGAACGCACGTGCCATCACATCTGGCGTCATGCCGGTACCGGTATCGTGGACGCAGAGCATGACATATTGACCTGCAGACAACCCGTGTTCGATCGCAGCCTTGTCATCGAGCACACAATTCGTGGTCTCGATTTTTAGATTGCCGCCGTCGGGCATGGCGTCGCGTGCATTGATGCAGAGATTGAGCAGCGCGTTTTCTAGCTGGCCGACATCGACGAAGGTATTCCACAAACCGCTGGCAGCGATGGTCTGGACGGTGATGGCCGGGCCGACACTACGGCCGATCAGTTCATGCATGCCGCCGACTACGCGGTTGACGCTAGCGGGTTTGGGATCCAGCGTTTGGCGACGTGCAAAGGCGAGCAGGCGTTGCGTCAGCGAGGCAGCACGTTTGATGCCCGATTGTGCGGCATTGACGTGGCGCTCGATATCGGCAAGGCGGCCTTGCGTCATGCGTGCCTTGATCAAGTCAAGGCTGCCAAGAATGCCGGCGAGGATATTGTTGAAGTCGTGTGCGAGGCCGCCGGTGAGTTGTCCGACTGCTTCCATTTTTTGCGCCTGACGTAAGGCATCTTCCATCTTGAGCAGTTCGGCGGTGCGATCTTCCACACGCTGCTCCAGCGTCTCGGTGAGAGCGCGTAACGCCGTGTTGGCGCGATCACGCTCTGCCTCGACGGCACGACGCCCTTCGACATCGATCAATACGCCGGGAAATTTCAGAGGCGTACCATCGGCTGCCAGTTCTACCCGACCATTCGCTTCCAGCCAGTAATAATTGCCGTCCAGACGGCGTGTTCGATATTGGTGGGCATAGGCACCGCCGCGTCCGATGGCTTCGGCAATCGCGTGGGCAAGGCCTTCCTGATCGTCGGGGTGAACAGTTTCCACAACTTTTGCCAGAGGCAGTCCGCTTCTGGCCTTGTCAGGATCAAAACCGAAAGACGAGGCGAATGCTTCATCCACGATGAACTGATCCGTCTGCAGATCCCATAACCACGTGCCGATGATGGCACCTGCCGCCAGTGCCAATTGAACACGCTCCACATTTTCGCGTAGCGCTGCTTCGGTCTGTTTTCTAGCGGTGATGTCACGAAACAGAACGGCCACCTGACGCATATCGCGAGAACCCACGCGTTTGGCGGAAACTTCAATATGGCGTTTTGCCGAGATGAATTCCTGTTCAAAACGAATCGGCTCGCCAGATTGCAGCACCTTGCCATAGACGGCGAGCCAGGTATCGGCATGATTCGGTTCGATTTCACGCAGGCGTTTGCCGACGATGTCATGAATGCCGGTGTGACGTTGATAACCTGAGTTGGCTTCGATGTGGACGTAATCGCTCAAGGGGCCGTGCGGGCCATCGATGAACTCGATGATGCAGAAGCCATCATCAATGGCTTCAAACAGCGCTTCGCGTTGTCGTTTGTAGGAGGCGATATCGTCTTCCAGTTCTGCCAGGCGGACGGTGGTGGTATCAGTGTGCACGGCGTTCATGTCTTTCAATGCCAATGGGGCATGTAATGAGCGTGGATGGGCGATTCATGTAACAAAGGGGGGCTGCATGGTAATGCGCACCCAGCCGATTGTTTGCTGTTGTACTGCGGGCAATGCTGCGTGGATATAGATTGTGTTCAGCCACGTTCTCGTCTTGCTGCGCAGTGAAGAGAAGAGCGCTGATACGATCTGCTCGGCTCGGTAAGGGGTACGTGACGAAGATAAGGCATTGCTCATGCTGAGGCGCGCAGAAGAGACGCAAAATTCTGGAAGGGATTCTTGTTAATGGGGGCCTTGTTCGAGCTATCTGGCGCACGTCAGTCAGGGATTTTCTGATTTACAAGCTGCAAGCGAGACTCTATAGCCAGAGAGCAAACCGATCATTTAGTTCACGATTTAATGCTATCTGGAAATTTATATTTTCTGACGGAAATATAGCATGGCGCCCTAAAGTGTCTTGAGGAGACGGGCGGAATGATCATTCGTCGCGACACGCCATACTGTGCATGCGTGAAACCCAATAAAAAAGCCGGACAACGGTCCGGCTTTGGTGGGTTAGTACAGTTCTTATTGTGCCGATACGATCGGTTTATCCCAGTTGGCATTGCACCACGCACGTTCTACGAAATGCTGTTTTCCTTCCGGGCAGTAAGCCGGATTGCCGCCAGCCACTTTCGCCTTGTCGGATTGATCCACTTTGCAGCGCCATGTTGCAGATGCCGGTTGTGCAGCCGTACAGACTGGCAGTTTCGATTCGACATGTCCGGTGAAGTAATAGATGACGGCAGGCGATAGCAGCAGGATGGCGATGATCACGCCCAAAATCGAGAATTGCGCCATTTTCGAGAATTGATCGATGACGGAGGGTTTGTGCGCATGCGGAGTATGGGGTGAGGTATCGGACATTGTTCAAGAAAATGTTAAAAGAAGTGGAAGATTGTAGAGCATCACGGATCTATATCCCCTTGTGTGACCAGCAATTCGTCCAATGAGAGGGTCATGCATGCATTGTTGAACATAAAAAAAAGCCGGACGATGTGTCCGGCTTTTTTCTTGGTTCATGACGCATCAAGCGATCTGGTCGAGCGCCTTTGCAAGATTCTCTACCGTACGATCGATGTTGTGCAGTTTGTCCAGACCAAAGAGGCCGATGCGGAAGGTCTTGAATTCCGGACCTTCATCGCATTGCAGCGGTACGCCAGCAGCCGTTTGCAGACCGGCGGCGACGAATTTCTTGGTCGATTGAATGCCATCGTCCGTCGTATAGGCAACGACAACACCCGGTGCTTCGTAGCCTTGTGCTGCCACGCTCTTGAAGCCGCGTTCGGCCAGCAACGCACGAACGCGATCGCCAAGCTGTTGTTGTTCGTCGCGCACTTTGGTGAAACCGTAATCTTCGGTTTCTTTCATCGTGTCACGCAGGATGGTCAGCGCATCAGTCGGCATCGTGGTGTGATAAGCAACGTTGCCTTGTTCGTAGGCTTCCATGATTTGCAGCCATTTGCGCAGATCGCAGGCAAAGCTGGTGCTTTGCGTATGTTCGATACGTTCGCGGGCGAGTTTGCTCAGCATGATGAAGGCGCAACCGGCCGAACCGCTCCAGCCTTTTTGCGGTGCACTGATCAGGACATCCACGCCAGCTGCCTGCATGTCTACCCAGATGGTGCCCGAGGCAATGCAGTCAAGGACGAACAAACCACCCACTTCATGCACGGCATCCGATACCTTGCGCATGTATTCGGTCGGCAGCATGATGCCCGATGCGGTTTCCACGTGCGGTGCAAACACGATAGCCGGCTTGGCCTGCTTGATCGCGGCCACGACTTCGTCGATCGGTGCCGGCGCAAAAGGTGCCTGGCTGCCTGCTTCGATCTGGCGCGCTTTCACAACCGTGGTTTCTGACGGAATGCGGCCGGTTTCAAGAATCTGCGTCCAGCGGAAGCTGAACCAGCCGTTACGCAGCACGAGACACGGTTTGTCGGTGGCGAACTGGCGCGCAACGGCTTCCATGCCGAAGGTACCGGAACCCGGCATGACGATTGCCGAGTGCGCGTTGTAGACGTGTTTGAGCGTCCGCGAAATATCGCGCATTACGCCCTGAAAGCGTTGCGACATGTGGTTGATTGCACGATCCGTGTAGACCACGGAGTATTCGAGGAGGCCGTCGGGATCGACGTTGGGAAGGAGACCGGGCACGATTGTTCCAGAAGAAAAAATCCGACCGCATCAAGATGAACTTGATTAGGCCATGAAAGCGACAGAAATGTCGAAAAAGAGAGATTTTACCGCGTGAAGACATTTCTGGCTTGCGCTATCCGACTTTTTGCGCCGAACCGGTGCGTGGACGATGTGTAAATGGCACACCGGTGCCTCTGTTTCTCAAGGATTCGTGAGGAAAAGAGCGTTTGTAGGCTGGTGGGCCTGTTTATGGGGCAGGCCGTGCAGAGGTTGTTACGTATTCGGTACCACGCGCACCGAAAACGCTTCATCGATAAAGAAGCCATTGTCAGGAAAGCCGGTTTCATCCTTGAAACCGAACCAACTGAAATTGCCCTTGGGTTCGATGGTGAGCATGATCTTGCGCACGGTGTGCGTCTGATCGAGTGTGGGAGTGGCCGCCCAGTTCTGCATCAATTGCTCGATGACCAGCAGTTGCTTGGCGTACTGACCGTTATTGATGCGCAAGAAACGATCGTAAAGATCCTGATAAGCCTCGAGCGAGAGCGTGCCGCCTGGTGCCAACAACATCAGGAAGGGCGGAATGATGCGTGCGATGGTATCTGGCTCGGTCATCAGTACCTGATTCAGGTACGGGAAGGTATCCTTGTCGGCATCGCGATAGAACTGCTCGGGCGTAAAGCCCAGCGCGAGAAAGCGCTGGTAGATCTTGTGGCGCTGCAGTTCGTGATCCAGCACATTGATGAAAGTCGGCATGGCTTCCTGATCGAATACTGAAGAAATACCGAGCCGGATGCGTCGATAGCCTGCAAGCTGCAAGTCGACATGCAGCAGCTCCTGGGCCAGTGCTGCGCTTGGGTGGCGGCAACCTGCGTATTCGATGACAGCGCGCTCGTCTTCGACACTCGACAACCAATCGCTGCTTTTTGATTTTTCAAACTTGAGTTTAGTTTTCTGCTGCACGCTTTGCAGCAGAGAGGCAAGGCGGGAATCGGAACGGGCTTTGTCGATGACACTCATGGGAATTGCGAATAAATGGAATGAAGGCACGATTATGCGACACATCTGCACAGGTATTGCCAATCAAAGCGCATGTCGGACTCCAGGGACGATGCGTGCTGATGTGATGCAACGACTAGGTTGACGCCTGTTTGCGTCGTTCCTTTTCTTCGTACATGGTCTTGTCGGCGTGATCGAGCAGAGTTTGTTCGCTTTGTCCATCCAGCGGATAGCGTGCGATTCCGATGCTCGGCTGGATGTGCAGCGTATGTGCCTCAAATTGCATGGGGCGTTGTACAGCGGCACGAATTTTCTCGGCGACCAGCATGGCGTAATCGGGCTGCTGCATGCTTTCAATCAGTACCACGAACTCATCGCCGCCGATGCGGGCGACGGTATCGGCTTCGCGTATGCACTGCTGCATACGTTGCGCAACTTCGCGCAGCAATTGATCGCCGGTTGCGTGACCATGCGTATCGTTGATTTCCTTGAAGCGATCAAGATCGAGAAACAGCACGGCCATTTGCTCGTTTCTACGGCGCGCACGTGCGAGACTGGTTCGCAATCGATCGAACAGCAAGCCGCGGTTGGGCAAATCGGTCAGGGGGTCGTATCGCGACGCATGCTGCAATTGTGCATACAACTGCTTGCGTTCAACGGCCGTGGCGATTTGCGTCGAAACGAAACGCAGCAACTCCTTGTCCTGTTCCGTATATTGGGTGCCACCTGCATAACTGCGCAGGAAGATGGCGCCGATGGTGTCATCGGTTGCGATCAAAGGGACAGCCAGCCAGCACAGCGCGTGGTACCTGCCAACGCTACGCAATCCTAGCGGCAGGTTGCTGTTTTCACTGCGGCACAGTAATGCGGGTTGTCGGCTGGTGACGATTTCCGGGTACAACTGTTCGGCCGAAGTACGAAGGTGATCGATCGGTTCATCATATTGATCCACGTGATAAACAAAATCCAGCGTGGTGCGATCGGGCTTCTGCAACGCGATCGAGAAATTTTCTGCGGGGAGCAGCGAGCTGATGATCTGGTGGATGCGTTCGAAAAGGTCCTGCAGATTTTCAGCGACGTGCGCGGCTTCCGAGATGGCGTACAGCGCAGCACGGATGGCTTCTGCCTTCTTGCGATTGGTAATGTCGCGGGCAACGGCGATGCGTACGCCATTTTCGGCTGACCACCGTGCAGACCACATGATGTGGACGATCTGTCCATCCTTGCGCAAGTAACGGTTTTCGATGTTGATTTTGCTATTGCCAGCCATGATGTCTTCGGCAATCGATTGTGTCGTCGCACGATCATCCGGATGGACGAGATCAAGCATGGGTTTGCCGATTACTTCTTCCGGCGCATAGCCAAAAATTTGTTCAAACGCACTACTGACGAAGACAAAACGACCATCGGGATCGACGATACAAAGGGCATCTGGCAGAAGATCAAGAAAGCGTGAGGCAGGGATGTTGAAGTTTGTTTCCATGAGGCATGGACGTCAGCCGAAAGTAATGGTTCCTACGCAGCGACACGGCAAATGCAAAACAATGTGTCGTGGTTACTTGAAGGTGCGTTTGACGCGATCCGCGCGCGTTTTCTCGAGTTGTTCGTGCGCCTTGCGTTTATCTCGGCCCAACATGCGCTCGATGTATTCGAACCAGAGAAAGGCGAGAGCGAACAGGCCGACGACCCACCACCATGACATGTCTGCGACAGGTCCGATCGCCAGCAATTTGAGGGCGACAAAAAGGACAATCAGAATGATCAATGGCATGGCTTTCTCGTGCAGGCAGTATGTGCTGCGAGCATAAGGCGAAAATTTCCTCTGGTCAAAACTGGCAGGGGAATATTGCGACAGGGCGCTGCGGCATGTTGCGTGGATGCCAAAAGCCACGCCAACCATGCGGTGAAAAAGAAAGATTACTGGTAGTGCGCAGTGCCCGTTTGCAGAAGAAAAGATTGCCCGCCTTATAGGCGGCGGACAATCTCAGGGAAAAGAACAAACGATCAGAAGGGAATGGTGGCCGATAGCAGCAGGGCGCGTGGCGAACTGATGGTCAGACCGTTGGAGGAGGCGCTGGCCCAGTAAGTCTTGTCCAGCAGATTGGTAATGCTTGCGCGCAGTGTGACAGGGTGGCGTTGTGCCGGGAAGGTGTAACGTGCGCCTACGTCAAGCCGGGTCCAGCCGGGAATTTCCTTGATATTGGTTGCATCGACGTATTGCGACGTCGTGTGCAGCACCCGTGCTGACCATGCCATGCCGTCGAGAAAAGGCGTATCCCAATCCAAACCCGCATTCCAGGTAAAGCGCGGTGAGCCTTGTGCCACCTTGCCTTCCGTATTGGCGACACTGGAGCGTTCCGTGCGTGCATCCAGATACATGACGCCTGCCAACAGGCGCAGGCCGCGTTGCGGTTCACCGAAGATATTGGCTTCCAGGCCGCGATTGCGCTGCATGCCGCTTACGGAAAAGATGTTGGTAGCGGTATCGAAGTAACCACCGGGTTTGCGTATTTCAAAGAGACTGACACTCGCGCCAAGTTTGCCGTAGTCGAATTTGGCGCCGATTTCCTTCTGTTTTGATTTCACCGGACGGAACACGGCATCTTGATTGATTGCCGCAGTTGGGATGGCTGGCGCTTCGCTCAGGCCTTCGATGTAGTTGGCATACAGGGAGACGTGTTGCCATGGTTTGACGAGTAATGCGACGGCCGGTGTCCATGCCTGTTCATCGAATACCTTGTTCAGGGAACCATTGGATTGGAATCGCTCATTGACTACACGTTGCAAACGGCCACCGATAGTCAGTTGTACGCGGTCTTCCATCATCGAAAGTGTATCTGCCAGTGCAAAGCTGACCAGTCGTGAACGATTTGTCTTGGGCACACTGTCACTCAAACCGGCCAGCGACGGTGCACTGGTAATGGCGGGTGTGTAAATATTGGAATTGGTCGTAGGAGAGACCGAAAGGCTAAGATTGCCGAAATCCTTTTCCAGGAAAGTGGCACTAGTCGTAATCGCATGCGCAATCGATCCGGTTTGTGCACGGGTCTTCAGACCAACTTCCGCAGTCCGTACACTTTCGCTGCGCAGGAAATAGTTTGGCTGTTCACTAAAATTGCCCGTTGCATTGTTCAGGGTAATGCCTTGACGCAAAAAATCGTAATAGCCTTTGCGAATGCCAAATGCCCCGTAAATGGTGGTTTGCTCGCCTACATCATGTTCTGCCCGCGTTGCCAGGTAGTGATCACGTGATTTGGCGTATGTCCATGCCGGCGCATAGTTGGAGGCAAGTAAATTGGCATTGGGGACGGGAGCGTTTGCGCCGAGAGAGACCCGTTCCTGCGGTGCATCCACCGTACGATCCTGATAACCGACATCGGCAGATAACCGTGTATGGACACTACGGTAATCCATGCCGAGCGTGAAGAGCCCACGTTGCTGACGCTGATTATCAACGGCGGTATCGCCGCTACGGTAGGCGCCGTTGAGGCGCACGCCAAATTGGCCTTCTTCCCCGAAACGCTGTCCGAGATCCAGATGCGCGCCAACCGTACTATCGCTGCTGTAGCTGGTGGTGATTTCTCTTGTTGGGGTATCACCCGCCCGTTTCGGAACAATGTTGATGGCACCACCGACCGCGCCGCCTGGTGCCATGCCGTTGATCATCGCACTGCTGCCTTTGAGTACTTCGACGCGTTCGAGACTTTCGACGGCAACCGCGTAAGTTGGCACGATGCCGTATAAGCCGTTCAGTGCGATGTCGCTGTTCAACAACGAAAAGCCGCGGATGGAGAACTGATCGAAGCGGCTGGTACGCGGGTTGATGTTTTGCACGGACGCATCATTCGCGATCACGTCGGCAATGCTGTCTGCCTGTTGTTGCTGAATCAGATTGCTCGTATAAGCCGTCAGGGAAAACGGCGTATCCATCACGTCGCGCTGGCCAAGCATACCCAGTTGTCCGCCGCGTGCGACTTGTCCGCCAGCGTACACCGGAGCAAGATCGCCTGTGCTGGCCGCGGTCACGTTGACTTGTGGCAGGACATTTTCAATGTTGCTTGCTTCACGTTCGCTGACGATCGAGAACGAGCGATTGTCGATAGTACGAATATGCAGTGACGAGCCTTGCAGCAAACGGGAAAGTGCTTCTTGTACGGTCAGCTTGCCTTTGATGGCCGGCGCAGTCTTGCCAGCCGTAATGTCGCTGACAAACAGAATCTGTGCGCCAGTCTGGCGTGCCAATGCATTCAGTGCCTGATGCAATGGCTGTGAAGAAATATCGATATCGACGGGGGATGATTGGGCAAAGACCGACGCCGACAGCGTCAGACCTGCTGCCAGAATGGTCAGGCGGGTTTTCAGTTTTTTCATGCAGTCTTCTCCAGTAAATGAGGCTAGCTACCGGAGAAGCCGAGTCAGACTTCGTCGATGTACACCTTGTGTCGATAATTATTTTTCAGTGCGCGATACGAAGCGATCCTTGTCATTGCGCAAGTAAAGATCGTTATTTGTCTGTGCGAGAAGAAATCGCCACGCTGCCATCGGTGCGATGTTCGATCCGTACCGGCGCGAGCGTTGGCAACATGGTCAGCAATTGTTCGAGATTGTCGATGTCGAACTGCCCGCTGATGCGCACATCGCCGATTGCGGAGGCGACCATGACGGGGTGGTGACGATAGCGGTTCAGTTCGGCAGCCAATTGGCGCAGGGGCGTGCGATCAAAATACAGTTTGCCGTGCCGCCATCCGGTTGCCAGTTCGGTATCTGTTGCGTGGATGGCTTGCAAGCCGGCCTGATCGACACGGATGGTTTCTCCTGCTCGCAGGATCGGCCCGTTCTGCGTCGTGCTTTCAGGGAAAACCTGCACACTGCCCTCAACCACCGTGACATCGGCGCCGTTTTCGGTATTGCGCACATTGAATACGGTACCGATATCGACCACTCGCGTATGGTAAGCATGCACGACAAAACTGCGCAGACGCGAGTGCGATACCGTGAAGAGCGCTTCGCCGCGTTCCAGATAAACCTGGCGCGAACGCAGATGGTGGGCAATCCGTAATGACGAATCGGTGTTGAGAGCAATCTGGCTGCCATCATGCATTTCCCAGACGCTGCGTTCGCCGATACGCGTGGCGATGTTTTCCGTGTGGTAAACCGGATCAGCCCACAACAAGGCGCCGATGACCAGCATGCCTAGGGTTGTCACGGCAGCTTTCTTTCGGCGTTTGCGTGCTTCGGCGCGTCCTACGATTTCACTGATGCCGGGCAATTGCGCGCGCAAGTTTTCTTCGAACATCATGAGCGCTTCATCGTCCAGCGTGGTGGGCGACGTACGCTTGGGATTGCTGGTGGAAGTGCCGGAAGCGATCGATTCGGGCAGGCGTGAACTCACGTTTCACCGTTCATGACAGGTGCTAATCCGGCGACGGCACGCGCCATGTGACGTGCCACCATACCGCGCGAGATGCCGAGCTTGTTTGCCACTTCTGCCTGCGGCAAGTGATAGAGCTTGTGCAGAATGAAAACATCGCGACAGCATTCGGGCAGCGCCTGCACGGCGGCCAGCAGTGCCTGCTGCTTTTGCTGGAAGGCGATGTTGAGTTCTGCACCGGAGAGCGCGGCATGTGCAACCGGTTGCTCCGGAATGTCCGGCATGCTTTCGACGATCCCGGCACGGACCTTTTCCACGCGATAGCGATCGATTGCCAATTGCGTTGAAACGTGGCGCAGGAAGGCGCCCGGCGCGCGCACATTTTCTGGCGGTCGCTCCAAAAGTTGTACGCAGACGTCTTGCAACACGTCCTTGGCGAATCCCTTGTCGCCGAAACGGCGACGAAGATGATCAATTAGCTCGTCGTAACGGCAGACAAATTCGTCGATCAAGGTGGAATGGGGAGGATTTGTGAGCACTGCAGCAACAATGGAAGGCGCGAGAAGATGTTTTTAATGAATGATACTTATTATCATTTTAGGTGCTGCATGGTCTGTAACGCAACAATATGTCTGCACGCTGTTGTCTGGTTTTGACAAGACATCTTGAAACTCGGTTTGCTTTGTGAGCAAAGGTAACGTTTCCTTGCATGTGAACGTTAACAGTACAAACTTGTGCATGTGACGTTTTGTCTCATCGGTCACTCTGTCAAACACGATAGAATTACTACCTCAACCGCATGGAGAGCTGTATGAAGCGTTCGTTGTTACTCTGTCTGCTGATGGCGGGTTTCGGTCTGTCGAATGCCGCGCTGGCGGATGCCAATCTGGCGCGCTCCAAAAACTGCATGGCTTGTCACGCAGTTGGCAACAAGGTGCTTGGTCCATCCTTCAAGGACATTGCCGCCAAGTACAAGGGGCAGAAGGGTGTCGAAGACAAGCTTGCACAAAAGATCACTAAAGGTGGTAGCGGGGCATGGGGGGCCGTGCCGATGCCTGCCAATACGCAAGTCAGCGATGCCGAAGCCAAGCAACTCGTGCAGTGGATCATGACGCTGAACTGATCAACTGAATTTTTCCTGAAAAGCGCCTTGAAGAGGCGCTTTTTTTTCGTCATCGTTTTTTCGCGCACCGCTCGCATCTCGGACGAAATGATCAGCGTTGTCTATATGGCATCACCCCACTTCAGTGCGGCGAGCTGTGCATTCTTGCGCCTGGCTTACAGCCGTAGTCCATTTAAAAGCATGGCTGCACCATCAACATGCCATTCCAGTAAATATCCATAAATTCCGATTGGTATGGTTTTTGCTGAACATAATTCAAGCTACTTGAATAAAAAATTGTGCGTTTTTCCCATTCAAGTGGCCGTAAGTCATCACGAACGGTTCATTTACACGGAGGTTGAAGTGGGTAAAGCCAATGAAGTATTCAAGAAAGTAGTGCTGTCCGCGGCGGTCAGCCTGAGCGTGCTAGCCATGCCTGCATTTGCGAAAGAAGTGGTCAAGATTGCCTTTGTCGGACCGCTGACGGGTGGGACTTCATCCATCGGCCTGGGCGGACGCAACTCGGCTGATCTGGCAGTGCGTTTGCGTAATGCCGATCCCAAAGCGAAATACACCTACCAATTGGTGACGCAGGATGATGAATGCCGTCCCAATGTGGGTGTGCAGGTGGCAACCAAGCTGGCATCGGACAAAAGTATTGTCGCCGGCGTCACGCATTTCTGTTCGGCCGTGGCAATGGGCACTGCACCTGTGTTTGCGCGTTTCGGCATGCCTGTCATCGTGTGGGGTGCCGTTCTGCCGGAAATTACCTACGGCAATGACTTCAAGGAAGTCCACCGCGTGAATGGGACGATGATCAACCAGAGTGAAGTCGCTGCCAAATTCATGATTTCGCAGGGCTACAAGAAATGGGCGATCATCCATGACACCACCGACTATGGCAAAGGCCATAACAAATACTTCTCCGAATATCTGAAGAAAGATGGTGGCCAAATCCTCGGCACCTTTGGTGTGACTGCTGATCAGCAGGACTTCACGACCGAACTGACCAAGATCCGCGAACTGAAGCCCGATGTCATCTACTTTGGCGGCCTGACACCGCTGGGCGTGCGTATCCGTACACAGATGGAAAAGCTCGGCATCAAGGCACAGTTTGAAGGCACCTCAGGTATCAAATCCGACGCGTATATCCAAGGCGTAGGCGAAAAACTGGCCGAGGGTTCCCTGTCCTTCCTCGAAGGTGCGCCGTGGGAAAAACTGCCCGGCGGTTTGGCATTCACCGGTCAGTATCGTCTGCAGAAGTACAGCGAACCACCAGAAGCCTATGGTCCATTCGCATATGCCGCTGCCAACCTGATCATGGATGCAGTCGAGAAGGTCGGCCCGGATCGCAAGAAAGTGCGTGACGTGCTGAATCAGACCAAAAACGTGGAGACCCTGATCGGCAAGGTCACCTTCGATGATCATCGTCAAAACATCGTACCGCTCGTCACCAAGTATGTCGTCGAAGATGGCAAGTGGGTGATCTGGGAAGACAGCAGCTACGCAGCGGGCAAACGCAAGTTGGCAGGTCAATAAGAACGTGTAGTCAAGATGATCGCAGATCGCTTGCAGAAGCGATCTGCGATCGGACTGGCGTGGAGAAAACCATGAGTTTGATCGGTCAATATGTATTCAACGGATTGATGCTGGGCGTTATCTACGCCATGGTCGCCGTTGGTTTTACCTTGTTTTTTGGCGTGCTGGACGTCATCAAGTTTTCGCATGGCGATACCTTGATGGTGGGCGCGTTCGCCGGCCTGACAGCCTCTGTCGGCATGATGGCGCTGGATATCAGTTCGCCATGGTTGCGACTGGCGGCAGTGGTGATTACCGCGATTGCGGTGACGGGTTTGCTCGGTGCACTGATTGCCAAATTTCTGATTCTGCCTCTGCACAAGGCGCCGCCGCTCAATACGCTGCTGGCGACCTTGATGCTGGGCACCGTAATGCGCGAAGCCGTGCGTCTGTTCTATCCGGATGGTTCGAACTCGCAACCATTCCCATCACTCTTGCCCACTGGCTCGGTCGAACTGGGTGACCTGAGCTTGCGTGCGGATAACGTGATTCTGCTGTTGAGCGGCATTGCGATCATCGCCGGTGTGCATTTCCTGATTACCAAAACACGTCTCGGTATGGCGATCCGGGCAGTGGCACAGGATGGCGAGACCGCGCGTCTGATGGGCATCAACTTTGAAGCGGTCGTGCTGCTGACCTTTGGTATCGGCTCCGCCATGGCGGCACTGGCCGGCGTGATGAATGGTCTGTACTACAACGAGATCAACTTCAACGTAGGCCTGTTGCTCGGTGTGATCGGTTTTGCGGCTGCGATTCTCGGTGGCCTGGGCAATATCTACGGCGCAATCATCGGCGGCTTCCTGTTCGCTGGTCTGCAAGTGCTAGGTAGTGCGACGCTCCCTGCGCTGATTCCGAATATACCAAGTGCCTACAAGGACGTCTTCGCCTTTGCCGTCGTCATCATGCTGATGGCATGGAAACCGACTGGCCTCATCGCCGAAAAGTCAAGTGAACGGGTCTGACATGAACGCCAAGACATCTCTCAAAAAGCCGGCGACCGTGGTGTTGTTTGTCACGTCCGTCGTGATCACGATCTACATGTGGTTGTTCCTGCATGCCGAATCACAATTGGCCGTGGCAGGTCTGATCGCGGGGGCATTGGTCGCCACGATCGCCGGCAAGAAGCTCGGCACCATGCAACATATCGAACAGGCTGCAGCCAGTCGTCCTGGTCTGGCACGTCTGTGGGCCATCGGTGGTGTACTGGCATTGACGGCTGCGTTCTATGACAGTCATTTCATCCTGTTGATGATGGGTGGCGTGTTGCTGTATGCGACGGCGTGCATGGGCTTGACCTTGCAGTTTGGCTTCTCTGGCGTGGCCAACTTTGCCGGTGCTGCCTTCTTCGGTATCGGTAGCTACACCGCAGCCGTTCTCGCCACACATACCGGCTTGCCGCAACTGGTGAACATCGCCTTGTCTGGTCTGGTCGCTGCAATTCTCGGTTCGGTATTGATTCTGCCGGTGCTGCGTACCCGTGGCCACTATGCGGCATTGGTGACGATTGCGTTCGGCATTCTTTTCAAGACCTTTATCGAAGTGAATGATGTGCTTGGTGGGCCGCAAGGTCTGCAGGTACCGAGCATGGAAATATTCGGCTATCAGTTCAACGACGGCTTCACGCTGTTCGGGCTGGATGTGTCGTTCTATGTGTCGTATGTGCTGCTGAGTCTGGTGATCTGCTCCGTGACCTTTGTATTGCTTCGTGCATTGGAGCGTTCATGGGTTGGTTTGAGCATGGATGTCGTGCGTACCGATGAAACAGCCGCATCGACCTTCGGTTTGCATATCAAGCGCTGGAAGATCATCGCCTTCACCATGGGCAATCTGTTTGCCGGTATCGCCGGTAGTGTGTACGGCATGATGGCGGGCTTCATTGCGCCGAACAACTTCACGTTCTCGGATTCGCTGTTGCTGCTGTCGATCACGATTCTCGGCGGTCTGGGTAATCCGATCGGTTTGATTCCTGCTGCGTTGATCGTGATGATCCTGCCGGAGAAATTCCAGTTCATTCAGGAATACCGTGTGCTGTTGTACGCGGCCTTGGTGATCGCGATTCTGCTGTTCCGTCCGGAAGGTCTGCTGCCGCGCAAGACGCGCCTGTTCTTTAGCAAGGGAGCCGCGTAATGACTAATCAAAGCATGACGACTCAACTCATGAGTGCTGATGCAATGCCATCAGCAGAATCCAAAGCGTCGGCCGCTGTGCAGTCTCACCGTGCTGTATCGCAGAAAGATAAATTGGTTGCCGTCAGCGGCTTGACCATGCGTTTTGGTGGTTTGACCGCTCTCGACAAACTCGATCTGCATATCAATCGCGGTGAAGTGCTGGGTTTGCTGGGACCGAATGGTTCCGGCAAGACGACGTTCTTCAACGTGCTGACCGGTTTGTACAAGGCCAGTGAAGGTTCGATCATTTATGCCGGTGGCGAAGTGGTCGGGCAGACACCACAGGATATCTATCGTCGCGGTGTCGCACGCACCTTCCAGCGTTCGCGTTTGTCGCTCCCGCTGACGGTGTTCGACAACATCGTGATTGGTGACTATCAGCACATGCAGCATGGTCTGTTCTTCAACCTGTTCCGCCGCAAGGCATTTCATGCCGAATATGACGCGTATGTCGCCAAGGTCGAAGCGCTGTTGAACATCTTCAGCCCACCGCTTGTATCGCGCATGTTCGAACCGGTCGAGACTTTCACGATGATTGATCGTCGTCGTATCGAAGTGTGCCGTGCCTTGCTGAGCCGTCCGAAGCTGTTGCTGCTGGACGAACCATCGGCTGGCATGACGCATGACGAAACGGAAGCACTGATGGATGACATTCTGCAAGTGCGCGGCAAGCTCGACGATCTGACGATTGTCCTGATCGAGCATGAAATGAATGTGATCGAACGCATCACGGATCGCTGCATTGTTTTCAATTACGGCAAGAAGATTGCCGAAGGCACGTATGCCGAAATCACGGCCGATCCGAATGTACAAACCGCCTATTTGGGAGAAGCTGAATGAGCAAGCTGATCGTCAAAGGCCTCACGACCGGCTACGACAAAGTCAATGTATTGCACGACGTTTCGATCGAGGTCGAGCCTGGCAAGATCACCTGCATCCTTGGTGCAAACGGCGCTGGCAAGAGCACCTTGATTCGCTCGATTCTTGGTCTGACGCCACCACGCCAGGGCGAGATCATGTGGGATGGTCGCAATCTGGCCGGCAGGCAAACGCACTCGATCATCGCTGGCGGCATCTCATGTATTCCCGAAGGTCGCAAGGTGTTCCCGCGCATGAGCGTTGCGGAGAATCTGGCACTCGGTGCTTTCCTGGGAAAAGACAGTGCGCTGGTGCGTGATCGTCTGGCGAAAGTGTATGAAATCTTTCCGCGGCTGAAGGAACGTTCGACGCAGCTGGCCGGCACCATGTCCGGCGGCGAGCAGGCAATGGTATCGATCGGTCGCGGCCTGATGGCCGAACCCAAGTTGCTGGTCATCGACGAACCATCGCTCGGCTTGTCGCCCCTCTATGTGAAGGAAAACTTCAACGTCATCGGTCGTATCAACGAGATCGGCATCACGGTCTTGTTGGTCGAACAGAACGCACGGCAGACACTGGCGATTTCGCACTACGGTTACGTGTTGTCGCAAGGTCGAGTGGTGGCGCAAGGTACTGCTCAGGAACTGGCCAGCAATGATGATGTGCGTTCGGCCTACTTTGGTTAAGCGGAGAATGGTTTGAAAGATTACGCATCTATCTCATTGCAGCAACTGGCAGAACGCATCGCCAGTCGTGACGTGACAGTCGAGGCCGTGGCACATGCCGCGATCGATCGCATCAATACGCTCGAACCGGAAGTGCGTGCCTGGCAGTACTTCGATCCTGCGCAGGTGCTCGAACAGGCGCGCCGTCTGGATGCACAGCCTTCAACAGGTTTGCTGCATGGCTTGCCGGTTGGCGTGAAGGATCTGATGGACACGGCTGACATGCCGACGACCTACGGATCGCCGATTTATCACGATCATCATCCAACTGTGGATGCGGCCTGTGTCGGCATGACGCGCAATGCCGGCGCGCTACTGGTTGGCAAGACAGTGACGACCGAATTTGCCACTTTTCATGCTGGCCCCACCCGTAATCCGCGTGCTGCCGAACCATATACGCCGGGCGGCTCGTCGAGCGGTTCGGCGGCAGCCGTTGCCTGCGGCATGGTTCCGGTTGCATTTGGTACGCAGACGGCAGGTTCCATCGTCCGTCCAGCGGCATTCTGCGGTGTGGTTGGTTACAAGCCGACCTACGGTACCTTGCCATTGGCTGGTATCAAATCGCTCGCGATCAGCCTGGATACGGTGGGCGTGTTGACGCGCACTGTGGCCGATGCCGCGTTCTTTGTCGGTGCGCTGGCACAACTGCCGTTGTCTTCTTCTCTGGCGACGAGCAATCCAAAGGGGTTGCGCGTCGGCATCGTGCGTACACCGCATTGGGATCGAGCGAGCGCCAGCACGCGTGCGGCAATGGCACACGCTGCGCAGTTGCTGGAATCGTCGGGCGCCATTCTGCGCGACGTGACCTTGCCAGCACCGTGCGACGTGTTGAATGCCGCGCAAATCACCATCATGGCGTATGAAGCTGCTGCCGCATTTGCACCAGAACGTGCTTCACAGGCTGATGGCTTTAGCCCATCGTTTGCGAGTCTGCTGGAAGAGGGCTGTCGCATCGGTGGTCAACGCTATTTCGATGCGCAAGCATTGGCAGCAACCGCACGTGCCAAGCTGGTCACCATTTTCGAATCGGTCGATCTGTTACTGGCGCCAAGTACGGAAGGTGAAGCGCCAGCAGGTTTGGCTGCGACGGGTGACCCGGTCTTTAATCGCATGTGGACCTTGCTCGGCAACCCTTGTGTGCACGTGCCGCTCGGCGGTGGTGAGCATGGTTTGCCGATCGGCGTCACGCTGATCGGTGCGCGTTGGGCTGATGATCGCGTGCTGGCTGCGGCATCCGAGCTTGAGCGTGCTTTTGCCGCCGCGGATTAATACAAAGAAATCACGATTTAGGAAAGAATTTCCATGAATGCCTCGAACACGACAGACAGCGCTGCCGAACGCGCCCAGGATTTTGTCAACAATGCGCGTCTGCAATCATCGATCGCTGCGCTTGCCGCATTTGGTGGCCGCGACGATGGGGGCGTGTCGCGTGAAACACTGACGCCGATCGATCTGGCGGCACGCCGACATCTGATCGATTACGCACGCAGTTTGGGATGCGAGGTCATGATCGACGATTGCGCCAATCTGTTTTTCCGCCGCTCGGGAAAGACGGAGCAGTCACCAGTACTCACTGGCAGTCATGCCGATACGCAACCAATCGGCGGCAAGCTGGATGGTGCGTATGGCGTACTGGCTGGACTGGAAGTGATCGCAGCCCTGAACGATGCCGGTATCAGTACGATACGCCCGATCGAAGTCGTGGCGTGGACCAATGAAGAAGGCAGTCGTTTCGGCCCCGGCACCATGGGCTCGAGCGCGTTTGTTACGCCATCTTTGCTGACGTCGTATCGTCAGTCGGTGGACAAGGATGGCATCGTGATGGGCGATGCACTTGATGCGGCATTGAAGGAAGTGCCGGACGTTCCGCGTCGTGCGATGGCTGAACCAATGGATGCGTATGTCGAACTGCATATCGAGCAAGGGCCGGTGCTGGAACGCGCCAATGCTGCGCTGGGTGTCGTCACCGGCATTCAGAGCGTGCTCTGGTATCGTGTGGTTTGTACTGGCATGGCCGCGCATGCTGGCACCACGCCGATGAATGAGCGTAGCGATGCGATGGCAGCAGCGGTCGCAATTGCGTCGCAACTTTATGCACGTGCGGAGCAGGAAGCTGCCAGCAATATGCGACTGACGCTGGGACGTTGGCATGTCAGCCCGAATTCGATCAACACGATTCCTGGTGAAGTGGAATTCACCATTGATGTGCGTTGTGTGGATGCCTCTGTGCTGGTACGTTTCGAACGATTTCTGCAGGATCTGACAACTCAGCATGCATGGCGCGGTCGCATTGTGTTCGAAACGCTCTTCCGACGCGAGCCGACGATTTTTCCGCAAGACATGCGGGATCTGATCGACATTGCTTGCACACGAGCCACGCAGGCAGCGCAACGCGGTTTGCCGCAACATCTCACGTCCGGTGCATTTCACGATGCCATGTATCTGGCTGATCATTGTCCGACCGGCATGATTTTCGTGCCAAGCAAGGACGGCATCAGTCACAATGCTGCCGAGGAAACGGCACCAGCCGATTTGACGCTCGGTGTACAGGCACTGGCTTACACGATCGTGGAACTGGCCAACCGATAGCATCCGATGGTCGGTATTGCGATTGAAGGATAAGGCGAATGAAGAAGAAAAACGATGTGCTGACTGACGAATCTGTCGATAAAAAGGCCGGGCCTTCAGGCTTGGGCGTGCGCCTGCGTTATGCCCGCGTGATTGCCGGGTTGACGCTGTTGCAGGTTGCCCAGAAAGCGGAATGTTCAGAAAGCCTGATTTCCAAGATCGAGCGAGGGTCGGCCACACCTTCGCTCGCCATGCTGCATCGGTTGGCGACTGCGCTCGATACGAATATCTCCACTCTGATGTCGGATCAAGTGCCACCGGCCGGGCCGGTTCTGCGACAGGGAGAGCGTCCAATCATTAAAACGGGTGACATTTCCCTGGAGCGACTGGTGTTGCCGACACGAGGCGGTTTGCTTCAGGCGAATATCCATATCGTGTCGCCTGGCGGCGCTAGCGATGGCCAGATCGAGCATGTTGGCGAGGAAGTCGGATATGTACTGGCGGGGAAATTGGAACTGCGGCTTGGCGAGGAAAGTTATCTGATCGGTCCTGGTGATACGTTCACTTTCCAGAGCAGTACGCCGCATGGCTACCGTAATGTCGGCAAGGTTGAGGCAAGGATCCTGTGGGTCAACTCGCCAGCGACGTTTTAAGGCTGACGATCGTCATGCCTAGCATGCTGCATGAAAAAGCGCCTTGAAGAAGGCGCTTTTTTGTGTCGGCCACCGCTGTCTTATTTCACGACGGTGAGCAATTCGCGCTTGCCATAGCGGTAGGTATAGAGCGTCAGCATGCCGTCCTTGATATCGCCATTGGCATCGAAGGCGATGTTGCCGGTCACGCCCTGATAATTGCTCTTCGCGACTTCCGGCAAATATTTTGCCGGATCGACCGAATTGGCACGCTTCATTGCATCGACGACCGTAAAGGTGGCGTCATATGCATAGGCTGCCGTGTAGACCACATCGACACCGAAGCGCTTCTTGTACTTGGCGCGGAAATCATCGACTGCCTTGCGACGATCTTCGGCGACGCCGCCTGCTTCGGCGCAGACGATCTGGTCGTTACCGAGCGCGGTGCCAGCAAGGCCGGGCAGGGCGCCGGTGCAAATGCCGTCACCGCCCATGAACTTGGCTGTGATGCCCAACTGACGCATCTGGCGCAGCATCGGTCCGCCGACCGCATCCATGCCGCCGAAGAAGATGATATCGGGTTTCTTGGCCTTGATGGCCGTCAGGATGGCATTGAAGTCGGTGGCCTTGTTATTGGTGTATTGCGTAGCGACGATGTTTCCGCCAGCAGCCTTCACGCTCTTGGCGAACTGGTCGGCCACGCCCTGGCCGTAGGCGGTGCGGTCATCGATGATGGCGAAAGTCTTGCCACCCATCCTCTTGACGGCATAGCTGCCGAGCGTTCCGCCGAGTTTGGCATCGTTGGCTACCATGCGGAAGGTGGTCTTGAATTTTTGCTCGGTGTATTTGGGGTTGGTGGCCGATGGCGACAGTTGCGGAATGCCGGCATTGGCATAGATGCGCGAGGCAGGAATCGTCGTGCCGGAATTCAGATGGCCGATGACGGCAGCCACGCGTGCATCGACCAGCTTGGTGGCGGCATTCGTGGCCTGGCGCGGATCGGCAGCGTCGTCTTCCGCCAGCAGTTGCAGCTTGATCTTCTTGCCATCGATGGTGATGCCTTTGGCGTTGATATCCTCCACGGCGAGGCGCGTGCCGTTTTCGTTATCCTTGCCGAGATGGGCGTCGGAACCGGTGGTCGGTGCCACGCTGCCGATGCGCACGATCTGCTCCTGCGCGGCAGCACTGCCGGCAAGCATGAGGGCGAGGGCACCGACCAGAGGAATCATCTTGGACTGCATGGTTTTTTCTCCTGAGGATTGTCAAAAATACGGGTTGCTGCAACACTGGCACAATCTTGCGGCAAAGCCTTGTTTTACCGCATGCCATCATTCACGTCACTGACGGACCTTACAACATTCAAAAAGCGACGCAAAGCATTTTGCCGCTTATTTTGCACACTTCCGCACGAGATACCCATGCCCACACGCCATATTCTCGACAAGGTCGATCGACGGTTGCTGAATCTATTGCAGAAGAACAATCAGATTTCCACACGTGAACTTGCCGACGCCGTGCATATTTCGCAGCCAACCTGTCTGCGACGGATTCGCGACATGCGTGACGCCGGCATCATCAGTGCGGATGTTGCGATGATCGATCCGTTCGCCCTCGGTTACGGCATGCTGGCATTTCTCGAAGTGTCGATTGACAAGCAGGGAGATGAGTACATGCAGGAATTCGAGGCGCGCATGGCACGCGAGTCGGAGGTCATGCAATGCTATTTCGTCTCAGGCGATTACGATTACTTTCTGGTGGTGCATGTGGTCGATATGGATGCGTATTATCAGTTCGTGCGACGGGTGATTTCGGGATCGGGCAATGTGCGGCATTTTCAGTCGCGTTTTCCGATGAAACGGGCGAAGTTCGATACGCGTATCGCATTCGATGAGAAAGCCGCTGAAATCGAGGTACGTATTGGCAAGTGATGGCGTGTTAGCTACTTGCAATCGGTGCTGCGAAGCTCGCTCGTGATAGGCATTGATTGAACGGCAGCAGACCGCGGGTATGTTTCGCTGAATTTGTGCGTGGAAGAATGAAAACGGATGCCTGTTGGCATCCGTTTTTATTTTGCATCAATGCTGTTTCAGCTTGTGGCCGAACAGATTTGCGGTACGCTTCGTGCCGGGCGATGCGGCATGCCGGTGAAGCGGAAATCGAGATCCGGTTCGCGACCGGACACGATATCGGCAATCGCGCGGCCAGAGCCGCAACCCATCGTCCAGCCCAGCGTGCCGTGGCCGGTGTTGAGGAACAGGTTGCCGAATTTCGTCTTGCCAATGTAGGGTACGTTGGATGGCGTCAACGGACGCAAACCGGTCCAATACGCTACATCGTTATAGTCGCAGGCGTTGGGGAACAATTCCTGCACGCGGCGTGTGATCGCTTCGCAACGTGTCGTGTTCAGTTCGCGTGTGTAGCCGTTCAACTCGCAGGTACCAGCCACCCGCAGGCGGTCACCCAGGCGCGAGACCACCAGTTTGTAGCCGTCGTCGGTAAGCGACACGGTGGGTGCGGCATCGCTATCGGTAATTTGGTATGTCGCCGAATACCCTTTGCCCGGATAGATCAGCAGATCGATGCCCAACGGCTTGAGCAGAGGTTGCGAAAAACTGCCGGCGGCAACCACGAAGGCATCGGCATGCAGCGTCCGATGGTGCCCATGCTGATCGATGATTTCCACGCCGGTGACCTTAGCATGGGCGCCACTGTTTTCTGTGATCAGACGTGTAATAGTGGTGTTGAATTGAAAGTCGACGCCGGCTTGTGCTGCTTTGTCGGCCAGCCCGGCGGTGAATTTGTAGACATCGCCTGATTCGTCCGATGCCGTGAAATCGCCACCGACAATCTTGTGGCGCATGCCGGCCAATGCCGGTTCAATACGTACGACTTCATCGGCGCTGATCGAATCGCGCTGGCAACCGAGTTCGCACATCAGACGCGCCGCCGCCAGAGAGTCGTCGAATTCCTTTTGATCGGTGTAGAAATGCAGGATGCCTTGCGTCAGGTGATCGTAGTCGATGCCGGTTTCAGCGCGCACTTGCTGCAAGGTCTGACGGCTGTATTCGGCGATCGACACGATCTGGCGGATATTGTCGGCCGTACGTGCCGGCGTGCATTCGCGCAGGAAGTGCAGGCCCCATTTCCATTGCAGCCATTCGGGACGGAAGCGATACAGCAAGGGCGCATCCTCCTTGCCCAGCCATTTGAGAATCTTGCCCGGTGCCGACGGATTGGCCCAGGGTTCGGCATGCGAGACGGAAATCTGGCAGCCGTTGGCAAAACTGGTTTCTTGTGCTGCGCCGGCCTGACGTTCGAGTACGGTGACCTCGTGGCCGGATTTGTTCAGGAACCATGCGGACGTCGTACCGATGATGCCCGCTCCCAAAACGATGACTTTCATGCCTTTTCTCCCAATATTTGCTCATGCAACATGGGAAATATTGTAAAAATTAATGGTTTTTTTGAGTAATCAATCAATCGCCATAATTTTTTTAAAAATTATTTCATCTTCTTGTTTTTATTTTTAAAAGAAAGAATTTTTAGAAATTTTTATTTTTTGAAAAGTCCAGCTTCCGAATTTCCTCGGCAACCGAATCACGCACGAGTTGCTCCACGCTCAATTGCAGATTGGTGCGAATGGTATCCATCGCTTCGTCCAGGCTGGCGCTGATGCTTTCGCGAATCTGTTCTTCAAGCAAGGGATCCAGCCGTTCCAGAATCGTGTGCAGCGTGCGTTCGCTGATCTTTTGTTCGAGCCGCGTCCATTCTTCGTCGAGCCAATTGTCGATAGGCGCATGCTCGCGCATCGGCCGTGTCGTGCTCGATGATGGGACGACGGTTGCACTCGGTGGTGCGAACGGTGCTGAAGTGGCGGGGGATGCGGCAACGCGCGGCGGCAGGGCGGAGGAAACGGGCAGTTCCGGAATGTCGTCCGGCAAGGCGGTGTGCGCACGCGCGGGAATGATCTCGGTCAGCATCGGAATGCCGGCATCTGGCTTGGAGGTGCTCATGCGTTGTCTGCCACGAAATGCGTCAGCGGATAGCCGCGCTGTTTGTAATAGGCGTAGCGCTCGCGGCCGGCCTGCTTGTCGCCATCCTCGGCGGAAATGACTTCAAACATGCGTTCGAAGCGCGCAAAGTGAGTAGGCGCGGCATCTGACAGATTGATCAGAATGTCGTGGTGCGGTGCTTCCAGCGCTGGATCTGCGCTGAGCAGAATCGGCGTGCGTTCGGCCAGCGCGTCGTTGATGGCGACGTGCGGCAGGAAATCGAGTTCCGAGAAAGTCCACAATTGCTCGTCGAGTTGCGCCATTTGCGTACGATCCTGCACGAGGATCACGATGCGATGATCGGCATTACACGCCTTGCGTGCCAGACGGCAGGCGTAGGCAATCTTGTTGGGGACGTTGCTATGGAAGTCGATACGCGTCATGAATCAGGCTGGCGGGGGCTGGGATAGTTCGATTATACGGAAATGCCCACCGCCTTCGATGCCTGCGTGATACTTCGAAGCAAATTGCCTAGAAACGAAAATTCGGTGGCGCTTTGCCAGCAGCGGGAGGCGTTTCTGTTGATCGTTCCGTACTTGATTCTGCTGCCGGCTTTGCAGCATCGGGTGCAGCTGCCTTGGCAGGCATCGGTGCTGCGGGTTGCGGTGGCGGGTTGCGGTACGTGCGCGGCAATTGACTGTTGACCGGATAGCCGGCAGCAGTCAGGGTCTTGTTCCAGGCATCTTGCTCGAAACCGGTTTCCTTCAGATTACCGGCCACGAGCAACGGCAATTGCGTATTGCCCGCAATCTGTTTGAGGCGGGCGACATCTTCGTTGGTTTGTACGGTTTTTTCGGTGTAGGGCACGCCACGCGTGGAAAGGGCGGTGCGGGCCATATCGCAGCCGCTGCATTCGCGTGATGTGTAGAGCGTCACCGGATGCTTGCGTACGGCTTCGGCCAGTTCGAATGGTAGTTGGGTGCTGGCTGAGGTGGCGGGAAGGTTCTTTTCTTCCACTTTGCCGGTCTTGGCTGGTGGAGTGTCACCGTAGGTGACTTTGCCGTCGGGGCCGACGGACTTGTACATCTGGGCATGCGCACTTGCGGACAACAGCAGGGACAACAACAGCAACGAGGATCTCTGATGCATTCCAGTCTCCTTTGTCGGCGTGAACCGATTGATGTTGAATTAATGTCAATTTTGTCTCAACCGGTCCAGTATGCGCGCCACCGCCTGCCGAAGCAAGCAGCGGCGCACAGAATTACGCCGCCATGCCGCTGTGGCGCAACAGGGCATCAATCGACGGTTCGCGGCCTCGGAACGCCTTGAACGAGTCGATTGCCGGACGCGAGCCACCCATGGCGAGAATTTCCTGCAGGAAGCGCGCACCGGTCCTGGCCGACAGCACATTGCCTTCGGCCTTACCGGCTTCTTCAAATGCGCCATAGGCATCGGCCGACAGCACTTCCGCCCATTTGTAGCTGTAGTAGCCAGCGGCGTAACCGCCTGCGAAGATGTGCGAGAACGAATGCTGGAAGCGGTTGAAGGCTGGCGGCTGCATGACCAGAATCTGCTTACGTACGCCGTTCAATACATCCTGCACGCTCTGGTCGCCGCTCGGGTTGTAGTCGTAATGGATGTGCATGTCGAACAGGGCAAATTCGACCTGACGCAAGGTCTGCAGTCCCGACTGGAAATTCTTCGCCGCGATCATCTTGTCGTACAGCGCACGTGGCAGCGGTTCGCCAGTGTCGGCGTGGGCCGTCATGCTTTGCACGACATCCCATTCCCAGCAGAAGTTTTCCAGGAATTGCGACGGCAGTTCGACGGCATCCCATTCCACGCCCGAAATACCCGACACACCCAATTCATCGACTTGCGTGAGCATGTGATGCAGGCCGTGGCCGAATTCGTGGAACAGGGTAATGACTTCGTCGTGCGTGAAATACGCCGGTTTGGCCTTGCCATCGATCACCATTGGTTCGGTGAAGTTGCAAGTCAGGTAAGCGACCGGGGTTTGGACACCGGCGCTGTCGTTGGTCGTTTCAAGGCGACGACGACCGCGTGCATCATCCATCCATGCACCGCCGCGCTTGCCGCTGCGTGCATACAGATCGAGATAGAACTGGCCGATCAGCTTGCCGTCTTTTTCAATACGGAAGAATTTGACATCCGGATGCCAGACTGCGGCCGAGTCGGATTTGATGCCGACCGAGAACAGCGTTTCGATGGTGCGGAACAAGCCATTGATGACCTTGTTTTCAGGGAAGTACTGTTTGACTTCCTGTTCGGAAAACGCATAACGCTGTTCTCGCAGTTTTTCCGATGCATAGGTGACATCCCATGCCTGCAGATCGTCGATGCCGAGTTCTTTCTTGGCGAAATCGCGCAACTCGTTCAAATCCTTTTCGGCGTACGGGCGTGCGCGCTTGCCGAGGTCTTCGAGGAAGGCAATGACTTCATCCGGCGTCTGCGCCATCTTGGGCACGAGCGAGACTTCGGCGTAATTCCTGTAGCTCAGCAGCTTGGCTTCCTGATCGCGCAGCTTGAGAATCTCGACGATGTTCTGCGTGTTGTCCCATTCCGGGTGATCGGTCAGTTCGGACGCCTTGGTCGCGTTGGCGCGATAGATAGTTTCGCGTAGCGAACGGCTGTCTGCATATTGCAGCACAGGGAAATACGAAGGGAAGTGCAGTGTGAACTTCCAGCCGGGTTTGCCGGCCTTTTCGGCAGCGGCGCGTGCAGCCTGTTTGGTGTCGTCCGGCAAACCGGCCAGTTCCGCCTCGTCTTCGATGAACAAAGCGTAGTCGTTGGTGGCGTCGAGAATGTTTTCCGAGAACTTTGTCGTCAGTTGTGCGAGTTTTTCCTGAATCTCGGCAAAGACGGGTTTTTGCTCGTCCGAGAGTTCGGCACCGCCAAGACGGAAATCGCGCACGGCGTTTTCGATGATCTTCTTGCGCGCAGCCGAGTAGCCGGCATAGTCAGGGCTCGATTGCAGCGCCTTGTATTTGGTGAACATCGTCAGGTTTTGCGACAGTTCGGTCCAGAACTCGGTCAGCTTGGGCTGATTGTCGTTGTAGGCGGCGCGCAGCTCGGGCGTATCGACCACCGCATTCAGATGGCCCACGATGCCCCAGGCACGACCGAGTTTCTCGGTCACGTTTTCCAGCGGTTCGACAAAGTTTTCCCACGTGACGGGCGCAGTCGAGGATTCGAGTTCCTTGACCACGTTGCGACATTCATCGAGCAAGCCATCGATGGCCGGGCCGATGTATTCGGGCTTGATCGCGTCGAAGCGTGGCAGGTCGGAAAAGTCGAGCAGGGGATTCAGGGCAATATTCATTGGTTGTCTCTTTCCGCCGCTTCGATCGTGTTGACGAGCAGCATGGTAATGGTCATGGGGCCGACGCCGCCTGGTACCGGCGTGATATGTCCTGCAACTTCCTTGATGGCGTGAAAATCCACGTCGCCACACAACTTGCCGTCGTCGTCGCGGTTGATACCGACGTCGATGACGATGGCACCCGGCTTGACCATGTCGACCGTCAGCGTGTTGCGACGACCGGTGGCAGCCACCACCACGTCAGCCTGACGCGTGTGATAACCGAGATCCGAGGTGCCGCTATGACAGATGGTGACGGTCGCGTTGGCTTGCAAGAGCAGCAGCGCCATCGGTTTGCCGACCGTGTTGCTACGGCCGATCACGACGGCGTGCTTGCCCTTGAGGCTGGTGCCCGTGCTTTCGATCAGTTTCATGCAGCCATAGGGCGTGCAGGGACGGAAGCCGTCGAGGCCGGTCAGCAATTCGCCGGCGCTGAGCACCGAGTAACCGTCTACATCCTTGCGTGGCGAGATGGCTTCAATCACCTTGGTCGGGTCAATATGCTTGGGCAACGGCATCTGCACCAGAATGCCGTGAATTTTCGGATCGGCGTTCAATTCGGCGATACGCGCCAGCAAGGCGGCTTCGCTGAGGTCCGCATCGTATTTTTCCAGCAGCGAATAGAGGCCGTTGTCTTCGCAGGCCTTGACCTTGTTGCGCACGTAAACCTGCGAGGCCGGGTCTTCGCCGACCAGAATCACGGCCAAACCGGGTTGTTTGCCTTTTGCCGTCAGGGCAGCGGCGCGTTGCGCGATATCGGCGCGCAGTTGTTTGGAAAGCTGATTGCCATCAATGATTTGTGCGGTCATGAATGAAAAGATAGAGGTTGGATGAACGGAAAGCGGAAACTGATTATATAGGTGCACCTGATTCCCACGTCACGGTTGCAGAATTTGCATGGTGACGAAGGCGGACAAGCATGTGCCGAAGCGCTAATCGATTGACCTATGGATAGGCGTTTCCAAGCCTGATTGCTTGGCTTGTTTATAGAGAGGTTGCCAGTGATCCGATTCTTTCTGATCCATATTTGAATAGAACGAAAATGGTCTGCAGAAACATCAAATTTCACATTGTGGAAAATCATATCGCAATTTGGAAATTGTAAAAACTGCTGTTAAACTCCGAGCCGTTCGCATGACAATGCACCCAGCAGATTTTCAAAATCGTCCGCCCGCTTTTACAAAAAGCGGCATCAGATAAATCAGGAGACACATCTATGTCAGCCCAGCTCGACCAGGTACTCGCGCAAGCCGCCAACGATCCAGACGTCATGGAAACGCAGGAATGGCTTGACGCCCTCGAAGCCGTCATTGAAAACGAGGGCCCCGAACGCGCCCATTACCTCGTCGAGCGCATGATCGATCTGGCGCGCCGCCGCGGCTCGCACATTCCTTTCTCGCCGACCACGGCCTACGTCAACACGATTCCGGCTGACCTTGGCGAAAACTCGCCGGGCAACCTCGAATACGAAGAACGTCTGCGCTCGTGGATGCGCTGGAACGCCATGGCGATGGTCGTCAAGGCCAACCGCGCTGACGGCGATCTGGGTGGCCATATCTCCAGCTTTGCCTCGCTGGCCAACATGCTGGGCACAGGTTTCAACCATTTCTGGCACGCCCCGACCGAAGATCACGGTGGCGATCTGATTTATATCCAGGGCCACTCGTCGCCCGGCGTGTACGCGCGTGCCTTCCTCGAAGGTCGCCTGAGCGAAGAACAATTGATCAACTTCCGTCGTGAAGTCGATGGCAAAGGCTTGTCGTCGTATCCGCATCCGAAGCTAATGCCTGACTTCTGGCAGTTCCCGACCGTCTCGATGGGCCTGGGCCCGTTGATGGCGATCTATCAGGCACGTTTCCTTAAGTATCTGCAGGCACGTGAAGTTGCCAAGACCGACAACCGCAAGGTCTGGGTCTTCTGCGGCGATGGCGAGATGGACGAAGTTGAATCGATGGGCGCAATCGGCGTGGCCGGTCGCGAGCAGCTCGACAACCTCGTGATGGTCGTCAACTGTAACCTGCAGCGTCTGGACGGCCCGGTGCGCGGCAACGGCAAGATCATTCAGGAACTCGAAGGCGAATTCCGCGGCGCAGGCTGGAATGTGGTTAAGGTCATCTGGGGTTCCAATTGGGATCCGTTGCTGGCGAAAGACAAAGAAGGCATTCTGCAGCGCGTGATGATGGAAACGCTGGATGGCGAATACCAGAACTACAAAGCCAAAGATGGTGCGTATGTTCGTAAGCATTTCTTCGGCAAGCATCCAAAGCTGCTGGAAATGGTCTCGCGCATGTCCGACGACGACCTCTGGCATCTGCTGCGTGGCGGTCACGATCCGCACAAGGTCTACGCCAGCTTCAAGGTTGCGCAAGAACACAAAGGTCAGCCGACCGTCCTGCTGGTCAAGACCGTCAAAGGTTACGGCATGGGCAAATCGGGCGAAGCCCGTAATACCGCGCACCAAACCAAAAAACTGGACGACGAAGCTGTGCGCGAAATGCGCGACCGCTTCGCATTGCCGATCGCTGACGATCAACTGGCTGATGTACCGTTTTATAAGCCGGCAGACGACGCACCGGAAATCAAATACCTGCACGAACGTCGCAAGGCGCTCGGTGGTTATCTGCCGCAGCGTCGCGTCAAGTCGGATGAAAAACTGGTTGTGCCTGAACTGGCAACCTTCAAGGCCGTGCTCGATGCCACCGCAGAAGGCCGCGAAATCTCGACCACGCAAGCCTATGTGCGCTTCCTGACGATCCTGTTGCGTGACGCCAGCCTCGGCAAACGCGTCGTGCCGATTCTGGTTGATGAATCGCGTACTTTCGGTATGGAAGGTCTGTTCCGTCAGATCGGTATCTACAACCATCAAGGTCAGTTGTACGAGCCGGTCGATAAAGATCAGGTCAGCTACTACCGCGAAGACAAGGCCGGTCAGATTCTGCAGGAAGGTATTAACGAAGCGGGCGCAATGGCATCGTGGATCGCGGCGGCAACGTCGTATTCGACCAATGACCGCATCATGGTGCCGTTCTACACGTTCTACTCGATGTTCGGTCTGCAACGTATCGGCGACTTGGCATGGGCAGCGGGCGACATGCGCGCCCGCGGCTTCCTGCTCGGCGGTACCGCCGGTCGTACCACGCTGAACGGCGAAGGTCTGCAGCACGAAGACGGCCACAGCCACATCATGGCGTCGACGATTCCAAACTGCGTGCCTTACGATCCGACCTTCGCCCACGAAGTTGCGGTCATCCTGCACGACGGCCTGCGCCGCATGGTGACGAACCAGGAAGACGTGTTCTACTACATCACACTGATGAACGAGAACTACGCGCAGCCTGGTCTGAAAGCCGGTCAGGAAGAAAACATCCTCAAGGGCCTGTACCTGCTGCAGGAAGGTCAGAAAAAGGCCAAGCAACGTGTACAACTGATGGGTTCGGGCACGATCCTGCGCGAAGTCATCGCGGCCGCCGATCTGCTGAATGACGATTGGGGCATCGCTGCCGATATCTGGTCGGCACCATCGTTCACGCTGCTGGCACGCGACGGTCAGGATGTCGAACGCTGGAACATGCTGAATCCAACCGCGAAGAAGCCACGCGTTGCGCATATCACGCAATCGCTGCAAGGCACGAGTGGCCCGATCGTTGTTGCCACCGACTACATGCGTACGTTTGCCGAACAGGTGCGTGCCTTCATTCCGAAGGATCGTTCGTACAAGGTCTTGGGTACCGATGGTTTCGGTCGTTCCGACAGCCGTGCGAAACTGCGTGAGTTCTTCGAGGTCAACCGTTACTTCGTGACTGTGGCTGCCTTAAAGACGCTGGCGGACGAAGGCGCGATCGAGCAATCCGTGGTCGCCGACGCGATCAAGAAGTACGGTATCGATCCGAACAAGGCCAACCCGGTCACCCAGTAATTCCGAAAACATTATCTCCTGTCATCGGCAGGCTGCCGGCTGGCAGATGCGACGCAAGTCGGCATCGCCAGCCGCCATCGCGATGAGGGATACGCAAACGAGCGGAGAAAGAATATGAGCATGGTGGAAGTCAAGGTCCCCGATATCGGCGACTTCAAGGACGTGGAAATCATCGAAGTGCTGGTCAATCCGGGCGACACGATCACGGTGGATCAGTCGCTGATCACCGTGGAATCCGATAAGGCCAGCATGGAAATTCCTTCGAGCCACGCGGGCGTGGTCAAGGAAGTCAAGGTCAAGCTCGGCGACAAGGTCAACGAAGGCTCGTTGCTGGTCACGCTGGAAGCGAGCGAGGAAGCCGCGAAGCCTGCCGAAAAAGAAGAAGCCAAACCAGCGGCCAAAGAAGAGCCGAAGGCAGAATCCAAAGCAGAAGCAGCCAAAGCGGAAGCGCCCGCTGCAACGACGGCACCTGCACCACAACCGGAAGCCAAGCCAGCGCCCGCACCTGCAGCACAAGCGCCTGCACCCGCTGCGGCACCGCAGCCAGCAGCTCAAGCTGCCGCACCCGCACAACGCGCTGACAGCAAGGCCCACGCTTCGCCATCGATCCGCAAGTTTGCACGCGAACTGGGTGTCGATCTGGGCAAGGTGACGGGTAGTGGCCCCAAAGGTCGTATCACGCAACAGGACGTGCAGTCCTTCGTCAAGTCCGCATTGCAGGCAGCGCCTGCTGCACCAGTGGCCGCACCGGCCGCCAAGGGCGATGGTGCCGGTCTGGGCCTGTTGCCTTGGCCGTCGCTGGATTTCTCGAAGTTCGGTCCGACCAAGATCGAACCGCTGTCGCGCATCAAGAAGATCAGCGGCCCGAATCTGCACCGCAACTGGGTCATGATCCCGCACGTCACGCAATACGACGAAACCGACGTGACCGAACTCGAAGCATTGCGCAAGTCGAGCAACGAAGCACTGGCGAAATCGGGCGTCAAGCTCACCCTGCTGGCTTTCGTGATCAAGGCATGCGTTGCCGCCCTCAAGAAACATCCGGAATTCAATTCCTCGCTCGATGAGAGTGGTGAGAACCTGATTCTCAAGCAGTACTACAACATCGGTTTTGCTGCCGATACGCCGCATGGCCTCGTCGTGCCGGTCGTCAAGGATGCCGACAAGAAGAGCGTGACCGAGATCGCGCGCGAAATGGGCGAACTGTCGGCGCAGGCGCGCGACGGCAAGCTCAAGGGCGCCGACATGCAAGGTGCGACCTTCACGATTTCGTCGCTCGGCGGTATCGGCGGTACCTACTTCACACCACTGATCAACGCACCGGAAGTGGCGATTGTTGGCTTGTCCAAGACGCAGATGAAACCGGTCTGGGATGGCAAGCAATTCGTTCCGCGTCTGATCATGCCATTGTCGCTGTCGTACGATCATCGCGTGATCGACGGCGCACAAGGCGCGCGTTTCGTCACGTATCTGAGCGAAGTGCTGGCCGATCTGCGCAAGTCGCTGATCTAAGGAACGGCGCATGACTACCTGCGTCGTCATCAAGAAGAACAACGAGATCGCGATTGCCAGCGATTCGCTGGTCACGTTTGGCGACACGCGGCTGTCGCATGCCTACGAAGCCAATAACAAGATGTTCCAGGTCGGTAATTCCTGGATCGCCCTGGCTGGCACCGCAGCGCATTTTCCCGTCATGCGCAAGCTGCTGACGGGGATGGCGGAAGACTGCAAGCTCAACGACCGCGATGAAGTGTTCGATACCTTTTCTAAGGTGCATCAGATTCTGAAGGAACAGTTTTTCCTCAATACCAAAGAGGAAGACGATGACCCTTACGAGTCGTCGCAGATTGCGGCACTGGTTGCGAATCCGTTCGGCATCTTCGGTGTGTATTCTTACCGCGAAGTCTTCAGTTTCGACCGTTTCTGGGGCATCGGTAGCGGTCGCAATTTTGCGCTGGGCGCGATGTACGCGGCCTACGACAAATGCCAGACGGCTTACGAAGTTGCCGAGATCGGCGTGCAGGCAGGCGCGGAGTTCGACAAGAGTTCTGCCGGGCCTTTTCGCATCGTCAGTTTTCCGATGGAAACGATCGATTTGCAGAAGTAACTTGCGGCACTTGTTTGCAACATGGATTTGCAGCGATAAACAGCCGGTTCAATATCTATACATTGTTCGCCGTGGGCGGACACATGAAAACAATACGGAGCGAAAGCGATGAGCACGATTGAAGTGAAAGTCCCGGATATCGGCGATTTCAAGGATGTGGAAATCATCGAAGTGCTGGTGAATGTCGGCGACACGATCAAGGTTGATCAATCGCTGATCACCGTCGAGTCGGACAAGGCCAGCCTGGAAATCCCGGCCAGCCACGCCGGCGTCATCAAGGAAATGAAGGTCAAGCTTGGCGACAAGGTCAGCGAAGGTTCGCTGCTGTTGGTGCTTGAGGCAGAAGCCGAGGCGGATGCGCCTGCTGCACAAACACCATCGCCAACCAAACAGGAAGCACTAAAGCAGGCCGCTGCATCTGCAGCGCCGGCCCCAAAGCAGGCGGCAGCCCCGCAAGCACCAGCTGCGGCACCTGCGCCAGCCGCCAAATCGCAGGCTGGCGGCAAGATCGACGTGACCGTGCCCGATATCGGTGATTTCAAGGAAGTGGAAGTCATCGAAGTGCTGGTCGCGGTTGGCGATACCGTCAAGGTCGATCAATCCTTGATCACCGTCGAGTCTGACAAGGCAAGCATGGAAATTCCATCGAGCCACGCCGGTGTAGTCAAGGAACTCAAGATCAAGTTGGGTGACAAGGTCAGCGAAGGTTCGTTGTTGCTGATTCTCGAAGGTGAAGCGACGGAAGCGCCTGCATCAGCACCGGTCCAGGAAAGCAAGCCGGTTGCCCAGCCTGCTCCGGCAGCGCCAGCTGAAAAGCCCCCTGTGCAACAGCAGGTCGTTGCACCGACTGCAACAAGTTTCAACGGCAAAGCCGATCTCGAATGCGACATGATGGTTTTGGGTGCCGGTCCCGGCGGTTATTCCGCAGCATTCCGTTCGGCTGATTTGGGCATGTCTACCGTACTGGTCGAGCGTTATTCGACGCTCGGTGGTGTGTGCCTCAACGTCGGTTGCATTCCATCCAAGGCTTTGCTGCACGTGGCTGCCGTGATTGATGAAGCTGCCGCGATGGCATCGCACGGCGTGACCTTCGGCAAGCCAGAGATCGATATCGACAAGCTGCGCAGCCACAAGGAAAAAGTCATCGGCAAGATGACGACCGGCCTGGCTAGCATGGCCAAGGCACGCAAGGTCAACGTCGTGCAAGGCGTCGGTCAGTTCGTTGGTCCTAATCATATCGAAGTGACGACTGCCGACGGCAAGAAGGTTGTGCAGTTCAAGCAGGCGATCATCGCTGCCGGTTCATCGGTCGTGAACCTGCCATTCATTCCACAAGATCCGCGCATCGTCGATTCAACTGGTGCGCTTGAGTTGCGCAGTGTGCCGAAACGCATGCTGGTGATTGGCGGCGGCATCATCGGCCTGGAAATGGCAACCGTCTATTCGACCCTTGGTGCGCGTATTGATGTTGTCGAAATGATGGATGGTCTGATGCAGGGCGCTGACCGCGATCTGGTCAAGGTCTGGCAGAAGTTCAATGAGAAGCGCTTCGACAAGATCATGTTGAAGACCAAGACCGTTGGTGTTGAAGCCTTGAAAGAAGGCATCAAGGTCACTTTCGAAGCTGCTGATGCATCGGTCACTGCACCAGAACCACAAGTCTACGATCTGGTATTGGTTGCCGTCGGCCGTAGCCCGAATGGCAAGAAGATTGGTGCAGAAAATGCAGGCGTCGCTGTAACGGATCGCGGCTTCATCGAAGTGGATGCACAGATGCGTACCAATGTGCATCACATCTTTGCGATTGGCGATCTGGTTGGTCAGCCGATGCTCGCACATAAAGCCGTGCATGAAGCACACGTTGCTGCGGAAGCAGCCGCAGGCGAGAAGGCGTACTTCGACGCACGCGTGATTCCATCTGTTGCCTACACCGATCCGGAAGTCGCATGGGTCGGTTTGACCGAAGATGAAGCCAAGGCCAAAGGCGTCAAGCTGGAAAAAGGCCTGTTCCCATGGGCAGCATCTGGCCGTGCTGTCGCGAATGGCCGTGATGAAGGCTTTACCAAACTGCTGTTCGATGCTGAGACACATCGCATCGTCGGCGGCGGTATTGTCGGTACGCATGCCGGTGACATGATTGGTGAAATTGCACTGGCGATCGAGATGGGTGCCGATGCGGTGGATATCGGCAAGACCATTCACCCGCATCCGACCTTGGGTGAGTCGATTGGCATGGCGGCGGAAGTGTACGAAGGTGTTTGTACCGATCTGCCGCCTGCGCGCAAGAAATAACACACTCGTATCATCCAGAAAAAACGGCGCTCAGGCGCCGTTTTTTTATGGGTGGAAATAATTATCGCCGTGTACAAAATGGATGTCATTCATTGTCGCGAGCGGCTATCTTGTCTTGTAGATGACATCTCGACGAGAAGCGATCTCTTGATCATGGATTCTCATGCCGGTTTCCTTTCTGTGCGAGACGGAACTGTTACGTTGGCGGATTGCTGCATTAAAATTCTGTTAATGTTCAGTCCCAAATAGCGTGGGGCTCCTGGTATGGCACGTTGCTGGCCATGCCTTACAGCCTGATATTTCCACCGATGTTTAGCGTTCCTCTTCTATTGTGCAAATTCTCGAAACCAAAATTCCCGCTCCCATCGTCGCGATTCTGATTGGCATCCTGATGAAATGGTATGCACATGCCACGAACATCATGCTCGATCCCACATCGTTGCGCATGATGGTAGGCGTCGGCCTGTCGCAAATCAGCGCCGTACTGGCACTGGCCGTCGTTGTTCATTTCTGGCGTCGCCGCACGACTATCAACCCGATCAATCCGGACAAGGCATCACATCTGGTGACGTACGGGGTGTTTCGGCTTTCGCGCAATCCAATGTATTTGAGCCTGCTGTTGCTGCTGGTTGCCTATGCGATTCGTCTCGATTCGCTAGCTGTCTGGATTGCGCCGGTGGTGTTCGTGGCCTATGTCACGCGTTTCCAGATCATGCCGGAAGAGCGTGTGTTGACGAAGAAATTCGGTGAGGCCTACCTGACCTACAAGCATCGGACTCGTCGCTGGATTTGAGTGAGCAGGTCATGCTGAATGGTTGACGGCGAGCGTGATTGAATAATCCGAGGAGAGAGACTATGAACGGTCATTGTTTGTGTGGTGCGGTGAGTTTTGCCAGTCCGGATACAAAAGAAATTGGTGCATGCCACTGCGCAACTTGCCGTCGCTGGGGTGGCGGGCCTTTGTTGGCGGTGCATTGCGGGGCCGGGGTGCAATTCGCTGGTACTGAGCAGATTGCGACATACGCTTCTTCCGAATGGGCCGAGCGCGCATTCTGCAAGCAGTGCGGTACGCATTTGTATTACAAGCTACTGGCGACAGGCGAATATTTCATTCCTGCCGGTACATTCGAGACCACCGATCTTGAACTGGCGAGTCAGATTTATATCGACAAGAAGCCAGCTTATTATGATTTTGCGAATCAGACGCCGACCTTAACCGAGCAGCAAGTCATCGAGCAATACAGCTCTCCCGATAGCAGCCCTGCTTAAGAACGACGATCAAGTTTTCTCGTCGTGCAAGCCGGCTGACGTCGCAGGCCACGGACTGTTTGGCCGGTAATGCATCATCCGCTCGGCGCGCCTTCCTTTCTTTTCCCGTCGCACTTCTGCCGAAGCCATGGCAGTTTTGACGAACTCGAAGCGGAGATTCTGGCGCAAAAAGGCTAAAGCATTCTTTTTGAACTCAGCGATGTCGAACTGCCGCGTTACGTCAATCTGCTGCGCGAGGCGAACAGGGAGCATCCATTGGTGGAATGCGATTCCTGGCGCATCTGGCTGACAATACGCTCAGTTTGATCGGTGTCGAGACAACGCGTAAAAAGCCGTTTGACGTGCGTTGCGCAACAGACGCGCATTTTTTTGCGGCGCAAATTGACGATCAGGCGCACAATCAAAGCGTGCATCGTTCCTTTTGTCAGGGTGCCGAGCGCACCTTGTTTTTCGTTCGGGCGGCTCTATGTCGATCAAGAATACAGATGGCAGTAATGTCCTGCCTTTCCGGCGTCCATTGAAACCGGCGTTGCCGGCGCCGACGCCTGCCGCCGACCTGGCAAAACTCCTGATCCTTTACGATCGTCTGATTGCCTTGCTGCGTGATACCTACGACGACGGGCTCGACTACTTTACCGATGGCCTGCTGGCGCTGGTGATCGAGTGTCGTGAACGTCTCGAAGCAGGCATGGAAAACGAAGAGGCTGAAAAGATGCTGCGTGATATGCGGCACGAGTTGCACATGTTCCCGCGTAATCTGCGTGCGATTCTGCCCGGCATCGGTCCGCGTCTCGGCGAAAGCCTCGAGTACAAGCTGGGTATCCAGTTTGCAGAGTACGAAGCGACACATCGTTAGCACGAAGATTTGCCTGTACTGCATTCACATCCGCGGCGGAATGTGTGAGTATTCATCACGTTCTTCCGAAAAATAATCAATTCAAAAGGATAAAACGATGAAAGCAGTTCGAATCCATGCTTACGGCAATGCCGATGTCCTTGCCTATGAAGATGCGCCGATGCCGCAGATTGCAGCGGACGATGTACTAGTGCGTGTCGTCAATGCTTCAGTCAATCCGGTGGACTGGAAAATTCGCGAAGGGCATGCAAAGAGCATGCTGTCCTATACCTTTCCGCTGATTCTCGGTTGGGATGTATCTGGCGTTGTCGAAGCCATCGGTGAAAACGTGACACGTTTCAAGGTCGGCGATGCGGTTTTCTCGCGGCCCGATATCAAGCGCGATGGCACCTATGCCGAATATGTGGCGATCCGCGAAACCGAACTCGCGCACAAGCCGAAGACCGTCTCGCATGCCGAGGCGGCATCCTTGCCCTTGGCCGGCATCACGGCATGGGAAGTGCTGATCACCACGGCACGCATCACTTCACGCCAGCGCGTGTTGATTCATGCGGGTGCCGGCGGTGTCGGCTCCCTGGCGATCCAGTTGGCGAAGACGCGCGGCGCGTATGTGATTGCGACGGCATCGGGCAAGAACGTTTCGCTGGTGCGCTCGCTGGGGGCCGATGAGGTCATCGATTACCGTGCGCAGGCGTTTGAGAAAGTCGTCAAGGATGTAGACGTCGTGTTCGATACGCTGGGCGGACAAGTGCAGGATGTGTCGTGGAATGTGCTCAAGCCGGGCGGCATCCTCGTTTCGATTGTCAGCCCGCCATCCGAAGAGCGAGCGAAGGAGCTTGGCATGCGGGCCGGTTTCGTTTTCATCGAGCCGAGTGCGCCGATTCTGACGCAACTTGCTGCATTGGTAGATGCAGGCGCCATTCGGCCCATCGTCGGTGCCGAATATGCGCTCAAGGATATCGCCAAGGCACATGCCTTCAGCCAGTCGGGACGCGCGGTCGGCAAGATCGTGCTCTACGTCGGTCAACCCTGATCCGGATCGGTCTGCCTCATGTCTCTGCTGGCTGATATCGCCGTTGCACTGATTGCGTTTCTGCACGTGTATATCCTGGTGCTCGAAATGTTCTTGTGGGAGAGGCCGGCAGGGCGCAAGGCCTTTGGTCTGTCGGCAGAGCAGGCCAAATCGACGCGTGTCATGGCGGCAAATCAGGGGTTGTACAACGGCTTTCTGGCGGCAGGCTTGATTTGGGGGCTGTGTCTGGGCAGTGAAGGTATGGCGATCAAGGTGTTTTTCCTGTCCTGCGTGCTGGTGGCCGGTGTCTTCGGTGCCCTGACGGCGAGCCGCAAGATTTTGTTCGTGCAGGCAATTCCGGCCATGATGGCGATGGCGCTGGTATACGCCGCTGCGTGAATTACGGGAGTTTTACTTGCCGCGCCGTTTGACGTGTTGTGGCGCTTTACGTGCCTATCTGAACCACCACTTGTCCCACGTCTGTACCAGTTCGGCAAGCCGTGCATAGCCATGGGCACCCGGATGCGCGCCATCGTTGCTGGCTGCTTCACGCAACCAGTGCGGATCCTTGCGCAAATCATCGAGTACAGACAGGTAAGGGACATTCAACGCCAGCGCCAGATCGGCGAATTGTTGATCCAGTCGCTCAACACGATGCGTATGTGCCGCATCGGGCATTGGTGGTGGGCCTATCACGAGGACGTGAAAGCGATGGGCAGCCGCGCTCAGAATGTGCTGGAAATTACCTATGCTTTCTCCGGTCGCAATGCGTTGTGCCCCTTGAATCAGCGTTGTGTCGTTAACACCGAATGAAAACACCACGCGTTGTGCCGCATCTTTGGGCAAGCGTGCAGTGCATTCCTGTTGCCAGCGCAGGGCGATATCGCGGCTCGTATCGCGGCGAATGCCGAGGTTGTAATGCGTGAGATTGATGCTGCGCGCGACGGCATGCTGCGCAAGACGGCCAGCCCAGCCCAGGCAGAGCGGATCGGCAGTGCCCTGCACGAAAGAGTCGCCGACAAAGCAGACGCGTTGATCGCTCAAGGTATGCAGCATGTCACCTCCCACCAAAAGGATCAGTCGAAATAGCTGCGTGCCATTTCGAAACGCTGCGCGAAATAGCGATTGTCCATGCGGTCGATGCGCACACGTCCATTGGTCGAAGGTGCATGGACAAAGCGACCATCGCCGATATAAATGCCGACATGCGAGAACGAGCGGTTCATGGTGTTGAAGAACACAAGATCGCCGGCGCGCAGTGAACGCGGATTGACTTCGCGGCCACGCTTGGCGATATCGGCAGCACTGCCCGAGACATGCACGCCAACGGCTTCACGAAAAATATAGGACACCATGCCGCTGCAATCGAAACCGGCTTCGGGATTCTTGCCACCGAAGCGATAGCCGGTATCCATCATGCCCATCGCAAATAGCACGACTTCATTGCCGCGGGCACTTGGCGGGCGTTGTTCTGCCGGCGGCGTGATGCTGCCGCAGGCACTTAACAGAAGAATAGTTGCGAGCGCCAGCCATGCCAGTCTCATGCGCCGCCACGCTGCCATCGGCAGTAAGAACGCTGACGAAGATGACATGGCCCGCATGCTTATTGCCCCAGTTCGGTCAGTACAACCGACAGCAGCGTCAGCATCTGGTCGAGCTCTTCCTTCGTCACATTCAGCGAAGGCATGAAGCGCAGCAGATCGGGGCGCGGCGAGTTCAACAGCAGGCCGAATGGTTCAAGGTCGCGTGCCTTATCGACGATCTGTGGACCTATATCCTTGCCGAGCTTGAGTGCGCGCAGCAGGCCTTCTCCACGTTCGCCCGCAAGACCATGTTTGTTGGACAGCTTGATCAATTCCTGGCTCAGGTAGTTGCCCTTGTCCTGTACCGATTGCAGGAAGCCTGGTGCCAGCAAGGCCTTGGCGACTGCCACGCCAACCGCCGTCATGACCGGATTGCCGTTGTAGGTGCCACCCTGATCACCCGCTTCAAAGACGGCGATTTCTTCGCGTGCCAGCAGTGCGGCCAGCGGCACGCCGCCGCCGATGCCTTTGCCCAGCGTCATGATGTCAGGTTCGATGCCCGACAATTGATACGCAAACATTTCACCCGTGCGGCCCATGCCGGTTTGCACTTCATCGACGATCAGCAGGATGTTGTGCTTCTTGGTCAGTGCGCGCAGTGCCTGCATGAATTCGCGCGTGGCCGGGATAACGCCCGCTTCGCCCTGTACCGGTTCAAGCATGATGGCGACGGTTTTGTCGGTGATCAATTTTTCGACGCTGGCGATATCGTTCAGGTCTGCCTTCAGGAAGCCCGGCACCTGCGGTGCGAAGATGGTGTCCCAACCGGCCTTGCCGCTGGCCGACATGGCCGCGATTGTGCGGCCGTGAAAGCTGTGGTCGAAGGTGATGATTTCGTAGCGATTTTCGCCAGCGGCGTTCTTGTGGAGCTTGCCCCACTTGCGTGCCAGCTTGAATGCGCCTTCATTGGCTTCGGCACCGCTGTTGGCAAAAAACACGCGGTCGAAGCAGGAATTCTCGGTCAGCAGCTTGGCCAGTTCGATCGATGGTTCGTTGTAGAACGCTGGCGAAGGATTGATGAGTTTTTTCGATTGCGCGACCAAGGCATCGTGAATGCATGCTGGCGAGTGGCCGAGGCAGTTGACAGCCCAGCCTTGCAAATAGTCCAGATAGCGTTTGCCGTTATTGTCGGTCAGCCACATGCCATCGCCTTCCACGAATACCAGCGGCGGGCGGTTGGTGATGTACATCAGTTTGTTGACGTCGTACTGGCTGAATTCCATTGCGGGTGCTCCTGAACGAAAAGTGAAGATTGGATGGCGAGAACGTCCGGTTGTTCGCGACAATTAAAAACAAACACAAAAATAAAAAAGCCACAGGATGGGCCTGTGGCTGGGTGATCGGCAAAAGCCTGAGCGCACGGCGTCCTCTAACAAGGCAGGGCGTGACGGCGTCGCAGGTGGTTGGCAATCGATTTCATGCGGAAATGGTAAGCGGTTTTGCACAGGTCGTCAAAACGTTTGCGTGCGCAGGCCTTGGCGTGTGTGTCTTATTCCACCACGTTCTTGTGCAGATCGGCCTCCGAAGTGAAGGCATCGGCATAGAACTCGTCGGCAGGCAAGCCGCATATCTTGCTGAAATCGTCTTGCGCTGCTTCCACCATGGCCGGATTGCCGCAGGCGTAAACCTGGTAGCCGGACAGATCGGGCAGATCGGCCATTACGGCCTGATGCACGAAGCCGCTGCGGCCCTGCCAGTCGTCTTCGGCAGTCGCATGAGAAACCACGGGCACGTAACGGAAGTTCGGCAATGTGCGTGCCCACTCCTCACACAGCGCATGCATGTACAGATCCTGCGGACGACGGCCACCCCAATACAGCGTCATCGGCCGTTCGCTGCGTTCGTAGACGGCCTGTTCGACGATCGCTTTCAGTGGTGCGAAACCGGTGCCCGATGCCAGCAACACCATCGGCTTGCGTGAGTCTTCCCGCAGGAAGAAGGTACCTTGCGGGCCTTCAAAGCGCAGTATTTCGCGTTCCTTCATGGCATTGAACACATGATCGGTGAACAGGCCGCCAGGCATGTGGCGGATGTGCAGCGTCAGGTGTTCGTCGGCATGTGGTGCATTGGCGATGCTGTAGCTGCGGCGCTTGCCATCCTTGAGCAGGAATTCGATGTACTGACCGGCACGATATTGCAGGCGTTCGTTGGCTGGCAATTGCAGTGACAGTACGATGACGTCTTCACCAAGGCGTTCCATCTTCACCACGCGTGAAGGCAGCTTTTTCATCGGAAACTCGCCTACACCCAGTACTTCGCGCGATTCGATGACGAGATCGGTATAGGGCTTGGCACAGCAGAACAGCGCGAATCCGCGCGATTCGTCGGCAGCCGACAGGGCGCGCTCCTGATGCGGGCCGTGGTGGACATCGCCTTCCAGAATGGTGCCGCGGCAAGTGCTGCAAGCCCCATTCTTGCACCCGTAGGGCAGGCCGATGCCGGCACGAATGGCGGCGTTCAAGATGGTTTCATCGGCTTCGCAGGTAAACTGCCGGCCGCTGGGCTTAACGGTAATGTGGAACGTCATACAATCCTGATCATGCAAATTCAAAATAATCCTGCGGTCCGCCAATCTGGCAAGCTGGGCAAACCGCGCCTGCTAATCATCGGTTGCGGCGATGTCGGCATGCGCATGCTGCCCTTGCTGCGCGAACGTTATCGCGTCTTTGCGGTGACAACGCAGGCGGAACGTGCAGTGGCTTTGCGCGCGTCTGGTGCGATACCGATACTGGCCGATCTCGATCAGCCGCATACCTTGCGCCGCCTGGCGCGTCTGGCGCCGACCGTATTGCATCTGGCACCGCCACCAGCCGAAGGCCGAATTGATCGCCGGACCCGCAATTTGACCGCCATTTTACCCGAGCGGACCACGCTGGTTTATGTCAGTACTTCCGGCGTGTACGGCGATTGCAGCGGGGCGCTGGTCCATGAAACGCGACCTGTAAAGCCGAAGAATGCGCGCGCCATTCGTCGCGTGGATGCTGAAACCAGCTTGCGGTCGTGGGCGCGTCGTTCGAAATCGCGTCTGGCAATCGTGCGTGTACCCGGTATCTATGCATCTGATCGCTTGCCGATCGAGCGCCTGCAAAAAGGAACGCCAGCCTTGATCGATGCTGACGATGTCTTTACCAATCACATTCATGCCGACGACTTGGCGCGCATCGTGATTGCCGCAATGCGGCGTATGCAGCCGTTGCGTATTTACCACGCTGTCGATGATTCCGATATGAAAATGGCGGCGTACTTCGATGCCGTTGCTGATGCCATGGGCTTACCGCGTCCACCGCGTTTGCCACGTGCCGAATTGCAACACCATGTCACGCCTGCCATGTTGTCTTTCATGGCGGAGTCGCGTCGCCTTTCGAATCAACGTCTCAAGAATGAATTGGGCGTGTGCCTGCAATTTCCTACCGTCGCCGCCGGTGTGGCTGCGATTCGTTAAGCTGGCGTTAAGTTTTGTCCACCGGCGCGCTTTAAAATCCCGCTTTTTCTTCCTCTAAAGATAATCCGTAAAAAACTGCGATTTCATTGCATCTTGTGCGAGGTTTTGCACAGAGTCAGCGTATCCACAGATTGAAAATCTTCCTGCTTAAAATGAGAAAGGCGATATGGATTCCTCGATATTTTCGACAGGAGAAAGCATGATTTCTGTATCGGTTTTTTCGTCGCTATAGGCCTTATATTTCGGTTTTTTCTTACAAAACTCACGCTAAATTCGATTTTGCACCTGGTTAAGATTCCGTTAGAGTTGCTCCACCTGCCCGAACGGGACATAACCAAAAGGAAAGCCATGTAGAAGCAGGGACAACTTTCGGATCGCAATACTGAAGAAACGCCGCTTGCGGCGATGTTGAATGGCAGCACTGGACGGATGCCGAATCATTCCAGCGCAACACGATGCGAGAAGCGCGCATCCAACCAACCTTAGAGAAAATTATGGAATTTTTACAAGTATTTACGACGCCAGAAGCATGGATTGCGCTGGCAACCCTGACGATGCTGGAAATCGTTCTGGGTGTGGATAACATCATCTTCATTTCGGTGCTGGTCGACCGTTTGCCAAAACATCAACAACAAAAAGGCCGCATCATCGGTCTGGGCCTAGCGATGGGTACGCGTATCCTGCTGCTGCTCAGCCTGTCGTGGATGATGGGATTGGTCGAACCGATCTTCTCCATCGGCAATATGGGCTTCTCGGGCCGTGACCTGATCCTGTTCTTCGGTGGCGCATTCCTGCTCTACAAAGCCTTGGTCGAAATCAAGGAACTGATGGTCGGCGGCCATGAAGAAGAGGAAGAGAAAACCGGCGCAGCCGTGAAGAAAGCGACCTTCGGCATGGTGCTGCTGCAAATCGCCATTATCGACATCGTGTTCTCGCTCGACTCGGTCATTACCGCCGTCGGTATGGTCAAGGAAGTGGAAATCATGATCGTCGCTATCATGATCGCTGTCGGTATCATGATGTTCTCGGCCAAGGCCATTGGCGAGTTCGTCAACAAGTACCCAAGCATCAAGATGTTGGCGCTGTGCTTCCTGGTCATCGTCGGTGCGGTGCTGATCGCCGAAAGCCTGGAATTCCATATCCCGAAAGGCTACATCTACGGTGCAATGGGCTTCTCGCTGATCGTCGAACTGTGCAACATCCGCATGCGCCGCAATCACGAAATGGCGATCTGCGATGTGCGTGAGGAAGAAAAGCCGCATGCCAGCGAGCACCCAGTGAATGCCTGATTGGGGCATGATCAGCAGAGTGGCATAGGTCACTCTGCTGGCAGACAGGCAGAGTGTCAGTTGAACTGCAATTCGCCTAAAACAAAAAAGGAACTCTTTGAGTTCCTTTTTTGTTTTCTGTCGCACACTCGGCAGCTAGTGGGTCGTTATAGAGAGTGGTTTGCTTTGTTGTTGCCGCCTTAGCCGTAGATCAATTCAGTACAGCTGTGACCTTGAGTACTTCATCAATGGTGGTCAAGCCTTCGGCGATTTTCATGGCACCGGCGAGGCGCAAGGGTTTCATGCCATCGGCCACGCTTTGTGAGCGCAAGACATGAATGTCGGTTTCCGCCTTGATCAGTTTGGAAAATTCGGGCGTGACGGTCAGCAGTTCATAGACGCCGGTACGGCCGCGGTAGCCGGTCTGGCGGCATTCCGGACAACCAATCGGTTTATAGATAGTGGTCGGCTTGGGAAGGTCGATACCTTCCGTCAGTCCTTGCCATATGTCATCGGCGATTTCGCCTTCGGGCGATTTGCAGTGCGAACACAGCGTACGCGTCAGACGCTGCGCCATGATGCCGATCAGCGTCGATTCCAGCAGATAGTAGGGCACACCGAGTTCCAGCAGGCGCATGACGGCAGATGGCGCATCATTCGTATGCAGTGTCGAGAGCACGAGATGGCCGGTCAATGCAGCCTGGATCGCCATTTCGGCAGTTTCCAGATCACGAATCTCGCCGACCATGATGATGTCCGGGTCTTGCCGCATCAATGCCCGCACGCCGTCGGCGAACGAGAGGTCGATGCCGTGCTGTACCTGCATCTGGTTGAACGAGGCTTCGACCATTTCGATAGGATCTTCCACGGTGCAGACATTGACTTCGCTGGTCGCCAGCGCCTTGAGCGTGGTGTAAAGCGTCGTCGTTTTGCCCGACCCGGTCGGACCGGTGACGAGGATGATGCCGTGCGGACGAGCTGTCAGTTGGTCCCAGCGCGCAGCGTCGTCAGGCGGGAAGCCGAGTTCGGGCAGCGATTTGACGACCACATCCGGATCGAAAATACGCATGACGAGTTTTTCGCCGAAGGCTGTGGGTAGCGTCGATAAACGCAACTCGATTTCCTGGCCGCCGCTAGTGCGTGTCTTGATGCGACCATCCTGCGGACGGCGTTTTTCGATCACGTCCATGCGGCCCAGAAGTTTGATGCGCGCCGTCATGGCAATCATCACGGCGGGCGGTACCTGATAGACCTGATGCAGTACGCCATCGATGCGAAAGCGGATCGCACAGAAATCGCGTTTGGGTTCGAGATGGATATCGGAAGCGCGTTGTTCGAATGCGTACTGCCACAGCCAATCAACGATGTTGATGATGTGCTGGTCGTTGGCATCGACCTGCTTGTGATTACCGAGCTCGACCAGTTGCTCGAAGTTGTTGCGCAGGGCAACGTCCTGCCCATTCTGCTTGCGCGCACCTTTGATCGATTTGGCAAGCGCGAAGAACTGCGTCGTGTATTGCCCGATATCGAGTGGATTGGCGATCACCAGTCGCACGTTGCGGCGCGTCAGCTTGGCGATTTCGGCTTCCCATTCGGTATCGAACGGTTCGCAGGTCGCGACGACGAGTTCGGTCGGCGTCATTTCCACCGGCAGGATGTGAAAGCGAATTGCGTAGGACGATGACATGACATCGGCCACGCGGGTGAAATCGATCTTGAGCGGGTCGATGCGGAAGAACGACAGCTTGACACGTGCGGCCAGCCATTCAGTCAACCAATCCAGCGTCAGCGGGCGGTACGGTGGCGCAGCCGAGGTCAGCTTGCATTGCGCGATGGCCGTCAAGGGATGCATGGCGATGGAGGCATTCTTGAAAATGCCTTGCGCCTGCGTATACAGTTTCTTGACGTCGTCTTTGGCAACCACGCCATCGGCCAGCAGCCAACTGAACAGCGTTTGCAAGTCCAGTCGTTTGGACGAAGCAGTGGCAGATTTGGCGTTGGGTGTCGAAGCGATGGAGGCGGTAGCCATGTCCGTGATCCAGAATGCAAAAGTGAATCGATGCTATCACAGCGCCTTGCCGGCTTCGTCGTCCTGTTGCTGTGCTGTTGTCTTATTGTTGCGCCAGCCAGGCCTTGATGCCATTGACCCAGGATTTGGCCGGCATCTTGGTCTGTTCGGTAATCTGCCGCGCACGTTCGTAGAGCGCAGGAATGTCGAGGTTTGGTGGCGTGTTGAAGGCAATCGCGATGACATTCCCGTCATGTACTTCCGGCAGTGAAATCACCGTGTCGAAGGCGTAATGCATGGCGCTCAGGTTTTTGGCGTAGCTGGGATGGTCGCCGAACAGGTTGACGGTCATGATGCCGTGTTCAGTCAGACAATTTGAACAAGCCTGATAAAACTCGGCCGTATCCAGCACGGGCCCGCGTGCGGTCGCGTCGTACAGATCGACCTGCAATGCATCGATGGTGCAGTGATTGTCGCTGTTCATGACGAACTCCAGCGCATCCATTTCGATCACGTTGAGACGCGCATCGTTAGGCGGCAGCTTGAACATCGACGAACAGATCGCCACGACGGACGGATTCAGCTCCACTGCGGTCACACGCGTTTGCGGAAAGCGACGATAGGCGAATTTGGTCAGTGCACCCGTACCGAGGCCAAGCTGCCCAATATGCGTGGGCTGCTCGATGAACAGCATCCACGCCATCATCTGCTGCGCGTATTCGAGTTCGATGGCGTCCGGCTTGCTTATCCGCATCGCGCCTTGCACCCATTCCGTACCGAAATGCAGGTAACGCACGCCGAACTGTTCCGAGAGCGTAACCGGCGCATATTTCGGCGTGCGCGGCTTGCTGGTCGGCTGTTTCAGGCTGGCCAGCGTGGCGGTCTTCTTGCGCGCCGGGCCCGTTCGTGTGTTGGCGTCGGCTTCGATGGATTTGCGTTTGATGAGCATGAATCGGAAAACGAGTGAAAACAGCGTTGGATGTGATTATCAGGATGGCGCGATGATACTCCGCCACTGGAGTAATTTCTGCTCGAAACGCATGACAGCATAAGCGGGAGATGAAGACGGCAGGATCCGTGTTTCAAAACCCGCCTGCTCGAATACCGGCGCTTGCTTGCCCGAGGTCTTGCCGTTGAAACAGACGCGGCGCAAGGCGGGACATTGTTCGCGTAGCAAGACGAAGTCGTTGTGCCGGGCATGGCGGATGGCACTGTCGAGGCTACCTTCGCGTGCGCAGGCAGCAATCACATCCCACAGGCCGATGTGGTGGTGCAACAGCTTTTGCAGACGTTGTTCATAGGGCAGGCTGGCGAGATCATCGTCGAGTACTGCTGACAGCAGCCGCCAGAACTGGTTTTGCGGATGCGCATAATATTGCTGTGCGGTGAGCGAAGCTTCGCCAGGAAAGCTGCCAAGGATCAGGATTTCAGTCTGGTGATCGATGACGGGCGGGAAGCAGGTCAGCAAAGCGGATGGTGCGGAGGACGATGCGGTAACGGGCATGCCGTATTTTATCGCTGTGGCAAACATCTGCGCATCGCTTACCGAATGGATATGAAAACAGGAGGAGAGGCCATGCATGACAAGATCGTACTGATCACGGGCGGCAGTCGAGGTATTGGTGCTGCGATTGCGGAGCTGGCGGCAGCACAAGGATATGCCGTTTGCTTCAGTTACAAGAGTAATCGAGCTGCCGCCGATGCCGTGGTGGCGCGCATCACGCAAGCGGGTGGACAGGCGCTCGCGGTAGCTGCCGACGTGGCTGTCGAGGCCGATATTCTGCGCTTATTTGCGACCTGCGAGCAGGAGTTTGGTGTGCCGACTGCGCTCGTTAACAATGCCGGCATTCTGGAGCAGCAGATGCGCGTGGAGCAGATGGATGTGACCCGCATGCAGCGCATCTTTGCCACCAATATCATCGGTAGTTTTGTTTGCGCCCGCGAAGCGGTGCGGCGGATGTCTACACGTCATGGTGGCAAGGGCGGGGCGATCGTCAACATTTCCTCGATTGCTGCCAAAGGTGGTGGGCCCGGCGAATACGTGGACTATGCCGCTTCCAAGGGGGCGATCGATACGCTGACGATCGGGCTGGCGAAAGAGGTCGCGCTGGAAGGCATACGGGTCAATGCTGTGCGGCCGGGCGTGGTCTACACGGAAATCCACGCCAGCGGCGGTGAGCCGGGGCGCGTGGATCGCGTGAAGGTCAACGTGCCGATGCAGCGGGGTGGGCAGCCTGAGGAAATCGCGGAGGCAGTTCTCTGGCTGTTATCCGACAAGGCATCGTACGTGACTGGTACGTTCATCGATGTAACGGGTGGGCGCTAGCCAGCACAATCGCCTGTGCGTGCTGGCGCACATTGCGAGACAGCCGATTTTCGTATGCTGTTGCCACGCCGGTGCATGCATGCTGGCGCTACCGTGAAGAGGTCACCATGAAATTCGTTACCAGCCTGTTTCGCTCCATCCACGCAGCCACGGCGCTGTTCTTTGCATTGGCAGCCCTGATGCTGATCATTATCGGCGTGCGCATGGGCTGGCAAGCGTTCACTGGTGAACTGGACGCCGGCGCCGCGCAAGCCATCATTGAGGCGGTGGGCTTGTTGGCTGCGGCGGTGGTTGCCTTGCAGATTGCCGAAACCATCGTCGAGGAAGAAGTTGTGCGCGATGCTGACATCAGCGCACCTACTCGCGTGCGGCGCTTTCTCTCGCGTTTCTTCGTGGTCGTGATTGTGGCATTGGCAATCGAAGGGCTGGTCGCGACCTTCAAGGCTATTCATGATGATCTGACCTACCTTTCCTATGCGGCAGCCGTGCTGGCCGCTACCGCGCTCTTGCTGGTGGCGTGGGGCTGGTTCATCAAGCTCAACCGTTCGGCGGAAGAACTGGAACCGGAAGCCATGCAAGAAGCCAAGGAGGAAGATCAGAAAATCCGCTAACGCTTAAGGTGGTACCCGGTATGAGTAGTCTTGCGCAGCAGACTCATCCAAGCCTTGATGAGGTGGTCGGTACGGATAGATCTTTTCGTGTTGCGTAGGCATTCAAGCGCTCCTGTGATTAAATGCAGCGTTTTTGACGCAATTGGCTGTTATGCCATTTGCATTGCCATTCACAGGGAGCTTCATGAAATACGTTGCCGCTTTGCTGTTTGCGTTTTCTTTTTCCAGCCCGACCCTCGCTGAACCGACATCCGCGCCATCTCCCGCTTCCATTGAAAAATTGATGGTTGTCACGCATTCTGATCGCATCATGGATCAGATGTTTTTCAGCATGGACAGCATGATGCGCAACCTCGTCAACCAGTCTGTGCAGCAGAATGGCATGTCCAAGGAAGGGCGCCTGGTGCTGGATAACTACATGGGACGCATCATGAAGGTCATGCGTGAGGAAATGAGCTGGGCCAAGATGAAACCGATTTATGTGCAGGTATATGCCGAAACTTTCACCCAGCAGGAAGTCGACGATATGCTGGGGTTTTATGCCACGCCGAGCGGTCAATCCATGATCGAGAAAATGCCGGTGGTCATGCAAAAATCGATGGCATTGACGCAATCACATGTTGCGCCGCTCATGCAGCGCATGCAACGAGAGTTGCAGCAGGCGATTATCGAGGTCAAGGCACAACAGGCGGCACCGGCTGCCAAATAGGCGGCACTGACGTGTCGTGTAGCACGCCACCCCAAACCTAATTCAAGAATGAACAACGAATCAAAATCACCGGTTGCACCGACTGGTCAGCCACGTCGTGGCCGCATGGATGCACCGAACAAGGAAGAAACCAGCGCCTTGCCACCATTCGCCATGCTGCCTTTGCAGCAGGTGGTATTGCCGGTCACGGAGGCGGAATGCAAGGATGCGGTCGATCACTTGCTGCGCGCCACGATCATCGGTTTCGATACCGAATCGCGGCCGGTCTTTATCAAAGGTGCCACGGATGATGGGCCTCACATCGTGCAATGCGCGACGATGGAAAAAACCTGGATCTTTCAATTGCACCATCCGGCGTGCGAACAAGCCGTCAAGATTCTGCTGGCTTCCAGTCAATTGTTGAAGGTGGGCTTCGGTCTGCAATCCGATATCAGCAGCGTGGCGCGAAGATTCGGCTTGCCGATGCAGGCCGTACTTGATCTGAATACGGTGTTTCGCCAACTGGGCTACAAGAGCTCGACCGGCCTGCGCGCTGGTGTGGCGATTGCCCTCAACCAGGGGTTTCATAAGGCCAAGAGCGTATCGACCACCAACTGGGCAGCACGCAAGTTGACGGACGCGCAGATCGTCTACGCTGCCAACGATGCCTATGCCGCGCTGTGCGTGTTTCATGAACTCAACCGTCGTTATCAGCAGTGGCAACACGCCATGCCGGCGACGATACAACCGTTCCTGCAAGATCGTTGATCCCGTCACGTCGATGAGGTGCAAATGAATCGACGCGATGCATGATGAAAAAAAGGCCGCCCCATTGCGAGGGCGGCCTTTTTTATTCGAGGGACGGATGACTTACTTGCTCGCCATGCCCAGCAACATGTCGTTCAACCGTTTGACGAACGATGCCGGATCGGCAAGGTTGCCACCTTCAGCCAGCAATGCCTGATCGAACAGGATGTTGGACCAGTCCTCAAACTTGCCGTCTTCGGATTTCAGACGCTGCACCAGCGGATGGTCCGGGTTGATTTCGAGAATCGGCTTGCTGTCCGGCGCATTCTGGCCTGCCGCTTTCAGCATGCGTACGAGGTTGGCCGACAGCTCATGCTCTTCGCTGACGAGGCAGGCGGGCGAATCGGTCAGACGGAATGTCACGCGTACATCCTTGGCCTTGTCGGCCAGCGCCGTCTTCATCTTCTCGACGAGGTCCTTGTACTGCTGCTCGGTTTCCTCGTGCTGTTTCTTCTCGGTTTCATCTTCGAGCTTGCCGAGATCGAGGCCGCCCTTGGCAACAGAGGCTAGTTCCTTGCCTTCGAAATCGTTGAGGAAGGACAGCATCCATTCATCCACGCGGTCGGTCAGCAGCAGAACTTCGATACCTTTCTTGCGGAAGATTTCGAGGTGCGGGCTGTTCTTAGCAGCTTGGAAAGACTCGGCCGTTACGTAGTAGATCTTGTCTTGGCCTTCTTTCATGCGACCGATGTAATCGGCCAGCGAGACGTTTTGCGCATCGCTGTCGTTGTGCGTCGATGCAAAACGCAGCAGTTTGGCGATACGTTCCTTGTTGGCATGGTCTTCGCCGATGCCTTCCTTGAGCACCTGACCGAATTCGGTCCAGAAGCTGGCGTACTTGTCCTTCTCGGCCTGATCGTCGCTGTTGGCGAGCTCTTCCAGCATCGACAGCACGCGCTTGGTCGAGCCTTCGCGTATGGCTTTCACATCTCGCGATTCCTGCAGGATTTCACGCGAGACGTTGAGTGGCAGATCGGCCGAATCGATCACGCCCTTGACGAAGCGCAGGTAGACCGGCATCAGTTGCTCGGCATCGTCCATGATGAAGACGCGCTTGACGTACAGCTTGATACCGCCGCGCTTGTTGCGATCCCACAGATCGAACGGTGCCTTGGCCGGGATGTACAGCAGTTGTGTG
>NZ_CAJYMD010000065.1 GCF_913776015.1 uncultured Oxalicibacterium sp. | reverse complement strand
TGTCCAGCAGCCCCTGCGTCGGGTGCGCATGGCGACCATCACCAGCATTCACGACGTGGACGTGTGGCTGCCTGGTGTCGTTGAGATGCTTGGCGATCAGGTACGGCGCACCGGACTGCGAATGGCGCACCACGAACATGTCGGCATGCATGGCCGACAAGTTGTCGATCGTATCGAGCAGCGATTCGCCCTTGCTCGAACTCGATGCCGCGATATTCAGATTGATCACATCGGCCGACAGGCGCTTGGCGGCAATCTCGAAGGTCGTGCGCGTGCGCGTCGAATTTTCGAAGAACAGGTTGAACACACCCTTACCGCGCATCAGTGGCACCTTCTTCACTTCGCGATCGCCAATGCTGACGAACGACGATGCGGTATCGAGAATGTGCAGGATATGTGCCTTTTGCAGGCCTTCGATGGTAAGCAGGTGTTGCAGCTCGCCATTCTTGTTCAGTTGCGGATTAAGCATGATCCACCGTCAGGGAAAAACGGCCGTCATCGGCGCGTTGCAAGACCAGCAAACGCTGATCGGGAAGAGAAATGGTTTGCGCCACGAAATCGGCAGCGATCGGCAGTTCGCGTCCGCCGCGATCAGCCAGTGCCACCAGCATCACGCGTGCCGGGCGGCCATAGTCGAACAGTTCGTTGATGGCAGCGCGTGTGGTGCGTCCCGTATAAAGTACATCGTCGACCAGCACGATATTGGCACCTTCGACATCAAAGGGAATCTGCGTCGATTTGACATCCGACTTCAAGCCTTTCTCGGCGTAGTCGTCGCGATGAAAAGACACATCGATGAAGCCGAGCCGTTCGCTCAGTTGCAGATCGGCGGCGAGCCGTTCGGCCAGCCATGCGCCGCCGGAGTGGATACCGACGATGGCAACATGTTCGACTTGCGCAAGGCCGGCTTTTACCTGCTGCAGCAAGGTCGCATACATCGCCTCGGCATCGAAATCAGGAATGGGATGGGTCATCGAAGTATTGTTGGAGGATGATTGCAGCCGCCCGATCATCGATCGTTTCGCCGCGTTGGTGGGAAATCACGGCAGACGAATATCGCTCGTCCACCAGAACCGTGGGTACATCGAAACGTCCATGCAACTGATTGGCAAAGCGACGGCAGCGCACGGTCATTTCGTGTTCGCTGCCATCAGGATGAGACGGCAGACCAACCACGCACAGGGTCGGCTGCCATTCTTCGATCAAGACGGCAATTTCGGCAAACTTGCCGTCATTGGTCGCCGCACGAATCACCGTCAGCGGTTGCGCCTGTCCGAGAAGGGTATTCCCTACCGCGACGCCGATACGCTTGAGTCCGAAATCGAATCCGAGCACGGTATCCACTAGCGCGCGTCACCTTTCATCTCAGGCATGTCCGGCCTCGGCACTGAGCATCAGTGGATCGATACCGAGCAGCTTGAGTGCCGCGGCAAAGCGACGCTCAAGCGGCAATTCGAACAGGATCGCCGGATCGGCCTTTACCGTCAGCCAGCCATTGCGGGTAATTTCGTCTTCCAGTTGTCCTGCACCCCAGCCAGCGCACCCCAGGCTGACCACGACACGGCTTGGCCCTTCGCCACGTGCGACGGCTTCCAGAATGTCCTTGGATGTGGTCAGTGCAACCGCGTCGGTCACCGGCATGGTCGAGGTGAACTTGCGCTCAGGCGCATGCAGCACGAAGCCACGATCCGACTGCACCGGGCCGCCGTACAGCACGGTATCGCGCACACTGGGCAAAGCCGGCGCAATTTCGAGCTTGAGATCGATACGGCTCAATAGGTTCTCGACGGTCATGTCGGTCGCCTTGTTGATGATCACGCCGAGCGCACCTCCGGTATTGTGCTCGCACAGATACACCACGGTGCCGCCAAAAACGGGATCGAGCATGGATGGCATCGCAATCAGGAAATGATCGGCGAGGCTCAATCCGGCGGGCGACACTTCAGAACGGGAGGAAAAATCGGGAGAGTCCGGGGAAGGATCCGGCTCGGGCGAGGGTTTGCTGGTCTTTTCGTGCTTCGACATGGCCGCTATTTTAGCAGTTTTGCCCGCGCATTCCAGACGCTTTCCCTGCCCGATATGTGCGGTTTCCACCTGCAGGCATGAAGGTTTTACGGCATAGTGTGCCTTCCTTTCCTTTCAGCATCCTTCGCATGCCGCAATTCGATACCACTCTGGTCTGGTTCCGCCGCGATCTGCGCAATTTCGACCATGCCGCCCTGCATTACGCACTCGCACAAAGCCGTCAGGTGTATTGCGTTTTCATTTTTGACAAGGACATTCTCGAATCTCTGCCACGCCGCGACCGCCGCGTCGAATTCATTCACGACAGCGTGCATGAACTCGATACAGCACTGCAGACCAGCGGTGGCGGCCTGATCGTACGCCATGCACGTGCCATCGAAGCCATTCCGCAACTGGCCGAAGAACTGGGTGCCGATGCCGTTTTCGCCAACCGCGATTACGAACCTGCGGCAGTGCAGCGCGACGAAGCCGTTGCAGGCGCACTCACCAAGGCCGGCCGAGCGCTGTATACGTTCAAGGATCAGGTGATCTTCGAACGCGGTGAAGTGCTATCGCAATCAGACTCGCCTTTTTCGGTTTTCACGCCTTACAAGAATGCGTGGCTGAAAAAACTCCACGGCGGTGGCGAAGACTGGCTGCAAGCCTATGACACCGAAAGTGAAGCGTCACATTTGGCAAAAGTACCAGACACAATGCGCGAGATTCCCTCATTGCAGTCGCTAGGCTTCGAGCAAACCAATCTGCACGCACTGGCCATTCCAACCGGCATGTCTGGCGCGCAAAGCTTGCTGGATGATTTCATCGAACGCATGCCGCATTACCAGCAGGCGCGCGACTATCCGGCAGTCAAGGGACCATCCTATCTGTCCGTGCATCTGCGCTTCGGCACCGTATCGATCCGTGGCCTTGCGCGCATTGCGCTGGATGCCATGCGCACGAATGGCAACGCCAGTAGCGGCGCTGCCACCTGGCTGTCCGAACTGATCTGGCGCGAATTCTATTTCATGATCCTGCACCATCATCCCCATGTGGCAGAAAAGGCCTTCAAACCCGCTTATGATGCAATTCGCTGGGAAACCGGCAAACATGCAGACCAGTTGTTTCAAGCCTGGTGCGAAGGGAGAACCGGCTATCCGCTGATCGATGCCGCAATGGCACAGATCAACCAGACGGGCTACATGCACAATCGCCTGCGCATGGTCGTCGCCTCGTTTCTGATCAAGGATCTGGGCATCGACTGGCGCTGGGGTGAATGCTACTTTGCCGAACAGCTCAACGATTTCGATCTGTCTGCCAACAATGGGGGCTGGCAATGGGCCGCCTCATCCGGTTGCGACGCGCAGCCCTACTTCCGCATCTTCAACCCGATCACGCAATCCGAAAAATTCGACGAAGAAGGCAAATTCATTCGCCGCTACCTGCCACAACTGGGCAAGCTGCCGAACAAGTATCTGCACGCGCCTTGGAAAGCACCGGTCAGCGAATTGCAACGCGCGGGGATTCGTCTTGGCATCGACTATCCCGAACCGATCATCACGCATGATGAAGCCCGTGCCCGCACGCTAGAACGCTATGCGGTTGTGAAAAAAGTGACTAAGGACTAGACGCCACACCACAAAGCATCGGACTCGACGTATTACTTCGACCTTAACCTTTGCTTTTGCAATAAGAACGCATCATGAAAAACGCCGCTGTGAAGTCAATCACAGCGGCGTTTTAAATCAGGCGAAAGTAACGAGAGAACGCAGAAAACCCATCAGAAGACAATCACTCGATCGATTCGTAACGACCGACAAATCCTGCAATCAACTCGAGCAGACGGTCTTCCTGATACGGCTTGCCGAGATAGGCATTGACGCCCAATGACATTGCTACGTTGCGGTGCTTGGCCGCCGTACGCGACGTAATCATGATGATGGGAATCTCGCGAGTGCGTTCATCATCGCGCACGTTGCGCGTCAGGTCGAAACCATCCATGCGCGGCATTTCGATATCCACCAGCATCACATCCGGCGTTACCGACTGCAACTGCTGCAAGGCATCGACACCATCCTTCGCCACCACGACCTGATAACCTTCGCGCGTCAACAGGCGTTGTGTAACGCGCCGCACCGTCAACGAATCATCGACCACCATGATGACCGGCACGCTACGCAAACCCTGTACCGGATCGCTACCCGACTTCTGTGTGGCGACAGTCATCTCAGCCACAGCGCCCATGTCGGCAGGTGCATCCGACACCGACATGCGTGGTGCGCGCAGATTGTCGGCCAGCGCACGTTGTGCCAGCGGCACCGGATTGAGGATCAGCACAATCTCGCCCGAACCCAGCACGGTCGCACCGGCAATCCCGATCATGCGCGACAGTTGCGGACCGATGTTCTTGACGACGACTTCACGCGAACCGATCACTTCGTCCACGTGGACGGCCACACGCTCGCTACCGCTCTTCAGAATCAGCACCGGTGAATACTGCTGCGTCACAGGCGCGGCCTCTTCGTCACCCAACAAGGCAGACAGGAAATACATTGGCACCCGTTGCGACTGCCAGAAAATGGCACCGTCATTATAGGCCTGCGTCAGCGGCCCGGATTTCAATTGCTGGACCTGTTCGACCAGCACGGCTGGCACTGCAAACAAGCGCCCGCCTGTCGATAGCAAGACGACTTGCGTGACGGCCAGCGTCAACGGCAAATGAATGGTGAAACTGGCACCGGCACCGCGTGCCGATTGCGTGATGACACGACCACCGAGCGAAGCGGCTTCAGAACGCACCACATCCATGCCGATACCGCGTCCGGCCAGCTCGGTCACTTCATCGGCAGTCGAGAAGCCCGGATGGAAAATCAGATCGCTCGCTTCGGCCTCGGACAAGGGTGCATCCTGTGTCAGCAGGCCGATGCTGGCCGCCTTGCTGCGGATGCTGTCGAGGTTGAGCCCCTGCCCGTCGTCCGAGAATTGAATGACGACTTCATTGCCCTCTTGGCGTACTTCCACACGCAGCTCGCCAATATCGTTCTTGCCAGCCGAACGACGTTCTTCACGCGATTCGATACCGTGCACAATGGCATTGCGCAGCAAATGTTCAAATGGACCTGTCATGCGCTCCAGCACACCACGATCGATTTCGACTGCACCGCCGCGAATGTCTAGGTTGACGCGTTTATCGACTTCCTTCGCCGTCTGGCGCGTCACGCGATAGAGACGTTCGGCAATACTGGCGAACTGCACCATACGCACGCGCATCAGATCCTGCTGCAGATCGCGCGTAAGCCTCGCCTGCGATGCCAATCCGCTGCTGGCACTTTCCAGTGTCTGATTCAGCGATTGCTGCACGGTACCGACGTCGCTGACGCTCTCGGCCATCATGCGCGTCAATTCCTGCAAGCGTGTGAAGCGATCGAATTCGAGCGGATCGAATTCACGTTCCGCCGACAAACCCAGACTGGAAGAAATCTGCGACTCGGCCTGCATCTCGATCTCGCGCAACTGATCACGCAAACGTGCAACGTTTTCCGATAGTTCGCCCAATGACTGCTTGATCGTTCCCACTTCATTTTCGAGGCGCGAGCGCGAGATCGAAACCTCACCCGCCTGATTGACGAGTCGGTCGAGAATATCGGCGCGTACACGTACCATCGACGAAGACGTCGGTGCCGTCACCGCTTGTGTCGCAGTTGGAGATGGCACACCCGTACGAGGTACCGGCGCCAAGACCTCGGATAGCACAACCGGCTGTTGCGCATGCACTTCACCAGCCGTGCGCGACGTCAGAGCCTGGCTAGGCGTTGCAGCACCGCCATTCTGCAATTGCTCGAACAACTGCAATGCCTGGTCATAACGCCACAGCAAATCGTCCAGTGCGAGAGCTGCGGGCTGTCCCACATGCACGGCATTCTCGATATAGCTTTCCATCTCATGGAAGTGCTGCCCCAGCGTCATGGCCCCTGCCATGCGCGCACTGCCCTTCAGCGTGTGCAACAGCCGCAATACAGCCTGCGATGCGAAAACATCGTCGGTCTGATGCTCCCAGGCGCGCAACAATTCACCCATTTGCGGCAATATGTCGCGACCTTCTTCAATGAAGACCGGCAACAGATCGGCATCGATCTCGTCACGCAGCAACAACGCGGCTTCATCGCCTTCTTCCGATGCCGCCGACATGGGAACACTCTGCAACGCACCATGATCGGGTTCATCGGACGGCACCGATATCGCAACCGTTTGAGTAACGTCATCCTGCTGCGTGATCACTGCAGAATCGGCGGCAACCAGCGAACGGTATTCGAAATCGTCCAGCATGCCTTCCAGTTGCTGTACCTGTTCGCGTGCCTCTGACGGCATCTCGCCCAGCGCAAAATGCTGCAACATGCTGCGCACTTGTTCGAGCGCCTGATCAAGCAAATCGTATTCGCTCAGGATCAGTTTCACCGGTTTGCGCGACAAATACTGAAGAACGTTTTCCAGCGCATGCGCCAGACGATGCAAGACGGCAAAACCCACCGTGGCAGAACTGCCGGCCAACGAATGCGCCGCATGCACGGCTTGTGTGCTGACCTGCCGCTCCGGTTCATGACGCCACTCACTGAAATCCTGCTCCAAGCGACGCACGAGTTCATCCGTCTCGGACAAATAGATAGTATGCAAAGGAACACTGATTTCGATATCGCCGATACGACGAATATTGTCTCCCGCACGCGCCACGGCAATCGGATTACCGGGGAAATCGATCACATCGGCGCTGGCTTTTTGTGGAGCGACAGGCGCTGCATCTGCGAATTCGACCGACTCTTGCCGCTCGTTCGATGCTGACGTCGCATCAAGTGTCTCTTCGGCGGCCGCATCTGACACCTCGGCAGATGCCGCTTCGCCATCCGCCATGACGGCTTGCTCATCATCCAGGAAGTGTTCGATTGCCGCAGCAGCGTTCTCTTCCAGCTCTTCGTCAGATGCAGAAGCATCGACGACGTCCTCTACGAGAAGATCATCCTTACCATTGCTCTCAGCCAGCGCTTCTTCATTCCCTTCGGCAATCGGCTCTTGCGCCGTCAGCCCGGCCGCGTCCTCCACGCCCGCATCTGACAGGTCAAAGACGTCTTCCTGCTCCAAGAGTGGTGCGTCGCTATCAGCGACAGCAGATGCGTGCTCTGGCAATGCCGAAAGCGCATCGAGTTCCGCCTCCTGCACAAACGCTGGCTGCGCTGGCTCGGCCGCATCGTCAATCGGCTCGCCACGCTTGACACGTTCTGCCATGGCGATCAGCGCGTGTCCGTCCCGCTGCGCCGAACCATAAATCTGCAAATCGCTGACCCAGGCACCCAGCAACTCGGTCGCCCGTGCCAACAGGACGTACATGGCCTGATCGCCGCCCTTGCCTTCGGCAAGTCGCAGATTCAAGACCTGTTCGATACTCCATGCCGTCTCGCCAAAGGCATTCAGGCCGACCATGCGGCTACTACCCTTGAGCGTGTGGAAACAACGACGCAAGGTGGTCAGATATTCCTCGTTGTGCGGGGCAAGGCGTGAAGCAGGCAAATTCTCTTGTACGCAAGCCAAAACCTCGACCGCTTCGCTGAGGAAAATCTCCAGCAATTCGGCATCGATTTCGGCTTCGCTCTCCGGTGCCGGCAGCGGCGTGATTTCCTCGATCTCATCGTCAATCGTCGATGCATCCAGCAAACCGATTTGTTCGAGTGCATCTTGCGAAGGGATGAAATCCGGCGAAGCCAGCTTGTCGATCATGCTGCGCGCACGATCGCCGGCATCGGGATTGTCGACCAGCGTCGCATCCATGCGCACCTGCTCCAGCGATGCTTTCAACTGATCCTGCAATTGCGCATTGTCCGGTTCGGCAGCCAGCGAACGTGCCAGCTCCTGCGATGCCAGTTGCCGATCACGCAGTTCGTCTTCGACCGTCTGCAATTCCAATTCAGGTGCGACAGACTCGTCCTGCGTCGCGACAAGGTCGGTAGTCGTTTGTACATGCTCATCGGTTTCTGCAACCACCTCTTCCGCTGGTGTAAGGTCTACCCACTGCGGTTCCGAGGATGCTGGCGCAAGTTCGGTCAAACCGGCATGAAACAGTCCCGTCGCGTCGTCAAAACGAAAACGTTCTTGCAGATGCCCATCGGCCTGGCCCAACGCATCGATAAAAAAACTCAAGGCCCCGACGTTCTGTGCGACCTGCTCGAAAGCATGCTGCGGTGGCGTGCTGTCGGCGTCCACGAAAGCACGCACACATTGCTGGACATGGCGCGTGGCGCGCAAGGCTTCATCCTGATCCAGCACTGCCAAGGCACCCGCAATCTGGTACAGAATGCCATCGACTTCTTTCAGCTCGTCATACTGCAAGGGATCGCGGAAGTAGGCATCCAGCCGCTTTTCCACTTGCCGGAGACTAGTCTGCAACTCGCCTGCCAGAACGTTGATGGTTTGCCGTTGCTGTGCCTCACGTGAAATATCGTCCAGCCATGCAGCAGACGAACCCAGGGATTCACCAGCAACCGCTGATAACAGGCGCGCCGTCAAGGCATCTGCGCGCTCGGCAAAACCTTCGGGCAAATGGGCAATCTGTTGCAACGCCTGCTCGATGAATAGCAGACTGGTCGCAATTTCAAGACTCAAGGCATCGCCGGGCGTCGTGTGGGCGGCATGGCGTGCAATACCGCTCAATTCGCGCAACAGCTTGGCCAATGCCGGCGCATCCAGACGGACTGCTGCCTCGGCCAGCGCAGTGATTTCCGTTTGAAATGCCGTCGCACCGGCCACATCACCGGCCGCAATCCGATTCCATAAAAGCTTGGCCTGCACCAACCGTTCACGTGCCATCGCCAGCGCTTGCGCGTCGATCTTTCCATAGCGCCGTCGTTCGTAGTCGTGCGGCACCATGCCGTCGAGTCGATAAGCTGCACGAATCTGCTGCGCCAGGGGTGCAGGATCGGTAACGTACGCAAGGAAGAACAAGGCATCGTGCAGCAAGCGTTCGGCAATACTTTCGGAGCCATCTCCCAGTCGACGAATCTGCAGATTGATACGCGCTAGCAATTGCTTGGCATATAAATCCGCCGTCAGATTCCCCTGCGCGATCGCATCCAGAAAACCTGCCAGCACCCACCAGAACACGCGTGCCTGCGGCTTGAACTGCGCCTGTTCGACACGTTGCAGCACATCGCACATCAGACGTGCGCCAGCCTGACCACTCGCAGCATCGCCCTTCAAATAAAGCAGCAAGCCGCGCTCGAAGCGCTTGCGCAAGGCAACGTAGTCGTCCTGCGCCAGCGCCTGTGGTGCCACTGGCAACTGCGGGCGAATGGAAAGATTGGGGAAAAACAAATCGGCCGGATGAATTCGCTCGACCCCGCGCGCTTCCAGCAAGGCGCGGTAATAGGGAAACAAACGCACAGGCTGATGTGGTGTACCGGCCAGCAATTCTTCCAGATATTCGAGCAAGGCTTGATAAGCCTGCACGATCGTTTCGGTGACTGCGCCGTCGAGTTCGATCTGGGCGTTGTTGAATCCATCGAACAAGGCTTCCACGGCTTCCGTCAACAGCGTCACGCCATCGACATCGATGATCTGCAAGGCACCGTGTGCCTGATGCAGATAGCCGCGCGACTGTCGCAACGTGGTCGAACGTGTTTCCGTGTCCTGCAGCAGGGCTTCGCAGAGGAGATCACGCGAACGCGTCAAGGCCTCACGAATTTCACCGATCACCCAAGACAACGGACCGGTATCGAAACGACTCTTGCCGTCTGAAGACGGATGGGAAGAAGAAATATGCATGACTGCCTCGCGCTACGGCGGGACCGCGAGACGCTGCGGCCGCCACCAGATTCTGGTCGGACTAGGCGATCACGCCGTCACGCGGAAACGCGACACCGAGTTTTTCAGCTCCTCGGCCAGCTTCGACAGTTCACTAATCGAATACGCGGTCTGTTGCGTACCTTCCTGCGTCTGTTCCGTAATGGTCAGAATGCCCTGAATGTTTTGCGCCACGCCGTTCGCCGACGTTGCCTGTTGCTCGGTCGCGGAGGAAATACTTTGAATCAGTTCTGCAAGACGGTTCGACACGCGACGGATATCGGCCAGTGCCGTGCCCGCCGCGTCGGACAGACGTGCACCTTCGACCACACCCTGCGTGGATTTTTCCATTGCGGCGACGGCATCGTGGGTATCGGTCTGAATGGTACGCACCAGTGCGCCGATCTGCTTGGTTGCCTCGCCCGAGCGTTCTGCCAGTCGCTGCACCTCTTCTGCAACCACCGAGAAGCCGCGCCCTGCTTCGCCTGCCGACGCCGCCTGAATTGCGGCATTCAGTGCCAGCACGTTGGTCTGTTCGGTAATGTCGGAAATCAGTTCGGTGATTTCGCCAATCTCTTGCGAAGATTCACCGAGTCGTTTGATCCGCTTGGACGTTTCCTGGATCTGTTCGCGAATCTCGTTCATGCCCTTGATTGCGTTTTCCACCGCGCGCGCACCCTGCTCTGCTGCCGACACCGACTGCCGCGCCACCTCGGCGGATTCGTTTGCCGAACGCGAGACATCGGTAATCTGCACTGCCATCTCAAGCACCGCCTGACCGGTTTCCTGAATGTTGCGTGACTGCGTTTGCGATGCCGCCAGCAGTTCGCCCGAGATCGTCTGTGCCTGATCGGATGCCGACGTCACCTGCTCCGCCGTATGCGTTACACGTCCGACCAGCCCGCGCAACTCTTCTACCGTGTAGTTGACCGAGTCGGCAATCGCACCAGTGATGTCTTCCGACACCGTTGCCTGCACCGTCAAGTCACCATCGGCCACTTCCTGCAATTCGTTCATCAGTCGCAGAATCGCCGCCTGATTCTGGTCGTTCGCCTGTTTGGCTTCGATTTCCTTTTGCAACGCTTCCAGACGCTGGTTTTCCGCTTCGAGTCGGCGTGCTTCCGCTTCCTTGGTACGGTTGCGGCTGTCCTGCAGCAGAACCAGCGCAATCCCGGCAGCCGAGACCAGCGCCGTTATCACGGCCAGCAACATCAGCCAGAACGGCAACGTCAGCGAATCCTGTTCGGCGCGGTAACTTTGCTGGATGTCGGTCAAACGCTGCTTGAGCGCTTCGTTTTCCTTGAAGATCAGTTCTTCAGCCTGTTTGGCGGCAATGAAGTTCTGCAGATTGCCGAGAATCAGTGCAATCGATTTCTGGTATTCGCCGAATGCGGTTTGCAACTCCTGCAGCTTGTCGCGCGTTTCCGGTTCGGTGACGCGACTCAGGCGCAATTGCTCGCTACCATTCAGGAAGCCTTCGATGATGTCGCGGAACGTATTGGTGTCCTTGCCAAGCAGAAAGGCCGTTTCCGGGTTAACACCTTCAGAACTCAAAAATTCGTTCGCGCTACGTGCCAGACGTTGTGTCAGCATCACGAGCTGGCCCGCGGCGGCAATCTCTCGCGGCGATGCGCCACTCTGCGCCTTGAGGTTGGAAATCTGCTCACTCAGTTCAAGCAAGGTCGGCGAAATGCTGTTCATGCTTTGCAGCGTCGTACCGAAACCGGTCAGGACTTTTTCCAGCTTGAGGATATTTTCTGCAGCCTTGTCGGTGCCCGCCCACAAGGCCTGCGTTTCCTTCAGCATGCCTTCCATCTGCGCATCAGGCGCACTGATGCTGCGCCCCTGATAGACACCGCCTTGCGAGAGGATCGTCAGATCGTTGTTGAATTCCTTGCGGCTATCGGCCAGTTGCTTGAAAGCCTCCGGGTTACCCTGAATCGCATTCGGTGTCGCCTTACCGACACGCTGCGAGTGCATCAGGGCATCACCTGCGATTTGCGTCTGCGTCGATGTCAGCGCCGAGGAATCCGCATTGAGCCAGACGAACAAGGCACCCAGCACCAGCGAAGCACCCAGAGAAATCAGCAGGATACGAACCTGTTTCTGTAGCGGCAGCTTGCCGATCACAGGCAGCGTGATATCGCCGCTCTTTTGCAGCACGTCACCGATGTAGGTCGCATTCGGATTGATGTCGCGGCGTGCTTCCTCGATGCGCGCAGAGGTCATTGGTTCACGTTCGGCGGACGTTTCTCTCTCCTCATGCCCAAGCTCGTCAACACCTTCCATCTCTGGCGAAGCGGCTTTCTTTTTTCTGGAAAAGAGCGGTAATGTGAACGCCATCGGTAATTCTCCTGACTCTGTTTTTTGTATGCCGCCTGCTGTTTCGAAAAAAGACTAGCGGCTGATATTCAAGAATTCGGGTTGCTGAACCAGTTTATGCAGATCCAGTTCGTGCCATACATGCGCTTCGTGATCCACATATTGCGTGCTGGCCCAAATCAGGGTTTCATCGGCCTGGTGCACACGCATCTCATCGACGTGACGCAAACCGAGCACACGCGAAACCAGCAAACCGCAATTGAATCCGAGTGCCGGGCTGAGTGCCACGATGCGGCTATCCTTGTCGAGCACGGTGCGCTCTCCTCCCTGAAAACGCGCCAGATCGACGATGCCCAGCAAATTGCCGCGCAGATTGATGAGCCCCAGATACCAAGGCTGCGTCAGCGGCACGGAAGTAATACCTTCGGCCGAGACGATCTCACCCGCCGACTGCAAATCGAGCAGCCAACGCGTGCCGCCGATGATCACCCCGAGGCGATTCGCCTGCATCGCATCGCTATCGCGTGCGGTCTGCATGCGCTCGACTAGCTGCGCCTGAAACTCGCGCAGACGCGTACGACGTCCACCCTGATCGGACGCGTCGACCTGCAGGTCGGAGGAAAAGGAGTTCATCAGAATGGATTAGCCAAGGGCAGCGATCTTGGCCAGCAATTCGGCAGGATCGACCGGCTTGACGATGTAGTCGCGCGCACCTTGGCGCAAACCCCAGATGCGATCGGTTTCTTGGCCCTTGCTGGTGCAGATGATGATCGGCACATGCTGCGTTTCCGGATCGCGTGCAATGGAGCGCGTCACCTGAAAACCGTTTTGTCCCGGCATCACGACATCCATCAAAATGAGTTCAGGCTTGTCCGCCTTGATTTTCTGCAGCGCTTCTTCGCCGCTCTCTGCGGTGGAAACCGAATAGCCTTTCTTGACCAGAATATCAGTCAGGAAATAACGCTCGGTCGGAGAATCATCGACGATAAGAACTTTTTGAATAGCCATCAGCAACCTTTGAATCGAAATTATTTTGCCACCGCGGTGACGTAGTCACGCACAGTCCTGAGCAGACTGTCTTTGGTGAATGGCTTGGTAAGGTAGGCGTCGGAACCGACCATCGCGCCACGCGCACGGTCGAATAATCCGTCCTTGGAAGACAACATGACAACCGGGGTGCCATGGAATCTGGCGCTTTTCTTGATCAGTGCGCAGGTTTGATAACCATCAAGGCGCGGCATGAGGATGTCGCAAAAGATGAGAGACGGCTTGTGGTCATTCATTTTGGCCAGAGCATCGAAGCCATCGCCGGCCAGAACGACCTTGTAGCCAGCCTGCCCCAGAAAAATTTCCGCGGATCGACGAATGGTACTGCTGTCGTCGATCACCATGATTTTCATCTCAGCGTTTTCTGGTGCCGTCGTCATGATTCATCTCATTGAATTGTGACCACAATATACGGCGCAATAATGCCAAATGGCAAGATTGTTGAAACCTTTCACGATGCCGACAGTCGGCAAGCCGTGGTTTTTCGACACAAATTGTTAAACAGGTAAGCTCGCGAACAAAACCGTCGTCCGAAACGATCGCGACTTACCTGCACAATTGCATCTTGTTGCACTGAAAAGAGACAAACCGCTATCAGACCGCGACCATTTCGAAGTCTTCCTTGCGTGCGCCGCACTCCGGGCAGGTCCAGTTGATCGGGACGTCGGCCCAACGCGTGCCTGGCGCAATGCCTTCTTCCGGCAAACCAGCGGCTTCGTCATAGATCCAGCCACAAATCAGGCACATCCAGGTCTTGAATTCTTCATTCGATGTTTCGTTATTGCTCACGGCAGGCAGTCCTTCAAGTTAAAATGCATAGTCAGCTATCTTAATATACCCGCCGTGCAAAACCAAACTTCCCCGCTCATTTTGACCTTCGGTCCCACGGATCCGGTCGGTGCGGTCGGCATTCAGGCTGATCTGGCGTCTTTCGCTGCCATGGGTTGCCACGGCTTGTCCGTCGTGACGAGCCTGCTGATTGGCGACACGGCACGCATCGAAGACATTCAGCCTGTCGATGCCGACTGGGTGGCCGATCAGGCGCGCGTGGTACTCGAAGACATGCCGGTTTCCGCCTTCAAGGTCGGCGTGGTCGGCAGTATCGAAAACGCCTCGGCAATTGCCGAAATCGTCTCCGACTACCCCGAGGCGCCGCTGATCTTCGATCCTTTCCTCTCGTCCCAGCCCGACCAGGGCCCGGATGGTGAAGAACTCATCATGGCCCTGCGTGAATTGCTGATTCCGCAAACCACGCTGCTCGTGGTGTCGGCAGTCGAACTGTCACGTTTGGCCGAAACCTGGCGCGAACCATCGGAAGAAGACATGCTGGCCATCGATGTGATGCGTCTGATCGAAATGGGCTGCGAATATGTCTTCGTAACCGGTACGCCAACCGATCTGACGGACGTCGCCAATACGCTGTTCAATAGCGACGGCGTGGTCCGCCATGACAACTGGCAACGCATTTCCGGCTCTTACAGCGGTGCCGGCGCCACGCTTTCCTCGACTATCGCCGCCTTGCTGGCAAACGGTCTCGATGTCCCCGAAGCCGTACTGGAAGCACAGGAATTCACGATTGCCTCGATCGCCAATGCACAACGATTAGGCATGGGTCGCCTCGTTCCCGACCGCTACTTCTGGGCACGCGAAGCCGAAGGTCCCGGCGAAGTGGAACCACCGATTCAGTAACACCCATTTATTTTCATGACCTCCCATAACGACACCCTGTTTACCCGCGCGCAGCAAAGCACGCCGGGCGGTGTGAACTCGCCAGTTCGCGCCTTCCGTTCGGTTGGCGGCACGCCACGTTTCATCACACGCGCCGAAGGCCCCTACTTCTGGGATGCCGACGATCACCGCTATATCGACTACATCGGCTCGTGGGGACCGGCCATCGTCGGCCATGCGCACCCTGATGTAGTGCGTGCCGTGCAGGAAGCCGCCGCGCGCGGCCTCAGCTTTGGCGCGCCGACCGAAGGCGAAATCGACATGGCCGAACTGATCTGCCAACTCGTTCCTTCCATCGAACAGGTACGCCTCGTTTCCAGCGGCACCGAAGCCGCCATGAGCGCGTTGCGGCTGGCACGCGGCGCGACCGGTCGCGACATGATCGTCAAATTCGAAGGCTGCTACCACGGCCATGCCGACTCCTTGCTGGTCAAGGCTGGCAGTGGCCTCCTGACCTTCGGCAATCCGACCTCGGCGGGTGTGCCCGAAGATTTCGCCAAGCACACACTGGTACTGGACTACAACGATCCGCAACAACTGGAAGACGTGTTCGCTAGGATGGGCGATCGCATTGCCTGTGTGATCGTCGAACCCGTCGCCGGTAATATGAACCTGCTGCGCGCCACGCCGGCATTCCTGCAAGCCATGCGCCGACTCTGCACGCAGCATGGCGCCGTGCTGATTTTCGATGAAGTAATGTCAGGCTTTCGCGTTGCCCGCGGCGGCGCACAATCGTTGTACGACATCAAGCCCGACCTCACCGTGCTCGGCAAGGTGATCGGCGGCGGCTTGCCGGTAGCGGCATTCGGCGGCCGCGCCGATTTGATGAAGCATCTGGCACCACTCGGTGGCGTCTACCAGGCCGGTACGCTGTCTGGCAATCCGGTTACCGTCGCCGCCGGCATGGCCACCCTGAAACTGATTCAGGCTCCCGGCTTCTATGAAAACCTGTCAGCACAAACCGAAAAACTGGTGCAGGGTTTGCAAACTGCGGCGAACGACCAGGGCATCGACTTCTGTGCAGATGCCGTCGGCGGCATGTTCGGTCTTTACTTCCGTAAGGAACAACCGACTTCCTATGCAACCATGATGACGTGCGACAAGGAAGCCTTCAATCGCTTCTTCCATGCGATGCTGGATGCCGGTGTGTATCTGGCCCCTTCCGCATTCGAAGCCGGCTTCGTTTCGGCACAGCACGACGATGCCATTCTGGAAGCAACATTTGCTGCTGCACGCAAGGCATTTTCTGCACTGAAGTAATTGCGCCGACCATCAAGAAAAAAAGCCTGCCGTCTCTTGCAAGAGACGGCAGGCTTTCTTGTTTTAACGAACATGCTTCTAGCCGATAGCACCTCAGCTCGTCGGGACTGACTGCACATTGGGCAAAAATCCGGCGACCAGTACAAGTACCAGATGCGAAAACGTTGACTGGCGCGCTTTACTTGAGCCAGCCACGCCGGCGGAAATACCAAAACGGCGTGACAGCCGAAGCCAGCATCAGCAGGATCGCCATCGGATAACCAAAGCTCCAGTCCAGTTCCGGCAAGACCTTGAAGTTCATGCCGTAGATACTGGCGATCAGCGTCGGTGGCAGGAAAGCGACCGACGCGACCGAGAAGATCTTGATGATCTTGTTCTGGTTGATGTTGATGAAACCGACCGTGGCATCCATCAGGAAGTTGATCTTGTCGAACAGAAAAGCCGTGTGACCATCCAGCGATTCGATGTCACGCATGATCTGACGCGCCTCTTCGAACTGTTCGGAATTGAGCAGACGCCCACGCATCAGAAAGCTGATCGCACGGCGTGTATCCATCATGTTGCGACGGATGCGACCGTTCAAATCCTCCTCGCGTGCAATCGAGTTCAGTACCCCGGCCGCGTCTTCATCGCTGAGTTCTTCCTGCAAGACACTGCGACTGACATCTTCCAGCGTCTGATATACGCCTTCCAGAATGTCGGCTGAATATTCGGCATCGGTAGCGTACAGATCGAGCAGCACATCCTTGTAATCGGTGATGGAGCCGGGCCGCGAGCGCGCACGCATGCGCACCAGACGGAAGATCGGCAAATCTTCCGAGTGCACGGCAAACAGGATGTCCTTGGCGAGAATGAAGGCCACCGTGATGATGCGCGACGGGCCGTCGTCTTCCTCGATCAGGAAGTCGGTGCGCAGGTGCAGGTCCCCGTTGTCTTCTTCGTAGTAACGCGCAGAGGCTTCAATATCCTTGACCTCGTCTTCATCCGGCAAGGTCACACCGTACATGCTCTTGACCCAGCTACGCTCCTCGTCGTTCGGATCGCGCAGATCGACCCAGACCGGCGACACTTTTTCGAGATCGGCACGAGTCTCGATGTTGACCTGGTTCAACCGGCCGTTCTGCAGTACGAATACATTGATCATCATTTCTCCCCACGCCGCGCATCGCAAGGATGAATGCGGCAAGCCCGCAGCGCACCGACGCCTGCAGGCAATAACATTTCACAGGGGACACGACCGGCTGACGCCGGGACGCGACCTCCCACCAGATCCGGCGAGAGGCGCAAGGAAGGCAGGGAAGCCTCCGCTTAGGCAGGGACTTTCATGCAGACTGGCACGGACTCGCCGAATTGACCGTCATGCAACGGTCGGCAACATGGACTGGGACTACCCAAGACGGGTCTCCGATAACAAAAACAGCGCAAGTGTACTGATAAGTGCAAGGGCTAGCAAGCCGGATCGAAACGTAGACCACAACTTTATCGATCCCGTTCATCCAACCCATATTAGGCAGTCAATATGACCGGCAAATGAAGCGAAAAAATGGTGAAATCGACCGTGCGATGAAGGTGCTTCAAGGCAGTGCTGCCGAATTCATGCGCCTCAGGATCAGGTCGGTCCGACGTGCCAGATAGCCGGAACCGCGATTGACATCATAGAAACGCGGATTCGGCAGCATCACTGCCAATCGCGCAGCCTGATAAGGATTGAGGGCGGCGGCCGAGATGCCGTAGTAATGCCGCGCGGCCGCCTCGGCACCGAACACGCCAACGCCCCACTCGACCGAGTTCAAATAGATTTCAAAGATGCGTTCCTTGTCCATCCAGAATTCGAGCATGTAGGTGATGATGACTTCCTGCCCCTTGCGCAGGTAGCTGCGCTCGCCGGACAAGAAGAGATTCTTCGCCAGTTGTTGCGTGATGGTCGAACCGCCGGCCACTACGCGTCCTTTCTTCTGGTTCTTTTCGTAGGCTTTCTGCAGCGCCTCCCAGTCCACGCCTTCATGCCCGGAGAAATTCGCATCTTCGGACGCGATGATGGCGCGTTTCAGATGATTGGAAATGCGGTTGTAGGGGACCCACTGGTGCTTGAGTTCGGCCTTCGGATTTTTCTCCTGAAGAATCGACAGTTGATGCCGCATGAAGCTCGTCGAATTCGGATCGAAACGCGTCCACCAGCCGATCTGCAGGAAGAAATACAGTTGCAGCAGCAACACCAGCAGAATCGGCAAGGCGATCAGCCAGAACAGGAATCGGCGCAAAGGACGTTTTTTCTTCATGACGCAATAAGGATGCAGAACGCTATTGGAGTTGCGCACGCAAGGCTGCGAAGACTTGCGCCGTTTGCGGCCGGACGTTGAGCCACAGATAAAACGATTCGGCCGCCTGCTCCACCAGCATGCCCAGCCCGTCGCGCGTCTGTGCACCGTGGCTGGCGGCAAATTGCAGGAAGCTCGTCGGCTGAGCGCCGTACATCATGTCATATGCCAATGTCTGCGTGGTGAAAACAGCAGGTGAAATCGGCGGCACCTCGGAAGAGAGGCTGGCCGCAGTGGCATTGATGACGATATCGAACGACTCTGCCAGCGCATCGAATGCCATCACCTCGATATGCCCTTGCGCGGCAAACTGCTGGGCAAGTTCGTGCGCCTTCGACAAAGTACGATTGGCCAGCACCAGACGCGCCGGCTTTTGCTCCAGCAACGGCATTATCACGCCGCGGGCTGCGCCGCCCGCGCCCAGCAGCAGAACCGATTTACCGGCAACCGACACGCCGGCGTTATGCACGATGTCATTGACCAGACCGACACCGTCGGTATTGTCGCCAATGATCGTGCCCTGTGCGAACAGTAAGGTATTCACGGCGCCGGCTGCTTGCGCACGCGCAGTCAACTGCTGCGCCAGTGCATGCGCCTCGAGCTTGAAGGGCACCGTCACATTCATGCCCTTGCCACCGGCACGCACGAATTCCGCAACCGTCGCCGCAAAACCATCGAGCGGCGCGAGGAGACGTTCATAAACGAGATGCTGCGCCGTCTGCGCGGCAAAGCGCGCATGAATGTCGGGCGACTTGCTGTGCGCAATCGGATTGCCGATCACGGCATAACGATCAGGCGGGCTTGTATGCGATGAAGTGCTCAATCAGTTTCCTCGAGTTTCGGTTTGCAGGGCATCGTCGCGCGTGAAATTGAAGCGCGTGATGATTTCCCATACATCGTCGTGATTGGTCGAACGCATGTTATCGGGGAAACGGCCAAACGGTGCCGCACGCCGCACGATGGCCAATGCTGCCTCATCCAGCGCACGATTGCCCGACGAGCGCTCGATACGCGGCCCGCCTTCTTTCATGTACAACGTGCCGTCCTGATAGATCGGAATGTAGACCGTCATTTCACCGTACAGCTTTCGTCCATCCTTCTGCGGGAAATTCAGCGTGCCGATACGTTCAATGCGATCCTGCAACGTCTTGTAATACGCGGCATAACCGACTTCGCGCGTGCTTGGCGTGACCTGCGTTTTCTTGGGCCGCTTGTTGTAATCCTCGATGCTGCGGGCAATTTCCGCCTCACGGCGCAACAGCGCGCGTGCATTATCGATCAGCTCGGCGGCGGTCGGTTGCGGTGCGGCCTTGTTGGGTTCGGCATCCGTGGACTTTTGCGTGCGATGCGATTGCTTGCTTTGCATCTGTGCCAACAGTTGCTGCTGCTGACGCTCCAGATCCTCGATCTTGCGACGCGAGGTTTTGGTGCTGTCGCCATCGGCTGTGCGCCGCATGTCGGGCAACGGCGATTTGGCCCGGCCCGCATCGGCATTGCCGCCGCCATCGAGATTGGCTTGCGCCAGTGCATCCGCCTTCAGAGGGGCACGATCATGCTTGGCGTTGACCAGAATGACTTCGAGCCCCGGATCGGTCGGCTGAAACTTGAATGCCTCGGGCGCAACGAACCGTACGGTCAGCAGCACCGCATGCACCACCACGGAAATCGCGATGGCGATCGACAGCGTGCGATTTTTGGCAAACAGTTTCACGCGTCTGGCTACGAAAAAGATGGATAAAAAGGATGGATGAGAAGAGTCGGGAGATTGTAAGTCAAACCCGGGACGACCTGTCACGATCTTCCCGGCTTTCCTGCTACCTGCTTGCGGTCTGCACCTGATTGCGGCAGCGCATTGCACGCATGGTCATTTATCGGCAGACGCATCGACTGGTGTTTCTGCCACATCGCCCTGCACATCCGTCGCTGCGGCAATTTCCGCTGCCTCGTCAGGTACAGGCTCGGCATCGCCTTCCTGCAACTCCTCCGACATGTCTTCGTCGAGTTCTTCGGCCATGCCGTTACTCGCTGCCTGCTGGATTTCCAGCACACGTGCCTCGACTGACAGATCGACCTCATCCCAGCGCAACAGATCGAGCCGCACCTGCGCACCGCGCGCAGCCTGCGGCATGCCGGGCAGACGAATCACGAGTGGAATATCCGTCAGGCGCACGATCTCATCCTTGAGCACGACGGCATCCACCTGCATCGATACAGCATCGCCTTTTTCCTGCGCCAGCCAGCGCAGACACCAGTAACGCTCCATATCGCTCTGGAACGCGGCGTAGGCGCTATAGGCAGCATCGAACGCCGAAACAATGGCAAACAGATCGGCATCTTTGGGTTTGAAGGTCGCTACCAGCGGTGCTGTCACGCCATGCTCGGCGCAGGCGAGGATTTGCCATTGATTGACCAGATCGGTGTAGCGGCGCAGTGGCGATGTGCTCCAGACATACTGGTCCACACCCAAGCCCTGATGCGGCGCCGCGTGCGTGACCATGCGCACCTGCATACGCGCCGCCCAGCCCTGCCCCATGCCCTGGCTGCGATAGATGCCCGGCACACCATGATCGTGCAGGAACCTGCCCCAGGTACTGTTGGCGAAGATCATCAGTTCGGCGACGATCTTGTCGAGCGGGGCACCGCGTTTGCGACGCAGGATGGACACCACATCGTCTTCGACGTAGAAGTTGTAATCGACGCGGTTGTTCTGCTCCGGCTTCAAGCCGAACGCTTCGCGCTTGGCCATGCGGCCTTTTTCCAGCACCTGCACCCACTGCCACAGAATCGCGAAATCGTCCTTGTATGGATAATCGCCCGCATTGTTGGCCAGGTTTTCTTCCGTCACCAGATCGTCGAGATGGTTATGCCGCAGATTAGCCGCAATCGGAACGGCTTCGGCACGCGTTTCTGTAGCAATGACTGTCCAGTCGCTGGTATCAACCGTCGCATACAGGGAGAGCGCCGGACAGACCTTGCCTTCAGCCAGCGTGAACGCCTCAACCAACTCATCCGGCAACATGGTGATCTTGTCGCCCGGCATGTAGACAGTGGACAAACGCTGACGCGCAATCGCGTCGAGCGCATCGCCACGCTTGATGCCCAGCGCCGGTGCCGCGATATGAATACCGATCTTGACCTTGCCATCGGGCAGGCGCGTGACCGACATCGCATCGTCGATCTCGGTGGTCGTCACATCATCAATCGAAAAGGCTTGTACGTCGGCGACCGGCAATTCAGGCAACGCGGGAATCTCGACGGGCGGGAAGCCGATCCCTTTTGGGAAGGATTCGAACAGGAACTTGGCAAAGTGCAATTCCTTGGCAGATGCGATGCCGCCATTGGCCAGCATCAGGCGCGAAGGTGCCATCTGCAGTTCGTTGCAGGCAGTATCCAGCGCCTTGTATTCGATCGTGTTCTTGTCTGGCTTGAACAGCAGTTGATGCACGATGTTACGCATGGCATCGGGCAGGCGATTGGCTTTCAGCTCTTCCACATACTGCGCCTGGATCAAGCCCTGCTGGCGTTTCTTTTCGATACCGGCCAGAGCGGCCTTGAGTGCCGTTTCGGCCGCCGCCTTGTAGCGTCCCTTGCCTTTTTTCTGAAAGTAGATCGGCGAGGAATGCATGCGCATGATCAAGCCGGCGGCTTCGTGCGGCTTGGGATCGTGGCCGAAGTATTCTGTACCGAGTTCAACGAAACCGAATTCATCCTGCCCCGCGACTTCCCACAAAAAATCCAGATCGATTTCTTCGGCAATCGCCTTGGCCTGTTCGAGAAAGGTCGCCGGTTCCGGCGCTGTGAACTGCAAGACCACATCCTTGGCGCGCACCTTGGTACGCTTGCCGGTTGGCAGCTCGACCTGATAGGCCTCGCCCTGTTGCGACATCACCGCGCCCGCCTTGAAATCGCCGGACTCGTCAAAAAAGAGATTCATCAATTACTTTCTGTTGCGTCGGCGCGTACCACACGCCCGACTTGTTGCCGCGTCAATCGACACGGCAGATTGTTCATTTCCTGTTTCCGCTCAGTTCAGCGCAGATCAACTCAGCGCCAGTACAGACTGTGCGATCCCGGCAATCTGCGGCAGGAATACTTCCGTCACCAACAACCAACCCCGATGACGACGATAAAGACAGCGACGCGCGTATAACGGCGTCGTCAACGTCATGCCGATCGCAGCAGCAGCCCGCAGCATCAGCGGATGTCCAACCGGCAGCCGTGCATACTCGAGTTGCCCGCGCTGTACACGTGGATCACCGAACAATGTCGTCCCCAACGAACGATCACCCAAGCGACCGAAAAAAGGCCAATCGGCTGCCGTCGCACTCAAGGGCACCACGGTATGCGCATACACCACAGGCTGTTCATCGCAACGCAGCAGTACTTCGCGCTGCTGCACGGCGACGCGTCGCGGCAATTGCAATATGGCGCGTTCATCGGCCAGCACGCGTGCGTGGCCCTGCATCAGACGCTGCACGCGAAAATGGCCGCAGCGCTGTATCAGCTTGCGCGTCAGCGACATCTGGTCAGTCAACCAGAACGCCATCGCCTTCGGTGCCTGCACATGATTGACGTGGGCTTTCCAGCCAGCCAGCCTTGCCGCTTTTCGCGTCACGCACGTGCTCCGATACCGCAGAAGGCCAATACCTCATCGGCATACTCGGCAAAATCCGAGATGCCGTGATCGCTGCCCTGAATGATGTGCTGCTTCGCTCCGGCGAACAGCGCCACCATTTCGTGCCAGTCAAGCAATTCGTCGCCAGTGGCCGCGATCAGGAAATAGCGTTCGGGACGCGTGATCTGCGCCACTGCAAGCTTCTGCAACTCATCTATATAAGACGCCTTGAATTCGAAAGGCTCATTCGAGTGATATTGCGTCTTGACGCCCACCTGCGATGCCAGATCGCGCGCGGCATGCACAGCGGGATTAAGCATCACGGCACGACAGCCAAGCCGTTCGGCCAGCCACGTCGCATAGTAGCCGCCGAGCGAAGAACCGATCAGCGTCAGCGTGGCGGGATCGCACTTCTGGGCAATCTCTTGCGCCAGCAAGATCGCCTCGCGTGGCGAGGGCGGCAGCTGCGGACAAACATATTCGTCGGCGCGCCCTAACGCGGCCATGCGTTGCGCTAGCAAACTGGTCTTGAAGGATTGCGGCGAGGAGCGAAAGCCATGCAGATACAGAATCATGATGCGAGTGCGTCCAGAATCTTTTGATGCACGCCGCCAAAACCGCCATTGCTCATGACAAGGATGTGATCGCCCGGACGTGCCTGTGTTGTCAGCGCCTTCACGAGTGTCGGCAAATCGTTGAAGGCCTGCGCCTTGGCACCAAGCGGTGACAACGCGGCCGCCAGATCCCAGCCCAGCGCATCCTTGCCGCTGCCAGTCGCACCGTAGCCGAATACCAGATCGGCATCGGCAAGGCTGGGCGGCAAGGCTTCTTTCATGGTGCCCAGCTTCATCGTGTTGGAGCGCGGTTCGAGCACGGCCAGAATGCGTGCCGCGCCGACTTTCTTGCGCAGACCGGCAACCGTGGTGGCAATCGCGGTCGGGTGATGTGCGAAATCATCGTACACCGCAATGTCATTGACCGTACCGCGTAACTCCATGCGGCGCTTGACGTTTTCGAAGCGGCCCAGCGCAGCAATCGCCTGCGCCGGTGGCACGCCAACATGGCGCGCTGCGGCGATGGCAGCCAGCGCATTCATGCGGTTGTGCTCGCCAGTCAATTGCCAATCGCCAGTGCCTTGCTTTTCGCCCTGGAACAGCACATCGAAACGGCCATCCTCAAAGGTCGTCAGCGTCCAGTCGCGCGGTTCGGCGCTGCCGAACCATTCGGTTTCGCTCCAGCAGCCGCGCTGCATGACGCGTTGCAAGGCCTCTTCACGCGCATTGACCACCACGCGTCCCACACCCGGCACCGTGCGCACCAGATGATGGAACTGCGTTTCGATCGCCTGCAGATCTGGGAAGATATCAGCGTGGTCGTATTCGAGATTGTTGAGGATTGCGGTCTTGGCGCGGTAGTGCACGAACTTGCTGCGCTTGTCGAAGAAGGCCGTGTCATATTCATCGGCTTCGATAACGAAGAAAGACGATTGCGCACCACTACCCGACAAGCGTGCCGAGATACCGAAATTCATCGGCACACCACCGATCAGGAAACCCGGATCGTAGCCGGCGTCTTCGAGTATCCACGCCAGCATCGACGACGTGGTGGTCTTGCCGTGCGTACCAGCCACCGCCAGCACCCATTTGCCCTGCAGGATGTGTTCGCCTATCCATTGCGGCCCCGATACGTAGGGCAAGCCGCGATTGAGGATTTCCTCCATCAGCGGATTGCCGCGCGAGACGACATTGCCGATCACGAACAGATCAGGCTGCAAAGCGATCTGTTCGGGGCCGAAACCTTCGATCAGTTCGATGCCCTGCGCTTCAAGCTGCGTGCTCATCGGCGGATAGACGTTGGCATCGCAACCGGTCACTTTGTGGCCGGCAGCCTTTGCCAGAACGGCAAGACCGCCCATGAAAGTACCGCAGACGCCAAGGATGTGGATATGCATTGTAGAATTTCGGATTAAGCCAACCCCGGATTTTACCTGACGCCACTGATGCCCCGCATACGCAGTGCAATCATCGTGTCAGTCATTCCGCATTTATTTTCATGCCATCCAGCTTCCCCACCGATTCCGACCTGTTGCGCGCCGAAATCGCTGCCGCGGCGGCACGCCTGATCGCCGAAGAAGGTGCCGATTACGCCACCGCCAAACGCAAGGCAGCCCGCCAGATTCTCGGCAATAACAAGGTACGTGGCGATGTCCTGCCAGACAATGCAATGGTGGAAGACGAAGTACGCGCTTACAACGCCCTCTTCTTTGCCGACACCCAGCCGGCCCGCCTGCGCCATTTGCGCGAGTTGGCCGTGCGACTGATGCGCGAATTGCAGCAATTCCAGCCTTACCTCACAGGCGCCGTGCTCAATGGTACGGCGGGCGAGCATTCGGACATCCACATGCAATTGTTTGCCGACAGCCCCAAGGATGTCGAAATCTTCCTGCTCAACAAGGGCATCGATTTCGAAGTATCCGAAAGCCCGCATATCAATCGCCAGGAAGAAGTCGAGGTACTCAGCTTCCTCTGGCAAAATGAAGGCGTGCATCTTGCCCTATATGAAACAGATGCCTTGCGCGCATTCGGTACCAGCCGCAAGAACACCCGCATTGAGCGGGCAGCACTGCACGCCGTCGAAGTCCTGCTGGCTGCACCAGAATCAACCTCACCGGAAAGTACATCCTCATAATGAGCAAGAAAATCCTGCTGTTCGCCATCGTAGCCCTAGTATTCGGTCTAATCGGCAGCATGATCAGCGCCTGGCGCTACATGCCTACGCCACCCGAATCGCCGGCCGTCGCCACCCTGTTTCAGTTCAAGATGGAAGACACCAATGGACACAAACAGAAGTTGGCCTCGTTTCAAGGCAAAACGCTGGTATTGAATTTCTGGGCGACCTGGTGTGCGCCTTGCGTAGATGAAATGCCGGAACTGGTGGAGTTGCAAAACGAGCATGATCCGGAAAAACTGCAGGTACTCGGCATTAGCATCGATTCGCCCAGCAATGTGCGCGCATTTGCCGAAAAATACAAAATCACTTATCCGCTGCTGCTGGCCGGCATCGATGGCACCGAACTGGCACGACTGTTCGGAAATCAGGCCGGCGGACTGCCTTTTACCGTCATTATTACCCCTTCGGGCGCAGTGAAGAAGACTTATCTGGGGAGACTGAAAATGGAAGAGCTTCGCGCCGATCTGCGTGCAATTTGATGCCAAAAGACGCGATTTTTCCTTGCCAACCTTCGCCCCTTGGCGGCAAAATGCGCCATTCCTCATCAAAGGAGTTGTCCTTTCATGGCAAAAAGCCTGCTTCTCTTGAATGGCCCGAATCTCAATCTGCTCGGTACGCGCGAGCCGGAAGTCTACGGCCATACTACCTTGGCAGATGTTGAACTGGCTGCCAGAGAACAGGCCTCGGCTGCGGGTGCCACGTTACAGGTATTCCAAAGCAACCATGAAGGCGCGCTGATCGACCGCATCCACGCAGCAAAAAAGGAGGGCGTGGAAGCGATCATCATCAATCCTGGAGGACTCACGCATACCAGCGTGGCGTTGCGCGATGCATTGGCGGGCGTGGCCATTCCTTTTCTGGAAGTCCACATCTCCAACGTGCATCAGCGCGAAGCCTTCCGTCACCACTCGTACCTGTCCGCGATTGCGGTCGGCGTGATCTGCGGACTGGGCGTGCAAGGCTACCCGACCGCAATTGGATTTGCACTTAAAAATCTTTAAACTAACACTAAAATTCGACAATTATCATATAATTGCCGCCAATTTTATCTACAACAAAATTCCCGAGGGACTTATTCATGGATTTACGTAAGCTGAAAACGCTGATTGATCTCGTTGCCGAATCCGATATCGCCGAGCTCGAAGTGACCGAAGGTGAAAGCAAGGTTCGCATTGTCAAATCCGGCGGCCCACAAGGCCAGGTCGTCATGATGCAACCGCAAAGCGCACCGCAGCAGTTTGCACCGGCACCGGCTGCCGCCGCTCCAGCCGCTGCCCCGGCCGCACCTGCCGCCCCCGAAACCAAGGGCCATGTCGTCAAATCGCCTATGGTTGGCAGCTTCTACCGCGCTTCGGCACCGGGCGCTCCTTCGTTCGTCGAAGTCGGCAGCACGGTCAAGGAAGGCGATACGCTCTGCATTATCGAAGCAATGAAGCTGCTCAACGAGATCGATGCCGAAGTCTCCGGCGTGGTCAAGGAAATCCTGGTCGAGAATGGTCAGCCGGTCGAGTTCGGCCAGCCGCTGTTCATCATCGGCTGATTGCGGTGATGCGCGGCCCAGCGCTGCGCTACCTGCCATCGCTTCAACTCTTCAAGACGAGTTCCCATGTTTGAAAAAATTCTCATTGCCAATCGCGGCGAGATTGCTCTGCGCATTCAACGCGCCTGCCGCGAGATGGGCATCAAGACGGTTGTTGTCCACTCCGAGGCAGACCGCGACGCCAAGTACGTGAAGCTGGCCGACGAATCCGTTTGTATCGGCCCTGCGCCTTCGGCACAAAGCTATCTGAACATGCCAGCCATCATCAGCGCGGCCGAAGTGACGGATGCCGAAGCGATTCATCCGGGCTACGGCTTCCTGTCGGAAAACGCCGATTTTGCCGAGCGCGTCGAACAATCGGGCTTCGTCTTCATTGGCCCACGTTCCGATTCGATTCGCATGATGGGTGACAAGGTCTCGGCCAAGCAGGCGATGATCGCTGCCGGCGTACCGTGCGTTCCTGGTTCGGATGGCGCACTGCCTGACGATCCGAAGGAAATCGTGCAGATCGCGCGCCGTGTCGGCTATCCGATCATCATCAAGGCAGCCGGTGGTGGTGGCGGTCGCGGTATGCGTGTCGTGCATACTGAAGCAGCCCTGCTGAATGCCGTGACCATGACCAAAACGGAAGCCGGTGCAGCCTTCGGCAATCCCGAGGTCTACATGGAGAAATATCTGGAAAATCCTCGTCACGTGGAAATCCAGATTCTGGCAGACGAACACAAGAATGCGATCTGGCTTGGCGAACGCGATTGCTCGATGCAGCGCCGCCACCAGAAAGTACTGGAAGAAGCGCCAGCACCCGGCATTCCACGCAAGACCATCGAACGCATCGGCGACCGTTGCGCCGAAGCCTGCCGCAAGATGGGCTATCGCGGTGCCGGCACTTTCGAATTCCTCTACGAAAACGGCGAGTTCTACTTCATCGAAATGAACACGCGTGTGCAGGTCGAACATCCGGTGACGGAAATGATCACGGGCATCGATATCGTGCAGGAACAGATTCGCATCGCCGCCGGTGAAAAGCTGCGCTATCGCCAACGCGATGTGGTTCTCAGCGGCCATGCCATTGAGTGCCGCATCAATGCCGAAGATCCGTTCAAGTTCACTCCATCGCCGGGCCGCATCGTTTCGTGGCACGCTCCCGGCGGCCCGGGCATCCGTGTCGATTCGCATGCCTATGCCGGCTACTTTGTCCCGCCGAATTACGATTCGATGGTCGGCAAGGTGATCGCCTATGGCGCCACGCGTGAACAGGCGATCCGCCGCATGCAGATCGCGCTGTCGGAAATGGTGGTCGAAGGCATTCTGACCAACATCCCGCTGCACCGCGAACTGATGGTCGATGCCCGCTTCATCGAAGGCGGCACCAACATCCATTATCTCGAGCAACGACTGGCCGAACGACCAGATCTGCGCAAGGGTTAAGTACGAAAAATCTGTGTGCCTCGGCGAAAGCCAGATTGCACACATCACAAAACGCCCGGCGGTGCCGGGCGTTTTTCCATTCATCTCCGATACAGCGCATAGGGTGCTCCGCCCTTCCCTGCATCGCACAAATCAGCCATACTCTGGCTGCACTGCACCCATCGTCACCGAGGAATCATGAGCTGGACCGAAATCGTCATCGAAGTTGCCCGTAGCCACGCAGAACCGCTGTCAGATGTACTGATGGAAAATGGCGCACTTTCGGTATCGGTCGAAGATGCCGACCTTGGTACTGATGCCGAACAACCACTGTTCGGCGAACCCGGCATGGAGCCGACCGAAACCGCATGGGAACGCAGCCGCGTCGTCGCACTGACACCCAAGGACCTCGATCACGCCACGCTGATCGCCGACGCTGCGCAAGCGGTCGGATTGCCAACCGACGATCTGCAATACACGCTGCGCGATGTGGCCGAACAGGATTGGGTACGCCTGACGCAATCGCAATTCGATCCCATCCATATCGGCAAGAACATCTGGGTTGTGCCGAGCTGGCATGAAGCGCCTGATCCGTTCGCGCTGATTCTCGAACTTGATCCGGGCCTGGCATTCGGCACCGGCAGCCATCCAACCACGCGACTGTGCATGGAATGGCTGGAGGCGCATCCTCCAGTGGGCTTGAGCGTGCTCGATTACGGTTGCGGCTCGGGCATTCTGGCAATGGTTGCCAAGAAGCTTGGCGCACACGATGTCATCGGCATCGATATCGATCCGCAAGCCATCGAAGCCGCACGCGACAATACCCTGCGCAACCAGTGTGAAGTCAGTTATTACGTGCCTGACGACTTTGCCGAATCGGGCCATGAACATGCATTCGATGTGGTCGTTGCCAATATCCTGGCCAATCCGCTCAAGGTGATGGCACCGATGCTGTCGGCTCGCGTGAAGCCGGGTGGACGACTGGTGCTGTCGGGCATTCTGGCAACACAAGTGGAGGAATTGACCGCCATCTATCGCCCCTTCATCGAACTGTCGGTCTGGCAGGAGCTCGATGGCTGGGTCGCACTCGCCGGTAGCCTGCCGGCATCGCATACCTGACGGAATCGCGCAGCCATGGCACTAGCGACGCAATGTCCTCACTGCCAAACGACGTTCCGCGTCGTGCACGATCAATTGAAGCTGCGCGCCGGCCTGGTACGTTGCGGCTACTGCAAGGAAATTTTCAACGGCATCGAACACTTGCTGCCCCCTGATGACGCAACCGCGTCGGCAGGAACGACAGGCAGGGAAAAGGCCGTACACCATCAGCCGTACATCCCTCCACCTGTCAAACCTGCGGTCGCCACAACCGCCGCCAACAGGGATGTTTCCTCGTTCCTTGTCAGGGAAGCCAACAAGCCCTATACCACAGCCGATACCGACACGGCCCCCACGCAGGTAGCATCTCCGGCACAGGACAACAACGACGAAGTGCCACCGGCATTTACCGCAGCCGGCTCACCTTCGCCGGCATCTGTCATGCCGACCAGCCGCCTGTCGTTTTCGATGCCCGCGCATTTCGAGCGCGAACATCCACAGGCGTTGTCTGGACCTGTGTATGCGGCACATGATGAAAAGCCGAGCGATCCCCTGCAACGCATGACGTTGATGGACTTTGATCGCAAGCCGGCAGATACGCTGGACGATCTGGAATCGGATCAAGCCACGCTCGAAGCAGATGCGGCCAAGCTGGATCAGGCGATGGACGACCTGGAACGCAAACCCTGGCGTCGCCCTTCCGACAGGCAAAACGACGAAGATCTCGCGATTGATGAGGGGCTGGATCAGGAAGAACCGGCTTTCCTGCGCAAGGAGCGCACGCATCGCCAGATGAACCGCGTCGTACGCAACACGTTGATCGTTGCCTGCTTCGTTCTGAGCATTGCAGCCCTGCTGCAAAGCGCCTATATCTTCAGAAACCAGTTGGCAGGCATGTTTCCGGTCATCAAACCGGGCTTGACGGCAATCTGCAACGTCATCGGCTGCCGTATCGCACTGCCGACGCACATCAACGATGTCTCCATCGAATCCAGCGAACTGCAAACGCAAACCGGCAATACCAACGCATTCGTGCTGACTGTCTTGCTGCGTAACCAAAGCAGCATCGCCCAAGAATGGCCGCAACTCGAACTGACGCTCAACGATGCCAACGAAAAACCTGTACTTCGCCGTGTCTTCGCACCAGCCGAGTACGTCCGCGATCAGCAACAGCTACGCATGGGCTTTCCCGCCATGACCGAACGCACGGTACGCGTGCAATTCGAACTCAACGAGACACGGGCGTCCGGCTATCGCGTCTATCTTTTCTATCCCTGACCACGGCGCAGCCCGCTGTGCCGATACGGTTACTTCCTCTTTTTTACAACGCATCGTTCCCATGAAATCACTTATCTGCGGCTCGCTGGCCTTCGACAACATCATGTCTTTCGACGGTCGCTTCGCCGAAGCCATCCTGGCCGACCAGCTTCACAAGATCAACGTCGCCTTCCTCGTGCCAGGCATGCGCCGCGAATTCGGCGGCTGTGCCGGCAACATCGCCTACAACCTGAAATTACTCGGCGGCGATCCGCAAATCATGGCAACCATCGGCCAGGATGGCGTCCCTTATCGTGAACGCCTGAAACAGCTCGACATTTCGCAAAGCGGCATTCGCACTATTGATGATGCCTTCACCGGTCAGGCTTTCATCACGACCGATGCCGACGGTAACCAGATCACGGCATTTCATCCTGGCGCAATGAGCTTCTCGCATCTGAACAAGGTTACCGATGCAGGCAAAGTCGCCATCGCCATCGTCGCCCCTGATGGCCGTGACGGCATGTTGCAGCATGCACGCGATTGCGCAGAAGCCGGCATTCCCTTCATCTTCGATCCGGGCCAGGGCTTGCCGATGTTCAATGGCGAAGAACTGAAAGCCTTCATCGAACAAGCGACCTATGTGGCCGTCAATGACTACGAAGCCGAACTGCTCACCAGCCGTACCGGCATGACGCTGGAACAGATCGCCGAACGCGTTTCTGCCCTAATCGTCACACGTGGCGAAAACGGTGCCGACATCTTTACCGGTGGCGAACGCCTGGCGATTCCGTGCGTCAAGGTAGACAAGGTCATCGATCCGACCGGTTGTGGCGATGCTTTCCGCGCCGGCATGCTATACGGCCTGACCAACAACCTCGACTGGCCAACCACCGGCCGCCTGGCCAGCCTGATGGGCGCCATCAAGATTGCGCATCAAGGGCCGCAAAATCATGCGCCGTCACGCGCCCAGATCGAAGCGCAATTCGAGCAGGCATTCGGCTATCGCTTCGCATGAGAATGACGAAGTATCGAGGCAAGCGCCGGTAGATCGCTAACCGCGCCGCCCCAAAAAAAACGCCGCTACGGAGCGATTCCGCAGCGGCGTTTTTTCGTTATTCCAATCAAGCCGACATCAATCCGGCCTCAGACAAAAATCAGATAGGACCGGCGTTCTTACTCGCCGGCAATCTATCGTTCATTCCCTTACATGAGCGACGTCACCAGCATCGCAACGAGCTGAATCGCAATGCGCAATAGAATCAGCGCCACCAGCGGCGACAGATCGATCGAACCGATCAATGGCACGACACGGCGCAACGGACGCATTACAGGTTCGTTGAGCGCCCGCACGAAGGGCGCGAGTGGTGCATGAGGATTCACCCAGCTGAAAATCACTTCGATCAGAATCAATCCGATCAACCCGTATAGTGCCCAATGAATCACATTCATCAGCGCCAGCAAAAATAGAAACGGCACGGCAAAAACGCCACGCAACCAGATTTCAATCGCCGTAGCCACCAGCGCAATCAGAAATGCACCAAGCAGGCTGGCCCAGTCATAACCACCGGCGCCGGGCAAAATCCGACGCAAGGGCCGCACCAGCCAATCGGTCAATTGGTAGATGAATTGCGCAATCTCCATCGGCGGACGCACACGCACGACCTGTATCCAGAAACGCAGCAACAAGGCGCCAGCGAGAACGATGGCGATCGTATCGATGATCAGAGTGATGATGCTGTTCAAGAAAGGCACTCCTTAAATAAAAAACCGCTGTGCGACGCAAGCCGCACAGCGGGATTGTGCCTGAAATCAATCAGGCGCATCCAGTCATAGCTGGAATTACGGGCGATTCGTGCCCGTTGGGAACGGCCAGGCTGCTGCTGGATTGATGACCGTCTTGACTGCTGGAGCGGCCACGGCTGCTGGTTTCGCAGCAGGCTTGGCTGCCGGCTTTTTCGGCGCAGCAGGTTTTTTAGGCGCAGCTGGCTTCTTAGCGGCAGCTGTTTTTTTCGCTGCAGCAGCTGGCTTCTTGGCAGCGGCTTTTTTCGCTACTGGCTTTTTAGCTGCAACTTTCTTTGCTGCTGCTTTTTTAGCCACTGGCTTTTTAGCTGCAACTTTCTTCACTGCCGCTTTTTTAGCCACTGGCTTTTTGGCTGCAACTTTCTTCACTGCTGCTTTTTTAGCCACTGGCTTTTTAGCAACGGCTTTCTTTGCTACCGGCTTCTTGGCTGCTGCAGCTTTCTTCGCTACTGGCTTCTTGGCTGCTGGTTTTTTCGCTGCAACCGGCTTCTTGGCCGTAGCGGCTTTCTTTGCAGCGGGCTTTTTAGCCGCTGGTTTTTTTGCTGTTGCCATAATGTTTCTCCTTCACGTGATGGAAAAAATCAAGTTTCTAAAGTTGAAACCCGCCCACACCATCGCGATGGAATTGGCGGATTATTCATCGGCACAAGCGTACTGGTGCTTGCGCTAATGAATTCGGCTCCAGCTGAACTGCTGCATCTCCTCACTTATGCAGCACTTCAGCCTTACATGGCATTGCAACGCGCCAGCTATCGCGCGCAGCTATCGCCAAAAAAAACGCCAGCGCGCGCGCCGGCATTGGAATTCTGTTTCCGAAAGGACAAACCTTTTTCAAACGAAAAAGCCGCCACACCTGATTGAATCAGGTGAAGCGGCTTACTCAGCAGATGCGATCTTCTCGGTCTTCTACTGTTCATTAAAGTCGGTTGTTGCCTTTCCTGTTTTACGCAGAAGCGGCTCTTCGCCTCTGCCTGTTTTTTGTACTGCCTGTTTTTCAGGCAGCGACAAGATGGTCAACTTCGATGCTCAACTTAATCCCAACTGAGTGCGCCACCGGTTTGGTATTCGATGACACGCGTTTCGAAAAAGTTGCGTTCTTTTTTCAGATCGATCATCTCGCTCATCCATGGGAACGGATTCTCTTCCTGTTCGAACATCGGTTCAAGACCGATTTGCTGCGCACGACGATTTGCGATGAAACGCAGATAGCCTTTGAACATCGGTGCATTCAGGCCTAGCACACCTCGCGGCATTGTATCCTCTGCGTAACGATATTCCAACTCTACCGCGCGTAAAAACAACGATTTGATTTCGTCTCTGAATTGCGGCGTCCACAGATGCGGATTCTCGAGCTTGATCGTGTTGATGAGATCGATACCGAAGTTGCAGTGCATCGACTCGTCACGCAGGATGTATTGATACTGTTCTGCCGCACCCATCATCTTGTTCTGACGACCAAGCGCGAGAATCTGCGCAAAACCGACATAGAAGAACAAGCCTTCCATCAGGCACGCAAACACGATCAGCGAACGCAGCAAGGTCTGATCGGATTCCAGCGTGCCGGTCTTGAATTCAGGATCGGTCAACACGTCGATGAACGGAATCAGGAACTGATCCTTGTCGCGAATCGATGCGATCTCGTTGTAGGCGTTGAAGATTTCGCCTTCATCCAGTCCCAGCGATTCGACGATGTACTGATAGGCATGCGTGTGGATCGCCTCTTCGAATGCCTGACGCAACAGGTACTGGCGGCATTCCGGTGCCGTGATGTGGCGATAGGTACCAAGTACGATATTGTTGGCTGCCAGCGAATCGGCAGTCACGAAGAAGCCGAGGTTGCGCTTGACGATGCGACGCTCGTCTTCAGTCAGGCCGTTTGGATTCTTCCACAGCTCGATATCGCGCTGCATGTTGATTTCCTGCGGCATCCAGTGGTTGGCGCAACCGGCCAGATACTTGTCCCATGCCCATTTATATTTGAATGGCACGAGCTGATTGACGTCGGTCTGACCGTTGATCACGCGCTTGTCCGCCGCATCCATACGCTGCGTCGTTGCAGCCGCCGCCGGCTTCGCCATGACTGCAGGATTCAACGCGACATCCTGTTGTGCGCCAGCGCGCGGTTGCACGGCGGGCTGCAGTCCTGGCTGGGGCTGTGCGGGGGTTGGCTTGACTTCATCATCCCAACTAAGCATGACTTCTTCCTTTTCTGTTTGCTGCCACTGCTGTATCTGCTGTATCTGAGACAAAGCATGCAAGGGACGCGCCCTTTCATGCTTTGTCCGCATCACACGATGCAAGTTCAGTCGGCATGTCGTTACATGGTTTGTCCGGCCGTACCGGACAGGATTCTTATTGGCAGGCTTCGCATTCCTCGAAACCTGGATCGCCCGGACGCAACATGCATGCAGGACCATCCGTTTCCTGTGCCGCCGCAGCGGACGACATGCCTGCGCCGGAATCCACCGCATTCAAGGCACCTGCCTTGGAGGTCGATTTCTCGGTATGCGTGGCGCCGATCGTGCGCAGGTAATACGTGGTTTTCAGGCCGCGCAACCATGCCAGCTTGTAGGTTTCGTCCAGTTTCTTACCCGATGCACCGGCCATATAGATGTTCAGCGATTGCGCCTGATCGATCCACTTCTGACGACGCGATGCGGCTTCCACCAGCCATTTCGGCTCGACTTCGAATGCCGTTGCATAGATGTCGCGCAAATCTTGCGGAATACGATCGATCTTGGCCAGGCTGCCGTCGAAGTACTTGAGGTCGGAAATCATGACTTCGTCCCACAGACCGCGTGCTTTCAGGTCGCGCACCAGATACTCGTTGATCTCGGTGAATTCACCGGACAGGTTCGACTTGACGTACAGGTTCTGATACGTCGGCTCGATACAGGCGGAAACACCAATGATGTTCGAGATGGTCGCTGTCGGTGCAATCGCCACGCAGTTGGAATTGCGCATGCCGTACTGCTTGATGCGATCGCGCAGTGCGGTCCAATCCATGCTTTCGCTCGAATCGGCATCCAGATAGCCACCGCGTTCTTCAAGCAACAGTTTGAGCGAATCTTGCGGCAGGATGCCGCGATCCCACAGCGAACCGCGATACGAGCTGTAACGACCACGCTCTTCCGCCAGTTCCGTCGAAGCCCAGTAGGCGTAGTAGCAGACGGCCTCCATCGAGCGATCGGCAAATTCGACCGCTTCCTGCGAAGCGTACGGCACGCGCATCGTGTGCAAGCAATCCTGGAAACCCATGATGCCAAGGCCGACCGGACGGTGGCGCAGGTTGGAATCACGTGCTTTCTTGACCGCGTAGTAGTTGATGTCGATCACGTTGTCGAGCATGCGCATGGCGGTACGCACCGTGCGTTGCAGCTTGTCCAGATCCAGCTTGCCATCTTTCATGTGGGCCGGCATGTTGACCGAACCCAGATTGCAAACGGCGATTTCGGAATCGTTGGTGTTCAGCGTGATCTCGGTGCAAAGGTTGGAGCTGTGCACGACGCCCACGTGTTGCTGTGGCGAACGGATGTTGCATGGATCCTTGAAGGTGATCCATGGATGGCCGGTTTCGAACAGCATCGACAGCATCTTGCGCCACAGGTCGTTGGCTTGCACCTTCTTGAACAGCTTGAGTTCGCCGCGTGCAGCTTTTGCTTCATAGCCGGTGTAGGCTTCCTCGAAGGCGCGGCCGAACTTGTCGTGCAGATCAGGCGTATCGGATGGGGAGAACAGGGTCCATTCGCCCTTTTCCATCACGCGCTTCATGAACAGATCGGGAATCCAGTTCGCGGTGTTCATGTCGTGCGTACGGCGGCGATCGTCGCCGGTGTTCTTGCGCAGGTCGAGGAATTCCTCGATATCCATATGCCAGGTTTCCAGGTAGGCGCAAACCGCACCCTTGCGTTTGCCGCCTTGGTTGACTGCCACGGCGGTATCGTTAACCACCTTGAGGAACGGCACCACACCTTGCGATTTGCCGTTGGTACCCTTGATGTGCGCACCCAGCGAACGCACAGGCGTCCAGTCGTTACCCAGACCGCCGGCATACTTTGCCAGCAGGGCATTTTCCTTGATGGCTTCGTAGATGCCGTCCAGATCGTCGGCCACTGTCGTCAGATAGCACGACGACAGTTGCGAGCGTTGCGTACCGGAATTGAACAGCGTCGGCGTCGAGCTCATGAAGTCGAACGAAGACAGCAGGTTGTAGAACTCGATGGCACGTGCTTCGCGGTCGATTTCGTTGAGCGACAGGCCCATTGCCACGCGCATGTAGAACGCCTGCGGCATTTCGATACGTACGTCACGGATGTGCAGGAAGTAACGGTCATACAGCGTTTGCAGGCCGAGGTAACCGAATTGCAGATCGCGTTCCGGCTTGATGGCATCGGCCAGCTTCTTCAGATCGTACTGACCGAGCTTGGCATCCAGCAGATCGGCTTCGATGCCTTTCTTGATGAACTTCGGAAAATATTCGAGGTATTCGGCAGGTGCATCGGCTTGTGCCACTTCCTTGCCAAAGACTTCCTTGCGGATCGTATGCATCAGCAAGCGTGCCGTGACGGTGCTGTAGGCAGGATCCTTTTCCATCAGCGCGCGGGCAGCCAGGATGGACGATTTGTGCAGTTCTTCGACCGGAACGCCATCGTACAGATTCTTGAGGGTCTCGTTGATGATGGCCGACGCATCGACGTGCTTTTCCAGACCTTCGCAAGCGGCGTTGATCAGATTACGCACTTCAGCCAGATCGAGCGGACGACGCTGGCCGTTTTCGATCACATGCAACTGGTGCGATTGTTCGGCTGGTTGCGTCGCCTGCTGTTGCGCGCGCTCTTCCATGCGCTTGGCGCGATAGAGAACGTAGGCGCGGGCCACATCATGCTCGCCCGAACGCATCAGCGACAGTTCAACCTGATCCTGAATGTCTTCGATGTGGAAGGTGCCGCCTGCCGGCTGGCGACGCACCAGCGCATTGACAACGTTGGACGTCAGTTGTTCGACCAGTTCGCGCACGCGTGCCGAGGCTGCGCCCTGACCACCGTTGACCGCCAGGAAGGCCTTGGTGACGGCGATGGAAATTTTCGATGGCTCGAAACCGACGACGGAACCGTTACGACGGATAACGCGGTAGCTGGCCAGACCGACCGGATTGCTGGTCGGCGTGGAAGAGGAAACGGCGAGTGCGCCAACGTTGGCGATATCGTTCGACGACTTCGCCGAAATTTCTTGTGCAGAGTGCATGAAGACTCCTTCTAGCGGATGCAGGCACGAATGCCCTGCTTGATTAAGAGAAAACCGGCCGTATTGCCAATTCGCGAAACACTTCATGGAAGCAGTACCGCCGCATCTGGCGGGGCGCTGCCCATTCTGCTGCTGTATTTATGCATCGGCCCAAACACTGTTCTATATAGAGAAGAGAACGTTTTGGGCAAATGAGAGAACGCCGATAACCCACTACATCTAGTGCAGAAACCGCGATTGGCACTAATTCTAGTACCTCGATTCTGGATGTGCAATGCCTTTACGCGGATTTTTCGAGATTAATTTGGTGCGTTGTAGCTGTACTTAAAATGTAAATTTTTCAATCGCCGTAAAACCGGAGATCGTCGCGCATCTTCCCGGCTTTTCCCGCCTTTCCATCAAAAGCAAGACGATACAATTTTCGATAGTTTTGCCAATCAAAAAACGGCCCAGGATCGGTTTTTCTGCCCGGCGCGATCTGCTCATGTCCCGTCACATCCTGCAAGGGACACACTTCCTGCAAGGCAATCGTCAGCGCCGTCAGGGCCGCATATTGTGCGTCCTCGAACGGTTCGAAATCGGTGCCTTCGAGTTCAATGCCGATGGAAAAGTCATTGCAACGCTCGCGCCCGCAAAAAACGGATGCCCCTGCGTGCCAGGCTCGATCAAATGCCGAAACGAACTGGATGATCTGGCCATCGCGCCGGATCAGGAAATGCGCCGAGACGCGCAAGGCACGCAACTGATCAAAATAAGAATGCGCATCGTAATCCAGCCGGTTCAAAAACAGATCGGCAATATATGGCCCGCCAAACTCTCCCGGCGGCAAGCTGATGTTGTGTACCACCAGCAAGCCGATCGGCATGCCTTCTGCGCGCTGATCGAAATTGGGCGACGGCATGCGCAGCACGTTATCCGCCCAGCCGGTCGTATCAATGGCGATGGCGGGGAAGTTCATTCGGGTTCCTGGATATCCAGTCGCTGCATGCGATAGCGCAACTGGCGAAAGCTGATGCCCAGCAATTCTGCCGCCTGCGTCCGGTTGAAGCGCGTCTTTGCCAGCGCACGACAGATCACCTCGCGCTCGACCGCGTCCAGATGATCGGGCAAGGAAGCCGGCAAGGCCTCTTCAGAGTCGGCGACAGGATGTGGTACTGCCGCAAATACTGTCGGTGCCGGCACTTCTTCCCCCCGCGCTGCAGGCGGTTCGAAAAAACTGGCAGGCATAGCCGACAATGAAGGCCTCCTGTCTGCTGCAACATCCTTGAGCAGCAAATCGCCAAGCTCGATGCGCCCTTCACCGGCAAATGCCAATGCGCGTTCCAGAATATTTTCCAGCTCACGGACGTTGCCGGGAAAGTGATAGCCATGCAGGGCAGCCAATGCGTCCGCCGATAACGAAACCGGCATGCCGCCCGCCAGACGCTGCAGGATCACGTCTGCCAGCAAGGCCACATCCGCCAGTCGTTCACGCAAAGGCGGCAAGGTTAGTTCGATCACATTTAAACGGTAGTACAAATCCTGCCGGAAACGGCCCTGCTGCACGCAGGCATGCAGATTCTGGTGCGTGGCGCTGATGATGCGTACATCGACCGGCTCTTCGGTCGTCGCGCCCACCTTGCGCACCCGGCGCTCCTGAATGGCGCGCAACAGCTTGACCTGCATCGCAAGCGGCAAGTCGGCCACTTCATCGAGCAACAAGGTTCCGCCATTGGCAGCCTGGAAGAAACCGTCGCGATCTTCCATTGCGCCGGTGAATGCGCCCTTGCGATAACCGAAGAACTCCGCCTCCATCAACGCTTCCGGAATGGCGCCACAATTGACGGCAATGAACGGTTTATCGGAACGTGCGCTTTGCGCATGGATATCGCGTGCGGCCAGTTCCTTGCCGCTGCCCGATTCGCCACTGATGGCAACCGGCGCCATGCTGCGTGCGAGCTTGGCGATCTGCGCGCGCAAGGCTTGCATCGCTTGCGACTGCCCCATCAGTCGCAAAGGCGTCTGGGTTGTCGGCTGTGCTGCGACCGCTAGGGGCTTTTCGCTGATACGCAAGGCGGTACGCACCATCGCGCGCAATTGTTCCAGCCCTACCGGCTTGGAAAGATAGTCGAAGGCCCCAGCCTTCAGGGCTACAACCGCATTGTCAGCACTGCCAAATGCGGTAATCACCGCGACCGGAGTATGCCGATAATGCGTAGCAATTTCCTGCACCAGTTCAATGCCTTGCCCATCCGGAAGCCGCATGTCGGTCAAGACCAGCGCGTACGCCTTTTGCTGCAACAGGACGCGCGCAACCGCCAGCGATTCCGCGCTATCGACATCCAGCCCCATGCGAATCAGCGTGATCTCCAGCAGCTCACGCAGGTCGGCTTCATCATCGACGATCAGTATTCGGGGCGTGCTCATACTTAATTGGGCAAGATACTCGGTTGATCGGCACCATCATTCGTGGCGAAAGTGATCACGAAACGCCCCGACGGCGCGCCGTGCTCGCCTTCGCTGCGGAACTCGTAATTCAGCATGGCACCATTATTGAGGCACAACTCCCTCGCAAGATACAGACCAAGACCGGTTCCCTTGCTGGACGTCGTGTAAAAAGGTTCGAACAAGTGTGCGCGCACGGCAGACGTCATTTGCGGACCATCGTCTTGCACGTGCAACTCGACACGTGCCGCACCGCTGACCATGATCTGCAAGCGAATGCTACCAGCGCCACCGCTGGCGTAGCGTAACGCATTTGTCAGCAGGTTGAGGATGATTTCACGCAAGTGCAATGGATCGAAACGTACCAGAACATCCTGCGGACCATTAAGGGAAATCACTTCAGGTTTGATACCTTGCAGATCACGCAATTCTTCCAGTAATTCGCCAATCAATGCACGCAGATCGAGCGGTTTCTGATCGCGATTGGCCTTGCGCGACAGCTTGAGAATGTCTTCGATCATGCGATTGAGCCGCGCCACATTGTCGTCAATGATCTTGAGCAAGCGACGACGGCCCGCATCGTTCTCATCTTCATTGAGCAAGGCGGCGGCGTGCCCGATCGCTGCCAGAGGATTGCGTACCTCATGTGCAATGCTGGCCGTCAGGCGCCCCATCGCGGCCAGTTTCAGTTGCTGTGCGCGATTTTCAATCTCTGTCACGTCTTCGAGAAAAATCACCACACGACCTTCCTGCGCCCCACCCGTATCGACGCGCACGAAACGCAACTTCAAATGGGTAGACGGTTCATGTCTGGCACCGATAATGGTGGCGCCACCTTGCAGGGTCGTATCGTCTGCCGGCAATATCCGCACAAAGACCGGTGTTTCCATCTCGACGATGGCCCGTCGCCTGGCCTTGTCACGCCACTCAAGATAAGCCTGCGCAATCGGGGACAACCCGGGCAAGCGATCCAGTTGCCCAAATTCGGCATGTGCGCCAAAGCTCAAGCCCAGCAAACGTTCCGCTGCCGGATTGCCGGTCAGGATACGACCGTGACGATCGACCACCAACACGCCATCGTCCATGTCTTCGATGACCAGACGGTTGATCGCCTCCTGCACCTGCAACGCCTTGCCGCGGCCTTGTGCCAGGGTTTCCTGCTTGACGAGACGATCCGCCAATCGATTCACGGCAATGATCACGATGAAAAATGCCGCGCAGTACAAACCGACCTGCGTCGAGGAAATATCACCGTTTGCGTTCAGTAATTGATAGCCGTTTTCGGCCAGCATGACGAACGTCGCAATCGAGACGAAGAACAATGCCAGCACCAGCGGTGCCAGAATCGCACCGCCAGCCAGAGGAAACAGATAAAGGATGGCAAGCCCGCTTTTGAGTCCGCCAACCGAGAGATAAAGCAGCGAAATGACGGCCAGATCCACCAGTATCTGCACCGTTACCTGCAGCAAGAAGCGGCGGCGACAATAAGAGGCAAACAGGACGAAAGCCAGTGCCAGCAGCATGTAGCCGACACAGATAATCCAGAAATATTCACCACTGCGTGCAGCGCGCGCGCCCACCCAACCGAAATACCCCAGCAAGGCGGCAACGATCAGCGTGCGCGTAAAGGCAAAGGTTTGCAGCGTGCGCCAGAACGTATTGCGCACGTCATGAGAGATGGCCGTGGCCGAAGTCATGGATTAATGACCGAGATATTGCTGGCGATGTTCGATACTGCAAAAACTGTGTCGCCCGGATGCGTCACGTACCGCCTCGGAAACCGGAAAATGCACACCACATTCTCGGCAAATCACCATGACTTCCGCATCAGCTTCCGTGTGCATTGGCGCATCGGGCCGGGCAGCCTCGAAATCGCGAGCAGCTTTTTGCCTGGCCTTGGCCTTGCTGCGCAAAACCCAAATCACGGCAAAGATCAGAAGTGCCCAGGCCAGCAGCTTCATACAATGCTCCGGTGCAGAACAACTTCCAGCACAAAACGGCTACCGACATACGCCAGCAGCAGCATGCCGAAGCCGCCGAGGGTAAATGTCAGCGCGGTCTTGCCGCGCCAGCCGCGCAAATGACGGCCGACAAGAAGGATGCCAAACACGAGCCAGGACAGCATGGTGAACGTGGTCTTGTGATCCCATTTGAATGCCTTGCCGAAAACCTCTTCGGAAAAAACCACGCCCGATAACACCGTCAGCGTCAACAAGACGAAACCGAAACCGATCAGACGGAACAGCAACTTTTCCATGGTCAGCAAAGCAGGCAGGCGTTCGATCGCCAGCGCAAACAGTCCGACCTTCTTTTCAGGCGAGCGCGTATGCAGACGCGTTTCCTGAATTGCCATCAACACGGCATGGAAAGCGGCGATCGTAAAGGTGCTGTACGCCAGCGTTGCAATCGCAATATGCCAGGGAAACAAAACTGAATGCTCTTCGAGAGGCACCAGACTGCCGGGAAAAACGAGTGGTAACAGCACGCCAACCGCGGCGCACGGCAACACCAGAATGCGTAGACCATCAAGGGTCAGATTGCGATTTTCGAGCCAGTAGGCCGCGACCGAAATCCACAAGGTGGCAGACAGCATGAGCGCAAAGCCAAGTCGCAATGAACTCGGTGCGATGACGTCCATCCACAATGCCGCTCCGTGCAACAGCCAGCCGATCAACACGCCCACGCCAATGATCTGGCGTCGCTGCGAAGGCAGGAAAGCACAGACCGCGTAGCACAGCGCAGCAAGCACGAAGAGAGAGGTATACATTCAGGCGAGTTTACACCATGTCCTGCATTGGCTTGCGTCCTGCACATGGAAAAACTGCCTGTAGAGGCAAACACCATCACAAGCCTGGCCGTCTGGAAAACGCGTCCACGCAGCCCGGCCCTGGCGCCTCAATCGCACGAGCGCACGAAGGCATCGGGTAGAATGGCGGATTGAAAAATCGCATCGTGCGATTGCCGCCTGACTAGAACTGATCACCATGCTCGATAACCTGACTCAACGCCTTGCCAAGGTCGTCAAGACCATGCGCGGCGAAGCGCGCCTGACCGAAGCCAATACGGCAGAAATGCTGCGCGAAGTACGCCTTGCCTTGCTGGAGGCCGACGTTGCCCTGCCGGCCGTGCGCGAATTCATCAATCGCGTCAAGGAAAAGGCGATGGGCGAAGACGTCATCGGTTCCCTGACGCCAGGCCAGGCGCTGGTTGGCGTGGTACAGCGCGAACTCGCCGCCATCATGGGTGCCGATCTGGGACGCGAAGCGTCGCAACTCAATTTCGCCACGCAGCCGCCTGCGATCATCCTGATGGCCGGCTTGCAGGGTGCCGGTAAGACCACCACCGTCGGCAAACTGGCCAAATACCTGCGCGAACAAAAGAAAAAGAAAGTCCTGACGGTTTCTGCCGACGTCTACCGTCCAGCGGCAATCGGCCAGTTGCAGACCGTGACGGAACAGGTCGGCGCCGACTTCTTTCCATCGCAGCCGACCGACAAGCCTGTCGATATTGCACGCGCCGCTGTCGATCACGCCAAGCGTCACTATCACGATGTACTGATCATCGATACTGCCGGTCGCCTGGGTATCGACGAAGCGATGATGCAGGAAATTCGCGCTCTGCACGATGCCGTCAACCCGATCGAAACGCTGTTCGTGGTCGATGCCATGCTGGGTCAGGATGCCATCAACACCGCCAAGGCATTCAGCGATGCATTGCCACTGACCGGTATCGTGCTGACCAAACTAGACGGCGATTCGCGTGGCGGTGCCGCACTGTCGGTGCGCCATATCACGGGCAAGCCGATCAAGTTTGCCGGCGTCGCCGAAAAGATGGATGGTCTTGAAGCCTTCGATCCGGCGCGCATGGCCGATCGTATTCTCGGCATGGGCGACATCCTTGCACTGGTCGAAGAAGCGCGTAAAGGCGTGGACATCGAAGCGGCACAAGGCCTGGCGCAAAAGATCAAGGGCGGCGGCAAGTTCGATCTGACCGACTTCCAGCAGCAACTGGCACAGATGAAGAAGATGGGCGGCATGGCCAACCTGATGGACAAACTGCCGGCACAAATGCAGATGGCTGCCAGCGGTGCCAACATGGGCATGGCCGACAAGCAGGTCGCACGCATGGAAGGCATCATCAATTCGATGACGCCGGCCGAACGCGCCAAACCCGACCTGATCAAAGCATCGCGCAAACGCCGCATTGCAGCAGGCGCTGGCGTGCAAGTGCAAGAGGTAAACCGCATGCTCAACCAGTTCGAGCAGATGCAAACCATGATGAAGAAACTCAAGGGCGGCAACATGGCCAAGCTGATGCGCGGCATGAAAGGCATGCTGCCACCGGGCATGCGTTAGTCCGATTCCTCGATCAAAAAAAGCCCGGCTTCGTCCGGGCTTTTTTCATGGTGCAGTGCGCCATCGAATCAAAATGCGTGCAGCGCCGAACGCACATTTTCGATGCCGTTTTCTCTCTGGTGAACTTCCGCATTTTCTTCTTCGAGAAACGGCGTGGCTGGCAGCCGACAAAACGCCGGGGACACGCATAAAAACACTTGCACAGTGGGAAAAACCGCACCACTATTAGCGTTGCGTGTATTGACGCAATTACCCAACACTCTGTGAAGGAGGCTTTAAGATGGCAACAGCCAAAAAACCAGCGGCCACTAAAACGGCCGCCAAGAAACCAGCTGCAAAGAAACCGGTAGCAGCGAAGAAAGCAGCACCAGCCAAGAAAGCTGCACCGGCAAAAAAAGCCGCGCCAGCCAAAAAGGTCGCAGCAAAGAAACCAGCCGCTAAAAAAGTCGCAGCGAAAAAGCCAGCAGTTGCCCGTAAGCCAAACGCCGCCTTCATGAAACCAGTGACCCCATCCGCCGTATTGGCTGCCGTCATTGGCGCAGCACCAGCACCGCGTACCGAGATCACCAAAAAGGTCTGGGACTACATCAAGAAGCACAAGCTGCAAAACCAGGAAAACAAGCGCCAGATCGACGCGGACGACAAGCTCAAAGCCGTGTTTGGTGGCAAGAAGCAGGTTTCCATGTTCGAAATGACCAAGCTCATTTCGGCACACCTGTCGTAATCCTTGTCAGCACCAAACAAAAACGCCCGCATCGCGCGGGCGTTTTTGTTTTTACGATGATCTTTTGCGATAGCTAAAATCTGTACGGCCATCAAGGCCGATGCTCCCAGCTACGCCATGCAGCACGTACTGCATTCGGATATTCAGGACGTCCACGGCTACCGTTATACCGCCCCAGCGCCAGATAGTAATCGCCCTTTTCCATATCCAGATACATGCGCAGGATGGAACAGCCGTAACGCAGATTGGTTTGCATCTGGAACAGCTTGCTGCGATCGCCATCACCGATCACGCGTGTCCAGAACGGCATGACCTGCATGTAGCCATGCGCGCCGACATGGGAGATCGCATATTTGCGAAACGCGGATTCGACCTGGATCAAGCCCAGCACCAATGCCGGATCCAGCCCCGCACGCCGCGCTTCATACCAAAGCGTTTGCAGAAATTCGAGACGGCTTTGTCGATCCGGGATACGTCGCACCAGCCGATCCGACATGTCGCCGAGCCACCGTAAATAAGACAGGCGCTCATCGATATCGATGAAATCCGGCTTCGGCGGACGTGAATCGGAAATCGCACGCGACAGCGCCATGCGTACACCATCGGCCAGTGCCTCCTCCTTCTGATTCCCGGCATGTGCCGGCAGCCAAAGCAGGAGCAAGAGGCTGGCGCAGAAAAAGCACCGCCCTGTTCGCAACACCGTCCTGCCGAGGTGCGACCGCACGTAACCGATCAGCCAGCCAGACGTGCCTGCACGAAGGCCACGGCATCTGCAGGCGCTACACCTGTCGCCTCGGTATCGCGACGTCCCTGATATTCGAGCTTGCCTTCCTTGAGACCACGATCCCCGATCACGATGCGATGCGGAACGCCGATCAGTTCCCAATCGGCAAACATGGCTCCCGGACGTTCGCCACGATCATCGAGAATCACATCGACACCGGCTTCGGTCAAGGCAGCATACAAGCGCTCAGTTTCCGCCTTGACGGCTTCGCTGCGGTCATATCCCATCGGGCACAGAACGACTTCAAACGGTGCCAGCGATGCCGGCCAGATAATGCCCTTGTCATCGAAATTCTGTTCGATGGCAGCACCAAGAATACGCGTCACGCCAATACCGTAACAGCCCATCTGGATCGGTTGCGGCTTGCCGTTTTCATCGAGGAAAGTTGCTTTCATGTCCTGCGAATAACGCGTACCGAGCTGGAACACGTGTCCCACTTCGATGCCGCGCTGGATCGACAGCGTGCCCTTGCCATCCGGCGATGCATCGCCTTCCACCACATTGCGCAGATCGGCGACCGTTGCCTCAGGCAAGTCGCGCTCCCAGTTGACGCCCGTGTAGTGGAAATCCGCTTCGTTGGCACCACAGACGAAATCGTTCATGACAGCTACCGTGCGGTCGGCCACGATGCGTACCGGTTTCTTGGTATTCAACGGACCGAGATAACCCGGTGGCGAACCGAACCATTCGAGGATTTCCGATTCACCCGCAAAACGGAATTCCGTCAAGCCCGGCACCTTGGATGCCTTGACCTCATTCAACTCGTGATCGCCGCGCAGCAGCAGCAGCCACACTTGTTTCTCTGCTTCGCCTTCTTTCGGATCGGTCACGAGCACAATGGATTTGACGGTTTGCGTCAACGACAGGCCGAGGCAAGTTGCCACATCTTCGCAACGCTGCTTGCCCGGCGTTGACATCTTGGACAGCGCCTGCGTCGCTGCACCGCGTGCAGTCGTTGGTGCCAGCGCTTCGGCTGCCTCCATATTGGCGGCGTAATCCGAATCGGCGCAGTACACCAGCGCATCTTCGCCAGTATCGGCAATCACGTGGAATTCGTGCGAACCCGAACCACCGATGGCACCGTTATCGGCTGCCACCGCACGGAACTGCAAGCCAAAGCGCGTGAAAATCTTGGTGTACGTATCGAACATGATCTCGTACGAGCGCTTGAGGCCGTCGATATCACGGTCGAAGGAATACGCATCCTTCATGGTGAATTCACGACCGCGCATCAAACCGAAACGCGGACGACGTTCGTCGCGGAACTTGGTTTGCACATGATAGAAATTGACCGGCAACTGACGATATGAACGGATTTCGGTGCGAACCACGTCGGTAATCACTTCTTCGGACGTCGGCTGGATTGCAAAATCGCGACCATGACGATCCTTCACCCGCATCAATTCCGGCCCCATCTTGTCCCAGCGACCGGTTTCTTGCCAGAGTTCGGCAGGCTGGACCAACGGCATCAGCAGTTCGATTGCACCCGCCTTGTCCATCTCTTCCTTGATGATGGCTTCCACCTTGCGAATAACACGCAAGCCCATCGGCATGTAGGTGTAAATGCCGGAGCCGAGACGCTTGATCATGCCGGCACGCATCATCAGTTTATGGCTGACGATTTCAGCATCGGCAGGAGCTTCTTTGAGAGTGGAAATGAAAAAACGGGAGGCGCGCATGAGGATGTGTCTTGTTAAAAAGAGAGCGGGGTTATAATCGTTCCAATTTTAAAGGATTAGCTGGCTGATGCGTCCCCTCTTCATGCAATTGATAACCCTCTCCCCCGGCGCGTGCCTATTGCAGCAACACGCCGTGGCCGGATAGTTGCCGCATCGCTTCTGCATCGGGGACCGATCAGCCGCAGAAAGTACAGGTGCAACATGCTGGATCGTGAAGGCTTCCGCCCTAACGTCGGCATCATTCTGCTCAATGCGCAGAATGAAGTGTGGTGGGGCAAACGCGTGCGCGAGCATTCGTGGCAATTCCCGCAGGGCGGCATCAAGTTCGGCGAAACGCCTGAGCAGGCGATGTATCGTGAACTCGAAGAAGAAGTCGGGTTGCGCGCAGAGCATGTGAAAATCATTGGTCGCACACGCGACTGGCTGCGCTACGAAGTCCCCGACCATTTCATCAAGCGCGAAATCCGTGGTCATTATCGCGGTCAGAAGCAGATCTGGTTTCTGCTGCGCATGGTCGGGCGCGATTGCGACGTCAACCTGCGGTTGAGTGAACATCCTGAATTCGACGCCTGGCGCTGGCATGAGTATTGGGTGCCGCTGGATGTGGTCATCGAATTCAAGCGCGACGTCTACCAGCGTGCCTTGCAGGAACTGTCACGCTTTCTCAACAAACCACAGCAAGGGAATGCATCGCGCTATTTGCGACAAAGTCACCCACCGCGCAAACCAACGTCCCCCCACGCACAACGCGAGAAAAAATCCGAACATGAGCAGTAATCCACTTTTCACTGTCCGTAACCTGTATCGCACCGCTCTGCTCTCCGTGGGCGCGCTGCTGGTCATGCAAACCGCCTGGGCACAATCGCAATTCGAAGAAGATTTCGATGACGAGAACAAGCCATGGGAAGAAATTGCCGTACAGATGCCGCCAGCGCCTAAGGCCGAAAATCTGATCGACTTCTATGTCGGCCCAACCACCACACAGAAATTCGCAATCGACGCCAAGTCACTGGCAATCGGCTCCGATGGCGTGATTCGTTACACTCTGGTATCGACCAGCCAGGCTGGCGCAAAAAACATCAGCTACGAGGGCATTCGTTGTGCGACTTTCGAGCACAAGCTTTATGCCTTCGGTCGTGAAGATGGCTCCTGGGGACGTTCGCGTCGCGACAAATGGGAAGGCATTGTCCGCGGCAAAACCAATCGCCAGCATGCCGCACTTGCCCAAGATTACTTTTGCAGCAATCTGATGATCATGGGGAATGAACAGGACATGCTCAAGCGACTGCGCAGCAAACAAACGCTGATCGATAACCTGATGCGCGAATGATGCGCTTGTCCACCGTAGCCGCGCTCACAATCAGGCGGACAAATGCAAAAGCCTGCATGAAGCAGGCTTTTTTATTTTCGGCATCCGATTGCTATTCAGAGCAAAACTAGATTATCGCGATGAATCAGTTCCGGTTCTTCGACAAAACCAAGAATGGCAGCAATTTCCGATGACGGTTTGCGCACGATGCGTCGTGCTTCCGAACTCGCGTAATTGGTAATGCCACGCGCAACCGCCCGCCCAGTGGCATCGACACAAGTAATCACATCGCCACGCCCGAAATTGCCGGCAACATCGGTCACGCCGATCGGCAACAGCGATTTGCCTTCCTGCGTCAGTTTTGCGACGGCCCCCGCGTCAAGAACGACCTTGCCAGCCGTCTGCAAATGATCGGCCATCCACTGCTTGCGTGCCGTCAGTTGCGCAGTCTGCGCTGTCAGTTGCGTGCCGATGGCTTCGCCTTGTGCCAGCCGTGTCAGAACGTTGTCTTCCCGTCCCCAGGCGATCACCGTATGCGCACCGGAAAAAGCGGCGCGCTTAGCGGCAAGAATCTTGGTCAACATGCCGCCGCGACCGAGGCTACTACCGGCGCCACCGGCCATCGCTTCCAGCGAGAGATCGCCAGCCTTGGCTTCATGCACGAATTGGGCATCCGGATTCTTGCGCGGATCCGCCGTGTAAAGACCACGTTGATCCGTCAGGATGATCAGCGCATCAGCCTCGATCAGATTGGCGACGAGTGCGCCGAGCGTATCGTTATCACCGAACTTGATCTCATCCGTCACCACCGTATCGTTTTCATTGATGATCGGCACCACGCCAAATCGCAGCAAGGTAAACAGGGTGGAACGGGCATTCAGATAACGCTCGCGATCCGCCAGATCGGCGTGCGTCAATAACACCTGCGCGGTACGCACGTCATAACGACGGAAACTGCTTTCGTAAATTTGTGCAAGGCCCATTTGCCCAACTGCGGCGCACGCCTGCAATTCATGTACGCCCGTCGGACGCTTGTCGAATCCAAGACGTTGCATACCTTCTGCAATCGCCCCCGAACTGACCAGCACGACTTCCTTGCCCAAAGCACGCAATTGCACGATTTGTTCAGTCCATTTTTCAATGGCCTGCGCATCGAGCCCCTTGCCGTCGTTGGTAACCAGCGAGGAACCGACCTTGATGATGACGCGCTTGGCGTCCTGAATCACGGATTGCATGGATGTCCGGTGCGTTTTTATTGGGAGAAAATGCCGAACGGTCAAAGACCGGGAACTGCCTAGTCGATCACCTTGAAGCGCGGATCGTCGGGATCGATCGAATCGATCGCACGTACGTCTTCCGCAATCTGCGCCGTATCTTCCGAACGCTGCTCGCTTTGACGTTGCTGCGACAGGTAATCGTAGATTTCCAGGATCAGATCGTTGCAGCCATCGCGCGTCAGCGCCGAAATCTCGAACACCGGGCCTTTCCAGCCAAAGCGCTTGATGAAATCCTTGACGCGTTTGGCACGTTCGTCTTCCGGCACCATGTCCAGCTTGTTCAGCACCAGCCAGCGCGGCTTGTCGAACAGCGATTCATCGTACTTCTTGAGCTCCTTGACGATCGCCTTCGCTTCCTTGACGGGATCGACATTGTCGAACGGTGCCAGGTCAACGATGTGCAACAGCAAGCGTGTGCGCTGCAAGTGACGCAGAAATTGATGACCAAGACCGGCACCATCGGACGCACCTTCGATCAGGCCTGGAATATCGGCAATCACGAAACTCTTTTCGTGACTAACGCGAACCACACCCAGATTGGGATGCAGCGTAGTGAACGGATAGTCGGCAATCTTGGGACGTGCGTTGGAAACCGCGGTGATGAAGGTGGATTTACCCGCATTCGGCATGCCGAGCAAGCCGATATCGGCCAACACCTTCAATTCCAGACGCAACTCGCGACGCTGACCTTCCTTGCCTTCGGTTTTCTGGCGCGGCGCGCGATTGGTCGACGACTTGAAATGAATATTGCCCCAGCCGCCTTCACCGCCTTCCGCCAGCAAAATCTGCTGACCATGCTCGGTCAGATCGGCAACCAGTTCGCCATCGTTCTGATCGATCACCAGCGTGCCGACCGGCATGCGCAGGAAGATGTCATCCGCGCCCTTGCCATAGCAATCGGAACCGCGACCATTTTCGCCATTCTTCGCCTTATGGATCTTCGAATAACGGAAATCGACCAGGGTATTGATATTGCGATCAGCAACTGCCCAGATACTGCCGCCCTTGCCGCCATCACCACCATCTGGACCGCCGAACGGTCTGAATTTTTCGCGACAAAAAGAGGCGACGCCGTTGCCACCATCGCCGGCAATGACTTCGATTTTTGCTTCGTCGATAAATTTCATGCAAACCGTCCGTAAAAACTAAAAAGGCTCCACCAGCGGCAGAGCCTTTTGATTGAAGGCTTTCGCCTTGCCTTGCTGAAGTGCGCCTCGATTAGGCTGCAACAACCGTCACATAGTGACGCTTCAGTGCACCTTTGGTCACGAAGGCAACTTTGCCATCGGTCAGTGCAAACAGGGTGTGATCCTTGCCGATGCCAACGTTCTCGCCTGCGTGCATTTTGGTGCCGCGTTGACGAACGATGATGCCGCCAGCATTGATCGATTGACCGCCATAAACCTTAACGCCCAGACGTTTCGATTCCGAATCGCGACCGTTACGCGTAGTGCCGCCGCCTTTTTTATGTGCCATTTCTGACTCCTTGGTATCTGGTTGACTGATCCGGAATTAACCGTTGATCGAGACGATTTGCAATTCGGTGTAGTTTTGGCGATGACCTTGGCGCTTCTGGTAGTGCTTACGACGACGCATCTTGAAAATCTTGACTTTGTCGTGACGACCGTGGGAAACAACCGTGGCAAGGACCGTCGCACCTGCGACCAGGGGAGCGCCAAACTTGATGGCTTCTCCAGCGCCCACTGCGAGCACCTGATCGATGGTGATTTCGGATCCAATGTCAGCCGGTATCTGTTCTACTTTAAGTTTTTCGCCAGCGACAACTTTATATTGCTTGCCACCGGTTTTTATGACCGCGTACATGTGAAACCTCATCAAATGATTTAGGAATTAATTTTTTCGCCGCCCGCAAAATATACGCAGAAACGGGAAAACCCAAAATTATACATGGACTTACACACCCGGTCAAAGTGATTCACCACAAGTGTGGCGGCCTTCCGACGCCCAATGCCAGTGCACCGATTTGGCAAGCCGCCTCAATTCGAGTGGGCATCGTATAATTCAGCAACTTCCACCTCCCCTCTTGCGCAGGCTCACCTTGGTTTCCGCTACCGCTCCATCCGCCCAAACCCAGCTTATTCAGCCCATTTCCATGGATTTGCAGGCAGTTGATGCCGTAATCAGGCAAAAACTGCATTCCGAAGTCGCGCTAGTCAACCAGATTGCCGATTACATAATCAGTGCCGGAGGCAAACGCATTCGCCCGGTTCTGGTGCTGCTGGTGGCAAATGCTTACGGTTATCAAGGCACCGCCCATCACCAATTGGCTGCCGTCGTGGAATTCATTCACACGGCCACACTGCTGCATGATGACGTCGTTGACGAATCGGCATTGCGGCGCGGCCGCCAGACTGCCAATGCCTTGTTTGGCAATGCAGCTTCGGTACTCGTTGGTGATTTTCTGTATTCGCGCGCCTTCCAGATGATGGTTTCGGTCGGCAACATCCGCGTCATGGAAATCCTCGCAGATGCCACCAATGTGATTGCGGAAGGTGAAGTGCTGCAGTTGCTGAACATGCACGATCCGGACGTCTCCGAAGAACGTTATACGCAAGTCATTCGCTCCAAAACGGCAAAACTCTTCGAAGCCGCCGCCGAACTCGGTGCCCTGATTGCCGGCGCCAATGACGATCAGATCGAAGCTGCCGCCGAGTATGGACGCTCGCTGGGCACCGCTTTCCAGCTCATCGATGACGTGCTCGATTACTCCGGGCAGGAAGCCGATATCGGCAAGAACGTCGGCGACGATTTGCGCGAAGGCAAGGCAACCTTGCCACTGATCTACCTGATGGAACACGGTACGGCCGAACAGCGTGAGCTGGTTCGCTCATGCATCGAAAACGGCGATGAAAAGCATTTCGATGCGGTACTACAAGCCGTAACCAGCTCGGGCGCACTGGACTACACGCGCCGCAAGGCAGAGGCCGCATCGGCAGCCGCCACCGCCGCCATTGCCGAGTTACCCGAAAATGCATTTAAGCAGGCACTCCTCAAACTCAGCGATTTCGCAGTCAACCGTAACCACTAAATTGGCACGGCACACGACAGTTGTGCCGCACTCGCCACGCCGAAGTAACAGCCTCAAGCTCTTTCCTTTACAAAATAGATGCCGGGAGGCATTATCGAATCACCCTTCGTGCTTCGATAATGCCTTGGCATAACTATGGCTGCTGTACTCCCCAACTCCACGATGAACACCAACATGCCGGGCTTAGCCCGCGCCTTGCTGCAAGGGGGGAAGTTATCACAACAGCAAGCCGAATCGCTTTCACGCCAATCGGTCAGTGAGAAACTGCCATTCATCGATGTTTTGTTGCAAAGCGCGACAATCAACTCCAGCGAGATGGCCGCGTTTTGCTCGGAAGTGTTTGGCTATCCATTGCTGGATTTAAATGCTTTCAATAGTGCGCTGCTACCGGACAAGATCGTCGATGCCAAATTGATGCAGACACAGCGCGTCGTGGCACTGAATAAACGTGGCAACAAGGTGTCGATTGCCTTGTCCGACCCGACCAACTCCGCCGCGCTCGACCAGATCAAGTTTCAAACGCAATTGAACGTCGAGCCGATCATTGTCGATCACAGCCTGCTGCTGAAGCTGATCGAAAAGCTGACGCAAACTGCCGAACAGGATCTGAATGAACTGATCGGCGACGATCTCGACAATATCGACTTCATCGAAGACGAAGCCGCTGCACCGATTGATGCCTCGACCGTCGATATCGACGATGCACCGGTCGTCAAATTCCTGCAAAAAATTCTGATCGATGCAATCAGTCAGGGCGCATCCGATCTCCACTTCGAGCCATTCGAAAAGTTCTATCGCATTCGCTTCCGTGTCGATGGCGTGTTGCGCGACATCGCCCAGCCACCACTGGCGATCAAGGAAAAACTGGCATCACGTATCAAGGTCATTTCCAAGCTCGACATTTCCGAAAAACGTGTGCCGCAAGATGGCCGCATGAAACTCGTGATGTCGAAAACGCGCTCGATCGACTTTCGCGTCAGTACCCTGCCGACATTGTTTGGCGAAAAGATCGTCATGCGTATTCTCGACGGCTCGCAGGCACAAATGGGCATCGAAGCGCTCGGCTACGAGGAAGAGCAGAAAAACACCCTGCTCGAAGCCATCAATCGGCCATACGGCATGGTGCTCGTTACCGGACCAACCGGCTCCGGCAAGACGGTTTCGCTATATACCTGCCTGAATATCCTGAACAAGCCTGGCATCAACATCTCGACCGCGGAAGATCCCGCCGAGATCAACCTGCCGGGCGTCAATCAGGTCAACGTCAACGATCGCGCCGGCCTGACTTTCCCCGTCGCACTCAAGGCATTCCTGCGCCAGGATCCCGACATCATCATGGTCGGCGAGATTCGCGATCTGGAAACGGCAGACATTGCCATCAAGGCAGCGCAAACGGGTCACATGGTGTTTTCCACGTTGCACACCAACGATGCGCCCGCCACGCTGACGCGTCTGATGAACATGGGTGTGGCACCGTTCAATATTGCCTCATCCGTCATCCTGATCACGGCGCAGCGACTGGCAAGACGCTTGTGTTCATGCAAGCAACCCACCAGCATTCCTGACGAAGCGCTGATCGAAGCCGGCTTCGACGAAAGCGATCTCGATGGTACATGGCTACCATATAAACCTGTCGGTTGCGAGCGCTGCAACGGTAGCGGTTACAAAGGTCGTGTCGGCATCTACCAGATCATGCCGATTACCGAAAACATCGAACGCATCATTCTGAATCATGGCACCGCGCTGGAGATCGAAGAACAGGCGCAACAGGATGGCGTCAAGAATTTGCGCCAATCGGGTCTGGTGAAGGTCAAGCAGGGACTGACCAGTCTCGAAGAAGTGCTGGGCTGCACCAATATCTAAAGTC
>NZ_CAJYMD010000064.1 GCF_913776015.1 uncultured Oxalicibacterium sp. | reverse complement strand
GCCGGTACGCGCTCGCCGGCACGCAGATGCCCCTGCTCGATCGCTGTCTTGAATCGCTTACAAATCTGCAGGTACATCGGTGCACTCAATGCGCGATCGACTTGCAGAGCAAGCACCGAGGTCGTGGCTTTACCGGTAGCTGCCTTTTTCATGGCCTAGTCCTTTTTGCATTTCTTGGCTCTTCTGACTCGACCAAGATCTTCGCATACTACGGATCAATGCAACGCCACTTCTTTTCCATTCACCACTTGCCCAAGGAGATTCACATGCAAACCCGTCTCGACTTCTACAACGCGCATCCTGCCATCACCAAGGTCATGCTGGCTGTCGAAAACCAGATTGCCAAAGGCAAATTGGACATTCTGCTGAAAGAGCTGGTCCGGCTGCGTGCCTCGCAAATCAACGGCTGTGCATTTTGCCTCGACATGCACGTAACGGAAGCTACCAACGCAGGCGAATCCGCACGCCGCCTGGCCACCGTCGCAGCTTGGCGCGAAACCCCGTTTTTCAGCGAACGTGAGCGTGCCGCATTGGAATGGACCGAATCGCTAACGCTCGTTTCGCAGAATCACGTACCGGATGCGGTCTGGGATGCAGTACGTCCGCACTTTACCGATGAGGAACTCGTCGAACTTACCGCTTTGGTAAGCGCCATCAACATGTGGAATCGCTTTGCGATTGCGTTCCGCAAAATGCCAGAGTAAGCCATGCGCAACCGTATCAAACGTTCTCTCATGACAATGCTGACTAAGACACTGTGCTGGATGAGAGGGTGCGTATGTCACCCATAAATCTCCGGCCTGTCGACAGCGATGTCGATCTCCATGCCTCGTTCGCTATCATGCAGCAGTTGCGCCCACACTTGACCGATCCCGCCGCCTACATCGTGCGGCTGGCGCACCAGCGCACCCAAGGCTATCGGTTGCTGGGCGCTTGGCTAGGTCATGAGATCGTCGGGCTTGCCGGCTACCGGCTGCAAGATAATCTGCTGTATGACCGTTTCGTGTATGTCGATGATCTGGTGATCGAAGTCGCGCATCAGCGTCGGGGAATCGGCGAGAAATTGCTGCAGGCGGTCAGGCAACAGGCCGTTGCGCTACAGTGCAAACATCTGGTGCTCGATACCGGCCTGCACATGGCGCTCGCGCAACGTTTTTATTTTCGCCAGGCATTGCTTGCACGAGGTATGCACTTCGTCGAGCCACTTTGATCGGATCATGCATGACAAGCCTCTTGTTATTGAACAGCGGACCTCACGGCGATGCCAGCCATGGCTACCAGCTAGCCAGGAACGTCATCGCCAGCGCCGGCATTCCGGATACGCACATTACCGAGCGCGATCTGATCCGCACACCGATTCCACCAATCGGGCGCGATTACGCGCTGGCCATCACGAGTAACGCTGCGCACGATGCGAGTGAACTGGCATGGTCGGAATGTTTGATTACGGAACTGGAACAGCATGACATGCTGTTTATCGTCACCCCCATGCACAATTTCACGGTACCCGCTGCGTTGAAGCTATGGCTTGATTATGTCATTCGGATACATCGCAGCTTCAAGCCGACGCCAGAAGGCAAAGTAGGGGTGATACAGGACAGGCCGACGTTCGTACTTGTCAGCTCAGGAGGCTGTCACACGGGCGAGCGTGCCAGACAAGAAGATTTTCTGACGCCCTATCTGCGCTATGCGCTGGCATCCATCGGCATTCGGAACGTGCATTTCACGCTGTTGCAAGGACTGGCATTCGGTCCCGATGCCGTATCGACCGCCGTTGATCAGGCGAGGTGCGCACTGCAACAAATGCTTTCGCACACCCTGACAACGCGTTGAGCAGCAAAGAGCGACGTCCGTCGTTGCCACTTAGGAAGCAGCCTTGGCCGACAGCCGATTGAAATCGGTAATCCAGTCCTGCACTACGTTGACGAAATGCGACTGCTGCTGCGGGGTAGCCATACGCATCATCGCGGCGACAAGCGCAGCATTGGCCTTGGTTGTCGCCTCGTAGAACTGTCGATGGCGCTGCACACCGAAGTATTCGCTGGTCGCGCGCGCATAGGCATTGATGCGTCGTATGGTTTCTTCCTTGGATGGCTTTTCGGCATGGATTTTCTGAAGGAGTGCGATCAACGCTTCTTGCCGCTTCTCGCGCACCTCAAAGACCAATTCGTTATCGAGCGGACGGGCATCCGACAACAGACGCAGCTCCGCTTCTTGCTCGCGACTGAAACGACCGAACCAGTATTCGGCCTGCTTCATCATCTTCTTGAAACGGAATTCTTGACGCTGCTCACGACTGCCGCTCAGGTATTCCTTGCGGAACTTGGCATTGTTCTTGTCGAGCTTTTCTTCGATGTTGGCAATCTGTTCCGCATTCAGCGACAAGGCCAGATCGGCCAACTCGGGCGCAGCACGCTCGCTAAAGGTCTGCACGCGTTTCTTGCCATCTTCGAAATCGGCCAGTAATTGCTCGGCAGTCACCGCCGATAGATCACGCCGTTGAATTCGCGAAGCCAGATCGACATAACCGCGTAATTGTGTGCTGCGCTGCCAGGAGAACAAATCATCGATATGGCGCTTGACCCAGGGCTTTTGCTCGCCCTCGAAATCGATATAGCTGTCGAGCCACCAGTAGGTCACGGTGGCACCATTATTGAAGCCGAGTCGCGCTGCACTGCAAGCACTCAGCAATACGACACAAGCCGCCAGAATGAGCAGCCGCCACGAAAAGCCGCGTTCGTGCGTGATAGGGCGCGTGATAGTATTTTGCATTCTCTTCATTGGCCTTTTATGAATATCGTCATCCTCGCCGCCGGCATGGGAAAACGCATGCAATCGGCGCTACCCAAAGTCCTGCATCCTCTCGCCGGCAAACCCCTACTTGCTCATGTCATCGAGACCGCTCGCCAGTTATCGCCCACGCGTTTGTGCGTGATCTACGGCCACGGCGGCGATCAGGTGCCGCAAGCGATGCAAGCAAACGACCTCGCCTTCGCCAAGCAGGAACCGCAACTCGGTACTGGCCACGCCGTCGCCCAAGCCGTGCCGCAACTGGATGACAGCGTACCGACCTTGATTCTCTACGGCGATGTACCACTAACCACGGCCACGTCGCTGCAACGTCTGTTGGACACGGCTGGTGCTGAAAAGTTGGGCATCCTCACCGTCAACCTCGACGACCCAACCGGCTACGGGCGCATCGTGCGTGCAGGCGATAACCACACCGGCGACATCTGCCGCATCGTCGAACAGAAAGATGCCAGCGAAACCGAAAAAAACATCCGCGAGGTCAATACCGGCATCATGGTTGCGCCAACGCCAGCGCTGAAGAAATGGCTTTCCAAGCTGTCCAACAACAATGCGCAAGGCGAGTACTACCTGACCGATATCGTCGCTGCTGCCGTCGCCGATGGCGTGCCTGTCGTGTCGGCACAGCCTGACCATGTTTGGGAAACCCACGGCGTCAACAGCAAGGTGCAACTGGCCGAACTGGAACGCGTGCATCAACGCAATCTCGCACATCGCCTGCTGGAACAAGGCGTGACACTGGCGGATCCAGCCCGCATCGATATTCGAGGCACGCTGACCTGCGGACGCGATGTCAGTATCGATGTCGGCTGCGTGTTCGAAGGCGATGTCGTACTGGCAGATGGCGTGCGTATCGATGCATATTGTGTGATCAGTGCATCCCGCATCGGTGCGCAAGCGCACGTTCGCCCTTACTCGCATTTCGAGAATGCCGATGTCGGGCCGGAGTGCATCATCGGCCCATTTGCACGCCTGCGTCCCGGTACCGTGCTAGCAGAAGACGTTCACATCGGCAATTTCGTCGAAGTGAAAAACAGCGAGATTGCTGCGCACAGCAAGGCCAATCACCTGACCTATGTCGGCGATTCGACGGTCGGTTCGCGCGTCAATCTCGGCGCCGGCACCATTACCTGCAACTACGATGGCGTCAACAAGTCCCGCACGATCATTGAAGACGATGTGTTCGTCGGCAGTGCGACACAACTGATCGCGCCGATCCGCGTCGGCAAGGGTGCAACGCTGGGGGCCGGCACGACGCTGACCAAGGATGCTCCGGCCGACAAACTGACGGTTTCACGTGCCAAGCAGGTCACAGTGGATAGCTGGCAACGGCCGGTCAAGCAAAAGAAATAAATGCGCAAAACATTATGAAAAACGGGCCTTAATGGCCCGTTTTTTTATTGAATCAGTATCGCATCAACGTCAGCGAGACCAAGCTTGCCGTGCACTTATGCAGATTGCGGTTGTGGCACATAGCGACGTCCGTAATACAGTTGCACACCGATCGCCAGCAGGCTCAGCACGCCGCCCATGATGCAGACGCCGGGCCACTGCCAATGTACCCAGGCCAGGTTGCCGGCAACCGATCCCAGTCCTCCGCCAAGAAAACGCGTGACGTTGTACACCGTATTCAAACGGCCAAGCGCCTCTTTGTTCAATGCAAAGTTGCGCGTCATGTTGGAAACGTGGCCCGACTGCATACCAAGATCCAGAATCACCACCCCCACGGCAATGCCGAGCAAGCCGTAACCGATGAACCCGAAAGCAATATAGGCGATCACGAAAGCAATACTACTGAGCATGACGGTCAGGCGCGGACTGGTACGGTCCGATAACTTACCCGCATACGGGGCCATCAGCGCCCCCAGCACACCGACCAGACCAAACGCGCCAGCGACATCGCTACCGTACTGCGACGGCAGATTGTGCAGATGGAACACCAGCGTGGTCCAGAAGGCGCTGAAGGCTGCAAATTGCAAAGCTGCCACCAGCGACGTTTCGCGCAGAACAGGCTGCGTACGAATCAATTCGTGCAGCGAACGCATCAACGCAACATAACTGCCCTTGAACGTCGGTGGACCTTGCGGCAGCGTACGGCCAAGCACGAAGTACAGCACTACCATTATGCCGGCGGCGATCCAGTACATCGCTTGCCAGCCCAGATGCGCGCCGACGAATCCGGCAATCGTGCGCGACAGCAGAATCCCCGTCAGCAAACCGCCCATGACGATGCCGACGACACTGCCGCGCTCCTTGGGATCGGCCAGTTGGGCAGCAAACGGCGTCACCAGTTGCGGCACCACGCAGGTAAATCCCACCACGAAACCCGCCACGATCAACCAATGAATCGAAGGCGACAGCGCCGTCGCCACCAGCGCGCAGATGGCGGCAAGGATCAGCAGCCGGATCATGCGTTTGCGCTCGAACATGTCGCTCAGCGGCAAAAATACCAGCATGCCGAAGGCATAACCGAACTGCGTCAGCGCTGCTACTGGTCCAACCGCCTTTTCCGTCACGCCAAAAGTATGGGCAAATTCGACCAGCAAGGGCTGGTTGTAGTAATTGTTGGCGACGACCAGCCCACCTGTCAGCGCCATGATCCAGACCGTTGAACGTTGCAACATCGTGCTGCCCCTCTTGTTGAAAGTAGAGCCAGTCTAGTGAACGTCAATTCATAAGAAAAATACTATATTTATCTGAAGCCCATACTTAGAAAGTATGATGGAAACTCATTACAGGAGTCCTGCATGGATTTGCGCCAGCTACGCTACTTCATGGCAATCGTCGAGGAAGGTCAGATCAGCCGCGCTGCACGTCGTCTGCACATGGCACAACCGCCACTGAGCCTGCAGTTGAAGATGCTGGAAGAAGAACTTGGCACGCAACTAATCGAGCGCAACAACAAGCGGCTACGGCTGACCGAAGCCGGCCATGCGCTTTATCAGCGCGCCGAGCAGATTCTCGGCCTCGTCAGCACGACTGCCAAAGAGATTCGGGAACTCGACCAGGGCATGCGCGGCACCCTCGGCATCGGCAGTCCGCCGGGCATCGGCCACTTGACCATGCCACCACGCATCGCAGCATTCCATGCAAGCTACCCGGAAGTCACTTTTCAGTGGCGCGAAGGCAACACCTTCCGCGTGCTGGAGCTGTTGAACGCCCATGTCATCGAAGTCGGCATCGTGCGCCTGCCCGTTGACGACACCTTGTACGCCATCAAGCCAATGGTCACGGAACCGTGGGTCGCCGTAGTGCGCGCAACGACTGAAAGCGCCCGGCCTACGCACATCGCCTTGCGCGAACTGGCACTGCAACCGCTCTTGTTGATGCAGCGCCAGCAAGGCATCTTCTGGCACGACATGGTGTGGGATGCCTTGCGTGCCGCAGATGTCGAACCGACCGTGTTCTGCGAAAGCGACAACGTCATGGCCTTGCTGACGCTGGTCGAACTGGGACTGGGTGCGGCCATCGTGCCGCGCTCGGCCGCCGCACTCAAATCCGGCCCGCAACTGCACACGATGGAGATCAGCGACTGCACGCTGGAATCCGATGTCGCCATCATCTGGCTCAAGAATCAGCGGCTGTCTGCAGCGGCACAGGCTTTTCTGGAGATGTTTTAACGCCATCCGACAGGATGGAAAAACGTGACATAGACGGCTGGACGTTGAACATCAAACCGCAATCCGCGTCTCGAACTTGCTGCGGTGAATGGAAAAGAAACTCTTCACATTGCGCACATTCGCATGTGCCGCAAACAGCCGATGCACCAGCGCGTTGTAAGCAGGCATATCTGCCACTTGCACCATCAACACAAAATCCGGCCCCGGCGAGACACGATAGCACTGCAGCACGGCAGGCTCATCGGCGACCAGTTTTTCGAATTCGGTTTGTCGTTCGGCGGCCTGGTTGTCGAGCGTGATTTCGACAATCGCCGTCAAACGCGCACCGACTTTTTGCGGCGCGACGATCGCCACCTGCTTTTCAATCACGCCGAGCTCGACCAACCGCTTGACACGTCGCAGGCAAGTGGGTGCTGAGGCATGCACCGCCTGCGCCAGATCGGCATTGGTCTGCGCCGCATCCATTTGCAAGACATTGAGGATGCGGCGATCGAGATCGTCCAGCAAATTCAATTCATCAACAGATTCATCCATTTTTATCACTTAAATGAATTTTTATTTCACATCTAAACAGTAATGCAATATTAATTCATAAATTAAAATTATTTGAAAACTTATTCCACAATAAGTGGAATAGGATGACGGCTTCATTAGCAACGCTACAAAAGGCCCACCATGTGCGGTATCGTCGGCGCAGTCGCGCAACGCAACATCACTCCCATTCTTGTTGAGGGCCTCAAACGCCTCGAATACCGCGGCTACGATTCCTGCGGCGTTGCCTTGCACGTGGATGGCAAGCTCGAACGCTCACGCAGTACGGCACGGGTGGCCGAACTGGAAAAACAGGTCGCCGAAGCCCACCTCGAAGGTTTTACCGGCATTGCCCACACGCGTTGGGCCACCCACGGTGCGCCGGCTTCGCATAATGCGCATCCGCATTTTTCGCGTGGCCGCATTGCGCTCGTGCATAACGGCATCATCGAAAACCATGACGAGTTGCGCGACGAACTGCGCGCTGCCGGCTACGAATTCGAAAGCCAGACCGATACTGAAGTCATCGCCCATCTGGTCGATCATCTGTACACCGGCGATCTGTTCGACACCGTGCAACTGGCGACGAAGCGTCTGACCGGCGCATTCGCGATTGCCGTGTTCGCACGCGACGAACCGCACCGCGTCGTTGGCGCACGTCGCGGTTCGCCGTTGATCGTCGGCATCGGCAATGGCGAAAACTTCCTCGCGTCGGATGCGCTAGCGCTGGCCGGCACCACCAACCAGATCATCTACCTGGAAGAAGGCGATGTCGTCGATCTGCAAATGCAGCGCATCTGGATTGTGGACGCGAATGGCAAACAGGTCGAACGCGAAGTGAAAACCGTGCACGCGCATACCGGCGCGGTCGAACTCGGCCCGTACCGCCATTACATGCAGAAAGAAATTTTCGAGCAGCCGCGCGCGATCGCCGACACGCTCGAAGGCGTCGAAAGCATCACGCCCGACATTTTCGGCGACAAGGCATACGGCATTTTCAAGAAGATCGATTCAGTGTTGATCCTCGCCTGCGGCACCAGCTATTACTCAGGCATGACGGCCAAATACTGGATCGAAGCGATTGCCGGTGTACGCGTCGATGTCGAAATCGCCAGCGAATATCGCTATCGGGACAGCGTGCCGAATCCGAATGCGCTGGTCGTCACCATCTCGCAAAGCGGTGAAACCGCCGACACGCTGGCTGCGTTGCGGCATGCGCAATCGCAAGGCATGCTCAACACGCTGACGATCTGCAATGCCGCCACAAGTGCGATGGTGCGCGAATGCGCGCTAGCCTACATCACGCGCGCGGGCGTCGAAGTCGGCGTTGCCTCAACCAAGGCATTCACCACGCAACTGGCCGCCCTGTTCCTGCTGACGTTGACGCTGGCGCAAGTAAAAGGTCGCTTGTCGGAAGAAAAGGAAGTCGGCTTCCTCAAGGACATGCGTCACCTGCCGGCGGCGATTTCCGCCGTCCTGGCGCTGGAACCGCAAATCATCGCCTGGGCCGAAGCCTTCGCCCGCAAGGAAAACGCGCTCTTTCTCGGTCGCGGCCTGCACTATCCGATTGCCCTCGAAGGCGCGCTCAAGCTCAAGGAAATTTCATACATACACGCCGAAGCCTACCCGGCTGGCGAACTCAAGCATGGCCCGCTGGCACTGGTGACGGAAGAAATGCCGGTCGTCACCGTCGCGCCTGCCGACTCGATGATCGAAAAGCTCAAGTCCAACATGCAGGAAGTCCGGGCACGCGGCGGCGAACTTTATGTTTTTGCCGACGGTGATTCGCGCATCACGACCAGCGAAGGCGTGCATGTGATCCGCATGCCGGAACACTACGGCTTGCTGTCGCCGATCCTGCATGTGGTGCCGTTGCAATTGCTGGCGTATCACACGGCACTAGCGCGCGGTACGGATGTGGACAAGCCGCGCAATCTGGCCAAATCGGTCACGGTCGAATAAGACAGCCGGCAATAAAAAAGCCATTCTGCTCTTGCGAGCGGAATGGCAAACCACCTGCTACTACCAGTCGAAGCACAGGTGTCAGGGAAGCGAAGCCGGTGTGCGACCCAGCACTTGATGAATGGTTTTGGCCAGCTCGGCTGGTGCGAATTTGGCGACATATCCATCTGCCCCCACACTGCGCACATGATCTTCGTTTGCCGATCCCGACAACGAAGAATGAATCACGACCGGAATGCGACTGAAGCGGCTATCGCTCTTGATGTTGCGGGTGAGCGTGAAACCATCCATCTCCGGCATCTCCAGATCGGTCAACATCAAGGCAACCTTGTCCGCGATATGTTTTCCCTCTTGCTCGGCTTCCTGCGCTAGCGATTGCAGGCGCTCCCACGCTTCACGACCGCTGTTACTCATGACGTAAGGAATGCCCAGTTCTTCGAGACTGTTCTGAATCAGCATGCGCGCGACCTTGGAATCGTCGGCAGCCAGCACCACGGTCCCAGGCTTGAGCGTGGCAGCACAAGTCTTGATGACATCATCTTCCAGCGTTGGCGCAACTGGCGTAACCATACTCAGAATCTGTTCCACATCGAGCACTTGTACGAGTTTGCCGCCTTCCGCCTTGTCGTCGAGCCGCGCAATGCTGGTAACCAGATTACCGCCCGCCCGGGATTCGGCAGACAACACCTGCGACCAGTCGAGCCGCACGATTTCCTCGACAGATTCGACCGCAAACGCCTGCGTGTGCCGTGCGAATTCGGTGATAAGCAGGATGTTGAGGCCTGACTTCGGCTTGCATCCTGCTACCGCAGGCAGATCAATCACGGGAATGATCTGCCCTCGAATGCTGATCATGCCCAACATCGGCGACACCGTGCCGGCGGCAACCGTGATCGGCATCATCGGAACGATCTCGCGAATCTTGAAGACGTTGATGCCAAACAGTTCCGGCGGTGCGTCGTTGGCAAGATCCGGACTACCCAAGCGGAACAGCAAAAGCTCGAACTTGTTGCTGCTGGTCAGATTGGTTCTTTCATCAACTTCTTTCTGGAAGGTATCCATGAAGCGTCTCTCACGAAAATGAATCGTTTATCGGTGTCGGACCTCTGCGGGCCCTGTCTTGCACAATACCTAGAATTGTTCCCACTCGCCATCAAGACTTGCACCGGCAACAGCCATGTTGCGTGGCACGCGGGGAACCGCAGGTGGGGACTGGGTAGTGGGTCGGGAAGCAACCGGTTTGCGTCGTGCCGCAGCAACAGCCGTCCTAACGGAGGAAGCTCCCGGCGATACGTGCGTTGTCGCCTGAGCATCCAGTTGGAAAACGCCGACAGTCTGCGTCAGGCGATCCGCCTGCTCCTGCAGGGATTGGGCCGCCGCCGCAGCTTGTTCGACCAAGGCCGCGTTCTGCTGCGTGGTTTCATCCATTTGCGTGATGGCCAGATTAATTTGTTCGATGCCTTCGCTCTGCTCCCGACTCGCCGCCGTGATTTCTGCGACGACATCCGTCACGCGCTTGACGCTCGCCACGACGTCCTGCATGGTGACGCCCGCCTCTGCAACCAGGCGGCTGCCGTTGTCTACCTTGTCGACCGACGCATCAATCAGGCTCTTGATTTCCTTGGCTGCGGCCGCGCTGCGCTGCGCGAGATTGCGCACCTCGGAGGCGACCACAGCGAAGCCACGCCCTTGTTCGCCGGCGCGCGCCGCTTCGACAGCAGCATTGAGAGCGAGGATATTGGTTTGGAAAGCGATGCCATCGATCACTGCAATAATGTCGACGATGCGCCGCGAGGCATCGTTGATTTCCGTCATGGTGTTCACCACCTGCCCCACCACCTCACCGCCACGCCCAGCAACTTCCGAGGCAGACATTGCGAGCGTATTGGCCTGCGCGGCGTTGTCGGCATTCTGTTTGACCGTTGAAGTCAACTCCTCCATTGCCGAAGCAGTCTCTTCCAGCGCGCCCGCCTGCTGCTCGGTACGGGAGGACAGGTCCAAATTACCGCTGGCAATCTCGCCAGATGCGGTATTGATGGTGTCGGTACTGATACGGACTTCACTGACAATACGATGAAGGTTGTCGCTCATCGCTTTCAAGGCCGTGAGCAAACTGCCCGTCTCATCCCTGGACGTATTGTGGATGCGAACAGTGAGATTGCCCGCAGCCACGGCACTGGCAATCCTGACGGCATCGTTGAGCGGCCGTGTAATGGACCGTGTGATGATGAAGGCGCATCCGACGGCAAACAAAACGGCAAGACCGGATAAGGCCAACATCAGATTGATCGAAGAGCGGGAAGCATGTCGCCCCTTTTCCACGCTCTGGTCCATCAGCATGGCCTGATAATCGACCATGTTTTTGAAAGCAGTAAAGTACTTGTCCTGCGCTGGCACCACTTCAGAAAAGAGATAGTCCGTGGCTTCGGATTTCTTTTGCTGGTGAATCAACTCCATCAAGTGCTGTCGGCGCGGCCCGTAGTCCGACCGCGCCTCTTTCAGTCGCTGCATCGCAGCCACACCGCCAGCCGAATGCACAATCTTTTCCAATTCGGTTAGATACTCGGAAACCTTTTGCGAACTGTGCTCCGCCTCAGCCAGGAAGCGGTCCGCTTCTGCAACATTGCGCGCCAACATCGCGCTACGCAGTGCACGCGCCGTGGTATTGACTTGATCGCTGATCTGCGACGTCATTGCTACCTTGTGATAGCGGTCACTGACGATCTCTTCGTTGATGTCCGACATCGTCAACAAATCTCGGATGCCAATCGCAGCGATGAGGCACATCGCCGCAATCAGAACAGCAAAACACATTGCCAGTCGAATACTGATTTTTAGATTCTTCATTTTTGTCTCTCATGTCTCGCACAACTGATCAAACAGCCTCAATACGATATGTGTACGTCATCCTACGCAATAAAAATACCAATTTAAATGAATATAACAATATTTGACGTTTTTATTAATTTTGGCCGTATCCACCTCAACCTTGGCCCATTAATCCAGATGCGCATCCCGGATATAGCGCACAGCCACCAAGTCGCGCTTGAATGCCGCCACGCACGCAGGATCGAAATGTGTCCCGGCACCCTGCTGCATCCATTCCAGTGCCTGCTCCTGACTCCAGGCGGGCTTATAGGGCCGGATTGATGTCAGCGCATCAAATACATCCGCTACCGCAACAATGCGTCCGCCCAGAGGAATGTCTTCGCCCTTCAGTCCGGCCGGATACCCTGTACCGTCAAATTTTTCGTGATGCGACAATGCGATTTGTGCGGCTCGCTGCATCAATGGCGAGCGCGCATCCTTGAGCAAGGCAGCGCCAATAACCGGATGGGTACGCATGATCGCCATTTCCTCATCCGTCAACTTGCCCGGCTTATGAAGGATGTGATCCGGAATCCCGATCTTGCCAACATCGTGCAGTGGAGCCGCCCGAAAAATCAGATCCTGCTCCTCTTCCGAAAGCCCGAGATTGCGGGCAATCAAACGGGCGTAGTGCGCCATACGCTGCAAGTGCGCCCCTGTTTCCGGGTCGCGGTAACCGGCGGCGGCAGTCAGCCGCGTGACCAGCTCTTGCGCCAGCGTCCGCGCCTCTTCCGAGGCTATTGCAACGTCGTGCATAAGGGCATCGGCGCGCTCGGCCTGCTGGCGCTGCGAGCGACGCAAGGCCAGCATGTTGGCGACGCGCGCCCGCAGTTCGAGCTTGTTCACCGGTTTGGTCATGAAATCATTGGCACTCAGCAGGAGCGCCTCGTGCCGGACTGTCAGTTGCGCATCGGCGGTCACCATGATCACAGGCACATGATCATCGCCATACAGTTGGCGAAACTGCTGCAGAAAATTCAGTCCATCCATCTTCGGCATCATGTAATCAAGCAGCAATACGTCGACCTGATGCGAGGCGCACCAGTCCAGCGCCTTTTCAGGATCGGACTCCTCGATCAGCGTCGCCTCGGGAATTCCTTCCAAGAGATGTGAAAACAGTGCGAGATTGGTGCGATCATCATCAACGATCAGAACATTCATGAGGTCTCTCCCCTTGTTATGCGCGTACGTAACCGGGCACGCACCGTCGATGGATTCACCTATCCATCGCACGTCGAATCAAGCATTCTGAAGACACACAACTTGGCTCGAATTTTCACCACAATAAATGATTTTAACGATTTAAACAAATTAAATATTAAATTTCCCAATTCTATTTTTTGCGCTAGAATTCAATCAACCCATGAAAAAGGCGCACTATGAGAAGCACAGCAGAGGTATGCACAACGCAGGAAGCCGCTCAGTTGCTCGGCATTTCCGTCACGTCGGTACAACAACTGGTGGAATCGGGGGTGATCGAGGCGTGGAAAACCAAAGGCGGCCATCGCCGGATTCCGCTGGAAGCGGTACAGGCTTATAGAGCCACGCCGGCAGCGGGTGCCAGCCAGGCCGAAAGACAATCAGCGCATCGCAAAACCGCGATTCTGGTAGTGGAAGACAACCAGATGCAGCGCGACATTTATGCCAAGAAGATCGCTTCCTGGGATTTGCCGGCAACCACGACCTTTTGCGAAAACGGCTATCAGGCATTGGTCGAGATCGCCACCCACAAACCGGACATCGTCTTGGCAGACATCGTCATGGAAGGACTGGATGGTTACGAAGTCATCAATACCATCCTCGGTTATCCGGCCCTGGCCGATGTGAATATCGCGATTCTTTCCAGCCTCTCGGAAAAGGACCTGGAAGCGCGCGGCGGCATTCCGGAAGGCGTCGTGTTCTTTCGCAAACCCGTCAATTACGACGAACTGTGCGGTTATCTGCGCGCCTGCTGCGCACAGAAAGCCCGTCAGGCACGTAGTTAACGGCCAAGCCGTCATCCGGCCACCGCGATCATGCAAGCGTCCACAACCAGCGACCATCCCGAAGAAACGGGCGTCCGCGCGGCGTGGCAACGATGGCTGGGGCGTATCCAGGAAGTCGATACCCGCCTGTTTCTTGTCGCCTTCGCGGCGAGCCTGATTGCCGGCCTCTGGGTATTGACGCTGCAACAACTTCGTCATGCAGAACAGGATGAAATGCGGCATGCCGAACGCGATGCCGTGAGTTTTGCCCGCCTGTTCAAGGAGCACGCCACGCGCACGATCGAATCAGCCGATCAGGCGACCGTGTATTTGCGCCATCGCTTCAATACTGCCGGCATGAATCTGGATGTCATGCGCGACCTGCAGGACGGCCTGACGCCTGATGGCATCTATAACCTGTTCACCATCACGGACCGCAAGGGCGACGTGGTCTTTTCCAGCCAGCCGTTCACACCCGTCAATCTCGCCGATCGCGAACACATTCGCGTGCATATGGAATCCGACAAAGTCGGCCTGTTCATCAGCAAACCGGTTTTGGGGCGCGTTTCCAAGAAATGGTCGCTGCAAATGACGCGTCGCATCAGCTATCCGGATGGCTCATTCAAGGGCGTCGTGGTCGCCTCTATGAATCCGCAATACTTCATGGAGGTCTACAAGGAAATCGACATAGGCCAACAGGGATCGATTTCTCTGATCGGCATGGACGGCGTCATTCGCGTGCGGCAGGTCGGCAATCATGACAATCCGGATCAGGATGTGTCCTTCGGACAGGATGTATCCCAAAGCCCCGTCTTCAAGGCGGCGCAGAACAATGCGCACGGGTTGATACGCACACAAAGCGTGGTCGATGGCCGCGACCGCTTGTACGCCTTCGAAAAACTCCAGCAATATCCGCTTTACGTCGTGGTCGGCATCGATCTGGAGGAGCGGCTCCAGTCTTATTCGCAGATTCGTGCCCAGTCAATGCTACTGTCGGGCTTGGCGACGATCGTCATCGTACTGGCTACTATCGGGCTCATCCTTCTAATCGGTCGATTGATGGCCAGTCGGCAGGATGCGCTCGTCGCGCTGCGCGCAAAGCGGCACTTTCTTTCGAATATGTCGCATGAGTTCCGGACGCCGCTAGGCGGCATTCTCGGGTACTCCGAAACCTTGATGGAAGATTTCGCCGATACGCGCCACGGACTATTCGCCAAGGCAATTCATCAAAGCGGTCAGCGACTCTTGCGCATGGTCGACTCGCTACTCGAAGTGAGCATGCTGCGGTCGGGAGAAGCCAGAATTCAACTCAGCGACGAGAAAATCGCCGATATCGTCATGAGCGCCATCAGCCGCCACAGCGCTGCCGCGATCGACAAGCACCTCAAACTCTCGGCCGACATTCGGGAAAACGTTCCTGCCGTTGTACATTGTGATCGCGCCAAGCTGATACAGATTCTCGACAAACTGCTCGACAATGCGATCCGTTTTACCGATCACGGCAGTATCACGCTGCGTCTTGAATGGCAAAACGATGAATTGGCCTTTCATATTATTGACACCGGACGCGGCATTCCCTTTGCGGCACAAAAACGAATATTCGAAAAATTCTCGCAGGTCGATGATTCGCCAGCACGCCGCAATGATGGTGCCGGCCTTGGGCTGACAATCGCCACCTTGCTCATCGAACTGATGAACGGTCGTATTTCCGTGCAATCGACGCCAGATCAAGGCAGCACCTTCAGCTTCGTCCTGCCGCTCCAAAAAGCTTAAGCAGTTCTCTTTCTTGCCGAGGCCATCATGATGACGCCAACATCCCAACATACTGATCCCCGTGTCCTCCTGCATGCGCTTGATCAGGATATCGACGCCTTTATCTCTCTTTCCAACACGTTCCTCGACATCACACCGCCCATGCTGGATCGATTACAGGCCGCTGTCGCTGCAAGTCAGCCTGCGGAGATTGCACTGGAGAGTCATACTCTCAAGAACACACTGGCCCTGGTCGGCGCAAAAGCGCTGGCCAACTGCCTGCAGGAAATCGAGATACGCGCACATCAAGGTATCGCCAACGGTTACGGCGACCTGATAAAAAACCTGCCGGAACAGATACAGCAAGTGCAGCAAGAAGTGCGCGATCACATTCGTCATTACACGCTGCAAGGAAAACAGTCATGACAGATACCGTCGCGCTGAACGACGATACGCCATGCGATGCAACGTACCCCAAGGCGTCGCGCACCGTCGTGCTGATCGGCATCGGACTGATCAGCATGCTGTTCGCATCCACCTTCTTGGCAGGCTGGGCACTTTATCAGTGGGCGCTCGACGACTGGCAGGAAGACATCGACCAGCTCTCGCTGGTGATTGCCGAGAGCACGGCACAGGCAATGGCATCGACACAGCTCGTCACCAATGACATTGCGCAGACGGTCGATGCGGCAGACATCCGCAGTATCGATGCGCTGCATCGCACCTTCACGTCGAGCGCCACTTCACAAATGTTGAAGGACAAGATCGGCGGACTACGCCAGGTCGCAGCGATCTCGATTTTTGATGCAAATGGCGACAACGTCGTTTCCAGCCGCGGCTTTCCGGCACCCGTATCGTGGGTCGGGGATCGAGACTATTTTCTGCATCATCGTGTCAACAACGATGGCACCCTGTTTTACAGTGAACCCGTGCGTAATCGGGCCAATGATGCGTGGACCTTCTACGTATCAAGACGACTCAACGATAGTAACGGTAACTTTATTGGCATGGTGGTCACCGCGGTCGCCTGTGATTTCTTCATCGATTTCTTCAAGACCATCGGACTCGAGAAACATGTTTCGATGTCGCTGACAACCGGTAGCGGCCGGCTGATCAGCGCATGGCCGTTGCAACCGGGCGAAATCGGCACCAAGGTTCCCCTCCGTGTTTCCAACGGTAGTCTGCTGGACGCCGCCCCGATGTTGGCGACCAATACGACGATACGCGACGCGCCTTTGCATCTGGAAGTCGGCATCTCCGAACATGGCTTTCTCGCAGACTGGCTACGCACGATTCGTCTGTTGGGCCTGATTGCTTTCATTGGTCTGATTTCCATCGTCGTCGCACTCTGGCTCGTGTTGTCCGTACTCAAGCGCCGGGAACGCCATGCACAAACGATCGCCGCACTCAAGTTACAGGCAGACAAAGCCAGCGAGGCGAAATCCAACTTTCTGGCCATGGTCAGCCACGAAATCCGCACGCCCATGAATGGCATTCTCGGCATTTCCGAATTGATGCTGGACACGCCTCTGGATGCCACGCAACGCACGTATGCGCAAAGCATTCATGGCAGTGCCGCCGATCTCATGCGCATCATTAATGAAGTACTGGATTTTTCGAAAATCGAGTCTGGCCGCATGCAGATCGAGATCACCTCATTCTCGCCAACTGACCTGGTCGACGATGTCGTCACTCTGCATCGCGCCACCGCTGCAAAGAAAGGGCTCGCACTGGAAGTCGCGCCCGATGTCGACTTACCGGCCCTCACTACGGGCGACGCCGCCCATGTGCGCCAGATACTGGGCAATCTGCTCAACAACGCCATCAAGTTCACGGAGTCTGGCAGCGTCACCGTGCGTTACGGCTTTCGCCAAGGACGGAAAGGCGCCGACTACGGCTTGCTGTGGTTCGACGTAAAAGACACCGGAATCGGTATCGATCCAACTATCGTATCCAGCCTGTTCCAACCCTTCACGCAGGCTGACACGTCCATCAGTCGCAAGTACGGCGGCACTGGTCTGGGGCTCTCGATCTGCAAGCGGCTTGCGGAATTGATGGGCGGACGCATCTGGTGCGAGAGTGAACCCGGCAAGGGCACGACCTTCTCTTTCGAAATCCCGAGTGCCCGGATGGCCGCCACAAGTGCATCCACAACACGTGAGCCCGAGGCAGAACCTGCCCAAGCGGCGCCATCGCTTATTGTGGAGGCGGCGGCAAGTCGTCCGCAGCGCATTTTGGTTGCGGAAGATACCCCGATCAATATGCAACTGGCACGACTGCTGATCTCCAAAAAAGGCCATATGATCGAAGAAGTGGAAAATGGGCAGCAAGCGCTCCAGGCGTTGCAACGCGAGCGCTTCGATCTGGTATTGATGGATTGCATGATGCCGACCATGGATGGTTATGAAGCCACACGACTATGGCGTCAGCAGGAAGAAGCCGACGGCTTGCCGCGCACACCCATCATCGCGCTAACCGCGAGCGCCATTGAGGGTGACCGTCAACGTTGCCTGGATGCCGGGATGGACGATTATCTTTCCAAGCCCTTTAATGCGGCCAGCTTCCACGCCATGCTGGATCGTTGGACAATCAACCGCCCGCCTGAAAAATAGCCGGCGCATTCTCTTTCAAACAGCTTTCGTAACAGGAGACTATCGTGGGACACGCCAGCATTACCGACCTCGCCCGCTATCGCATTGACCATCTGCAAGCACTTGAATACGCCATCCGCAGTTCGATCACAGTACGCGAAGATCAGGATGAAGCCGCCCTGCCACAGCACCTGGAGGAAGGCGCGCATTACGGCATTCACGTGGAAGCCGACATGACGAAGGGAGAATTGTTGAATAGTGTGCAAACGGTATTACGGGCAGTCCAGAGCCAAAAGAAAAATCCCTGATTCGCCGGTGACGCATGCTTCGGAGGGATTGCCTGCACAGAGTGTAACTGTCCCCCTCTTCTCGCTCCGGCAACCCGCACTGGCACTACATTTCGGCCTGTTTAGCCTTCGCCGAATGTGCGAAATAGCACCGATATATCTCACATCCCTCGCTAGGATGCTGGCATCGCTACCTCTCTGTCAGGTAGCCGTTTGCTTAGCGAGGACAAGCCATGCCAGAGAATATTTACGACGCCCTGCGCGCCAGCCATGAAGTTCAACGTACCTTGTGCCGCAAGATGTTGCGCGCCTCCCCAAAGGGCGACACGCGCAAAATGTTGTGCAAGGAATTGGCCGATGAACTGGCCGCACACGCCGCGGCCGAAGAGCGCTTCCTTTATGTACCAATGCTGATGGACGATATGGGGCTCGATCCTTCACGCCACGCCTTGTCCGAACACCACAAGATCGATGAAGCAGTCGAGGATCTGGAAAAGCTCGATCCATCGGGTGACGCATGGCTGACGCAGGCCAAGGCTCTCTCCAAACTCGTACATCACCACCTGAAAGAAGAGGAGAAAAAGTTCTTTCAGGTATCGGGCAAGATCTTGAGCGATACCCAGAAAACGCGTTTGGCGGCGCAGTATCGCAAGGATTACAAGCGTATGCTGGGCACGCTGGCGACTAGCTGAACGGTTGCAGATTAACGAACCACTCGCACTGGCGAATGGTTCGTTTGGCGGGAGACAGCGGTAAATGTGTCCAGCAGTTTGGCAAGCTCCACCGGCTTGGTGATCATGCGGTCTATCGGAGCATCGGTAGGCACGTTGACTGCCGCCGTCATGAGGATGAAGGGGATATCGGCCGTTGCGCGGTCGCCCTTGAGTCGGCGGCATAAAGCAACACCATCCATACCAGGCATCATGAAATCGGAAAGAATCAAATCAGGGCGCCGTTGCTCAAGACACGCAATTGCCTGGGTCCCGTCGTACGCGACCATGACGGCGAAGCCGCTCATTTCCAGCATGAGGCTCAGCACGTCTACCGCATCCCGCTCGTCATCGACAATCAATACTGTTTTCATGCGCCCTCTTCCCCATTTGCACATGCTCGCATGCCAGATCGGGAAAAGATGTAGGCATACCGGTAAAAATGCTGTGAGAAAAGCTGAAATTCGCTCAGTCGCCATGCGGCGCCTGCCCCGCCTGAAGAGTGCGATGCATGCCGCAGTGTGCTATGTTGCATACCTTGCATTTTTTCCACCGATATCCGTAATTCATCAGTGCTCTTCACGCCCAGGTACTTATGGCCAACGAAAACAAACCCCGTGACGCCGCCGAGATGACGATCGGCGATCGACAGACCCCCAACCGCATTCGTCTGATGAAGACCGGCATCGCCGGTTTTGACGAAATTCTTGGCGGCGGCCTTCCCATGCACAGCCTCTATTTGATTCAGGGGCTGGCGGGAAGCGGCAAGACCACGCTCGCCTGTCAGATGGGTTTTGCCCATGCGAAGGCTGGTGAGAAAGTGCTGATCCTCACGCTGATTGCAGAATCACATGCGAAGATGATCAATCACTTCAGCAACTTCGGTTTTTACGACGAGTCGCTGATTGGCAATCGCATCCTGTTTCATGGCGCCTATCCCAGTCTGGCCAAGGGTGGCCTGCGCGAATTGCTCAAACTGATTACGGGCTCCCTATCGGAACAGAAACCCGACATCCTGATCGTCGACGGTTTCCGCTCGATTCGCAATTCGAGTCCGTCCGATCTGGATCTGTCCGAATTCATGCATTCGCTCAATTCGCTCGTGGCATCGATGGGTTGCACGACCTTCCTGCTGTCGCCGATCGAAGGCAATGTGCCGGATTCGGAAAACACGTTGGTCGACGGCTTGATCGAATTGAGCCAGCATGAACAAGGCATGCGACTGGTGCGAGAGATCAAGGTATTCAAGATGCGCGGTGCAAATCACCTGCTGGGCAAGCATGCCTTCGAAGTCTGCACCGAGGGCATCGTCATGTATCCGCGTCTGGAAACGATTGTCGGCCATCGCAATGCGCCACCACCGGCTTCCAGCGAATATATCGGAACCGGCATTCCCAGCTGGGATCGCGCTATTGGCGGCGGCATCGTGCGCGCGTCGGTCACCAACTTGCTAGGCAGCCCGGGCGTGGGGAAAACCTCGATGGGCCTGCATTTCATTGATCAGGGTTTGAAGAACGGCGAACCGGGCTTGATTGTCGGCTTCTACGAATCGCCACAGCGACTGATCGAAAAAGCCCGTCGGATCGGGATTGATCTCGCCAGCCCTGCGGCGCGCGGTCAGCTCGACATCATGTGGCAGTTACCGCTTGAAGTATTGCTCGATGAACTCGCCGGTCGCATCCTGGAAACGGTACGTCAGCGCGGCGTGAAACGCCTCTTCATCGATGGCGTGGAAGGCCTGCGGCACATTGCGATGCATACCGAACGTACACCGGCATTCCTGGTTGCGCTGCTCAACGAATTGCGCATTCTCGACGTCACCACGTTCGTCACCGAGCAACTACCCTACTTCAAGGAAACCAGTTGCCGCAACAACTCGTCGGCATCGGCGCTCTATGAAAACATCATGCTGCTCGAATTCGTCGAGCACAACGATGTGCACTATCGCCAGATTTCTGTCATGAAACTGCGTGAAAACGGCTATGACAATGCGAACCACCTGATGATCATTTCCGATCAGGGCGTGTCGGTGGATGGCTATATTTCAGAAATCAAGAAGAAACTGCGGTCTAGCTGATGAAACTCATCCTGATCGTTGACGACGAGATCGACATCATCGATACCTTCAGCATGCTGTTTGAGGTGCATGGGTACGATGTCATCGCTGCGTCCAACGGCCGCGATGCATTGGCATTACTGGACGACCGCACACCCGATCTGATTATTTCCGACTGCATGATGCCGATCATGGATGGCGTCACCTTCCGTCGCCACGTGCAGCAATCTCCTCGGCTGGCGGCGTTACCCTTCATCCTGATGAGCGCCGCACCCGATCGCCACGATCTGTCGAGCATCACGGTCAATCAATTCCTGAAGAAACCCTTCCAGTTCGACGAACTGATCGCTATCGTAAAAAAAATGGTACCTGTCTGACAGGCACCATTTTTATTTACAGCTTATCTACGGTGTTATTTTCCGACTCACTTGCGGCCGCGCGGGGCCGGTTTGCGCTTGTCGTACTTGTCAGCCTTGCCACGTGCACCATCTGCGTTGTCTCTCACACGCGTTGTACTCTTGGGCGGCGTCACTTCCTGAGGGCGGGTTTCGGAACGGCTAAGGCGCAACTTCTGGCCTGACACCACGACATCCTGCAACTGACGGAATACCTCGGGCGGCATGCCTTGTGGCAGATCAAGCAGACTGTAATCGTCGAAGATTTCGATACGGCCGATGTGCTTCGCCTCCAGACCAACTTCATTGGCAAGCGCACCGACGATGTTGGCGGGCTTCACGCGATGCTGATGACCGACTTCGATGCGGTAGCCATCCATGGACGGACCGCTGCTTTTCTTGCGTGTGTCGCGTTGCTTGGCCGTCTGCGTCTCTTCAGCCTCATCGATATCCGATTCCGACATATTGCGGTCGCGCTTGCGCGGCGCATGTTCTTCGCGCATTTCGCGGCTCAGGCGATCCAGTGACGGCGCAGACCCGCGCTCCGCTTGCCTTGGCTTGGCTGCTGCAGGCGCTGTACCCTCGCGCGTGATCTGCAGTTGCTGGCCGGCGACCCATACTTTCTTCAGATGAGCGAGCAAGTCATCGGGCATGTTCTGCGGCAGATCAAGCGTGCTGTAGTCCTCATAAATCTCGATGCGGCCGATATGCTTGGCATCCATTTGCGCCTCATTCGCGATCGCACCGACAATGTTGCCAGGCTTGACGCCGTGGTTGTGGCCGACTTCGATACGGAAGGTTTCCATGCCTTCATCCGGCGCACGCTCGATGCGTTCCTTGCGCGGCATGGCCGGACGCTCTGCGCGCTCTGTCCGATCGAATCGTTCCGGACGCTCAAATCGTTCGGTGCGTTCAAAACGCTCGGGACGCTCACCACGTTCACGCTCGAAGCGTGCGGCGGGTGCAGCACGTTCTGTCATGGGGGCACGTTCGCGCGTTTCACTTTTCTTATCGATCAGCAGCGGTACGTCGCCACGCGCGATCTTTGCGAGCGCAGCGGCAATCTCGCTGGCCGGCACGTTGTGTTCGCGCTCGTAATCCTCGACCAGCGACTGGAACAACTCCAGTTCGCCAGCCGCGATAGTGTCAGTAATCTGCTGCTTGAATCGTGCGATACGCACATCATTCACATCCTGCACGCTTGGCAACGTCAGTGGCGATACCGGCTGGCGCGTGGCGCGCTCGATCATCTTGAGCAGATTGCGTTCGCGTGGGGCGATGAAGAGGATGGCTTCACCGCTGCGGCCGGCACGGCCAGTACGACCAATGCGGTGCGTGTAACTTTCCGGATCGTAAGGCACATCGTAGTTGATGACGTGGCTGATGCGTTCCACATCCAGCCCGCGTGCCGCCACATCGGTCGCCACCAGAATGTCGATCTTGCCATCCTTGAGCTGCTGGATCGTGCGTTCGCGCTGTTGCTGCTGCATGTCGCCATTGATGGCGGTGGCCGAAAAGCCGCGCGCCTGCAATTTTTCGGCGAGCTCTTCGGTACCGATCTTGGTGCGCGCGAAGATGATCATGCCGTCGAACGGCTCCGCTTCTAGGATGCGGGTCAGTGCATCGAGCTTGTGCATGCCGCTGACCAGCCAGTAGCGCTGGCGGATGTTTTCCGCCGTGCCGGTTTTCGCTTCGACGGTCACCAGTTCAGGGTCGCGCAGATAAGTGGTGGCAATGCGCTTGATGGCCGACGGCATCGTCGCCGAGAACAGCGCCGTCTGGCGTTCTGCCGGCGTACTTTGCAGAATCGTTTCCACATCGTCGATAAAGCCCATGCGCAACATTTCATCGGCTTCGTCGAGCACCAGCGTTTTCAGTTTCGATAGATCGAGCGAGCCTTTTTCGATATGGTCGATCACACGGCCGGGCGTACCGACCACCACGTGTACGCCACGACGCAGGGCGCTGAGCTGTACACCGTAGCTCTGGCCACCGTAGATCGGCAATACATGGAAACCCGGCAGGTAATGCGCATAGGTCTGGAACGCTTCGGCCACCTGAATTGCGAGTTCGCGCGTCGGTGCCAGCACCAGTGCCTGAGGCGCGGTCTGGCGCATATCCAGACGCGCCAGAATCGGCAAGGCAAACGCCGCCGTCTTGCCGGTGCCGGTTTGTGCCTGACCGAGCACATCACGGTTTTGCAGTAAAAGGGGGATGGTCGCTGCCTGAATCGGCGACGGACGTTCGTAACCCAACTCCCCCAGTTCGCGCAGCAAAGGCTCGCTCAAGTGAAGATCGGAAAACAGGGGGGAGGAAGATGCAGACATGTGGAATCACCAAAAGAAGCAGCCCGCGAATGCGAGCCATACCCCGCAGTTTACTCTGCGGGCACAGCCAGCGCTTGATTATCCGCACTGCATTCGCACACGAACAACGATATGGCGTAGATCGTGTGCCGTGCAAACCGTAATTGCCGATAAACAACCCACAAGAAAAAAGCGGCCCGCAGGCCGCTCCTAGAACGAGGACGTATCTTTTATATGTCGTCAAACCCACCGCCATCATCTCCGCCGCCAAACCAGCTACCAAACCCACCGTCATCGGCTCGCTCCGTACTTGCCGCCGTCGAATCAGCACCGGCGCCGCTTTGATCGGAAGTACTCTCGGTTTTGGCATCCTTGCCGGCCGCGTCGGCGGCATGTGCATTGTTGGCACCGAACATATTGCCTAGCATGGAACCCAACAGTACGCCGCCGGTAACGCCAAGCGCGGTTTGTGCCGCACCCGCCAGGAAACCGCCGCCGGCACTGTTGCCAAACTGGCTGGCGCCAGCCGGTTGCTGTGGCGCGTAGTTAGGCGTGGCAGGCGCAGTGCGCCCGAACCCTTCATTGCCGAATCCGCTTCCTGTCGCGCTAGACGGTGGATTGGTTGCCGTATTGCTGCTGCGCAACGGCGTACCGGCGGCCGACAGTTCCTCGTCCTTGGGCGACGTGGCAGCTTGATCCTGCCGCACATTCTTCAACGCCTGCTCCTGCACGATCACGGTCTGCGCCAGATAGTAGGCCGCTGCCGGATTGGCGCGCAGATGTTCGGCAATTACGCGTTCGGCTTCGGCGTCGCGCGGTGCGCCTTGACGTTCCACCTCTGCCACGCGTTGAAACACGGCATCGATTGCCTCGCGGTCCTGCTGGTTCATGGTGTTCTCCTATTGTTATGGATGAGCTGTTCGGGTTGGACAACCGTGCCGCCAGTCGTTCATCTAGCGGGGTTTCCCCGTCGACAAATGCACTGTTTTGGTGAGATTGCTATAATTTGGGGCGACGGGGACGACCCCGCCTTGTTTGACTATATCCGGGACGACCCGCCTCTTTTCAAGGAGTGTCATCATGGCCTGGATCTATCTCGTCATCGCCGGTTTACTTGAAATTGGCTGGGTTTATTCCATGAAGCAGTCGGAAGGTTTTTCACGACTCGCCCCCAGCATCGTCACCCTCGTTCTCATGACCGCCAGCTTCGGCCTGCTTGCCGCCGCCATGCGCCACCTGCCGATGGGTACGGCCTACGCCGTCTGGACCGGTATCGGTGCCGTCGGCGCATTCACGGTCGGTATTCTGGTATTGGGAGAAAGCGCCAGCCTCATGCGCATCATGGCTGCCGCCTTCATCGTCTGCGGCATCGTGCTCATGAAACTCGCGAGCTGAGCGGCCGGGGCCGGGATGCCGCCAACGTCAAGGAACCATCTATCGAAAATGCGTCCTTATCGATAACCACCATCGATAAGGAGAAACGCATGTCGCACGACAACCCCACCGATACCCGCAGCCAACTGGAAAGAATGCAGTCCGGCGATCTATACACCGCCGACGATGAAGAACTGGCTGCCGAACAGCGACGCGCCTATCTGTTGATGCGCGAGTTCGACACGCAATACGCCGTCAGTATCGAAGCCGGTAACAAGGTATTGGAAAAACTGCTCGGCAGCATCGGCACCAACGTCAACATTCGCCCGCCGCTCTACATCGACTACGGCCGCTTCATCCACATCGGTGACGACACTTTCGTCAACTACGGCCTCGTCGCGCTTGACGTCGCCCCCATCACCATTGGCCGCAACGTCAAGATCGGCACCAACGTACAACTGCTGACACCGACGCATCCGGTCGAACCGGAACTACGCTGGAAAAGACTGGAAGCCGCCAAACCCATCGTCATCGGCGACAACGTCTGGATCGGCAGCGGCGC
>NZ_CAJYMD010000063.1 GCF_913776015.1 uncultured Oxalicibacterium sp. | reverse complement strand
CGCGCATCCAGCAATTCTCGACGCGCGTGTATGGTCCGTTGTTCACCGCCGGCCTGCATTACTGGCAACTTGGCGAATCGCATTACTGGGGCCACAACGCCATCATCCGCATGGTGCCGTTCATCCGCCATTGCGGGCTGGCGCTGCTGCCGGGCAAGGGCACGTTCTCCGGCGAAATCCTGTCGCACGACTTCATCGAAGCTGCGCTCATGCGCCGTGCTGGCTGGAAAGTCTGGATCGCCTACGATCTCGACGGCAGTTATGAAGAAATGCCGCCGAACCTGCTCGACGAACTCAAGCGTGACCGTCGCTGGTGTCAAGGCAACCTGATGAACTTCCGTCTGTTCATGTCGCGTGGCATGCATTCCGTGCATCGCGCCGTGTTCGTGACTGGCGTGCTGGCGTATCTGTCGGCGCCGCTGTGGTTCCTGTTCCTGATTCTTTCCACGGCCTTGCTGGCACAGCACACGCTGACCGATCCGACGTACTTCACCGAACCGTGGCAGTTGTTTCCGACGTGGCCGCAGTGGCATCCGGAAAAAGCGATGGCTCTGTTCAGCGCGACCGTCACGCTGCTGTTCCTGCCCAAACTGCTGAGCGTGATCCTGATTGCATTTCAGGGTGCCAAACATTTCGGCGGCCGCTTCAAGCTGTTCGTCAGCATGCTGATCGAAATGCTGTTTTCGATGTTGCTGGCACCGGTACGCATGCTGTTCCATACGCACTTCGTGATCGCGGCCTTCATGGGCTGGGCCTTGCGCTGGAAATCACCGCCGCGTGAAGATGCCGAAACCACGCCGGGTGAGGCATTCCGTCATCATGGTTTCCACACTTTATTGGGCTTGGCCTGGGGCGGTGCGGTGTTCTGGCTGAATCCGACTTTCCTGCCCTGGTTGTTGCCGATTGTCGGCTCGCTGGTGATTGCGATTCCGGTGTCGATCTATTCGAGCAAGGTCTCGAACGGCCTGCGCTTCCGTCGCGCACGACTGTTCCTGATTCCCGAAGAAGATGTCCCGCCGATTGAGTTGACCGAGACGGCGCGGTATGTCAAAGAGGCGCACATGTTGCCCGACTTTATCCGGGCCGTGGTCGAACCGCAGTTCAATGCGCTGGTCTGCGCGACGGGCAAGCTTCATCCACGTCGTTCGTTGCGAGCGCGCAAGTTGCGCGAAGAGATGGTGCAGGCTGCGCTGGTGAAAGGGCCGAGTGGTCTGTCCGATGTGCAGAAAAACAAATTGCTGGCCGATCCGGTTTATCTGTCTCGTTTGCATCTGGCGGTGTGGACTTCGCCAGATGCGCACCCACACTGGTTTCGCGATGTCTTACCACAGGGTGGGGCAAAGGAAGCGAGACGACAGTTACGGGAAGCTGCTTGAAAGTCGATCTGGCGTGAAGGATGAAAAGACGCTGCAATGAAGCAATTCATTGCAGCGTTTTTTATGATGCGGGAGATGAGGTTTTTACCTGATTGGAAGAACCACGCGCTAACTGTCAGCGACTCTCTTGGTAAAAATGGCGTCACATGCGACGATTCAGCAACCATCCATGCATGGCCTCGCTGACCTGTTGCGGCTGCTCGATCGGTGACAGGTGGCCGCAGTGCTCGACGATGGTCAGGCTCGCATGCGGGATCAGGGCGGTCATTTCCTCATGCACTTCCACTGGCGTCAATTTGTCTTCGCGACCGCACAGGACGAGTGTCGAACAGGGAATCGTGGGCAGAGTCGGCCGACTGTCGATGCGAGAAAGAATCGCCTGCTGCTGCCGGATGAAGCCGTCCTTGCCGACCACGGTTGCCATGTCGTCGATGCGCTCCGCCAGTTCGGCATCGCCCAGATGAGCGGGATGCAAGAGTTTTTCGCGCAAGCCGCGCGATACGGCAGGAAAGTCGGTTTGCGCCAGTGCCATCAGTTTGCGCCGGTTTTCGGTCGCTTCTGGGGTATCGGGCCGGGCGCTGGTGTCGAGTAGTGCGAGGGCTATCACCCGTTCGGGTGCCTGCCGCATGATTTCCAGTGCGACGTAGCCACCCATCGACATGCCGGCGAGCGCAAACATGCCGGCCGGTGCCTGTTCCAGCACGTCGGCGGCAAGCTCTTTCATCGATGCATGTCGCGTCAGGTCGGCGACCGAGATATTGGCAATCGGCGCCAGCGCGTCTGCCTGATGTTGCCAAAGACGCGCATCGTTGAGCAGGCCCGGCAGCAGGATCAGATTGGGCTTCATCAGATAGGACATGGCGTTTCTCCTTCACGAGGCACGAATGCGGCTATCCGGTTGTGACAGAAAGCGCACATTTGCGTTCCGCAAGCCGGATCGATCCCTGTATTTGTGCGGCAAGCCTCTTTCGCTTTTTTCCGGTTCGGGTACGATGGGCACAACGGCGTTACAGGCCTGATACAAGGCCATTTTCCATGAATTATCCTGAAATCCGCAGCAAGACCTTTTTGCTTCTCCTGATTGTATTCAGCATCGCGTTCATCGTGATCCTGTTGCCGTTTTACGGCGCAGTCTTCTGGGCCATCGTGCTGGCCATCCTGTTTGCCCCGTTCTATCGTCGTCTGGTGGCAAAGATGAACAAACGACCGAATCTGGCCGCTTTCACCACACTGCTGATCTGCATTCTGCTGGTGGTGCTGCCGCTGACCATCATCACGCTGTCGCTGATCCGTGAGGCCTCGGCCGTTTACGTGAACCTGCGCTCGGGGCAGATCGATATCGTCGGTTTCGTGCAGCGAGTGTTTGCTGCCTTGCCGGATTCCGTGGTCAATGTTCTCGACCGCTTCGGTGTCGGCAATCTGTCCGCCTTGCAGGAAAAGCTGACAAATGCTGCCGTGCAAGGTAGCGAATTCATCACGCGTCAGGCCATCAACATCGGCCAGAACACATTCAATTTCTTCGTCAGCTTCGCGCTGATGCTGTACATGCTGTTCTTCCTTCTGCGCGATGGTGATCGTCTGGTGGTGCAACTCAAGCAGGCCACGCCGCTCAATCACGATCACAAGCGCGAGCTGTTCAACAATCTGACGACGGCGATTCGCGCGACCGTCAAGGGCAATATCATCGTCGCCTCGGTACAGGGTGCGCTTGGTGGTGTCGCCTTCTGGTTCCTGGGCGTGCAGGGTGCCTTGCTGTGGGGCGTGCTGATGGCTTTCCTGTCCCTGTTGCCGGCGGTCGGCGCCGCGCTGATCTGGCTGCCGGTAGCAATCTATTTCATCATGACCGGCTCGCTGTGGGAAGGAATCGGCCTGATCGTTTATGGCGTGGTGGTGATCGGTCTGGTGGACAACATCCTGCGCCCGATGCTCGTAGGCAAGGATACGCAGTTGCCCGACTACATCGTGCTCATTTCAACGGTCGGCGGCATGGCGTTGCTGGGCCTCAACGGTTTCGTGATCGGCCCCGTGATCGCAGCCATGTGTATCACGCTCTGGGAAATGTTCTCTGTCGGTAATCAGAAGCATGAAGCCGACCGCTTGCATCGTCCTGAATAAACCGACTTTCCCGATCGCCTGCTTCATCCTTCCTTCCTGCCCTTTGTTTCTTTACCTCCGCATCGATGCCGACACGGCAGCGGTGCGAGCAGCAGACCTTTCCTGATTGGTATTCAGCCGAACGCTTCGGCGCTTGTTGCGTAGATAAAGTGTTTGCCCAAACAACGCAGCCACCAGCAACATGCTGTTGGTCAGGACGAATACCAAGTTATCCAGCAGATAGCTGTAAATCACGAAGGCTGTCGATGCGCTGATCTGCCCGATAAACAGCCATGGCGACACGCCTTCACAGCTCTGGCTGCGCCATTGCTGCCAGACTTGGGTAGAGATCGTCAGCAGCAGCAAGCCTGCCGCGATCCAGCCGATCATTTCGGTATGCATGGATTTCCTTTCATGGCAGTTAGTCGTGCGGGCAGCGCAATATCGCTTTACAAAATTTTGGCATGGCGCCTATCCGGTTGCGGCCACTCCAGATTCGTCTCGGTGCGCTCATCTGGCGGCGCCGGCACGTCTTCTCCAGCAATGCGATTGTCGATTCCCGAATTGCCATCCTTGTGGCTTTTCTGACCCGTCACATCTTCGTCGTCCAGTCCGTCGTTCATGCCAGAGTTCTCAGAGTTCTTCTTATTCATGTCATCCTCACTGGCGGTGCCTTCGATACATTTGATAGAAGACACCGCTGAACGAATTCAAGGGCTAAAGGCTTCGGCATTACGCCGTTGCACTCATGAGTTCTTCCTTGCGCTCGGCGAGCTGTGTGCCAAGCTCGTTAAGATCCAGTTTGGATTTGCGCACTTTGGGAAACATCTCTTCCTCTTCTTCGGTCACGTGGTGTTCGATGTATTCGCTGAGTACCTTGACCGTTGCGTCATACATTTCCTCATCGCCATCCATTTCCTCGATCTGGGCGATCAAATCCTTGGCGCTGGCATGTTCCACTTCCGCTTCGTTGAACATGTCCTGATCCTTGATGAACTCACGTGCTGTTGGATAGAACAGCTCTTCTTCGACCATGGCATGAATGGTCAATTCTTCGCAGATCTGGCGTGCGATTTCCACTTTGCCGTCCGTATCATCGGCTTTGGCACGCTTTTCGAATTCCTTGAACAGCTTTTTGACTTTCTTGTGATCATTGATCAACAGATCGATGGCGTTCTGACCGGCTGGCGAGGAAGCGGCTGGCTTGGTCGTCTTCGTTTTGCTTGTTGGCATGACAGTCTCCATTTGGTGGTGTGATGATGAGTGAAACAAAAGCATCCGTGAGATGACTGTAGCCACGGGACAGAAATCTGCGTATCGGAAATCATCATCTTTATTCGTAGGAATTCGTCAGCAATCCGCGCCAGTGTTCATGTCATGACGCTGGGCAATATTCGTTGCGCGTCAAATCTGCGACAATTCCCGCATGAATACCGATTCTTCAGCTCTGAATTCCGCCAATCAGCTTATTCACACGGCCTTTTTCAAATTTGTTCGGCTCGACGATGCCGAGGCCGTCACAACGCGTTTGCGTGAACTCACGCATGAGGTGCTGGGTAGCATCCTCGTCGCTAGGGAAGGTATCAACGCGGTGCTAGCCGGTCCGGCCGATGCAGTGGCACGCTTTGAAGAAGCCTTGCGCACCGATCCGCTGTTTGCCGGACGTTTTGCGGACATCCACTTCAAGCACAGCGCGTGCATTACGCCGCCCTTTGCGCGCATGAAAGTGCATCACAAGCCGGAAATCGTGATGCTGGGCGTGGATGATGTGGACGCCGTCGGCAAGAAAGGGATCGACGTCGCTCCTGCAGCATGGCGTGAGTTGATTGCGCAGGATGATGTGGTCGTCATCGATAACCGGAACAGCTTCGAATACCAGCTTGGAAAATTCAGGAATGCCATCGATCCTGGTGTCGATAACTTCCGCGATTTTCCAAGGTTCATCGAAGAAAACGCGCCGCGCTGGCACAAGGAAGGCAAGCGCATCGCCATGTATTGCACGGGCGGCATTCGCTGCGAAAAGACCAGCGCGTGGATGCTGGACATGGATATCCCGGTCTACCAGCTCGAAGGCGGCATCCTCAATTATTTTGAAAAGATGCCGGATGCAGAGCGCGACTGGGAAGGCGAGTGCTTCGTCTTTGATAACCGTATTGCGCTCGACACGCATTTGCAGGAAACATCGTCCACGCCGGAAGATGTCTACGGTGGCAAGCCCGAATGGGAATGGCGACTGCAACGTGCGCGTCGCCTGGAAGAAGACAGCGAGTAAAGCGCCAGTGAATCCCCGCTTTCGCCCGCCCCATCGCGATGGCGTCGGTCCCAGCCGCGTCGCTTTACCGGCGGGGCGCTGGCCATCGATCCTGACGTTTCTCGTTCACCAGTTTCCTTCCATCGCTGCCGAAGAATGGGTGCAACGCATGCTGCGCGGCGACGTGCTCGATCAGGATGGACTGCCGCTCATGCCCGACAGCCCGTATCGTGCAAACAGTTGGCTGTTCTACTATCGCCAGTTGCTGAGCGAACCGCGCATTCCCTTCGAGGAAACCGTGCTGTATCAGGACGACTGGCTGGTGGTAGCCGACAAGCCGCATTTCCTGCCCGTGACCCCAGCCGGCCGCTACGTGCAGGAAACGCTGCTGGTACGGCTCAAACGCAAGCTCGGCATCGATACACTGGCGCCAGCACACCGCATTGACCGCGAAACTGCCGGGCTCGTGTTGTTCACGATCCAGCCCGCCACGCGCGATCGCTATCAATCCCTGTTCCGCGAACGGAGTGTGCGCAAGGTCTATGAAGCGATTGCACCATGGCGTGCCGACAGACAACTACCGCTCGTGCATTGCAGTCGTCTCGAAGAAAGCCAAGCCTTCATGCAAATGCACGAAGTCCCGGGTGAGCCGAATGCCGAGACGCGCATCGAACTGCTCGACGTGCACGGCGATTACGCGCGCTACCGTCTGCTCCCCGTCAGTGGGCAAAAGCATCAGCTACGTGCACACATGGCCGCGCTCGGCATGCCGATTCTCAATGACCGCATCTACCCGACCTTGCTGCCTGACGATGCCGCCCGGCCCGATTATGCGCAGCCCTTGCAATTACTGGCCAAATCCGTGCGCTTCACCGATCCTGTGTCAGGCAAGCTGCATCAATTCGAAAGTCGGCAGAAATTGGCATGTCTGGATTGACAGCAGCGGCCGTGACGTAAGCAGCGCGGGCAAGTAGCGGCAGCGTAGAAGGCATGTCGTATCCGGGAAACCTCTCCCATGTAAATCGTCCGTTGCAAAAACAAAAAGCGACAACCGGATAAACCGGTCGTCGCTTTTTTCTTGCCCGCACATTGTTGCACAACGCGTCGGGTCCGGACATAAAAAAAGACCGGCCTAAGCCGGTCTTTAAAACATACAACAACAGGAAGCTTATTCTGCAGCAGCAGGCTTTGCCATGTGTTTTGCACGCATTGGCTTCAGAACGAACCAGGCCATCAGAGCGGCGATTGCGTTCAGGATCGATGCCAGTACGAACACCGAGTACCAGCCACCGGTTGCAGTTGCCAGCACAGCTGACAGAGGAACCAACAGCGAAGCCGTGCCTTTTGCGGTGTACAGCAGACCAGCGTTAGCCGATGCATATTTCGACCCGAAGGTGTCGGCGCAGGTCGATGGGAACAGCGAGTAGATCTCACCCCAAGCGAAGAACACGATACCGGTCAGGATAACGAATGCGTATGGGTTGTGGCCGTAGTGGAACAGCGCCAGGATACCCACTGCTTCGATCGCAAACGCGATGAACATGGTTGGTTCGCGGCCGATTTGATCGGATACCCAGCCGAAGAATGGACGGGTCAGGCCGTTAAGGACGCGGTCGATTGCCAGAGCAAACGTCAGTGCTGGCAGGGTCAGCCCCATCATGCTGACTTCAACGTCGAACACTTTGAAGTCACGAGCGATCGAGCCCAGCTGTGCAGTTGCCATCAGGCCACCAGCAGCAACCATGACGAACATCGAATACATGATCCAGAACACTGGCTCTTTGAGCACTTGGCTTGGCTTGTAGTCGCGCTTGGTTTGCTGAACGTTAGCAACTTGTTCTGCTTTCTTGTGCTCAGGTGGACGAACCAGCAGCAGAGCGATGATCACAACAACGATACCTTGGCCGATACCGAAGTACAGGAATGCATCTTCGTAGCCGCGGTTAGCGATCATTGCCGAGATAGGCAGAATGGTGATTGCCGAACCAGCACCGAAACCGGCAGCGGTCAAGCCAGCAGCCAGACCACGGCGATCAGGGAACCACTTCAATGCGTTACCAACGCACGTACCGTAGACGGCACCAGCACCGATACCGCTGATAACGGCTGCGAAGTACAGCATTGCCAGCGTGTCAGCGAACGAGTTGATGAACCAACCCAGGCCGCAGAGGATACCGCCAACCAGAACCACAGGACGTGGGCCGAATTTATCAACGAACCAACCTTCGATTGGCACCAACCAGGTTTCGGTCAGAACGAAGATCGTGAATGCAACTTGAATTGCTGCGCGGCTCCAGCCGTGTTTTGCAGCGATTGGATCGACGAACAGCGTCCAGCCGTACTGCAAGTTTGCGATCATCGCCATGGCGATGATACCGAATACCAACTGACCCCAACGGAAGCCGTCGGAGCGAGCTGGCGTATTAGCTGCTTGATTCATTTTTGCCTCTCTCAAAACTCTCAAGTATCAAAAAGCACTGTCGGTAGTGTCAGTGCGCCGTTGCAATAAACAGCTGATTCGTGTCGATCACTTTCAACGTTGCAGTCATCCGCCAAGCTTGTAACTTTTCTGGCTGCCGCAAAGATGTGTTTATCTGTTTCAACGACGTCACTATCGACAAAGAGAAGACCGTTCGCAATAGGAATATGAGATATTCAGCTTGTGGATAACACGTAATTTGTCGTAAATAAAAAACGGCCATTGTGGATAGCGCGTACGTTTTTTGTGGATAGTACGTAAAAAACGGAAACATAGACCCCATAAGGCTTTGCGGCGAGGTGTGTTAAGTTTTCGTTAAACGTGTCCGAATATTTTGAAATGATTTTTGGCCGTTTTGGCGCGCCGTTTTTTAACGATTTCTGATGATTAAAAAATGAGCAGTGGAATAAATCGGGCCCAGTGTCCGTATACGTGAGAGTCGGCATTCACGACACCGCGCAGTGCGACGCCCTTGGGCAGCGCTGTCATTCAAACGATGCATTCAAAGGAGCAAACATGAAAACCCGATCTCTCATGGCTTGTGCCATTCTCGCGCTCGGCCTGGCCGGCACCGTCGCCGTACAGGCGCAATCCCTCAAGAAAGTCGACGGCGTGCTGGTCGATACCAATGGTATGACCGTCTATACCTTCGACAAGGACACCATCGGCGATGGCAAAAGCGTTTGTAACGGCCCATGCGCCACCAACTGGCCGCCAGTACCCGCCACCGATAAGGTCGCTGCCCCCTATTCGGTAGTCACGCGCGATGACGGCAGCAAGCAGCTGGCATATAAAGGCAAGCCGCTCTATCTGTTTGCCGCAGACAAGAAGCCGGGCGATCGTGCCGGTGACAACGTCAAGGACATCTGGCACGTGGTCAAAGACTAAGGGCGACGAAAAACCTTCTGCCGTCATTGCTGCGTCCCCTTATACCGTGTGCAGCCGGAGACGCAGCATCTGACCAGAATTATTTTTGTGTTTTGTTTGTCGCGTTGAAAATGCGCATGAATGGAAAACCTGATGGATGACGCGCGTGATCATCTGATCGCCTGCCTGCCGCGATTGCGCCGCTACGCCCGTGCGCTGGTGGGTGATCGCACGCGGGCCGACGATCTGGTGCAGGACACGGTAGAGCGTGCCTGGCGCCATCTGGCCTCCTGGCGGCGCGATGGCGATATGCGGGCCTGGCTGTTCGGCATCATGCACAACGTGCATGTCGATCAATTGCGTCGTCCGCGTCTTCTCATGGAAGAGCTGGATGAGGATTGGCCGGACATGCAGGAAGCATCACAAGCCGACATGACGCTTGACGAAATGTCGCGAGCCTTGCGCACCTTGCCCGATGAGCAGCGCGAAACACTGCTGCTCGTGGTGCTGGAAGAATTGCAGTACGACGAAGTGGCTGCATTGCTGAATGTGCCGATCGGTACCGTCATGTCGCGCCTGTCACGGGCGCGACAGCGACTCAAGGCATACCGTGAAGGAGGGCCGCAGGTGCCGGCCTTGAAGGTGATCAAATGAAGGATCCGTTGATTTCGCAAGACATGTTGCATGCCTATGTCGATCGACAGTTGCCGGCCGAGCGCCGTCATGCAGTCGAACATGCTTTGGCATCCGATGCAAAATTGCGCACGCAGGCTGCGACATGGCAGCAGCAGAACGACGCCTTGCATGCGCTGTTCGATCCGGTGCTGGATGAAAGCGTGCCGTCACGCCTGCTGCCATCGGCGCCCGTCGTGCCGCTGCGCGCGGCATGGTATGGGCGTGCTGCCGCAGGCTTGGTGATTGCGCTGCTGGGTGGTGCGGCAGGCTGGGGCTTGCATGGCTGGCAGGGCGGCGAGCGTGCATCGTCGATCCCCGTCTTTGCGCATCAGGCCGCCATCGCGCATGTCGTCTACAGCCCGGACGTGCGTCGTCCGGTCGAAGTCGGGGCCGATCAGGAGGCGCAACTCGTGACCTGGCTCAGCAAGCGCACGGGGGTCGCCTTGCATCCGCCGCAACTGGGTACGCTGGGTTATGCGCTGGTAGGTGGGCGCTTGCTGCCGGGACAGAGCGGCCCGGTGGCGCAGTTCATGTATGAAGACACGAGCGGCCAGCGGCTGACGCTGTATGTCTCCACCGATCAGAAGCAAAACACCGATACCGGCTTCCGCTTCGCCCGCGAGGGCAATGTCAATGTCTTCTACTGGATCGATGGCAAGCTGGGTTATGCCTTGTCGGCAGGTATCGACCGGCAGGCGCTGGCGGCGGTCGCGCATGTCGTGTACGAGCAACTGGATCGCCCGGCACCGTAAAACCGCGCGGAACGGCTTGCCTTGGCGGGGCGGATGCGCTTCAATGACGAGCATTGTGTGCTGCTTGCCGGATGGCATGTAGGTCTGTGTTTGCGCACCGTCTTTTTCTGGAGCCTGTCTTGCCTATTACTCTTCCGCAGGATTTTCAAACCGTCGGCGCGCATCTGGAAGCCTTGCTCGCCAAAGTCAGAAGCGGCGCCACTGGTGAAGACGTCGTACGTGACATCGAGCAGGCGATTGCGCTGCTCGGCGAGCAGGGCGTGCAGGACTCGCTTACCGGGCTGCTCAACCAGCGCGGTTTGATGCGGCGACTCGACGAGGAGCTGGAGCGCTCGCGGCGTACCGGCCATGCCTTTTCAATCGCCGTCATCGCCATCGATGGTTATCAGGATATCGTCTCGCAATATGGTGCCGAACTTGCGCAAGCGGCGGCGCGTGCATTGGCGACATCGGCCTCGCGCCTGCTGCGTGCGCTGGATGCCATCGGTCGCATCAGCGATGACGAATTCGCATTGGTCTTGCCGACGACCTGGATCGAGCATACGGGCATACCGGTTGCGCGTATCATCAGCGGCGTCTCGAATGCCGACTGGGCCGACAAGTCACCTGAACTGCTGATTACCTTTTCCAGTGGCCTCACGCCCAATGCCTACGGCGACAGTGCAACCAGCATGATCATTCGTGCGCGTGAGGCGTTGGCGTTGGCCCGCTCCAAGGGGCCGGGAGCCAGTGCGCAACTCGAAAAAATCCTGCCGCCGATTGATGTTGGCGGTTTCTAAGAGCGATACGGAGAATGTTTTATAAATCAGGGATAGCCGACCGGCTTTCCCGGCAAATCGGGTAGCGGAATAAACTCGGTTTCACCCGGCACACGTGGAAAACGTTGTGCCTGCCAGTCCTCCTTGGCCTGTTCCAGACGGTCAAGCGAGCTCGACACAAAATTCCACGACAGATAACGCGAGCCATCCATCGGTTCACCGCCGAGCAGCATGAGACGCGTGGCTGTCTTGCCGCCACCGCGCAACGTAATGGTCGTGTCAGGTTTCAGTACCAGCAATTGCCCTGCCTCGTAGAGGCCGTCGCGGCCCAGATCCAGCGTCCCTTCCACCACATACATTGCCTGTTCGGCGTACTCGGCAGGCACGTCGAGTCGCGCTCCCGGTTCAAGGCGGACATCCACATAGAACAGTGGCGACAGGGTAGGCACTGGCGCTGTCTTGCCAAAGAAGCTGCCGGCGACGATGGTGGCCGAGGCACCCTCGCCACTGATGATCGGTAAAGCCGATGCGGCGATATGCTCGAATGAGGGCGCGACTTCTTCGTGCTTTTTCGGCAGTGCGACCCAGCATTGCAGACCAAACAGCGAGGTTGGATGCTGACGTGTCTGCAGGTTGGTGCGCTCCGAATGCACGATGCCGCTGCCCGCCGTCATCCAGTTGACCGCGCCAGGTTTGATGATCTGTACCGAGCCGACGCTATCGCGATGTTCGATTTCGCCATCCAGCAGATAAGTCACCGTGGCGAGGCCGATGTGCGGATGCGGGCGCACGTCGAGGCCATGCCCAGCCTCAAAGCCATGCGGCCCCATCTGATCGAGGAAGACGAACGGCCCGACCATGCGCTTCTGCGTCGTCGGCAACGCGCGCCGTACTTCGAAGTTGTCGCCAAGATCGCGCGTGCGCGGCACGACCACGGTTTGCAGTGCGCTGAAGTCGGGTTCCATATGCATTCCTTCGGCTGCGAGGCCGGTCGATCAGTGGTAGAAGTCTGCGATCAGTTCGATTGCGTGACGATCTTGATCTCGCCCGACAACGCCTTGTGTACCGGGCACTTGTCGGCGATCTTGTTCAGGCTGTCTTTCTGTTCGTCGTTCAGATCGCCGTAGTACTGGATTGTGCGATTGAAGACGTAGGCACCATCCTGCTCGCCGGCGGTGACGTTGACGTCGACCTTTTCCAGCGGCAGCGATTTGCGGCCAGCGTACATGTTCAGCGTTACGGCAGTGCAGGCACCCAGTGCGGCAGCCAGCAGATCGTGCGGTACAAAGCCTGCATCATCGCCACCGAAAGCCGAAGGTGCATCGACCGCCAGCGTGTGCGGACCGACTTCCACTGTGTGTTGATATTTGCCTGCTGCGGCTTTGGTAACCTTGATCTCGTTGTTTGCCATGCATTTCTCCAATTTTGAATGTGATGAGACGCCATGAACGGGAATGCCCATGATCGCTGACTCACGAAGGCATACTATAGCGCAGCCGCGCCATCCGGATTTTCTGTCAGCCGGTGGAAAGATTCCTCTGGCACCATAGAGGGGCAGCGGATTGTGCCGCATTGGCGCAATCCTTACTTTGTCCATTTTTCAGAAAGGTCGCCATGAGCACAGCGCACAACAAGATTCCCGCTACCTTGATCCCCGGCGATGGCATCGGGCCGGAAATCGTCGATGTGGTCGAACGCGTGTTCGATGCGCTGGGCAGTCCTTTCGCATGGGAGCGTCATCAAGCCGGTGTCAATGCGCTGGAACGCGACGGCGATCTGCTGCCGCAAGCCACGCTAGACAGCATTCGCCAGACCGGACTTGCGCTCAAGGGGCCACTGACCACACCGATCGGCGGTGGTTTTCGCTCCGTCAACGTGCGCCTGCGCGAAGCCTTCCAGTTGTATGCCAACGTGCGTCCGGCACGCACCATCATTCCGGGTGGCCGCTATGACAACATCGATCTCGTTCTGATTCGTGAAAACCTTGAAGGCTTGTACGTTGGCCATGAGCATTACGTACCGATCGATGGCGATCCGCATGCGGTGGCCATGGCGACCGGTATCAACACGCGCGCCGGCAGCCGTCGAATTGCACAGTTCGCCTTCGATTACGCGGTGCGTAATCGCCGCAAGAAAGTCACCATCGTGCACAAGGCCAATGTGCTCAAGGCATTGACGGGACTGTTTCTGGAAACGGCAAAACAGGTCGCAACCGATTACGAAGGGCGCATCGAAAGCAATGACCGTATCGTCGATGCCTGCGCCATGCAGCTCGTACTCAATCCGTGGCAGTTCGATGTGATCGTTTCCACCAATCTGTTCGGCGACATTCTTTCCGATCAGATCGCCGGTCTGGTCGGTGGCCTTGGCATGGCGCCAGGCGCCAACATTGGCGAACATGCTGCCATCTTCGAAGCCGTGCACGGTTCCGCGCCCGACATCGCCGGCCAGGGCAAGGCCAATCCAAGCGCCTTGCTGCTGGCTGGCGCATTGATGCTGGAGCACAAGGATTTGCATGCCGAAGCGCAGTTGCTGCGCGTGGCGATCAACGATGTGCTGGCGACTGAAGCCGGGCGCACGCCCGATCTGGGCGGTAGCGTATCGACCTCGCACTTTGGTGATTTGCTAATCGACCGGATTCGCGGTTGATTTCACCGTTGCTTTGGCATGCAGTGCGCGTGTCGGAATCCGAAGCACACACACTGCGCCGATCGCGCCAAGACCCAGTAGGCAGACTTGCGCCAACGGACGGCCTGAGAAAGACCAAGCGGAGAAGCCGATCGTCACCAACATTGTTGTGATGGCGACGCATTTTGTCCGCTTGGTCAAACTTCGGTGCTCTTCCCAATTACGAATGAACGGCCCCAGTAAGCGATGCTGGAGAAGCCAGCTATGCAATTTCGGCGAGGCTTTGGCAAAGCAGGCAGCAGCCAAGAGAACAAAGGGCGTGGTGGGTAGGCCTGGAACCACAATGCCGATGATGCCGAGTCCTAGCGACAGCATGCCGATCGTGCCGAACAGAAGACGCTGTGCAGCTGAACGATGGGCGGAGTGTGTCGTGCCGGAAGGGCGCATAAACAAGTTGGGCAATCAGAAGAATTGCCTTGATTGTCCCACACCCTTCCTGGTCGTTCTTGCGGTGGATCAAATGCTTCGTTAAGAGGATTCGTTATTTCAGGCGAATACTGCTCTGAAAATCTTTCTGTAGCGAATCGCTTGGTTGAAGTTAGGTTGGTATGGGTAGAGTGAGTGATGGGGAGGTGCTTATTGCGCCGGCAATGGATCGGGTGACGTGCGGGAAACTGGCACCGATGCGGCTGGTGCTGATGCCGGCGTCGGTGCCGGTTCAGGCGGCAGTTCGTCGCGGCGCGTGCCGAGGAAACGTTCGACCAGTTCAAAGAAATTTTCGTAGAAGGGGCCCGCCGTCACGGTTTCGCTGGCGACCTTGACCAGCGAATCGTCACTCGATGAAAACGGCAGCGACACGGAACCCAGTGCGCCGACGCCAAGGCTGGCGGCGCTATTCACCTTCTTCAGCGCGTAGCGTTCTTCCAGTGCATTGACGAACATCGACGAGGTGCCGCCTGCGGGGCCGTTATCGGCACACACCACGCGAAATGCGATCTGTACATGCGTGCTGTTTTGCGGCTGGAAGTTCTTGCGCGCATCGATCTGGTTGCTGGTAAAGGCGCTGATGACGTAGCCCTGGCTCAGCAAGGTACGGCGCGCTGCTTCGCATGCCGTGACTGACGGGAAACCGTAATTACGCGAGAAAATGCCGGCAGAATCGAATTTTTCCGCTTCATAGGTATTGTTAGGTGCAGTCTGGCAGCCAGCGACCGCCAGCAGGACGGCAAGAATCGTCAGAATGCGTAGGGAGCGTAACGGGGATGACATGACATACCTCGGGAATCGACAACGATGGACTGCGCGCACGCCGGAAAATTCCCATTATCGGGGATCGACGCGATTTTTGTATGCATGCGCAGCGCATGTTTACCTGAGGCAAGGGCGGCGCCCTGGTGTTTGTCCGCGCACACTATTTGCATGACGTCGTCCGGCAATCTCGGTTACTCTTCACCCCTTGTCGCACAACATGAGAAAAAGATGGGCAATCTGGTCATCGTTCGCCACGGCGAGTCCCAGTGGAATTTGCAGAATCGCTTTACCGGCTGGACGGATATCGACCTGACCGAAAAAGGACAGAAACAAGCCCGCCGCGCCGGTCGTGCATTGGTGGAGGCCGGCATCCGCTTTGATCTTGCCTTTACGTCTGTTCTCAAGCGTGTGATTCGTTCGCAATGGCTGATCGTAGATGAGATGGACCTCATGTATATCCCCGTCATCAGCCACTGGCGACTCAACGAGCGCCATTACGGTGCGCTGACCGGCCAGAGTCGTGCCGACGTCATCGCCCAGTTCGGTGAAGAGCAGGTGTGGCAATGGCGTCGTGGTTACGCCAGCCGGCCGCCGCTGATGGCCAGCGACGATCCGCGTGCACCTGCCAATGAAGACCGCTATCGCCATCTGCCATCGGACTTGTTGCCGCTTGGCGAATCGCTCGAAGATACCGTGGCCCGTGTGCGCGTGTTTTGGGAAGACTCCATCAAACCCGCCTTGCAGCAGGACAAAGACGTGCTGATCTGCACCCATGGCAACAGCCAGCGTGCGCTTGTTCGCCTGCTGGAACCTGATCTGTCCGATGAGGAAGTCGCGCGTTTCGATGTGCCTAACGGCGTGCCGCTTGTTTATCGTCTTGATGCCGCGTTACGCGTGCTGGATCGCCATTCGCTGGCGATTGACGAGGCGACCAGCTCTTCCATCCTGTAATTTTCTTCATTGCTTCGGCTTCTGGGCCGTGCCCTTTGCGGCAGGGTATTCGTCTGTCATGCCAAGTCGCTCGTGCCACTGTGCCAGCGACTCTTCGGGATAGCGACCGAATTTCTTGTCCTTCTTGTTGCCCGTCACTTCCACCCATGCCGGTTTGAAGTCCAGCATCAGATGCGTGTGCTCGGGCGGCGGCTGTAGCGGTGTATCGATGGCCGATGCGAACGGATGCACCAGTTCCGGCCATTGCGGATCGTACAACCACAAGGCGCTGCCGCAGCGTCGGCAGAAATGGCGTTCGCCGCTGCTGGCATGAGCGCGTTGACCTTCTTCCCGCAGGATGGCGTGGTAGACACTGATGTCATCCTTGCCATGCACCTTCAGCGTGCTGGCATCGCCGCCGAGATTGATCGCATACCCACCGCCGCCCTGTGTCTTGCGGCAGATCGAGCAGTAGCAGCGCTGGTAGGGGACGGGTGTGCTGCTTTCCAGTGAAAAGCGCACCGCGCCGCAATGGCAGGAGCCTTCGAGATGCATGATCTCTCCTCGAAAATGTGGTCCTGTTTGGGTTTGCCGGTGGCAGCTTGGTTCCATTGCAGCGTCTGATTGCTTTACGAGAACATGCGTTTATCGCGAGCAGCCATACGAAACGCCTCTATTGATGTGAGGGCACGCCAGTAAAGTCTACGGAGAGTGGCGGTGTGAGCGAGCAAGACAGCCGGCGTCGACATGCGTCACGCATGCGATCCATCAGCGGCCCGCCTTTATTGCATGAATTCGCGCTTGAGGAAGGCTTCGAGATCGGCGGTGTCCTGCGGTCTTGCTGACAGCGTGACAACGCGGCCCAGACGGCGTGATTCCCAAGTGAAATCACCACGCTCGAACTGCCGGATGATCTCGATCATGCGGCGCGCAATCGCCGTATCGACATCGCCCCCGAGTCCTGCATCGACCTGAATCAACTGACGCATGTTGCGATTGCGTTGCGAACTCCAGCCGCGAAACAGGAATTCTGCAATACGGACGCCTTTGTAGGTGATCTGAAATACGCCACCTGAATCATTGCGGCCGCGCGCCTGCTTTTCCATCAATTCCTGCACATTGGCGCGCGCGATAGCACTGTCGTCCTGCGGCGCCGACTGGCTGCTTTGCGGTTCCTGGATGCCAGCGGCACGGCGGCGGTCGCGCGCTGCTGTCAGCATATCGGTCATGTCCATGTTCGGATCAAACTTACGCTCGGCTTCCTTGGCTGGTGGCGGCGTGATGCTGCGAGGTCGTTCTTCCTGTTTTGACTGGCTCGGTGCCTTGCGCGGTGTTGGCGTGGGTTTTGGACGAACCGGTGTCGCTTTTGGCGCCGGCGGTGTGGCCGGGCGCGGAGTGGTTTGCGGAGCAGGTGCTTGCGCCAGCAGACGGACTTCCAGCGGCGCCAAGCCTTCCTTGCCGGGTTGCGCCAGATCGAGACGTGGCTTATCCATGCGCAGACCCACGAGCAGCAAGAAATGAATCAGCAGGGACAGGATCAGTCCGAGATAGATGCGGGCATTCGGACTGTCAGGAAGTAACTTCATGTACGACTTGGCAAGGAAACGGTGCCCAATTATGGCGGCACGAGAAAAAGTTGGGGTGACGAAAGCAGATTTTTAGACGATTTTTCGCAGAAAAAATCCCTGGTTATCACCAATGTAAATATCAGATATATAAATAAATTCGGCGATAGTAAGCACTAACAAATACTGTAAATGCCACCCTCATTTACGTAAAAACACGTAGTTAAGTACGTAGTAATACGTATTGAGACCATAAGTGCAAATACGTATTGTCACGAAAACTTAACGCAACCTTAACCATTTCTTCACTTAACGGTAAGTCGTACAGCGTTTCGTTTTCCTGATTCACGCAGTCTTGATGTGCAGGCAACCTGCAATGCGACCGGACGACTGGTAGGCATAGACGATAACGAGGAGTCAGGCAAAACGAGATCACCGTCGCGGAAATGGTGCTTTTCCGGAAAGTGAGGTGCATGACTTGTTTTGCAATACCCCGCCGAGACATCCTTGCGGTCAATCGGCAAAAGGCGGAACGGCGCTCGACCGGTCCATCAATGGCCGCCTCTAACATCCTTGCGGACGTCTTCAGTCTTAAAGACGAACAAATTTATTATCAATCGTCGCTTTGCTCTTTGCATGAGCAAAACGATTATTCAGGCATGAGGAACATTATGACAAATGCAACACGTTTTCTGGCGCGTGCGCCGCAATTTCTGAAGGGAGCGCGCCATGGCTGAACTCTCCGCATCGGCAATCCGTCCTGATCAACCGATCAAGGAAAGCACCCGTTGGCTGCAACTGATCGTCGGTATCGTCTGTATGGTTGCAACCGCGAACATCCAGTATGCATGGACCCTGTTCGTTCCTGAAATTCAAGGTACGTTCGGCTGGGCACGTGCAGAAATTCAGATCGCTTTCACGATCTTCGTTCTGGTTCAAACCTGGTTGGCACCGATTGAAGGCTTCTTCATCGATAAATTCGGTCCGCGCGTCATGGTTGCATTCGGTGCACTCGGCATCGGTTTGGCGTGGATTTTGAACTCGCAAGCAACGACCCTGATGGGCTTCTACGTTGGCGCAGCAGTTGGTGGTGTTGGCGTTGGCTGTATCTACGCAACCTGCATCAACAACGCGTTGAAATGGTTCCCTGATCGTCGTGGTCTGGCTGTTGGTCTGACCGCTGGTGGTTACGGTATGGGGTCGGCTGCAACGATCCTCCCGATCGCTGCAATGATCAAAACCGACGGCTTCCAGGAAACGTTCTTCTTCTTCGGTCTGCTGCAGGGCGGCCTGGCGTTCATCGCTGCATGGTTCCTGCGTTCGCCGAAGTCGCATGAAGTGAAAGCTTCCTCGAAACTGGAACAATCGCGTCGTGACTACACCCTGAAAGAAGCACTCGGCACCAAACTGTTCTGGCTCATGTTCACCATGTTCATCATGGTCGTGACCGGCGGCATGATGGCGGTGGCTCAGCTCGGCGTGATCGCACAAGATTTGGGCGTCAAAGAGTTTGAAGTCAACATGTACTTCTTCACGATGGCTGCGCTGCCACTGGCACTGATGCTTGACCGTATCATGAACGGTATCTCGCGCCCTCTGTTCGGCTGGATCTCGGATAACATCGGTCGTGAAAAAACCATGGTCATCGCGTTCACGCTGGAAGGCTTCGGCATTATCGCTCTGGGCTACTGGGGTCATAACCCATACGCGTTCCTGATATTGTCGGGTATCGTGTTCCTGGCATGGGGTGAGGTCTACTCGCTGTTTTCGGCACTGGCAGGCGACGCCTTCGGTACCAAGCACATCGCGAAAATCTACGGCGTGCTGTACTGCGCCAAAGGTATCGGCGCCCTGTTCGTCCCAGTTGGTAACCTGATGATGGAAGCAACCGGTACGTGGTCTTCGGTTCTCTACACGGTTGCGTGTATGGACTTGACCGCAGCGGTTCTGGCAATCGTGGCGCTCCGTCCGACTCTTGCCAAGCACGTCGCGTACTCGGCCGATCTGCTCAAGAAAGAACAGGCAGCTGCAGCATCTGGTCAACCGATGCCTGCGAACGCTTAATTCGCTTTCTCGTTATTCGTCGCAAGTTTGGCGGGCTCCTTCGGGAGCCCGTTTTTTATTGCCTGCGATGTTTTGATGATTCCATCTATATATATAGCGCGTCGTCAGGCGGTAATCGGCGAGCACAGTTCGACCAGCGTGCCATCCGGGCAGCGCACATACGAAACGGTCTGGCCCCAGGGTTTGGCTTCCGGTGCGCAGAGTTCGGTTGCGCCGGCCGAAATGGCGCGGGCGTGTGCGGAATGGACCTCGGATGTCACCAGAGCAATTTCCATCCCTAGCGGTTGCGTGCTCGCATGAGCAGCGACGAAGCCAGCCGGAAAATGTGCATGTCCCAATGCCAGATCGGCAAAAGCGAGGGTGGTGGCACCGGTATCGAGTTCGCCATACTGGCCGGATTCATGCAGTAAGCGGCGTTTCAAGTCGAATGCACGCTCAAAGAAATCGAGCGAGCTGCCGACGTCAGGAACATAAATGATGGTGTAGCCAAACTGCATGGAAAGTCTCCTCGAAAAAATAGTTGCTGGCGCAACGCAAGCAGAACGCGCGCTTGGCGAATTCCTCACATCTGCAAAAAAGAGGCAGTGTATATTGCCAACTTTGAACTGTTCGGCATTCGGCGGTTCATAGTCAACGTTGCAACATTACAGGTTTATTCAAGCATGAGTTCATCCGTCGGCTGGGGAGAAGCCGCTTTCCTCGGGTTGATACAAGGTCTGACCGAGTTTCTACCCGTTTCTTCCAGTGCCCATCTGCGTATCCTTGGTCCTTTCCTTCCTTCCGGTCTCGATGCCGGTGCCGCTTTCACTGCCATCGTGCAGATCGGTACCGAGCTTGCGGTGCTGCTGTATTTCCGTAAGGACATCTATCGTATTGCCGACACGTGGATTCGCGCGCTCTTCAATCCGGCGCTGCGCAAGGAGCCTGATGTGCGGCTCGGCTGGCTGGTGATTCTCGGTTCCTTCCCGATTGCGGTGCTGGGTTTGCTGTTTCAGCACGCCATCGAAACCAATCTGCGTAATCTTTACATCACCGCCACGATGCTGATCGTGTTCGGGCTGATCCTCGGATTGGCCGACAAGGTGGGTAAGCAGAAATACACGCTTGACCAGATGAGCTGGCGCGACGGCATCATCTTTGGCTTCGCACAGGCAATGGCGCTGATTCCCGGCGTGTCGCGGTCGGGCGGTACCATCACCGCCGGCTTGCTGATGGGCTACACGCGTGAAGCAGCAGCGCGCTACTCCTTCCTCCTGGCGATTCCGGCCGTGTTGGCATCGGGTTTCTATCAGTTGTACAAGAGCTGGGGCGTCGAAGGGCCGGTCAGTCCCGGTGCCACGGCACTGGCCGCTGGCATTTCCTTTGTGGTAGGTTATGGCGTGATCGTCGTGTTCTTGCGCATCGTCAGCAGCCGTGGTTACTGGCCGTTCGTCGTTTATCGCGTGATTCTGGGCTTTGGCGTGCTGGCGTTGTTAACGCTCGGTTATATTGCACCGCATTGATTTACGCGTTTTGCCGGCCTGAAAAAAGCAGACGCGCGCGTCTGCTTTTTTATTGTCTGCGCACCTTGTGCCAAAGCCGTTCAGCCTTGCGTGCGTAATTGATTGGCTTGATAGAAGCCGATGAAATCCCGTGGTGGCATCGCCTTGGCGAACAACCAGCCTTGTCCGTACTTGACGTCACGTGCGCGCAGATACTCGGCTTGCTCATGCGTTTCAACACCCTCGGCCACGGTCACCATATCGAGCGATTGAGCAATATCGATGATGTGATCGATAACAGTACTCGTTGCAGCGCCGGTGCCGATCGTATCAATGAAGGATTTGTCGATTTTCAACGCATCCATGCGCAAGCCTTGCAGATAAGCGAGGCTGGAATAGCCCGTGCCGAAGTCGTCAATAGCCACAGAATGACCTTGTTTTCGTGCGGTTTCGATCGTGTGCCGCACAGCATCCACATTCATGAAACCGCGTTCCGTGGCCTCTAGCCAAATTTGACGCTGGCTGACGCAGTTTTCTTCCAGCTTGGTTTTCAGGGAGCCGAGAAAATGCGGGCATTGAATATCTTGGGCACTCAAGTTCACTGCGATATGTAAGCGCGGATATTTCTTGAGCATGAGATGCATGTCGTGGATCACCAGATCCATTACTTGTTGCGTGATCTGAGTAATCAATCCACTCTCTTCGGCAAGCGGAATAAAGAGATCAGGACGCGTCATTGAGCCATCTGCGCGCTGCCAGCGTACGAGTGCTTCGGCTCCGACGCATTCGCCGGTCTTGAGCGACACGATCGGCTGGTAATGCACGAGAAACTCGCGCCGCTTGACGGCGCTCTTGAGTTCACCCAGCGGAGAAAGATGGCGACGCAGTCGCCAGACAACGCCACCGACGATCAGTGCAGCGATCAGAAGACTCAATGGCACAAGGAGCAGCATTTCGTGTTGCGTACGGACGATCAAACGATCGCGTGGCTCCACTGCGATGGCGACCAGATCGCCTTGTTCGGCGCGTGCGTGCAAGAAATCGCCATCCTTTTGGCGATAAGTCCACGTCGCAATTTTGCCGATCATGCCGGCGTCGGGATTGCCAATGCCGCCAAGTAGCGTACCGTCGCTAAGCGCAATCACAAGTTGAATATCGTCATCGAGCAGAATGTCGGCGAAACGTACAGGGTTGATCAGCGCCTTGTGAGCGTTATAAAACATGCCGATCATGCGATGGTCGCTTTCACCTAGGGGAGATGGTGACAAGCTGAAGTGCAAGTCTTTTGCGGCGGTATATTCCGTACGCCCTACAGATATTGGCGCCTCAACCTCACCCATTGACGAACACTGCACGCGGCCATCTTTGAAATAGGCAATGTCGTCAATGCTCCGCGTCGTGATCACAGCCAGTCGCATCTTTTGCAAATGGGCGGCAGAGCAGGGAACGAGTTCTTCGCGTTCTAAGACGCGCAAGGTGCCAACAGCATCGCGTAGCGATGCAGACGCACGCAATAACGCCTGACGTGCAAACAACGATAGACGATCCTGCTCGGCTTGGGCGGCACGAACGTTCGAAAAATAAAGGGCGAATGAAACGGGAATGCTGATGCCAATTACCGCAAGCGTTACGGCGAGAAGGATGACGCGCGAGCGGTTCAAAGAGATCCCTGTTGTACTTGTTTTACGCAAGAAATTGCATTGAGGAAACATACTACTTTTTTCCTCATTTCCGCAATCCGATGAATATGTTTTTCTTTTTGTAGGTGGTGCCTGCGCAACGCAGCATGATGATTGCGCATAGCCGGCAGTTACAATCTACTGCTTGTTCATTTTTTAAGATATTTTTATGTCGTCGTTCCCGCCTTGCCCCAAATGCCAGTCCTCATTTACCTATGAAGACGCTAGCATGCTGATTTGTCCCGAATGTGCGCATGAATGGCCGCAACAGGCCACGGCAGAAATGGCAGAAGTGGCGCGTTTCTATCGTGATGCCGCCGGCAACCAACTGCAGGATGGCGACACCGTCACCATCATCAAGGATCTCAAGCTCAAGGGCGGTGGCGGCGTATTGAAGATCGGCACCAAGGTCCGAAATATTCGTCTGGTCGATAGCGATCACGACATCGATTGCAAGATCGATGGCTTCGGTGCCATGAGCCTGAAATCCGAATTCGTGAAAAAAGTCTGATGTTTGCCGCAAACAGCGGTGCTGAATGGCGGTAATGGCTGCGCGGCAGCGAACAGAAGGGTAAACAACTGCATGGCATGATGAGATGAAGCGGGTTTCGCAACGGTCAGTTTGCATGCAAGGAGTGATAAACGATGGCACGTTGGCAATGGGTCTTTCGGCAAATCACCAAACGGCTCTGGTTCCGTGCCAGCCTATTCTCCCTGCTGGGCGTCGTTACGGCGCTGCTTGCGCTGCTTTTCAAACACTACATTCCCGCGGAGCTTTCATCGGTCATCGGTGCCGATGCGGTAGACAAGATTCTCGGCATCATTGCATCCAGCATGCTGGCCGTGACTACGTTTTCGCTAAGC
>NZ_CAJYMD010000062.1 GCF_913776015.1 uncultured Oxalicibacterium sp. | reverse complement strand
TTTCTAAAATGAGAATCATTATTAATAAATGATTCAGCGAAAGGAAATTTCCACAGTGTTGCCGCATCATTCTGCCCATGAAATCCCTTCTCATCCCCGTGCCTTGTCACGTGCCATACAAAAAGCTTTATTAAACATGGCACTTGCGGCCTTATCCATGCAGCACGCCTTCGCACAAGATAGTGGCACTGCAGCACCTGCTGAAGAAGCCGTACTACCAGCAGTTACCGCCACGGCGCAACGTACAACCACCACCGAAGGTTCGCAATCCTACGGCGCACGTGCTGCCAGTTCTTCGACGGGTTTGACTTTGGCGCCGCGGGATACGCCGCAATCGGTGACGGTAATCACGCGGCAGCAACTGGATGATCAGAACATCCAGAATGTCGATCAATTGCTGAGTGCCACGCCTGGCGTAACGACGACACAGCTGGATGTCGGGACGCGCGTGACTTTCCGCGCACGCGGATTTGATGTCACCACATATCGTGTTGATGATATCGAAAGCAATGCGCAGACCAGCTTTTCCGGAACCGGATCGACATTGGATCTGAACCTGTATGACCATGTCGAAGTTGTTCGCGGAGCAAATGGCTTGCTGGGTGGGACAGGTGACCCTTCGGCGACAGTCAATTTGGTTCGCAAGAAGCCGACCAAGGAACGCAAAATCAGTGCCGGGGTTTCCTACGGGAGCTGGAATACCAAGCGTTTCAATGTGGATGCCAATTTGCCAGTGACGGAAGATGGTCGTGTACGGTCAAGATTTGTGATCAGTACCGCTAATGCAGGTTCTTTCCGCGAACGCGAAAGCATCAACAGCCTTGGTTTTCTTGGGTCGATCGAAGCGGATTTGACGCCGGATACGACGTTGAACGTAGGCGTTCAGCATGAAAAGAATCGACACAATGGCGCCTCCTGGGGACCAAGTGTGCCGGTATGGTACGCCGATGGATCAACAACCAATCTGTCGCGCAGTTTTCATCCGGTTGCGAACTGGAGTTATACCGACGTCGAGAGTACAACCGTATTCGCGAACCTAGAACACCGCTTGGCAAATCGGTGGAAAGCGAAATTGGCGCTATCGCATTCCGAAAGTGACTCCATCAACAATCTCGGCGTCGTCAAGGCAAATTACAACTCGACCACAGGGATTTATTCAGGTTTGATCACGCAAAGCGGAACGGGGGGCATTCTGAATGGCTTTCATTCTGAATATGAGTCGCAAATGACCGGTTTATCCGCCTCCGTAGGTGGGCCGTTCAATTTGTTTGGGCGGGAGCATGAATTCGTCATCGGCGCAAACGGAACAAAATCCCAGTTGACACAGTACACATTCTCGAGTGCCTCACCTGCTAACTGCAGCCTCGCAGGAACATTGCGCACCAGTTGCATGATCCGTACCGGCTTATCAATCCCAAATGTATTTTCCTGGGATGGTAACTATGCAGATTTTGTGACGTTCCGCACGAACGCACGGGCAGAAACGACGACGAATAATTACGGTATTTACGCAACCAGTCGTTTCAATCTGACTGACAAGCTCAAGACCATTGTTGGGGCTCGCCTGAGTGACTACGAGACGTATATAGATACCTACTCAGTTGCGAATGTTGCTACCCGTAGTGCGATGCAATCGAAGAAAGTTGTTACGCCTTATGTCGGTGTCGTATATGACCTGAACGAAAAATATTCGGTGTATGCAAGTTATACCGACGTGTTTAAGCCACAGTCACAGCGCGATACATCTGGCGACGTTCTTAAACCGGTTACAGGATCATCTTATGAAATGGGTGTAAAGGGCGAATTGCTGGATGGTGCATTGAATGTGTCAGCAGCGATCTTTCAAGCCAAGCAAAATAATGTGGCCGTCATTGATGGCAATAATGTTGTTCCTGGTACCAACGGGACACAAGCTTATGTAGCTAGTGGTAGTGGTGTCGAGTCTCGCGGCATTGAATTGGCTGCAAGCGGCAACCTGACGAAAAACTGGACTGGGATGATCGGCTACGCCTATCTTGAGCAGGACGGTTTGACAAATGCCAATCGTGATCCGCACAACACTGTGAAAGTGCAGACGGCATATCAATTCTCCGGCGACTTGAGCAAGCTTACTATTGGTGGCGGCGTGTCTTATGAAAGTGCGACCGTATGGGGGACGAATGTCGTGATTCCATTGGCCGGCGGTGGCACGACGACTACTCCAGTGCGTACCAGTGGAGTTGCACTCGCCAATGCCATGGCGCGTTATCAGATCAACGACAAGACAACGCTGACGCTCAACATCAACAATCTGTTTGATAAAACCTACTATCGTCAGTACGGGTTTTACAATGGCCTGATTTATGGAGAGCCACGTAGTATCACCGTCGGTTTGCGCGCAGATTTTTAATCCTGGAAATCGCTGTCTTCAAACGACTGCTTCGGCAGTCGTTTTTTATTGATCAACATCGATTCGTATTTGCTGAAAGCTGTCTAAATAGGCTGCATATATCTATTGAATAACGAACGTGCATATGGACACCCTTGCTTGGCAGGTTTGCTGCCGAAGAACGCAAAATCAGGCAAACAGCCGCAAGGATGTACTCCCTGGCCCAGCCGGAAAGACCTGATTCAGCCGACGATCATTCAACAAGAGATGCCGTTCGGTTACCTGCGCCAGCACAGAGCGGAAATCCGTTGTCACCGGCAGATCGCGCGCTTCATGTAACTGCTTGCTGGCAAGACCTTGCCATTCTCCATAGACCTTGCCGCCATTGACGCGACCACCGAGCAGCCACATCGCATTGCCATGCCCGTGATCGGTTCCCTGATTGCCGTTTTCCTTCGCGGTGCGCCCGAATTCCGACATGACGACGATGGTTGTCTGGTCGAACAGCGGGCCGAGCTCGCGAGCCAGTGTGGCAAGGCCTTCGCCCAACGGTGCGAGTCGATTGGCGAGTTGGCCTTTGCCCGCACCCTGATTGGCATGCGTATCCCAGCCGCCGAGTGCGACGAAGGCCATCTGGATGCGTGCATCGCTACGCATCAGGCGGGCGAGTTGCGTGGCATCCCTAGGAAAACCATTCGGCAGTGGTGCGCCGCCATTGGCCTTGCGCATTTCTTCACTCATCGAAGCAGCAGCAATTTCGCGCCGGGCGGCACGCGCATCCTGATAGACGGTGGCAAAACGTTCGCTGTTGCCATACATGGCGTCGAAGGCATCACTGATTTGTGGCTTGTCGAGGAAGCCGTTACCGGGGGCGGCGAGATTGGCAATATTGGTAGTGGCTGCTCGGCCACTGAGAATGCGTGGCATGACGGCACCAACGCCCAGCACGCGAACAGGTGAGGCTTCACCTGGCAATGCTGCAACGAGGCGATTCATCCAGCCATCCCTGGTACGCTTGTTGCCGGGCGTGCCCGTCTCCAGATAGTCCTGCGCGTCGAAGTGCGAACGGCTGGGGTCGGGTGAGCCGCTGGCATGAATGAAGGCCAGCTTCTTTTCTTCCCATAGCGGTTGCAGATCCTGCAGGGCAGGGTGCAGACCGAAGTAGCCATCCAGATTGATGGCGCCATTCTCTTGGCCCGGTGGGGCAAGGCCAATCGTCGGCCGCAATTGTCGATAGTCGGCATCGCCATACGGTGCGACGACATTCAAACCATCGATCGCGCCGCGCAACATGACGACGATCAGCTTGCGGTCGGCAGGTGCACCGGTCGCTGCCCACGCATGAGAGCCGAGCGGCAGGATCAGGCCCGCCGTCAGCAGCATGGACGATTGCAGAAAATGGCGACGTTGCATGAAAGACTCCTTGCTCCTGATACTGCCAACTTATGTAGCAAAGGCTACTTTTGCATGAAATCCGGACTGCCGAGAATCAGGGCAGCGCGTAGTGGTGGGGCTTGCATGTCGATGACGGCACGGGTTTTCTCGCCGATGCTGTTGCCAAGGGTTTGCAGCAAGGCATCGGCATCCGGTGCTTGCGGTTTGGATTTGGCCGCATCGGGCGTTTGCTCGGTTTGCTGCAAACGCTGAATCAGGCGTCCTGATCCCAGATCGCCGGCATAGGTAATGCGTCGCGTCAGTGCATCGGGATTCAGCCATGCCTCTTGCGTATTCTTGTAGCCGTCAGGCGTCTGGCAACCGTAGAGCGGCATGCCCAACTGGTTGAGATTGTTGAGGATTGGCTGCACGTTCGTCACACTGATGCCTGTGGCACGCAGGCTGGATATGACGTATTGATACGGCGTTTTGTATTTGTTGCCAATATTGGCTGCATCCATGAATTCCTTGCTGTGAAAGAGAGTGCGTAGCACTTCGCGGATATCGCCATCGGTTTGCAGATAACGTTGCGCCATGCGTTTGACGAGGGCCGGCGGTGGCGTATCGCTGACGAAGTATTGCGCGAGCTCTTGCGACAGATGGCGTGCCGTCGCCGGGCTGCTCGCCAGATGGTCCAATGCCTGTTCGCCTTCGACTTGGCCTTGCGGTGAAATTGACATGCCCAGCCATTGCTTCACGCCCTGATCGTGTCGGCGCGCATCAAAAACGAACATCTGATTGTTTTGCATGAGCGCCTGACGATTGAAGGTCCAGCCCGTCAGGATGCGTGCCAATGCCGTGACATCCTGCTGCGTGTAACCATTGTCGACGCCGAGCGTATGCAGTTCCATCAGCTCGCGCGCATAGTTTTCATTCAAGCCTGTGCGTTTCTTGTTGGGTTTGTCCGTCTCTTCGGGCTGGTCAACGACCGACAGCCAGTTGTCCAGATAGAACAGCATGGCCGGATGCTTGGCTGTCGCGCCGAGCAGATCGCGGAAATGCCCGAGCGCGTAAGGACGGATCGCATCCCGTTCATAGCTTGCAATTAGCGGTCGGACGAGATCCTTGCCGGCGAATACATTGAAGTGGTTGAACCAGAAATCCACCATGACTTCCTGCAACTGGCGCGGGCTGTCGATGGCGCGGATCAGCCGCGCTTCGGCAGTCTGGCGATTGATGCGTTCCTGCGCCTTGGCGTTCTCATCATTCGCATTCTCGCGGGCGGTTTTGCGTGCATTGACGTAGTCGGCAACCGTTTGTCCTGCTGGCGCCTGTGCCACATCCAGCGCTTGCAGACGTTGCTCCAGTTCTTGTGGCAAGGGGATGCGTTCCGGCTGAAGCTGCTGATCGATGTAGCGCATTACACCCATACGATTGACTTGCTCGATATCGCCGGGGCGCGGGCCGTAGGCAAGGCGATTCAACACGTGAACCGTTTGCACGTCATTCGATGTGAGCGTGGCGGCAAACGAAAAGGATGCTGCCGTCATTGAGAAAAGACAGAGAGCGAACAGCTTCCAAATTTTCCGATGAGTCTGCATAACATTCGCGAGGTGAGAGTGCATGAATGCATGGTAGTCGCTTTCCACGCAAGCATATGGAGAGGGAAGCTATTTCTTGTAAGCGGATGTATCAAAAGAGAAGACCGTGTTGCGAGCACCTGAAGCTCGCATGAAGAAACTGCTATGACTCAATGAACTGGATTCGGCAGCAAACTTATCGGTGTCATATCGATCTGGAAATGTTGCCGTGCAAGAAAAATGTACATGACAAAAACGCTGCACAAGGCAGCGTTTTTATCGATCAGAACACTCTATTCAGGCTTAGCAAGAAGCTGCGTGACCACCAAAATACCTTGTCCGTTAAAAGTCTTCTTTAACGAAAATGGAAAATAAAGTGATCGTCTGTTGTAAAAAAAGCGTCAAAAACAATTTATTGTTGACTAAAAAAAATAGGAATAATTATCATTCAACCCTATTTTTGATCAGCCAGCCTTCCTCGCCCGTGTTGTTGTCCAACAGCCTTTTGCGATGCCAGCCAATCTCATCCTTAGGAGATATGAATGGCAAATCACGCAAAGACCCACTTCCCGAAACGCCGTCCATTAGTCGTCTTGGTGGCACTTGCCATTCCAGCGATGGTGCATGCACAGCAAGCCACGCAAGTGGATACGCTGCCTGAAATCAAGGTAGAGGCTGCCACGCTGGGCGAGACGACGGAGGGAACGGGCTCCTATACCAGCGGTCGTTCGAAATCGGCTACGCCGTTGAGCATGTCTCTGCGCGACACGCCGCAATCGGTCTCGGTCGTAACACAACAGCGTATCGAAGATCAGCGTCTGCTAACGGTAACTGACGTGCTCAATAACACCACCGGCGTATCGGTCAATCAGTACGAGACAAACCGTGCGCAGTTCAATGCGCGCGGCTTCAAGATCAACAATATTATGATCGACGGCGTGCCAACGACATGGGGGCAAGGATGGAGTTCTGGCGAGGTGATGAGCAGTCTTGCTCCTTATGATCGTGTAGAAATCGTGCGCGGTGCAACGGGTTTGATGACGGGAGTAGGCGATCCTTCGGCTGCGATCAATCTGGTGCATAAGCGTGCCGCCAGCAAGACGTTCACGGGTTCAGCAGATGTGGGCATTGGAAGCTGGAATCAGCGGCGCGCATCTGCAGACGTATCGTCTTCTCTGAATCAAGCAGGCACTGTGCGTGGCCGCCTGGTAGCGGAGTACGAGCAGAAAGACAGCTGGATTGATCTGATGAAGAACAAGGCACAAACCGTGTTTGGAACGATCGAGGCTGATCTGACTGATAACACCTTGCTGACGCTTGGATTCAGTCGTCAGGAAAACAATACGAAGAGTCCGATGTGGGGCGGCTTACCAGTCTGGTATAGCGACGGGACAAGGACCAATTTCGACCGATCAAAAACGACTTCTGCCAATTGGTCGCGCTGGGACGCAACGTATGAAAACTATTTCGCCAAACTCGAACATCGATTTGGTAATGGGTGGAAGATCGAAGGTAATTACAGCTATGGCGAGCGGAACGGCGATTCGTATTTGTATTACCAATCCGGCTTCCCGAACCGCGCGACAGGATTGGGATTGACCGCAAACGGTGGTTCTTATCTCACGCAGACGCGACAAAACGATCTTTCCGTGAATGTCAGTGGTCCATTCGCTCTGGCAGGGCGTACGCATGAACTAGCCGCCGGATACATTTACTCTGAGCAGAAATTCAATTCCTACACACGCGGGTATCTACCGGCGAGCAGCGCTAACTTCAACACGTGGAATGGTGGGGTCCCTGCGCCAAACTGGACTGCGCCAACCTACTATCAGGACGATACAACCAAACAGCAGTCGCTCTATGGCGTTGCACGATTCAGTTTGGCTGACCCAATTAAATTGATTCTTGGCTCGCGTGTGACAAGCTACGACAAATCAGGAAATGCCTATTACCTTGCTCAGCCCTACCAGACGATCAAGGTAGACCACAAGGTCACACCGTACGCCGGTCTGATTTACGACATCAATGAAAATTTCTCGGCTTATGCAAGCTATACAAGCATTTTCCAGACACAGAGCGAGACCACAGTAACGGGTAGTTATCTGAAGCCCGTAATTGGGAAAAGTGCCGAGGCGGGTATCAAAGGCGAGTTCATTGGCGGACGTCTTAATGGTTCGTTGGCCGTATTCCATATAAAACAGGACAACCTGGCTCAAGCGGCAGGAACCATTGCAGGACGTGCGTATTACACCGAGGCCAATGGCGCAACCAGCGATGGTTTTGAGTTGGATTTAGCGGGCGAGTTGGCACGCGGATGGAACATCAACGTCGGCTATACGCAATTTGAAGCGACCAAGGCAGATGGCACGGATGTGAATACCGTCTACCCACGTAAGTTGTTCAGGGTATTTACGACCTATCGCTTACCAGGCCAATGGAATGGGTTGACGGTCGGCGGTGGTGTGAATTGGCAAGATGCGACCTACGCGATCGCAACCAATCCTTCTGGAGCAAAAGAGCGATTCGAGCAAAAGGCTTTCAGCCTTGTAAATCTGATGGCGCGCTACGACTTTTCTCCCAAGCTTTCCGCACAACTGAATATCAATAATGTCTTTGATAAAACGTATTTCGGTATGGCAGAGGCGTTCGGTCAGTTGACCTACGGCGAACCGAGAAATGCGACGCTCAGCCTTCGCTACCGTTTCTAAGTGTTCTTGCTCGAAGTAGGGAAGAAGGCGCGGGCAAAGCTTTATTGGTTAGTACATCGAAGTTGGCGAAATGCGGATATTTGGCCTGAATGTCTCCGTGACGTTCTAGGACTCCGTAGTTTTGTCAGCCTGATCCAGTCTCAAGTCATGTGGCATGGTGCCCGGCGCATTCTGCATTTGCCAGCCGTACCAAAGGCTTTGCGCAATGCGGCGGGCGGTGCTGTAGGCGCGTTCGCCCATGGCCTGATTCGGCTGTTCGCGTGTTGTAATCAGAAAGAGCGCGAGCCAGCGCTCGAATAAGGATTCGTCCAGATGCGCCATCTGCGCATGCTTTTGCATGGGCGTGCCGGTGTAGCTGCCGGTACCGCGCAGAATCGAGGACCAGAAGCGTGTGAGTGTGACCAAGTGTTCATCCCAATCGTGTACCTGTCGGTTAAAGATGGGGCCGAGCACGTCGTCCTTGCGCACACGCGCATAGAATGCATGGACCAGTGTGCGGACTTCTTCTTCGGTGCAAAGCTCGGGATTCAGCATGGTGATCTTGATAAAGGCCGTGATGTGCGTCTTGTCGCCAGGCGATATTAACGCATCATCCCGAGCCACCCGCTTGATATGAATCAAGCGGGGGAGGGGCATCAAAGTCCGAGTTCGCTCAGGCCCGGATGATCGTCAGGGCGGCGGCCGAGAGGCCAGTGGAACTTGCGCTCCGATTCCTTGATCGGTTTGTCGTTGATCGATGCGTAGCGATTGATCATCAGACCGTCTTCGCCGAATTCCCAGTTTTCATTCCCATATGAACGGAACCAGTTGCCGGCATCGTCATGCCATTCATAGGCATAGCGTACGGCGATACGGTTGTCGGTGAACGCCCACAGTTCCTTGATCAGTCGATAGTCGAGTTCCTTGGCCCATTTGCGTTCGAGGAAGGCTTGCGCTTCTGCGCGGTTCGTAACGAATTCGGCACGGTTACGCCATTTGGTGTCAACGCTGTACGCAAGGGCGACTTTGGAGGCATCTCGGCCGTTCCAGCCATCTTCGGCAAGACGGACTTTCTGGATGGCGGTTTCACGCGTGAACGGAGGCAGTGGCGGGCGGACGTTCGGGTTGGCAGACATCATGATCTCCTGTGGTGGTTAAGGCGTAAGAAAGAACTGCATGTGCAACGAAATCGATAAAACGTTTTTCTCTGCTTTGTGCATGAGCCAGCTCATGTCTTCAACAGTTTGCGTGCCAGTTGCTGCGCTTCGCGTGCTGCTTCCTTGCGACCCATGACGAGTGCGACGGTAATGGCACCATCGATCAGGATCAGGAATTCCGCAGCCAGTTGATCGGCATCCTCTGCACCATAGGCGACAGCCAGTTTGTGCAGATAGTCGCGCAGCTTGATCTTGTGCCGCTTGGCGACGGCACGTATCGGGTCGCGTTCATCGCCAATTTCGCCTGCGGCATTGATGAAGGCACAGCCGCGAAAGTCCGGGGTAAAAAACCATTCTTCCAGTGCGTCGAATGTCGCCAGCAATTTGCCGGCAGGCGTATCGGCCTTGCCGCTACGCGCGATGAACCAGTTCATCCAGCGCACATCGCGCTTGGCCAGCGCATCGGCCACCAACTCATCCTTGTTGCGGTAATACGTATAAATCGTTTTCCTGGCAACGCCAGATTCCTTGACGATGCGATCCATGCCGGTGGCGGTAATGCCGCCCGCATAGATCAGTCGCTCGGTTGCTGCCAGCAGCTTCTGCCGCGGTTCGGTCATGTCGGGATCGTCCATGTCTGCATGGTAGAACGATCGTTCTACTCCGTCAAGGAAGAATTTATTGTGTGGTTTTCCAGACGCCTGCCGATGTCATGGATACGCATTACTTGATGTAGCTCAATAAACGGAATCGTGGTTGGCGCACCATACGTTCAACTTCTGTCGTGTAGTGCATCCACACGTGTGAGGCGATTTGTCCTAGGGCAGATTGTCCTCGGGTGATTTGCCATATCGACAGCCTCTAGCGATTGATCGACCATCCACATCCATGAAGCAAGCTGCAGTCCTGTTTTCCCAGCTCAGACTTTCGAAAGGAAGAGAGGCGGGCAGCATTTTGCAGTCGATGGCTTCCTTGCTTTGGATTCCACAGGCTGCGTTGCTGGCGTACTCCGTGCAGTCGCTTGCCGATGGCAACGGTGTCGAAAGCATCGTTTTCTCTGTGCTGGCAATTTTCATGCTGGGCGTGGCGCGCGCAGTTGCTGACATGGTTGGGCTGCGCCTGGTTTTCAAACGTGCGCGCACCAGATTGAGCGAACTGCGTCACGTTCTGGCCGAAGTCATCGCCATGCGTTCGCCGATTGATCCGCAACGTCCAGCATCCGGCCTGGCTGGTAGCGCTTTGGCCGAGCAGGCCGAGGCTGTGTTGCCTTATCTCGTGCGGTACCAGCCAGCACGTTTGCGTGCAACCATCGTGCCACTGGTGATTCTTGCCTGCGTGTCGAGCGTTTCGTGGGTGGCGGGGTTGATTCTGCTGGTTGCCGCGCCGTTGATCCCTGTTTTCATGGCACTGGTTGGTTGGCGTGCCAAAGCTGCCAGCGAGGCGCAACTGGGCGAGATCGGCAACATGAATGCCTTTTTGCTGGATCGCCTGCGCGGGTTGACGACCATTCGTTCCCTGCAAGCCGTTGACCGTACGGCTGATCGTCTTCACGACACTGCACACGATCTGCGTCGCCGCACCATGGCCGTTTTGCGGATTGCCTTTCTTTCTTCTGCCGTACTGGAGTTGTTTTCCGCTCTTGGCGTGGCACTGGTCGCCGTCTACATCGGCTTCCACCTGCTTGGCCAACTACCATTCGGCACCTGGAGCGACAAGCTTACCTTGGGACAGGCACTTTTCGTCCTGCTGCTCTCGCCATCCTTCTTCGAACCATTGCGTGAACTGTCTGCGGCCTGGCATGACCGTGCATCTGGCGAAGCTGCGCTGGATCAGATGGCATTGCTGACGCAGCAAGGCATGAATCTGCCCGAACATGGGTTGCATGCCGTTGCAACGGATGCGACAAAGCCGGCAAAAAAAATGGTCGCGCCTGCAATCGCCGTGCATCACGTGCATTTCACCTATCCAGAAGGTGCGAAGGCGCTGAATGACGTGAATATGCATATTGCTGCCGGTGAACATGTTGCCATCCTTGCGCCTAGCGGCATCGGCAAATCGACCCTGCTGGCGCTGATCGCTGGTATGGCAGCACCGCAGCATGGCGAGATCCTGATCGACGGGCAGCGCCTGCAGGCAGACAGCGTGAAAACCTTGCGTCGCCGCATGGCATGGGTCGGTCAGAATCCGCATGTATTCGCAGGATCGGTGCGCAGCAATGTGTCATTTGGTCGCGCTGATGTGAGCAAGACCGATGTCGAACATGCCTTGCATCTGGCGGCCTTGCACAAGGTGCCGCAAGCGCAGCAGGGCGTCATTCTGGGCGAAATGGGTGGTGGTCTGTCGGGGGGCGAGGTCGTGCGGCTGGCGCTGGCACGTGCGGCAGCGAATGCCGATGCGGCCATTCTCCTCGTCGACGAGCCGACTGCCCATCTGGATCGCGAAACGGCTGAACAAGTCATGCAGGCACTTCTGCGTTTGGCGCAAGGCAAGACCATGCTCGTGGCAACGCATGACATGACACTGGCAAATCGCCTTGATCGCACGATCGTACTGGGCGAGAAAGAGCGGGTGCGCGCATGCTGAATACGTCAAGCAAACGCACCGGCACCTTGCGCGATGTACGCGGAGTCATGCAACTGTTTGCGGTCGGCCATCGTCGTCAGGCGTGGATGGGCGCCGGCATTGCCGCGCTCACTGTTTTGTCCGGCATGGCCTTGCTCGGTTTGTCCGGCTGGTTCATTACTGCCACCGCGATTGCCGGTCTTAACGTTGCGCTGGCTTTCACCTTCGATGTCTTCATGCCATCTGCCGGTATTCGTTTGCTGGCTATGGGACGTACCGGGTTGCGCTATGGCGAACGCATGGTCACACACGATACGACCTTGAGCGTGCTGGCCGATCTGCGTGTGCGCTTGTTCCGTGGCTGGGCACAACCGCAGGCGGCACGCCGCTTGCTGGCACGGCCGGCACAATTGCTGTTTCGTTTGACGACCGATATCGATGCGCTGGACTCCGTCTATTTGCGTGTGATGGTGCCGGTATTTTCAGCCATGGTGGCCGCCGTGGTCACCGGCATCGCGCTGGCGTTCGTTCAGCCTTGGCTGGGGCTTGGCGTCGTATGCTGGCTGCTCGTGAGCGGACTTGGTATTGCCTTGTTCGTGGCACGACGCGCTGCGCGCATTGCACGCAACCGTCATCACGCACTGGAAGCCTTGCGTGCTCGTAGCGTTGATCTCGTAGCCGGGCAAAGCGAGTTGCTCATGCATGGTCGTTTGCAGGCCCAGTGCAGCAAGATCGATGCTGCCGATGCACGCATCGCGCAGGCTGACGATGCGCTTAATCACCTCGAATCCCTTTCCGGCATGGCCTATGCGATTGCCGGTGCCGGTTTGCTTTGCAGCACCTTGCTTGCGGTTGCCTTCTTGATCGAGCAACACCTGATCGATGCGCCGGTCGCAGCGTTCTGCCTATTGCTGGTGCTAACTGCCACGGAGCCATTTTCCGCGTTGCGTCGCGGTGCGATCGAATGGGGCCGCACCTTATTGTCCGTCAAGCGTCTGTCCGAACCATTGCATCTCGCGAATTTGCCTGCCGTATCGCTGGCAACAGTAGCGTCGTCAGCTTTGATCCCTGCACCTGTGGTGCAACTGTCCGACATCAGCGTGCATCCCGATCCTGCCAATGTCACTCGCCCCTACATTCACAACCTGTCGCTGACCATCGGTGCGGGCGAGCGCGTGGCCTTGATCGGTCATAGCGGCGCAGGAAAATCGACGCTGATGGCCTTGCTGGCAGGCGAGATTTCAGCGCTGGATGGAGATTGCGAAGTCTCCACCAATGTGCTGATGACGCAGCGCACCGAATTGTTTCAGGACAGCCTGCGTGACAACCTCTTGCTGGCCAATCCCGATGCGGATGATGCGCAGCTATGGATGGTGTTGCGCAAGGCCGGTCTTGCCGATGTGGTGGCGGCCATGCCACGCAAGCTGGATACGCGATTGGGCGAAGGCGGTTTGGGGCTTTCTGGGGGGCAGGCTCGACGGTTGGCATTGGCACGCGTGCTGCTGCGTCCTTTGCCGCTGTGGTTGCTGGATGAGCCAACCGAAGGCCTGGATCAGGCAACCGCGAACGACGTGCTGATCGGCTTACGTCAGGCATGCATGGAGCGTCCGCAGCAAACCATGCTGATCGCGACGCATATTCGTCGTGAAGCCGCCTTGGCCGATCGCATCCTGCGCATGCATCGCGGTGCAATCGTCGCCGATATCCGACGCGGCGAACCATTGTTCGGTGTCTTGCTGGCGTCGTTGCGGCAGGACTAAAGGGTTTTGTCTTTGAAAGTGATTGTCTGGCAGTCAGGATTTTTGTTTTAAGGGAAGGTTTTTAAAAGAGGACGTTATGGATCTCGATATTGTTTCACTCTCGCGATTACAGTTCGCCGCCACGGCGCTGTATCACTTCATCTTCGTGCCGCTTACGCTGGGTCTGTCGATCCTGCTGGCGATCATGGAAACGGTCTATGTCATGACAGGCCGCACGATCTGGCGCGACATGACCAAGTTCTGGGGCACGCTATTCGGTATCAACTTTGCGATGGGCGTCGCCACCGGCGTCGTCATGGAATTCCAGTTCGGCATGAACTGGAGCTACTACAGCCATTACGTCGGTGACGTTTTCGGTGCGCCACTGGCAATCGAAGGCTTGATGGCCTTCTTCCTCGAAGCTACCTTCGTCGGCCTGTTCTTCTTCGGTTGGGACAAGCTCTCCAAGGTCGGCCATCTGATCACGACTTGGGCGGTTGCCATCGGCTCCAACCTGTCGGCCTTGTGGATTCTGATCGCTAATGGCTGGATGCAAAATCCGGTCGGCGCGGCCTTCAATCCCGACACCATGCGCATGGAAGTCGTGGATTTCTTCGCCGTGCTGACCAATCCGGTGGCACAGGCCAAGTTCGTGCACACGGTTTCGGCTGGCTATGTCGCTGCCTCGGTATTCGTGCTGGGTGTGTCGGCGTGGTTCCTGCTGAAGGGACGCCATCTGGATATCGCCAAACGCTCGATGACGGTGGCGGCTTCCTTCGGTCTGGCCGCGGCCTTGTCGGTGGTCGTGCTGGGTGATGAAAGCGGTTATCTCTCGACTGAACACCAAAAGATGAAACTGGCCGCCATCGAAGGCATGTGGGATACGCAGGATGCACCGGCTGCCTTTACGCTGGTCGGTTTTCCGGATCAGGAAGCACGCGAGAATCACTACGCGATTCACGTGCCATTCATCATGGGTCTGATCGGTACACGTTCGCTGGATACCTCCATTCCCGGCATCATCGAACTCGTCGAGCGTGCAGAAGGTCGCATCTCGAATGGCTTGAAAGCCTACGATGCACTGCAGAAAATCCGTGAAAACGGCGGCATGAAGAACATCAGCCACGATCTGCAAGCGCAGTTCGAGGAAAACGGCGGCGATCTCGGCTATGCCTTGCTGTTGCGCCGCTACGTGGATGATCCGCGTCAGGCCACGCCTGAACAGATCAAGCAGGCTGCCTGGGATACCGTGCCGCAAGTGTCGCCCCTGTTCTGGAGCTTCCGCATCATGGTAGCAGTCGGCCTGTTCCTGATTCTGCTGACGGGCGTGTTCTTCGTACTGTCTGCGCGTCGCAAACTTGATCAATATCGCTGGCTGCTCAAGGTTGCATTGTGGTCGATTCCGCTGCCGTGGATCGCGATCGAGGCAGGCTGGTTCGTTGCCGAATTCGGCCGTCAGCCATGGGTGATCGAGGGCGTGTTGCCGACCGCGGTTGCCGTCTCGAACCTCGGTATCAAGACCTTGCTGATTTCACTCGGCGGTTTCGTGGCGATCTATACGACGCTACTGATCATCGAAGTCAAGCTGATGCTCAAATACATTCGCAAGGGCCCGGTCGATGAACACGATCCGACCGATGGCGTCAATGTGCGCGCCAACCAACCTTCCGCACCAACTGCAACCGTGGAGCTAGCATGATTCTGCACACACTTATCGAATATGACGTATTGCGCCTGACCTGGTGGGTATTGCTGGGTATATTGCTGATCGGCTTTGCGCTGACCGATGGTTTCGACCTCGGTACCGGCATCCTGTTGCCTTTCGTCGGCAAAGGCGACGTCGAACGTCGCGTCGCCATCAACGCTGTCGGCCCGGTCTGGGAAGGCAATCAGGTCTGGCTGATTCTCGGTGGTGGAGCCATCTTTGCCGCGTGGCCACAGCTGTATGCCGTGTCGTTCTCGGGCTTTTATCTGGCCATGTTCGCCATCCTGTTTGCATTGATCGTGCGTCCGGTGGCGTTCAAGTTCCGTAGCAAGCGTGAAGATGCCGGCTGGCGTCAGGCTTGGGATATGGGGTTGTTCGTTTCGGGCCTGATTCCTGCACTGATTTTCGGCGTCGCGATGGGCAATGTGCTGCAAGGTGTGCCATTCCGTTTTGACGGCAGCATGCAGATTTTCTACGAAGGCAGCTTCTTCGCGTTGCTGAATCCGTTTGCGCTGCTGTGCGGTCTGGTGTCGGTGACGATGCTGACGATGCATGGCGCGGCCTGGCTGCAACTGAAAACGCAAGGACCTGTCGCCGAACGTTCACGTGCCATTGGCAGCATTGCCGCCTTGCTGACCGCAGTGCTGTATGCGATTGCCGGTGTCTTGTTGTGGAAATTCATCGATGGTTATCACATCAGCAGCATCGTTGATCCGACCGGCCCATCCAATCCCTTGCTGAAAACGGCTGAACTGAAAGTCGGTGTCTGGTTTGCCAATTACCAGGCGCATCCGTGGACCATGGCTGCACCGATTGTCGGTCTGGCCGGTGCCTTGCTGGCATTCATCGGATTGCGTGCACGCCGTGAGGTAGCGACCTTGCTGGCAAGCTCGCTCAGCATTGCCGGCATCATCCTCAGCGTCGGTGCGTCGATGTTCCCGTTCATCCTGCCGTCGTCACTCGATCCGCGCGCCAGTTTGACGGTATGGGATTCTTCGTCAAGCCACATGACACTGTTCATCATGCTGGTTTGCACGGTGGTGTTCATGCCGATCATCCTGGCCTACACGACGTGGGTATATCGTGTTTTGTGGGGCAAGGTGGACGAAAAAGCGATCAGCGAAGAACGCGGCCACGCTTACTGATCTGTATGTGAATCGCCCGCCGTCGATCAGACGGTGGGCAATCGAAAGGAGTTTCTTATGTGGTATTTCGCCTGGATTCTCGGCTTGCCTTTGGCCGCCGCCTTCGCTGTGCTGAACGCGATGTGGTACGAACTGATGGACGACGACGCCATCCGTCGTGAAAAGATGGACCGCGCCTGACGTCTGTATCGCCATGTGTTGGCTGTAACCGAAGGTAAATGCGGCGATTTCTCATTTCCTTCGGGTGACGGGCAGCGTAGAATCGGCCGGCGGCTACGCTGGCCGTTTTTACGTCATGCCGGGCGATGCGGGCTCGGATGGTTTTCCCTGTATTCACGACTTGCCCGATGCATAACGTCACCATTGTCCTGATTCTGCTGCTGGCCGTCGTTGCCAGCGCATTCGTCGCGCGGCTGTTGCCGCTCAAGGTGCCGCTGCCACTCGTGCAGATCGCCGCCGGTGCAGGGTTGTCTTACGGTTTCGGCATGACGGTGCCGCTGGACCCTGAGTTTTTCTTCCTGTTCTTCATTCCACCATTGCTGTTTCTCGATGGCTGGCGTATTCCAAAAAGTGCTTTTTTCCGCGATGCACGTCCGATCGTGACGCTCGCGATCGGTCTGGTGTTGTTCACGGTGATTGGTGTCGGCTATTTCGTGCACTGGATGATTCCCGCCGTACCGCTGGCTGCAGCCTTCGCACTGGCCGCCATTCTCTCGCCGACCGATCCTGTGGCGGTTTCGGCGATTGCTTCGCAAAATCCCATGCCGTCGCGCCTGATGCACATTCTGGAAGGTGAATCGTTGCTCAACGATGCGTCGGGCCTCGTCTGTTTTCACTTCGCCGTGCTGGCGGTCATCACGGGCAGTTTTTCGCTGATGGATGCCGGCCTCGATTTTCTGCAGGCAGCAGGTGGTGGCTTGGTTGCGGGCGTGGCCGTAGCCTGGCTGACCGGTTTGCTCAACCGCTGGCTGGTCATCGCTGCCGGGGAAGATCCGGGAACACAGATTCTCATCAGCATCTTGGTGCCGTTCGCCGCTTATCTGGCTGCCGAGCATATCGGTGGTTCCGGCATTCTGGCTGCCGCTGCAGCAGGCATCACCATGCATTACGCCGATCTGGTTGGACGCCGTCTGGCGACGACGCGCATGCAGCGCCGTGCGGTGTGGGATACGATCCAGATGGCGCTCAACGGGCTGATCTTTGTGATTCTCGGTGCGCAGTTGCGCAGCACGGTGGAAGGTTTGCCGCAGGTCTCGGCGGAGCTGGGCTTGCAGAGCGCCTGGTGGCTGGCGCTTTATGTACTGGCGATTACGGCGGTGTTGGCCGTGCTGCGTTTCATGTGGGTCTGGAGTTCGTTGCGCCTGACACTGTTTCGCCGCAAGGTCAAAGGAGAGGCAGAGGGCAGCAAGCCCTCGCTGGCATTGATGCTGGTGACGGCTTTCGCCGGTGTGCGTGGCGCATTGACGCTGGCCGGCATTCTCACTTTGCCTTATCTGTTACCCGATGGTGGCGCCTTTCCATCGCGCGATCTGCTGATCTTCCTCGCGAAAGGCGTGATCATGCTTTCGCTGCTGAATGCCAGCATCGCCTTGCCCTTGCTGACACGCCAGCTTGAATTGCTGCCGGAACCTGTTCATGGTGCAGGAGAGGGGGAAGCGCGCGTGGCAGCCGCCGAAGCGGCAATGAACCGACTGCGACAAATCAACGAGGAAGTTTCGGGGAGTGATGACGTGCGTGCGGAGGCGGTAGGTCGTGTGATGGAGCGCTATCAGCGCCGACTCGATTACGGCATTCAGGATGGGGAAGAGGGCGATCGCCAGCATTTGATCGAAGAGTCGGAGCGCTCCTTCCGTCTCGAAGGCATACGTGCCGAGCGGGAAGAGCTGTTCCAGATGTGGCTGGCGGACAAGCTCGACGATCAGGTACATCAGCAATTGTTGCGCGAACTCGATCTGATCGAAAATGCCCTGAGCCGCGATACCAGTCATTGATGGAC
>NZ_CAJYMD010000061.1 GCF_913776015.1 uncultured Oxalicibacterium sp. | reverse complement strand
CCGGATTTGATGAATTTGTCCGCCGTCGTCAATGCATAGACGAAGCCGCTGCACACTGCCTGCACATCAAGCGCGGGACAACCGTTATTGATGCCAAGCTTGCGCTGCACGACGCAAGCCGTGCTGGGGAAACCACCGAAGAAATCCGGTGTCGAGGTAGCCAGAATCACGAGGTCGATATCATTGGCCGACAGCTTGGCCATCTCCAGTGCCCTCTTGGCCGCTTCCACAGCCAGGTCACTCGATTGCACACCTTCGGCGGCATAGTGGCGCGCGGAAATGCCGCTGCGCGAAACGATCCACTCATCCGACGTCTCGACGCCTTTGGCGGCCAGTTGCGCTGCCAGATCCTGATTGGTTACACGATTGGGCGGCAAATAGCTGCCCGTGCCGATAATTTTGCTGTGAAGAGTCATGCAGTTTTCTGTTCTGTATTGTCTGTAGCGGCGATTTGATCTGCATCCGCTGCGACTTCGACTGGTGGCATGAAGTCGGCCATTTTGGTCGAAATACGCGCAAGCAGATCATTCTTCGCGGCGTCGAACGCGCGACGGATCGCCCATTGATAGCCATACGCATCGGCACCACCGTGGCTCTTGAATACCAGACCACGCAGCCCGAGCAGACTGCCGCCATTGTAGCTGGACGGATTCAGGCGCTGGGAAATCTTCTTCAATGCGCCGCGCGCAATGATGGCGCCGAGCATATTGAGCGGACCACTCTTAAGCTCAGTCGTCAGTACGCCCTTGACGAAACGACCGAGTCCTTCGGAAGCCTTGAGCGTCACATTGCCGACAAAGCCATCGCACACGACGATATCAGTCGTGCCTTTGAAAATGTCATCGCCTTCGACGTTACCGTAAAAATTGAGCGTGCCTTTTTCATGATCGGCACGCAGCAGCAAGGCTGTTTGCTTGACGAGGTCATTTCCCTTGATGTCTTCCTCGCCCACGTTCAGCAAGCCAACCGTCGGCTTGCCCTTGCCTTCCATGGCAGACACCAGCGCTGAGCCCATCAATGCAAACTGATGCAAATGCTGCGGCTCGCAATCGACATTGGCACCCAGATCAAGCATGTAGGTCGGACGACCTTTTTGATTCGGCAGCAAGCTGCAGATCGCAGGACGATCGACACCGGGAACTGTTTTAAGAAGGTAGCGGGAAATCGCCATCAAGGCACCGGTATTACCGGCAGAAACGCACGCATCCGCACGACCATCCTTGACAAGGCTGATCGCCACACGCATGGACGAGTCACGCTTGCGGCGCAAGGCTACTTCAAGCGTATCTTCCATCGTCACCACTTCTGTGGCATTCACGATGCTCAAACGAGGATGAGTGTCAGCCTTGAGTTTTTTCAACTCGGCAGCGAGTGCCGCCTCGGGACCGACGAGAATAAGCTCCGCTTCCGGCTCGCTCTCGGCGAATGCCAAGGCAGCGGGAATGGTAACCGCCGGGCCGTGATCGCCACCCATGCAGTCGATAGAAATTTTAATTGTCATCGGATTGATTCAGGGCGCAGTCCAGCCGCTGATTAAAGGGCCAGAAGTTCGGCTTGATCAAAATGACGCAATGCGCTGGATCAGCATATGAAAAAACGGCGCAAACTGGTCTAACCAACGCGCCGCTTTCTTCGCCTGAACGAGAATGGATTATTCGTCGTTTTTGGTTTTCAACACTTTACGGCCGCGGTAGAAGCCGTTAGGGCTGATGTGGTGACGCATATGCGTCTCACCCGTGGTTTGCTCGGTGCTCAGTTGTGGCGCGACCAAAAAGTCGTGCGAACGATGCATGCCGCGTTTGGACGGGGTTTTCTTGTTTTGTTGAACAGCCATGATGACTCCTAAACCTTAAGTTCGAAAATTCTAACATATTCGCTTTGCAAAACTGCTGCAAATCGACAATTCCTACTACCAGGCACCCGCATTTTGCAGACACCATGTGATTTACTGCTTCAGCCCCTTGAGCACATCAAATGGCGAAGGCTTGCGCACTTCCTCAAGTATTGATGCGGCATCACGATCCGGACATACCTCATGACGAGGTGAAGATGGCAGCGACAACAGTGCTTCGTCTTCGATCAGATCAGCTACCTTCGTGGATTTCTGAGCGACCACAACATCGATCGATTCATCATCCAGCAAGGCCTCGATCTCATCCGCTTCCGTATCGGATTGCGCAAACACCAGCACCTGCGCCGAATCGATCTGATGCTCGAACGGCTTCATGCAACGCTGACAGACCAAGGTGACACTTCCGGAAACCTTCATCGCCACGCGTGCATGCCCATACTGATTGACATCGCCACGCAAAGACCACGAAAGTACCGGATTTCCGTCAACCGCCTCTTCGGCAAGTCGCGGAAGTTCAGCCCCTGCCAACGCACCCTCGCGCTGCTCTGCGAGCCTGCAGAAATCAAAAACGTCGATGACAGAAGCGCTCATGACTGGCCGAACCCGGAAAACCTGCGATAATAACAGGCTTTTTCCTTACACGTCAAAGCGTTAGCGTGTTTTTATTGAGCGGTCATTCAAATAACTTCAAAAATGTCTTCTTCTGACACAAATCCGCGCCTGATTCTAGGCTCCAGCTCCGTGTATCGAAAAGAGTTGCTGTCACGCTTGCGACTGCCTTTTGAAACGATTTCCCCCGATATCGACGAAACACCTCTGGATGGTGAGACACCCGAAATCACGGCGATGCGACTTGCACAAGCCAAGGCGGAAGCCATCAGCGCCCGCGTGTCGAACGCCCTGATCATTGGCTCGGATCAGGTTGCCACGCTCGATGGCAGACAAATCGGCAAACCCGGCACGCATGACAATGCGCTGCAGCAACTACTCAGCATGCGTGGACGAATTGTCATTTTCCATACAGCGCTTTGCCTGCTCGACAATCGTTCGCAAGCCCAACATCGCGTGCAACAAGCCAACGTGCAAACGCGTGTGCATTTTCGCGACCTGCCTGAAGCCGAACTAGATGCCTACCTGCGCGCCGAGCAACCTTACGACTGCGCTGGCAGCGCGAAAAATGAAGGATTAGGCATTGCGATTCTGGAAAAAATTGAAACAGATGACCCTACTGCGCTTACCGGCCTACCACTTATCACACTGACAAGCATGCTACGCCATGCCAATGTGACTTTTTTCAACTGATCCGGACCAAAAACATGGCTGGCACGCTTTACCTTATTCCCAATACGCTCGGCCCTGCAGCAACGGACAATGCGAGCCCATTGGCGCACATCATTCCCGTCGAAGTACAAGCAATCACGGCGAGACTTGGCTATTTCGTCGCAGAAAACGCCAAAACCACACGTGCATTTCTGAAGCTGATCGATGTACAGGTTCCGCTTGCTCGTCCTTTGCAGGAAATCAAGATCGCAGAACTCAATGTCAATAGCGATCCGCAGACTTTGCCGACATTGCTCAAACCGATACTCGAAGGTAGCGATGGTGGCCTAATTTCCGAAGCCGGCGTACCCGCAGTGGCCGATCCCGGCGCAAACCTGGTGCGGTTGGCACATGCACAAGGCATCACCGTGAAACCGCTGGTAGGCCCATCATCCCTGCTGCTGGCCGTCATGGCCAGTGGCTTGAGCGGACAGAATTTCGCCTTCAATGGCTATTTGCCGGTCGATCCTGCGTCACGCATCAAACGCATCCGGCAATTGGAGGAGCGTGCGCGTCATGAAAAACAGACGCAGTTTTTTATTGAAACACCTTATCGCAATGCGGCTATGCTGGAGACATTGGCAACGACGTGCCAACCCAAAACGCTGATATGCGTGGCGACCGATCTCACGTTGCCAAACGAAAACATACAGACGAAAACGGCAAGCAAATGGAAAGCGGATCTGGCCGCAAATAAAGGGCCTGACTTGCAAAAGAAACCCACGGTGTTTTTGCTGCTGGCCGAATAGGCGAATCATCCGCCACGCATTCCGGAACAAAAAAGAAGAAAAAGCAGGCCAGAAAGTGCAAAGCGGCGATATTGCATCGCCGCTTTGCTTGCCTTCCAAGAAGGCATGTGGCAGGTCATCGACCTGTTTGCGTCACCTCGGTGAAACGACTGCAACCCAGTGTTGCGAGACCGTTTTTAACCACCTGTTTCAGGATGATGGTGACGGCTTCAATATAGTTCAGCGAGACCGGGATTCAAGGGCAGAAATAGAAATTATTCCTATCATTTGTCGCCGGTCCATCGCCTTTTACCAAATGCTATTTCAAGCTTGGTGTGGATAGCTCGGTCGTGGCAGTCTTGATCGCCGCAGCGCCAGCAGCAGCGCCAAACTTTCTCAAGACACGATCGGAAATCGCTTCACGCTGCGTATAGTCCACGATATTGGTCGACTTGAACTGGTCACGCGCGATACTTTCCACCGTGCCAAACCCGTCTGCCAAACCCATCTCCACCGATTTTGCTCCGGTCCAGACCAGGCCCGAGAAGGTTTCCGGAGTTTCCTTCAGACGTGCGCCACGCCCCTTGCGCACTACGTCGATGAACTGCTGATGAATTTCATTGAGCATATCCTGCGCATAAATCTTTTGCGTATCGGACTGCGGGCTGAAAGGATCCATGAAGGCCTTGTTCGAACCAGCCGTTAGCAAGCGACGTTCGACGCCGAATTTTTCCATCGCGCCAGTAAAACCGAAGCCATCCATCAGCACACCGATGGAACCAACAATGCTGGCCTTGTTGACGTAGATGCGATCTGCCGCTGCCGCAACGTAATAGCCACCCGATGCACAAATCTCGCCAACCACCACATACAAAGGCTTTTTTGGATTTTCTGCGCGCAAACGCATGATTTCATCGTTGATGATGCCTGCCTGAACAGGGCTGCCGCCAGGACTGTTAATCTGCAGAATCACACCAACCGATCCGGGATCGGCATAGGCTTTGGTCAGCGCAGAAATTACCGTTTCCGCATCCCCGGCCCCCTTAGCTTCAATGGTGCCGTCGATCTTCACAAGTGCCGTGTGAGGACCGACACTTTCCTTGCCGTCACTTGCCGTATTCACACCCGTCCAGATCGCAAAACCGACCAACGCCAAGGTAATCGTCTTGAAGAAAATTCCCCAACGGCGGCGTGCGCGCTGTTCCTTGATGGTGGCAAAAGCCAGCTTTTCCAGCACCTCACGCTCCCAGCCTTCCTTGCGCGGTGACGAAAAAACCGGGTTGGTCTGCTTGTCCTGATCGTAATCGTTACTCATGGTTGATACTCGAAAGTTACCGCCGTGCTCATGCACCTGCGGGTGTTACATAATCGTCCGGTTGCCAGAATATCTGTCCTGCTTCTTCACGAACACGCAGCGGTCGCAAACTGCGCCCTCGGCACGGGCCCAACTTGCAAAGCCCGGTTTCGGGCAGATATAAGGCACCATGCGTCGAGCAGGCCAGATAATCACCGCTCGACTCAAAAAAGATGCCCTCATTCCAATCCAGTTCGACCGGTACATGTGCGCAACGGTTGAGATAGGCATACACCTGCCCACGATACCGCACCACAAAACCCGTCGTTCGCTCGCCGCCGACGACTAGAGGAAAGCGGACGCCTTTTCCGCCCTCTTCCAGCAACACGCCATCGCAAACAGGAATCCAGTTCCCACCCATCATCTCACGCATTATGCGAAAGCCATGCATGCAGTTCGGCGACGGAATTGGCCGCATACAGCGGCGACAAAGTCCGCAGATCGTCAGGCGTATGCGCACCGTAATGTACGGCAACGCCCGACGCTCCCGCATTGCGCGCCAGCAGCAAATCATGCGTGGTATCGCCAATCATGACTGTGCGATGCATCTCTTGTCCGAGGTCTTTCGTAATTTCCTGCAACATCGCGGGATGCGGCTTGGAAAACGTCTCGTCCGCACAACGTGTCGCATCGAAAAATCGACGCAGACCTGAGACGTCCAATGCTCGATCCAGCCCTGCCCGGCTCTTGCCAGTGGCCACTGCGAGCAAATAACCTTGCCCCGTCAGGTCTTCGAGCATCTCCGGGACACCCGCGAACAAGGTCAGGCCGTGATCCTGCGTCAGGTAGTGATAACGGTAACGCTCCACGATTTGCGGATAGAAGCGAGGATCGACATCGGGAATAGCCGTTTCCATTGCGCTTTGCAAACTCAGGCCGATGACATGCGACGCGGCACGCTGATCCGGCACAGGCAGTCCCAGATCCCGGGCCGCCGCCTGAATACAATCCACGATCGTCGCCGTGCTATCCATTAAGGTGCCATCCCAATCGAAAACGATCAGATCGAATTGCTTTTTTGCCATGCGTGGCAGCTAACGCCGCCGCTCCTTTTTACTGAATAAGAGAATGTTCTGCGCTACCGGAAGCACATCGCGAAATCAAACCGTTTTCGTCAGGCTTTTGAGAAAACGTTCGCAATCAGGCGGTAACTTGGCGCGAATCGTCATTTGCTGCCCTGTCTCAGGATGCAGGAAGGTTATCTGGTGGGCATGCAAGAACATCCGCTTGAGCGCGGGACGGCCTTCTTCGGCTTTCTGCAAAAGGCGATTGAGTGCAAAATCGCCATACTTGTCATCGCCCACGATAGGAAAACCACTGGAAGCCAGATGGACGCGAATCTGGTGCGTACGGCCCGTCTTCAGCTCTGCCTCAAGCAAGGCAAATCCTTCGTAACGCTGAATCAGATTGAAGATCGTGTGCGAAGCCATGCCATCCGATTGCACGCGTACACGACGCTCCCCATCGGGCGTGGAATATTTGTGAAGTGACAACTTGACGTGCTGCCGATTGTTTTTCCAATCGCCCTGCACCAAGGTGAAATAGCGTTTATCCGGCTCGCCACCACGAATCTGCTCATGCAAATTCGTCAAGGCCGAACGCTTCTTGGCCAACAGCAATACGCCCGACGTTTCGCGATCCAAGCGATGTACGAGCTCGAGAAACTTGGCATCGGGACGTGCAGCACGCAACTGCTCGATCACGCCGTAACTGACGCCGGAACCGCCATGCACCGCAACACCCGCGGGCTTGTCGATGATCAGCAGATGGCTATCTTCGAACAGAATCGTGAATTCCGCACCTGGCACTGCCGATTGCGTTTTTTCTGCCATGCGGATGGGGGGAATGCGAACCGTATCACCAGCAGCCAGTCGATAGGTTTGATCTATACGACCTTTATTGACACGTACCTCACCCGAGCGCAGCACTCTATATATATGCGACTTGGGTACACCCTTGCACACGCGCAAGAGGAAATTATCGATGCGCTGGCCAGCTTCTTCCTCGGAAATCGTCACCAACTGCACCTGGACGGCTGGAGGCGGGACCTGCTCGGAACGGGGCTTGGGATCTTTCTGCAGCGGCTTCCCCGAAAATCTCGCTAAGTCCTTCATTTTGAATATATAATCGATTCGCGTCGGCAACTGGGTCGGCGCAAGTGTAAGAATAAAAAGCACATTCTACACAGGGGCTTATCCCTCAGCCTCGCCAATTTGCAAATTAGATGGAAAAGATGTGTATGCACCACCCCTCTGCGAGTCAGGGTTGCACCGTCGTTGCGATCGGATAACGCATTCGGGTGTTGGTCAAGAATGTCTGGATTGTTAGGATAAAGTCCGGCGAGCTCGTCGAAAACGATGAGCTCGCCGGCTGATGTAGGTTTACTGTGTTGTCGCTCTCCCGTGTCTGCCAGGCCCGATTCGGCTGGTTTGCGTTTGTATGCGTCGCGCTCGTTTGATTCGATGCGCACGATACAAGACGGCGTTGTACGCAACAGCCAATTGACTGCATCCGCGCCCGTTGTGACGGCAGCGTTTCGACGCTGAGCCTCACACATCAAGGCAATTTCCCTCCCCGGCCCTTCCTGCCTCGCGTACATCCCCTGTACCAAATTGCTGTTCGATAGGCGTTACGCCATCCATGTTGTCATGCATATCCGTTGCGGATTGTGCCAAGTTCCGACAAGCAGATTGTCGATGCACTTGAGCAAGATTTGCCGGCCATGTCTGGTTGTTATGGATGCCGTCATTCTGCGGACACATTAATGACCTACGGGTCGCGGAGCACAACCATGAAGCGCATGCTTTTTAACGCAACACAGCAGGAAGAACTGCGGGTTGCGATTGTCGATGGGCAAAAACTCATCGATATTGATATCGAAACCGCTGGACGCGAACAACGCAAGTCCAACATCTACAAGGGTGTCATCACCCGCATCGAACCTTCTCTCGAAGCCTGTTTCGTCAGCTATGGTGAAGATCGTCACGGTTTCCTTCCCTTTAAAGAAGTTGCCCGCTCCTACTTCAAGGAAGGCATCGACGTCCGTAACGCCAGCATCAAGGATGCCCTGCGCGAAGGCCAGGAAATCATGGTGCAGGTTGAAAAGGAAGAGCGCGGCAACAAAGGCGCCGCTCTGACCTCCTTCATTTCGCTGGCCGGCCGCTATCTGGTTCTGATGCCAAACAACCCGCGTGGTGGTGGCGTCTCGCGTCGTGTCGAAGGCGAAGATCGCCAGGAACTGCGCGAAACCATGGACAAGCTGGACTTGCCTCAAGGCATGTCCGTCATCGCCCGCACTGCCGGCATCGGCCGCAATGTCGATGAATTGCAGTGGGATCTGAATTACCTGATGCAACTATGGCGCGCCATTGAAGGTGCCGGCAAATCGGCTCCTGGCGCCTTCCTGATCTATCAGGAGTCGTCGCTGGTCATCCGCGCCATCCGCGATTACTTCCAGCCGGATATCGGCGAAATCCTGATCGACACCGACGACATCTACGAACAGGCACAGCAGTTCATGAGCCACGTGATGCCGGACATGGTGCATCGCGTCAAACGCTACCGCGACGACGTACCACTGTTCTCGCGCTTTCAGATCGAACATCAGATCGAAACCGCTTACGCACGCACCGTACCGTTGCCATCGGGCGGCGCGATTGTGATCGACCACACCGAAGCGCTGGTTTCGGTCGACGTCAACTCGGCGCGCGCCACGCGCGGTAGCGATATCGAAACCACGGCGTTCAACACCAACTGCGAAGCAGCCGATGAAGTGGCACGTCAGTTGCGCCTGCGCGATCTGGGCGGCCTGATCGTGATCGACTTCTTCGACATGGAGAACAGCAAGAACCAGCGTGAAGTCGAAACCCGCCTGAAAGAAGCGCTGCACCATGATCGCGCTCGTGTCCAGATGGGCAAGATTTCGCGCTTCGGCCTGATGGAACTGTCGCGCCAGCGTCTGCGTCCGTCGCTGTCCGAAGGCAGCCACGTGACCTGCCCACGTTGCAATGGTACCGGCCACATCCGCGATACCGAATCCTCCGCCCTGCAAGTCCTGCGTATCATCCAGGAAGAAGCGATGAAGGAAAATTCGGCAGCCATCCACGTGCAAACGCCGGTGGATGTCGCAGCATTCCTGCTCAACGAAAAGCGTGGCGAAGTCTTGAAGCTCGAAACGCGTCATCGCGTCTCGGTCATCCTGATTCCGAACAAGCATCTGGAAACACCGCACTACAAGCTCGAACGTATCAAGCACGACGATCCACGCCTCGAAGATGCGCAGGCCAGCTATGCCATGGCGGAGCAAGCCGATACCGATATCAGCTACGGCAAGCGCAGCAAGGATGAAGTCGCCAAGCCACGCCAGGAAGCGGTAGTCAAAGGCATCACGCCTGCTCAACCGGCACCGATCGTTGATCGCAAACCGGTCGAAGCTGCCCCACCTGCTGCTGCACCGCAGTCGCAAGGCTTCTTCCAGAAAATCATCGCTTTCTTTAGTGGCGCTCCGGCAGCACCTGCTGCGCCCGCACCTGTCGCCGAAGAAAAATCTGCACGCGCACCACGTGAACGTGGCGAACGCGGTGCCAATGGCAATGGTTCACGCAATCAACAACGCAATCGCGGTCGCGGTGGTCGTGGTGGACGCGAACGCGGCGAGGAGCGCGAAGAAGCGGCCGTAACCAAGCCCGCAGCGCCTGCGGCAGCAAGCACCGAAGTGCCAGTGCAACGCCAGCCACGTCAACCTCGCGAACCGCGTGAAGCACGTGAGCCACGTGAGCAACGCGAAGGCGGCAGTGAAAACCGTCGTGAGCGTGCACCACGTCAACCACGTGAAGAACGCAACAAGGAAGTCGTCGCCGAGGAACAAGTGATTGCTCCGGTGGCAGCCGCCGTTACCGCATTGGCTACAGCAACATCAGCACCGGAAGCAAACGAAACCGAAGCTGTGCTGCTGGACGTCAACGGTCAACCGCTGGAAGCCGCGAATGGCGATGAACAACCACGTCGTCGTCGTCGTCGCGGTGGCCGTAACCGTAATCGTCGTGATCGTGAAAACGGCGAAAATGCAGGTAACGAAACCGGCAATGAAGATGGCACGGAAGCGGAACAGTCCAATAACGCAGACAATGTTGCAGCAGTGATGGCTGAAGCCACTTCGGACAGCACTTCGGCATCCGTCGCCACACAGGAAGCGCATGAAGAAACAGCCCCTGTCAGCGTGCTCGACAGCCTGATCGCCGCACCGCAAGAAAAGCAACTGATTGAAAGCGAAACAGCGGCTCCTGCAGCAGTCGCTGCACCTGTCCCAGCCGAAAGTATCGTTGTAGCTGCCCCGGTCACGGAAACGCTGGTCACCGAAGCACCAACAACCGCGACTATCGCGCCTGCAGCCACGATGGCCGCAGAACCCGCAAAGGAAATCGTTGCTGCGCCTGTAGAAGTGACCAACGCCGCGGCACCGGTCGTCAATGGCAATGGTCATGCAACCGATCTGGATGCAGTACTGCGCGCGGCAGGTCTGGAGTTGGCTTCGACCAATCCTGAAAAGCTGCGTCTGGCACAGGAAGAAGCAGCCAAGATCGTGATCGCACCTCGCGTGCCACGTGAACGCAAACCGTTGCCTCCACTCTCGAGCGAACCGCTGGTACAAGTTGAGACACGCCAGTAAGCAACACATATAGCCTGATCGATTCAACGATCAGGCCCATAAAAAAGGGAGCCTTGGCTCCCTTTTTTAATTTGCATCGCCGCTGCGCTGATCAAATCATCATGATCACAGTGGCTGAAACCACTATTTCCTTAAGCAGCCAAATGTTGCTGCAGAACTTGGTCGATTTTCTCCAGGCGCGCCATCGTATCAGCGCACGCGTGTGCAGCTTCCTTGCCCTTCACCAGGAAATGCTGGAAGAAGAACTGCTGGTGATCGTCGTGTGAATGGAATTGATGTGGCGTCAGCACAGCTGAAATAACGGGCACTTCCGTTTCGAGTTGTACCTGCATCAAACCGCTGATGACCGCCTGTGCAACGAATTCGTGACGATACAAGCCGCCATCGACAACCAGCCCTGTACCGACGACCGCGCCATAAACACCACTGCGCGCCAGAATTTTTGCCTGCAAGGGAATTTCGAACGCGCCTGCTACTTCAAAGAAATCGATGGCGTTTTCGGCATAGCCACGCTTGCCCATCTCTTCAACAAACGCAATACGACATTGATCAACGATTTCCTTGTGCCAGCTTGATTGAATGAAGGCGACGCGACGTGCACGTGCTTGACGAGATACTGCCTGTTGCATGAATGAAGCTCCTGTTGCGGAAGAAAATAACAGGGGCGCTGGATCAAGCGGAAAACGCCATACCGACATCAAAGGATGCAGCATGGTGGAAATTCCGTTCTCTCTCATCCGGACTATGACCGTCGGCTCCGGGATCTCACCGGATCTGCTGACCCTGACCACATCTGTAACGACACAAAAGACATGACAGGCGCTCGCGGGCTCGATGCCAAGGCATCATTACCGCCGGTGGGGAATTGCACCCCGCCCCGAGAACAATCCGGTTGATGCACACATGCGTACACAATAACCAGAGGGCGAGAATCTAACATGAATTGGCAATGGCTGCCGACGATGACAAGAGTATGCGCGCTCGTGCAGATGCGCTGCCGTCATTACTCCTTGTCGTCGAAAAGATCACCTAATGCTTCGCCGCCGAGCAATTTCTGCGCAGCTTCGGTCGGCAATGCCTCGACGGATTTCAGCTTGCGCGACATCTGGCGTGTACGCGTTTCGGCCTGCTCGATATTCTTGGCGGCGCGTTCCAGCGTGGTCTTGGTTGCTGCGAGCACATCGCCGAACTTGCCAAATTCGGTCTTGACCGCACCCAGCACCTGCCACACTTCGGACGAGCGTTTTTCCAGCGCCAATGTGCGGAAACCCATTTGCAGGCTATTCAACAAAGCCGACAACGTCGATGGCCCGGCAATCGCCACGCGATGCGTGCGTTGCAAATCATCGCTCAAGCCAGGACGACGCATCACTTCTGCGTACAAGCCTTCTGTCGGCAGGAACAAAATGGCGAAATCTGTCGTCAGGGGTGGCGACAGGTATTTTTCCGCAATCTTTTTCGCTTCGCCACGAACCGCAACTTCCAGTTCGCGCCCTGCGGCAGTCACGCCATCGGCATCGGCACGCTCGGCCGCTTCCGCCAGACGTTCGTATTGCTCCTTGGGGAATTTCGCATCGATGGGCAGCCAGACTGGCACATTGCTATCGTCACTGCCCGGCAGCTTGACGGCAAACTCGACACGCGCGCCACTGCGTGGGATTGTCTCCACGTTCTTGGCGTACTGATCCGGTGTCAGCAATTGTTCGAGGAGCAGTTCCAGTTGCACTTCGCCCCAGGTGCCGCGCGTCTTGACGTTGGTCAGCACGCGCTTGAGATCGCCCACGCCGATCGCCAGTTGCTGCATCTCACCCAAGCCTTGATGCACTTTTTCCAGCCGATCGGACACCAGCTTGAAGGATTCGCCAAGCCGCTGCTCCAGCGTGGCATGCAGCTTTTCATCGACCGTCTTGCGCATCTCTTCAAGACGCGTACCGTTGTCGGTTTGCAGATCACGGATTTTTGCTTCAAGCGTCGCGCGTACTTCCGCCATGCGCTGTGCATTCGATTCGGTCAGTGTTGCCAGCGTCTGGTTCAAGGTGTCGCCAAAACGCTTGAGAGCAACCGCCTGCTCTTCACGACCCGTTTGCGCCTGTGACGAAATAGCCTGCCGCATAGCTTCCAGTTGCTGCGCATTGGCTTCGTTGAGTTTGGCGAGTTGCTGGGCGAAGCCGTCGATCTGGTTGTTCTGCAACGTGGCCACACCTGTCAGCTGGGCCGTCAGCGCCTGCTGGAACTGTGCAAAATTGCTGCCAAGCTCTTGCCGCGTTGCCTGTGCACTCGATTGCACCTGATCACGCAATTCACGTTCGATGCGATCGCTGCCCTGCTGCTGACTACGTTGCAATTCCGTCTGCAAGGCGGCCAATTGCGGTGCTTGATCAACCGTCTTGTTGCGCAACAAAAGCAGAATTTGCAGTACGACGGCGATGCCAAGCACGCCCAGGAGAATCAGAAATTGGAATTCGCTCATGGCGGAAAAAAGGAAGAGATGATCAAGAGGCGCATCTTGAAGAGGTGCGCGACGGATTTTGCCTTACCAGACAAGCACGCCCCGTAGCGGGCAAAGCAGCAGAAACGGGCTTTCAGCCGCCCGCCTCCATCAGTCCTGCTTGTTGCGCATCCAGTCAGCCGTTTCGGCAAAGGCATGACGCATGTGCGCTTGCAGCGACGGCACCATGCCAACATCATTCATTGCCATATCCATGCATTGCATCCATTGATCGCGTTCACTGTTACCGATCGCATACGGCAAATGGCGCGCACGCAGACGGGGATGACCAAAACGCTCAATGAACAGATTCGGGCCGCCAGTCCAGCCGGAAAGAAACCAGAACAGCTTGTCGCGCGACCCATCGAGCGAAGGGGGATGCATGGCGCGGATACCTGCGAATGCCGGTTCCAGATCCATCAGATCGTAAAAACGGTCTACCAGCGCACGCACGCCGGCTTCGCCATCGAGTAAGTCATACAGCCTGCGCTGCGGTTCCTGTGTTTGATCGTCTGTCGTACTCATAGCCTGCAATGATACCGTATCGGCCTCCTCTCTCGCACCTCTCAAGAGCAGCGCAAGCCTACTTGCAATAACAGCCTTGCAACGCCATTACGCTTCGCGAAGCGTCTGCAAGGGCGGCTGATTCAGTACATGCCGCAATCCGACCCAGCCGCCGATAAAGGCACAGGCCGCCCCCACGGCAATGCCGGCAATCCATACCACCGGACTGAACACCCAGGCGAAATCGAACAC
>NZ_CAJYMD010000060.1 GCF_913776015.1 uncultured Oxalicibacterium sp. | reverse complement strand
ATCGCAGCACTGGTGGCCGGTGGCTTCTGGGGCATCTCCATGATGAAAAAAGCGTTCTCGCGCGCTAAGTAATCATCATGCACAACCTGACGACCCTAGCGGTCGTCAGCTTCTTGCTGGCGGCCTGCACAACGAAATCCACCTATGAACGCTCCTTACGTGAACGCATGTCAAATGCGGAATTTCAGTGCCTGGATGGCTCGTTCCGTGAACGCTGCCTTGATCCTCTTCCTTCTCTTCGTCTCACTAGCATGGACTAGTGCGCATGCACAGATCAATTATCCGACCGCAGGTGGCGTCATACCAACCGATGTAGTCGGCCCATACAGCCAATATCCACCTTCGTACAATCCGTACCTAAACAACGCTCAACAGAACACCGTCACGACCGCAACGGCCAACGGTGTACAAGCAAAAATCACCGGCGAAGCCACCGTTAGAACCGCTGGCGGCACCGCCGTTAAAGTCCCCGTGTCACAGACGGCGAACATCTCCAAGGCTGCGATCGCAAAAGCGGCGAGTAAAGCAATCGCCAAAGCAACACCGTTTGTCGGCACTGCATACGCCATCGGTGAATTTCTGGCTGAGATGAACGATAAGGGATATCGCCTCGGCCCCGATGGCCGCGTTGAGGGTCCAGAGCAACCAGGAATACCAGGTGATCCCGCTGGCACTGGCTATGGCATCGAAGGCTATCCACAGTACAACTCGCGCTCGCCTGAAACCACCTGTAATGGATGGGCGTCATGGAAAGCCGGTATCTCGGGATTTACAAAAGATGGTTGGTCATATCGTACTGAGTTGCAAAACAATGGGACGGTATGCCGGAACTATTACACCCACAATGTATGTACGGGCTGCGCACAGACCGAGGTGCAATACATTAAGAAAATCACCAACTACTACACACCGGGATTTCGCCCGATTGATGAAGCGCAAATTCACGCTGATGCGATGGCACGCCTTGAATCGCATTCGGGATTTTCAAAGCGTATGTATGACGCATTGAAGCGTGACGAAGGTGTGTATGAGGGTGCATGGCCGGGGGACTACAATCCACTCAAAGCGAATAACGGTATCGACTTCGGTGGCCTGCCGGTTTCCACCTCGCCGCAGGTTGTGTCCACGACCACAGCGACACGCCCTGATGGTTCCATTGACACGACGACCGTTTCTCAATGGATGACCATTACGCCGACTGCAACAGGCACCACATACGGCGACCAAATGCTGTCGTTTCCAAGTACGCAAACGCAGCAGTCACAAACGACGAACAGCGTCACCGGCCAGACCACGACCAGCACATCGGTCGTAACGAATCCAACCGTGACACCAAGCACCACGCCATCGACGGGAACGCCTGACACGGGGCCGCGTGAGTGCGGTTCACCAGGTCGCCCCAAATGCCAGATTGATGAGACTGGCACCGCGACAGCCACCGGCGCACTTGATCCCGCAACGGCAGCACTGGACACGGCCATCGACGGCTTGAAAACGACCATTCAAAACTCGGTCACCGATACCGGCAAAGATACGTCCCTGGGCTGGATGCCGACCATACCGGAAGGCACATGCCAGGAGGTCTCGTTCACGCTGCCGATTCCTGGTGGCCGGACCGTCACGTCGGACGTCTGCAAATACATTCCGCCGGTGACGTTGGGATTTGAATTGCTCTGGTCTGCCTTCTTCGGATTTGCTGTCATGGGCCTGGTCGCTTCTGCGACTGCCAAGAATCACGCGTAAGGGGATCGCATGCCACTGTTCTCAATCCTGTTTGTCAATGTCGTCGCTTCCTTCGCAGGCTGGCTCGTTAAGTTCTTCTCGCAGAAAGTGGCGATTGCGACGGCCATTAGCATCATCCTGGGATCATTGATCGTCGGTCTGTTTATCGCTGCCAAGGCGGCGCTAGGCTCGCTGCCTGTCCTGGCTGGTCAACTGCACCCCATGTTCGGAGCTGGCGTCGGCATGGTCATTCCGCCGCGCGTCGCTGGTCTGTTGACGGCGTACATCAGCTTTTGGGTGCTGGTGGAGCTGTATAAGTGGAAGGTCAATATTTTGCAACTGTGGGCGCGAACGATATGACAAACCTGACCTGGCCGGAAATCATCGTCCTGGGCGGCACCATCTTTGCCGTTCTCTACTATGTGTGGATCAACTTCATCAGCGATTTGCCTGATGATTTCCTTGATCGCCACAAGAGAAAATAAATGGCCGTCTACGCGATCACCGGCAAGCTCGGGTCAGGGAAGGGCAAGGGCGGCATGCAGCGCCTGCGTCAGTATCTGCGCGACGGCAAACGCGTGGCCACGAACTGCGATGTGTTCCTGGAACACATGCTGCCGAAACACTCCAAGGCAACGGTCATTCGTGTACCGGACAAGCCAAGTGTCGCGGATCTGTACGCGATTGGCTCTGGCAATCAGTACATCGACTTCCAGCCAGTCATGTCCTACGACGACATCGGCTATCACTTCATCGCACCGGAACCGAAACTACTCAAGGGATTCGACGAAGCGCATAACGGCGCGCTGGTGCTTGATGAATTGGCGTCCTGGTTCAATACGCGCACCTTCAATGACAAGGGCCGCGCCGAGCTGCTGGAATGGTTCATCCACGCCAGGAAGTACGGATGGGATATCTTTTTTATCTGCCAGAACATCAACCAGGTCGACAAGCAGCTACGCGAATCGTTGTTTGAATACGTGGTTCGCATGACGCGCCTGGATCGCCTCAAGATTCCCGTCGTATCGAATGGCTTGAAGTTGATGACGGCTGGCGCCACCAACGGCACCATGCCACGCGTCCACATCGGCACCGTTCGCCTGGGCACGAATCCTGATGCCCTGGTTGCTGATCGATGGGTATTCCGTGGCGACGATCTGAACGATGCCTACAACACGACGCAAGTGTTTAGCGACACGTACCCGCATGCGATTCACTGCCATCTGCCGAACTGGCATAGGGAAGGGCACAAGTACCCCGAGCCGGTACCGATTGGCATTCGTGTAGCCCGTCACCTTGGATTCATGCAAGAGCCACGGCCAGCACCAGCACCGCGGCTGAAATCGAACCAGGTGCGCGATCTCATCATGCAATTGCCACCAGGCGAACGCATTAAGCATTTCAAACGCGCCCAAGCCAATGGATTGATCTAGGTGGAATGAATAACGGGGGCTTTCGCCCCCGTATCTCAAGTTAAATTATTAAATATCAATGTACGGAGCGCCTCAATATGAGGCGTCGCAATAACGATTGACGCGATGTAGTCGGAAATTTTTATATGAATTTCCTTGTACCGAAATTCCATGAGGAACTCCTGTCACAAAGGAAAAATCGAGTCGATACGAGATCATTGTTTTGCAACAGACGCGCAAAAATCTGCACGTTATGTTGCGAAAAACGCTTGATCCGGATAGAGTATTGACATATGTTAAGCATACAACCTTCAAATTGTATTGATGTCATTGTCGATTTTCCCTTGGGTTAATCACATGCCACATCCAGAAAAGCGCCCCGCCCAGGGCGCTTTTTTGTTGTTGCCCCTACTGATAAGAATCACATCAGCGGAGCGATTGTATCTGAAGAAATGTTCAATTTAATCTTGATAATGAACAAGCCTTCCTTTTCCCTTTCATTAGCAGATATTGCCTAGGTAAATTAAGCCAGTTTCAGCTTAAATTCGTTTGAATCTCTGCCCACTTCCTGCTGTAAAGTCCATTAAGACGATGTGTTCCACCGTTAAATCGGATGACTTTCAGCGCTCTCGTTGCTGTTCGATGCGACCATGTTCCATGACGAAAAATGTGATCCCGACTATTGCTGACCGGTTAACGGATCGTAAAACAGCAGCAGCACGGGCGATTTGAGTCTGGCCGAAGGGCCAGATGCCGCAGGCACCCGTGCAGTGTTTCTAGGCATGCAGGAGCGTTTTGGCCGGTCGTCCCGGCCAGCGACGATGCCGCAGCGCTCTATGGCAAAATGTTTCGCATCGGTAATTCTTTCAATGATTTGAATGAACGTTCTCTTGTATGTGAAATGTGCGCTCCTGGTTACTCTGGCAGCCTTAATTTGCTACTGGCTATGGCGTCGATTCATTTGCGAACAGCCACTCAGGAAGCGCCACCTCACATCTAGCGAACAGTACGGAATCGAATATACGAAGTTGCTTACGGCGGTCATGAACGATCATCGTGTAGCGGCTCGGTTGATTAATCACGAGCACGCTAATGCCGGACCCGCAGGTATTGGCAAAGCAGAGGCAGTCAGACGGGCTTTAGATCGTCTTACGCAAGACCGATCCCGGGGACAATGGCGATAACACCGTAGCCTAGATGCAACAGCTTGAGATGTTTTCCTGGGATCAGATGACAGCGGCCGACAGAGCCGCAACCCTGGTGCAAATTCGCCAGGCGTACTGGCATATCCGCAATCTGCGCAAGGGAAGGTTCGGCCAGGCTGAGATACGTCGCCGGTATCGTTTCGTAGCCAACCAAAAAAAACGCCTGCAACTAGCAGGCGTCTCAAAGCGGGAAATTCTGGATTTTCTACGATGCTGTAGGCAGGGATGCAGAGCGTATGAGCGTGAGCCAAATTGCCTTGCCTGTACGTCTTAGTCTTCGCAATGCTATTTTACATAATGCAAATTATACGAAGTGCGCAAATAGTTAAACCTTGTAAAAGCCCCATGAATATGGGGCTCCCATCCAATCAAGACCGGCCTAATTTGCCGGTCTTTTTTTTATGCATGGAAAGGACTATGAAGCATCCTACTTTGCGTTATGGCCATGCCGCCGAACTTCGTTATTACGCCTTTGGAATGTCGATCAAAGAAATAGCAGACAGCCTTCACCGGTCTGAACGAACAGTCAGACGTTGGCTAAACGGCGAAGAAAAAATACCATTCTGGGTGCCCGAACTGTTGCGCCTACGGCACTACGAGTATCAGAACCGAATGCGATTAATGGGAATTGGCGAATGGCAGACAAAGCTCGGTCGCGTTTCAGGCGATGTAATCGATTTTACACACCTAAGACAACGTCGATTGCCGCTAGACGCCGGGCCTGCTCGCACTGAACCACAGGAATTGATTCATCCCGTCCGCATACTGGCAAATATCTGAATAACCGTTCAATTCAAATTGCTTTGCAATCTGGACGACGATATCGAATGTGTCCATGTCACCGGGAAACCAGTGTTTCTCGGGCTTTGGCAGGACGATGCCACGGCTAGACCAATACTTCTTTTTGTTCAAACCGGCATCCATTTGCTTCGCTACGTACTTGCCAATGTAACTGGCGATGCGGTGCGCACTGTTGCGGCCTCGCGGCTTGGTCAGATCGACGTTGCCATTATCACGACCAACGACACGACGCCACATCGCACGGATCAAGTTATAGCTTTTGACGCGAACGCCGTGTTCGTCACGCAGATAGGCCGGGAATTGCTGGCAAGCGATATGAATATGAATTGACGACCGACCAGGCTGCGCAGATAGGTTGCCATTTTTATGGCCTTCCTGACGCTCTAGCGTTGCAATGTATTCAAACTGGCCTAGCGTAGATAAACGTTCACGGAATGCCTTGAAATCACGCTGTGCACGCACTACATCGCGCATGTCTTCACGATACGTCAGTGTGAGCAAGCAATTGGCGCGGATGGCTTTGCAGCGGCGGCGAACTTGGGTCTTTGCGCGACGGGCGGCACGTTCGATGTTTTTCTCTCGATCCCCTTCCCCACGTTCCGCTTTTTCCGGCTTGTCGATTCCCTCGAAATCAGCGCCGTCTGACCAAGTGCGGTGTGCCTCATCGATGAAGACTTCGACGCCATCGGGAAACTGGTGGATTGTGACCGTTTTCCAGACTTGTGACTCTACAGCGTCACTTAACGGATGGCTTGGGTTGCTACGGTCGTTTGTGGCGAGTACACTGCGGCTATGCATGTCAAATACCTTTAAGCGGGTTGATGTGCTGGCCCCGGGTGGATGGCAGTCCTAACGGGGCTTTTTTACGTCTGTTGAAAAGCTTTTTTCTAATTCTTTAGAGCTTCAATCTTTCTTTCTTCCTTAAGTGTCCTTGGTACAAGTCTAGGCGGCGCTTCGCGCCGCCCGCCTGCTGCGCATGGCTGGGCGGCACGAACGCACGCCACCACAAGAACACGCCTTCGCATCGTCACTGGCCGGGACGACCGGCCAAAACGTTCCTGCATGCTCAGTAACACGGCCAATCCTCAAATCGGATTGGCTGCGATAGTGATACTCAGCGGCTTGGCTTTCAATACGATGCGCCATAGCCCATGCCCTTGGCATCCTGATCGCGAGTGCGGACGCCCTCTGGTTTGCGGCCTGCGGTGGTGCTGTCAGCATTGAGGATGCCTACGGCAGATGCAACCTGTTCTGGCCGCGCAGGATCAACGGGAACGCGTAACGCATCGGCCTTGACTAGGTAAGGCTGTCCATAGGCGCTTTGCTGCTGTTGCGGCTGTTCTTGTTTGAAGTCGACAAAGAAGCCTTTTTCGACAATCTGCTCACATGTGGCAAGTTCGACGGCCAGAATCGTGCCTTGCTGGCTGTAGCACTTGCATTGACCGCGCATGTTGACGCATGCGGCAGGGATTGGCGCTGTAACCGGTGCTGTGACGCCATCGTATTTCGGTGCGGTGTGCTGAAGACCAGCAATACGGGGCGTTTCATTGAACATGTAGCTTTGCGCATCAGCAAGTGGGTCCTGCCACTTTTGCCGCTCAGACGAAGTGGACTGCTGATATTGCTGCTGCCCGATCACTTGCGGCTGTTGTGGTGGAGCGTCTTTGGTTTTCTTGCCAATGGTGAGCCAGTAGACGGCATACACCATTGCGGCAAGGACGAACGGAATACACATAAGCATCCAGACACGCGCAGGTATGTTGCGCTTGATGGTGTGCACTTCGGCACTTTTGTAGAGTGCGTAGATACTCTTATCGAATTTGAATGAATGTTTCGTACTGTCTTTACGCCCTGCTGTCTTGTCGCAGTTATCGCGGACGGACGGCCATTCGTGAATCGTGCTGGATTCGGTGCCCCACTTGCGAATGCAGTGCATATGCTTGCCACAGAGCCGACGGATGGCGGTGTCAACAAGCATCGGATGCTGTGTAATCAGGACGATGTTCAAGCCCTGATGCCGAATCGTTTCGAGCTTTGCAACGTAAGGCGGTGGCTCTTTGCCCAACGTACGAGGCCGGAAAATAATCTGACATTCATCGATCAAGATGATGGCACCGGGAGGTGCTTCAAACCATTTTTCTGGGTCGATTGGCAACCACTTGCCGTGCAACTCATCGCCGAGCGTCACGCCATGATAAAAGACGGGCCGATTGTCACGTTCAGACCATTGCTTGACATACTTGATGGCATAGAGCGTTTTGCCATTACCGGGCAAGCCGGTAATCAACTCAATAGGCGCGGAACTCATTATTTGAACTCCATTTTCGTGATGGAGCCACCAGCGCCAACCTTGAGCGCCATTGCTGCCGTCCATGCAGAGAACATCATCGATAGCGCTCTGTCGACCCACAGCCAACCGAGAAAATTAACGACCGACAAAGGCATCTGACCAAACGAATCGATGATGTTTTGAAAGAGCCAATCAGAGACGACCGTGATACCGGTGTATGTCACGTAGGAAACGCCGAGGGCGACGAGCAGACGACCAAGGAGCGATGCCATTGCCATGCCGAAGCCAGCAATGAGCCATTGAATAATGAGTAAGGGCATTTTCTTATCCTAGGATTGAACGGGAAACGATCTTCCAACTGGCGAGCGATGCAAGCAGCATGACAACGCCACGGAGGACGATCAGGTAGTCACACATCTTTGCGAATGGAATCGTGAATTGACGACCTTGCACCGTGAATTGCACATCGGCGAAGCAGGAGCCGCCGCCGAGGAATGCGTTTTTGTTTAGCTCGGGCATAGCGACTTTTCGAGCATTCTCTTTCGTGGGGAATGTGCCTTTAAGTGGGTCGTTATCACTCATCATGTTGCCGCCTAATCGGCTCATGTCATCGGCCTTGCTGAACTCACAGGCGATCTTGCGCTGTTGCCGAAGGATGGCGCACTGGATGGCGTCGCCCTCGCAGCTCGTGCTCTCACACTCCCCTGATACGGTCGAATTTTTGCAAACGTTCAGGTTCGGATTTTTTGCACAGAAGCTGTCGGATTCAGAAGCCGATCCGCCACCACCGCCACCACCAGCTGATGCGCCGCCACCATCGCTCTTACCTTTTGTGGAAGTGCCGGGAATGTTGCCGGTGGAACTGCCCTCATGCGTACGAGTCGCGCCGTCTGGCGTGGTGTAGGTCGTCTTTGTATTGGTGGTGACGCTACCGTCGGAATTAGTGACCTTGGTCACTTCCGTTTTTACGGTGGTGCCATCGGGCTGCGTAGTGGTAGTAGGAGCAGGTTTTTCGATAACTTTAGTCGGCGTGGAAGGATTAGTACCAGAACCGGCACATATGCTGCCACCAGTGGAATCAGTGCCAATATTCTGGGTGCCCTCAGGACAGCCCTGCCCTTTGGCTGGATTGAAATTACCGGTTTCGGCAGGCTTAGTGGACGATCCAGAAGGAATCGTAGAAGGCTGTTGCGGGTTGCTACTGGCAGGTGTAGCAGTGCCGGTTTTCTTGCCAGAGAACGTGCAATAGAAAGTTTGCTCCGTTCCGGCAGCATTAAGCACGCCTTCACAATCAACGACTTTGGTGTAAGCGACATTGCATTGACCGTCTGACTCAGGCCATTTCATCCAGCCACTGCCTACGGTAGGGACAGTCGCTGATTTTGCACCCGGAGGACCAGTACCAGTCTTAAATGTCGTTACAGCGAAATCACCTTGCGCGCAAATTGGCGTTGGGTCAGCGCATTGCTGAGCCGAAGGCAATGATGTGTTCGGCGCGGAACCATCGGCGCACTTTGTTCGTGATGCCGATTGAAACACAGCTTTTACGGACACCGACCTAGAGCCATTAGAGACTAGCACTTCATATATTATGCAGGCTGCTCGAGCATCGCTTGAAGAATATTGACCGACCTCATAGCCATCTTTGCGGTAATTGCTGTTAGGGATTGTGTACTTGCCGTAGTAGTCAGCACAGGCAGCAGACTGACTGCTAAATTCGCCAGATGATCCGACCCAATACCACGTAGAAGTAATGGGCGCAGCAGCCATAGCTATAGATGCGCACAGGGCCAGCAGAACGCCGACGAGGAAATAGAACAGGTTCCTCATTTGAACAGGATCATCCCGGCGACAGCCATTGCAAAAAGTACGATCCAGCCTTCCATGTTTGTCCCCTTCCCTGTTAACTGAAAAGGGAGGCCGAAGCCTCCCAGTTTTGCGGCTTCGATTACATCGCGGCGCGGATGTATTTGAATGCCTTGATGCCGACGATCACGACCAGCACGGCAGCACCGACGACAGCAGCAGCCGCGCCAGCTTCCGTCAATGCGGTCGTGACTTCGGTGGTGCTGATGGCGGCATGCGCACCAGTGGATGCCAGACCGAGTGCAGCAGCACCGGCGACAGCAGCTTGGTTTTTGACGGAGCCGAAGAAGCGTTTAGCCTTATTCATTTGATTCCCTTTCAGATGGATTGAAGATTGCATACCCCACTTGTTTGATGCCCCAGCAAACGGCCCACAATGCCCACATTGCGCCGCCGATCAATGAAGCGTCTGCTACGGACAGAGAGCCAAGCGAGGCAATAACACTCTCTGCACCTGTTTCCACAACG
>NZ_CAJYMD010000059.1 GCF_913776015.1 uncultured Oxalicibacterium sp. | reverse complement strand
CGCCAAACTCTGGAACCACAAGTGTCACTTGGACTATAACCACTAATGTGACGAATACGACCTTTAGTGATGTGATTACCAAAAATAGTGTTGCCGCAGCAGGAGCTGGCCCAGCACCAGCACCAGCACCAGCACCAGCAACGCCTTAATAATTTTGGTTTTGAATAAAGAGACTGTTTCGACAGTCTCTTTTTTTATTTGTCATTAGATGAAAGCATAGAAAACTATATGCCGCATACGACAAAAAAAATGTATCTCTTCAGCCCCGTGATTGATTTTTTGTTATTAGGGGGCGGTTCGCTTATTGTTCTTTTATGTTTGAAGTTGATTTTTAACGGCGCTGAACTGGCATTATCTTTTACTGCCACGCTATTTTTGGCGAATATAATTAACCATCCTCATTTTGCCCATTCGTATCAAATATTTTATAGAAATTTTAATAAAAAGATTGTGGAGTATCCGCTCAATTTGAGATTGAGGTATATTTTTTCTGGAATTATTGTTCCACTTGCGTTGTTATTTTATTTCGTAGCATCTATTTATTTTCAATCTTTGCTTGCTCTTGGTTTGGCAGCTAATCTAATGTTTTTTCTTGTCGGTTGGCACTATGTGAAGCAAGGATATGGTATGGCTATGGTTGATGCCGCTTTGAAGCAACGATTCTATTCGGAGTACGAGAAGAAATGCTTGTTGCATAATGCTTATGCCGTGTGGGGCTTGGCATATCTTTTGGTGAACTATTCCATGGGGATGGTGAATTCAAAATATTATGGAATAGAGTATTTTGTATTTCCCGTGTCGGAAGCGATACTTCTGGCCTCAATAGGAATTTGCATATTTACTGCACTAAAAGCGTATGTGGCATTAAGAAAAAAAATTATTGAGAAAAACAAAATTGCATGGAATGGTTTGTTGGCATACGGCGTGAGCCTTTATGCGTGGCTGTTAATTAGAGATCCACTGGTCTTGCTTTGGATCCCATTTTTTCATTCGTTGCAATATATGGCTGTTGTTTGGCGATATGAATTGAATCGAAATAGGTCGATGGTTTCTCGGGTGCGGCCATCTTTAAAGTTTGTTTTTTTCGGTGTGATAGGGTTTGGCTTGGGGTATGCAGGATTCTGGTTTTTCCCCGAGTGGCTCAATGCAAATGTGAGCTATGCAAAAGATATTTTCGGAGATTATTTGTTTTTATATATATTTTGGATATTTATTAATGTGCACCACTACGCACTGGATACGGTTATGTGGCGTCGAGGTAACCCTGATATACAATCTCATCTCTTCAATCGTCAATAAAAAATGCCTCAGCTGAGGCATTTTTTATTTGGTATTTCCGTCGCTCCAATCTCCCGATTTACCGCCATGCTTCTCCCGCACCCGCACATCCGTCATCACCATCCCGCGATCGACGGCCTTGCACATGTCGTAGATCGTCAGTAACCCGACTTGGACGGCGGTCAGCGCTTCCATTTCCACGCCGGTTTTGCCATAGGTTTCGACCTGAGCGGTGCAATCCACGCTGGCATTTTCTGCATCAATTGCGAAATCTACGGTAACGCGTGTCAGCGCGAGCGGGTGGCAAAGCGGGATCAGATCGCTGGTGCGTTTGGCGGCCATGATGGCGGCGATGCGGGCGATGCCGAGGACGTCGCCTTTTTTTGCCGTGCCGGACTCGATGATGGCGAGCGTTTCCGGTTTCATACGGATGGTGCCGCTGGCAACGGCGACGCGGTGCGTGTCATTTTTGGCGCCTACATCTACCATGTGGGCCTGGCCGGTTGCGTCGAAATGGGTGAGGCCGTCGTTGGCTGCTGGATCTTGTGGCGAAGTCATGAGGTGTGGCAAAAAGGTGAACGATTGCAGTGAGCGGGTATCATAGCACCGTGAAAGCGCATCCCTTTTTCTCTTCTCGTCGGTGGGTTTCCCGTTCATCCGGTTTGATGGTGCAGGCGGCTTGCTTGGCCGTTGTCGTTCACCGATTTCTTTTCCTCTTTTTGTTGGTCGGCCTGTGGCACTTTGCGGCAGTACCTGCCCATGCGCAAGGTTTGCCGAATCTCGGTGATACCGAGCGCGAAGAGTTATCACCCATCATGGAACGGAAGCTGGGTGAGCAGATCATGCGGCAGATTCGCCGCAATCGCGATTATCTCGATGATGCTCCCACACAGGAGTACCTAAACAATCTCGGTGCGACTTTGCTGGCCGCGCGGCCTGATGCGCGTGGCGAGGCGCAATACGATTATTTCTTTTTCGTTGTGCGCGATCCGATGCTCAATGCGTTTGCCTTGCCCGGCGGTTTCATCGGTGCGCATTCGGGTCTGATTCTGGCCGCGCAGAATGAATCGGAACTGGCTTCGGTGATGGCGCATGAAATCGGTCACGTGGCGCAACGCCACATTGCGCGCATGCTGGGCAAGCAGCGGCAGGACATGCTGATCCCGCTGGCGGGCATGATTCTCGGCGCGCTGACGGCCACTGCCAGTCCCGATGCGGGCATCGGCATCATGATGGGTAGCCAGGGTTTGGCGATGCAGCGGCAACTGAATTTCAGTCGCGAGGCCGAGCGTGAGGCCGATCGTATCGGCGTCGATATCTTGCGCGATGCGGGTTACGAAACTGCAGGCATGATCCAATTCTTCGGGCGCCTGCAACAGGCATCACGTGGCTATAACGATACGCTGCCGGCTTATTTGCGTTCGCACCCGCTGACATCCGAACGTATCGCCGATATCGAGGCGCGTACGCGTGATTTGCGTTATCGGCAACGCGCCGACAGTCTCGATTTTCCCGTGATACAGGCGCGTGTACGTATCTTGCAAACCAATTCTGCGCAGGGCTTGCTGGATGCCGAGGAGTCATTCAAGCGTCAGGTTGAGCAAAAAACACGTCCGGCATTGGTAGCGGGCAATTATGGTTTGGCCGTTGTGGCGTTGCGACAGGGTAATCCGTCGAAAGCCGAAACCTATCTCGACAAGGCACGTGCTGCAGCCAAGGAAGGCGCACCAAAGAAAGGTGTCGCGGCACTGGCGAATCTGGCGATCGAGGTGCGGCTGGCAGCACATCAGAATACTGCTGCGGTAGAGGAAGCGGAAATCGCGCGCCGTCAATTCCCGCTTTCGCGCGGAATTGCATTGCAGTATGTCGATGCCTTGCTGGCTTCGCAGCGTGCGGATGATGCCGTGCGTTTCTTGCGCGATCAGGTCACTCTGTATCGCAGTGAGCCACAGTTGCATGATCGGCTGGCGCGTGCCTATGCCGATCAGGGCAAGCAGGCCCTGCAGCATCTGGCACTGGCAGAAGCCTATGCGCTGCGTGGCAGTTTGCCAGCGGCACTCGATCAGTTGGGGATTGCGCGACGCGCACCGGATGCGACATTTTACGATCAGTCGATCATCGATTCGCGTGAGCGCGAGATGAAGGCACAGCGGCTAGAAGAGCTCAAGCAGGAGAAAGAACGTTCGTAAGTTGTCCGGGTTTAGTGCAAATAAAAAAACGCCGCTACGTCATCACACGTTGCGGCGTTTTTCATGGAATTGCAGTTGAATAAATAATAAAAAATACGTTCTATCTTGTATCACTCAAGGGCATGACGCTCGTGCGTGTACGCGTGGTTCTGTGGAATAACAGCAGCAAGCCGCATTAATACCAAAGTCGGCAATAACTCACATGGCTTGAATCTGCTGTTCCAGTTTGCTTTTCAGATCGGGCGGCAGTTTCAACTGACGCGCCAGTTCATCCAGATACGCGCGCTCCATGAAACTTTGATCATCCACGACCAGCAAACTGGCGAGATACATTTCGGCAGCCATTTCCGGCGTGCGTGCTTCGCTGGCAACAGCCGCCGGATCGAGCGGGCGATGCAATTCATCGTGCAGCCATTGCCTGTCGTGTGCATCGCCGGCCAGTCGACTCATTTCCTGCTCCAGCAAGCGTGTTTCTTCTTCGCCGATATGTCCATCGGCCTTTGCCGCGCCGATCATGGCAGTCAGAATCGCGGCGCTATGCTCATCGGCCTCCGCCGCAGGCAGGCGATCTAGCGTGCGTGGTTCTGCGAGTGCGGGTGCTCCATCGGAAGGGGCCGGCTGCTGGTTGCGTTGCCAGTCGCCATAGGCTTTGTAAGCGAGTGCGCCTAATGCCGCCATGCCACCGTATAACGCCAGATTGCCGCCGATCTTGCGTGCTTTCTTGTTACTCAACAACATGGCCAGGGCGCCGCTACTCAATGCGCCGCCGCCAAATCCCGATAGCAGCGACGACAGATTATTGGTTTCATTCGCCGTGCCTGCACTATTGCGATGGGGTTGCGCTTGATTGCCGAATTGCTTGACCAGATCCTGGCCGGATCGCAGCAATTGATCGAGTATTTGTCGTGTGCTCAAGGGGCTGCTCCGCTAATGGGGACATGCTCATCGACCCATTGAAATACCGTTGGTTCCGTTGGCAAGGAGCGTTGCACCTCGTTTTTCTTTGGCAGATGCGTATGTGTTAAGCGGTTACCAATGCGTCCGAAGCTGGCGTACGCAGTCAGGAATTGTTTTTTCTGAGGCGCGGTTGCTTGACGAAGTGGAATTGCGCTTCGAGATTGCTCTCGTCGACGAAATGTACAGGCAACGTTTGCAAGGACAATGCAGGCGACTGATAAGCAAGGTGCAGCGTACGATCTTGCCCCTTGCTTTCCAGCCATTGCATCAAGTGCATTTCCGTAACGGTTGTGCCGGCATCCATCAGGCTCGGCAGGCATGCGGCCATGTCGCGATCGTCGAGGACGGCGACGGGAGCGACGCCTTCGCCTTCCAGAAAAAGCCGTCCGGTATCGCTGAGCCATACCGTACGTAGTGTAGTCATGGCTTGACCGGTTTGCAGTACAAAACCGTGTTCAGGATCGGTACGGGCGACGAATGGTGCGATTTCCAGATTCACATACACCCGCTGCGGGCCGTTCTGGAAAAACCACTGGCCATGTTCATCATGCGTGTAATTGCGTTCGATGAAGCCGCGCAGCATCGGTGCATGGATGCGATCGCCAGACAGATCTTGTTGTTGCGCCTGTTCGTCGCGCATGCGCCAGTTGCCACGTGCATCGAGCGCCAGCCAGCCGTAGCAGTGCGGCACATTCGGCCATTTGGCGAGGGCTTGTTCGACGATGGCATCCATGCGCTCTCCTGAAGATCAGTGACTGGTACTTTGCAGGAATTCGACGATGCGCTGTGGCAGCCAGTTCAATCGGCCGGGAAAAGGTGTGGTCGCGAAGCCGACATGCCCGCCTTCTTCAGGATATTCCAGCGTGACCTGCGTCGAGGCGTCGGTCGGCAGGTATTCGTACGGCAGGAAGGGATCATTGCGCGCGTTGAGTACTAGGCTGGGCACGGTGATATCCGGCAACACATGGCGGGCGCTGGCGCGATGGTAATAATCATCGGTATCGCGATAACCGTGCAGCGGTGCCGTCACGACGTTATCGAACGCGTAGAGATCGCGCGAGCGCAGCATGGCATCGACATCGAACAGGCCGGGAAACTGTGCGAGCTTTGCCTGACTCTTGATGCGCAAGGTCTTGAGGAACATGCGTGTGTAAACCATGTTGAAGCCGCGCGACAAGGCAACGCCGCCACCTGCCAGATCGAGCGGTGCGGAAATGGCACAGGCCGCATCGACGATTTCCGCTTCATGCTGCGATTCACCAAGCCAGCGCAGCAGGGCATTACCGCCCAGCGATACGCCGACGGTGTAGACGTGCGAGCAAGCTCGGGCACGCGCCTGTGGAGCCAGCCGCCGCAAAATCCAGTCGATTTCCTGCGCATCGCCCGAATGGTAAAAGCGCGGTGCGTGATTGATCTCGCCCGAGCAGCCACGAAAATGCACGACCACGCCAGACCAGTCGAGCGCGTGAATATGTGCCATCAGGGCGCGGGCGTAGTGGCTGTTGGAGGAACCTTCCAATCCATGAAACAGAACGAGAAAGGGTTTGTCTGTCTCGCTGCTATCGACGAAATCCAGATCGATGAAATCTTGATCCGGCGTATGCCAGCGTTCGCGTCGATACAGGACTTCCGGCTTGCTGATGCACTTGGCCGGATAGATGGTTTGAAGATGGCCGCCGGGCAGCCACCAGGGCGCAGCATAAGACATGGCGATACGCTGGAAGAAAAAGAAAAGGCGAGAGAAAAATGTCTCGCCGTTGCGGTTGACTCTCTACTGTTTCCACTTGCGTAGATGACTAACAACGCTCGGCAAAGCGATTCTGGCGAGGCGCTGCGTCGCACACAATACCTTTAATAGGGTAAGCCGCCGCACCTCAGCAAAAGGGTTGCGTTCGTCTCGCTTAGTGCAGAATGGTCGTGGAAACCTTCTGTACATCGTGCTTGCCCGGCGCAGCCGAAGCGTGGTGTACCACGATACGCCAGCCCGCCGGCGTCTTCACATAGACATTGGTTGCAACGATGTGTACGTCGCGTTGCACACCTTCGGGCGAGCTGACTTCCTCGATCAGGTTATGCACGGCACTCATCATGTTCTGCGAGGCGTGCAGTTGCACCGGATGAATATGCACGCCGCCCGTTGCGAAGATGTCTGCCCACGAGGCGCGAATCGCTGCAAAGCCAATCAGGCGTGTGCCGTCCGGGTGAATGCAGACGATTTCCTCATCGTCGGCCCACAGTTCCATCAAGGCATCGAGATCGGCGCGGCCGATCGCATCGTAGAACGCGTGTTCGATATCGTCGACCGAACCGAACTGCTTGCGGGCTTTGGGCATGGTGTGATCAGTGGCCGTGAACGACAGCGCCTGGTTTCAGGCGGTATTGCGTGCCGCAGTATGGGCATTTTGCCTCACCGTGCGACATTTCTAGGAAAACGCGTGGATGCGAACTCCACGAGGTCATAGCAGGGTTAGGGCAATAGGCCGGCAGGTCGTGGCCGTCGAGTTCGATTGCGGACGCGTTGTTTTGCGGTACTGCTGTCATGTCTATCTCCGTAATGCAGTTGCTGTTCAAAGAATGCTCGAATGATAAGTGCAGGCAGCCGGTTATGCCAGCGAAATCAGGCTGCCTGTCGCGCCGCTGATAATCGCGCAATGCGTTTGGTGCGACTGATAAAAATCGGTTAAGCGTTTCTGGCCGGACGCTACATTATGTGTCGTTATGCACGTAGCGTAAGACGCACGCAACGATGTCAAAGGTTTGTCCGTCGCTGTCAGACGATGGTAAGCCAGTGGCTGTATTGCGGGGCGCGGCCTGCTACCACATCGAAAAACAGCGATTGCAGGCGCGTCGTGATCGGGCCGCGAGTGCCATCACCGATCTGGCGGTTATCCAATTCGCGAATCGGCGTGACTTCGGCGGCTGTGCCCGTGAAGAAGGCTTCGTCGGCGCAGTACATTTCGTCGCGTGTGATGCGTTTTTCGATGACGTCGATGCCGAGGTCACGCGCCATCGTCAGCACCGCATCGCGCGTGATGCCATCAAGGCAGGAGGCGAGGTCTGGCGTGTACAGCTTGCCGTTCTTGACGATAAAGACGTTTTCGCCCGAGCCTTCGGACACATAGCCGTCGGTATCCAGCAGCAGGGCTTCATCGTAGCCGTCGGCCAGCGCTTCCTGATTGGCGAGGATGGAATTGATGTAGTACCCCGATGCCTTGGCGCGCACTAGCGATACGTTCACGTGATGTCGCGTGTAGGAAGAGGTCTTGACGCGAATGCCTTTGTTCAAGCCATCTTCGCCCAGATACGCACCCCAAGGCCAGGCGGCGACGGCGACATGAATCGTATTGCCCTTGGCCGAAATGCCGAGCTTTTCGCTGCCGATCCAGACCAGTGGGCGAATGTAGCCGGATTCCAGCTTGTTTTCGCGGATGACGTCGATTTGCGCTTGCGCGATGGTTGCCTGATCGAACGGAATCGTGAGCTGGAAAATCTTGGCCGAGTTGAACAGGCGCTGCGTATGTTCCTTCAGACGGAAAATCGCCGTGCCCTTGTCGGTTTTATAGGCGCGCACGCCTTCAAATACGCCCATGCCGTAATGCAAGGTATGGGTGAGGACGTGGATGGTTGCATCGCGCCAGTCAATCAGTTGGCCGTCTTTCCAAATTTTTCCGTCGCGATCCGACATCGACATGGGAGGTTCTCCAAGTAATGTTTTGCAAAACCGTGATTTTAGCGGATTCGACGCGTTTGCTGCCTTGGCTGCGGCCGTGAAAGCGCTATCCAGAGGATGCTATGGCCGCTTATGGCGCGTTTCATTTATGCAACAAATAATCAAAAGATAACTTTTTTGCCTTCCAATGGAATCTATTGGGTTGTCAGCCTTCTAATAGACGATTTTTGCGGGCAATTCCGCCTGCAAGCACCACCGCAACGGCATTTCGCCGTGGTCGGCTGGGGTAAAATAGCCAACTTTCTTTCAATTCAGCAAAGTACCGCACATGCAATTCAAACGATTGAGCGATCTGATCGCGCAAGGGGAGCTGCAAGGCAAGCGCGTCTTCATTCGCGCCGATCTCAACGTACCGCAGGACGATAGCGGCAATATCACAGAAGATACGCGGATTCGCGCTTCCGTTCCGGCCATCCGCGCTGCACTCGAAGCAGGTGCAGCCGTTATGGTGACCTCTCATCTCGGTCGCCCGACCGAAGGCGAACTCACCGCTGCCGACAGCCTTGCACCGATTGCAACCCGCCTCGGCGAATTGCTCGATTGCCGTGTCGAGTTGCGTCACAACTGGGTCGATGGTGTCGAGGTTGCCCCCGGGCAGGTCGTGTTGCTGGAAAACTGCCGCGTCAATAAGGGCGAGAAAAAGAACGACGAAGCGTTGTCGAAGAAGATGGCAGCGCTGTGCGACATCTACGTCAACGATGCATTCGGTACGGCGCATCGGGCCGAAGCGACTACACACGGCATTGCACGTTTCGCGCCCATTGCCTGCGCGGGTCCGTTGCTGGCTGCCGAACTCGATGCCTTGGGCAAAGCCTTGTTTCAGCCGGCCAAGCCGCTGGTTGCCATCGTCGCCGGTTCCAAGGTCTCGACCAAGCTGACGATCCTCAAGACCTTGGCCGACAAGGTGGATAATCTTATCGTGGGTGGCGGCATTGCCAATACTTTCATGCTGGCGGCCGGTCTGAAGATCGGCAAGTCGCTTGCCGAGCCTGATCTGGTTGGCGATGCCAAGGTCATCATCGAGATGATGGCGGCGCGTGGTGCATCCGTACCGATCCCAGTGGATGTCGTGTGCGCGAAAGAGTTTTCGGCGACGGCAGTAGCAACCGTCAAGGCGGTGGCCGAAGTGGCTGACGACGACATGATTCTCGATATCGGCCCCAAGACTGCCGCGACACTGGCGCAACAACTCGTTTCAGCCGGTACCATCGTCTGGAATGGTCCGGTCGGCGTTTTCGAGTTCGATCAGTTTGCCGAAGGCACCAAGACGCTGGCGCACGCGATTGCCGAATCGAAGGCTTTCTCGGTTGCGGGTGGCGGTGACACGCTGGCGGCAATTGCCAAATACAAGATTGCTGATCGTGTGGGCTACATCTCGACAGGTGGTGGCGCTTTCCTCGAATTCCTCGAAGGTAAGACATTGCCGGCGGTGGAGATTCTGGTGCAGCGCGCGCAAGGTTGAGTGCTGCAACGATAGAAACAAAATCGACGTCGATCCCATTGGATCGATCTCATTAATTAAAAGCGGCGGCCTGCGGGCCCCGACAGAAGAAGGAACGGCAAGTCCGTTCGCAACGACACTCATTCATATCGGAGATTCACATGGCACTCGTATCCCTGCGTCAATTGCTCGATCACGCCGCCGAAAACGGCTATGGCCTGCCGGCTTTCAACGTCAACAATCTGGAACAGGTGTGCGCCATCATGGAAGCGGCGGACGAAGTCGGCGCGCCAGTCATCATGCAAGCCTCGGCCGGCGCCCGCAAATATGCCGGTGAGCCTTTCCTGCGCCACCTGATTCTGGCGGCAGTCGAAGCCTATCCGCACATCCCGGTCGTCATGCATCAGGATCACGGCCAGTCGCCAGCAGTCTGCATGGCGGCGATTCGTTCGGGCTTTTCGTCGGTGATGATGGACGGCTCGCTCAACGCCGATGGCAAATCGGTTGCCAGCTATGAATACAATGTGGAAGTGTCGCGCAAGGTTGTCGAGTTTTCGCACGCGATCGGCGTAACGGTGGAAGCGGAACTCGGCGTGCTGGGTTCTCTGGAAACCATGATGGGTGACAAGGAGGATGGCCACGGCGCCGACGGCAAGATGACACGCGAACAACTGCTGACGGACGTCGAGCAGGCAGCCGATTTCGTCAAGCAGACGCAATGCGATGCATTGGCGATCGCCATCGGAACTTCGCATGGCGCGTACAAGTTCACGAAAAAGCCGACGGGCGATATCCTCGCCATTGACCGCATCCGCGAGATCCATCAGCGTATTCCGAATACCCACCTCGTCATGCACGGTTCGTCTTCGGTGCCGCAGGAACTGCTGGCTGAGATCCGCGAATTCGGTGGTGACATGAAGGAAACCTACGGCGTGCCAGTTGAAGAAATCCAGGAAGGCATCAAGAATGGCGTGCGCAAGATCAATATCGATACCGATATCCGTTTGGCAATGACGGGTGCGATCCGTCGGTATTTGATGGAAAATCCATCGAAATTCGATCCACGCGATTACCTGAAACCAGCCAAAGCGGCTGCTAAGGAAGTCTGCAAGGCCCGCTTTATCGCCTTCGGCTGCGAAGGTCAGGCTGCCAAGATCAAGCCGATTGCACTCGACAAGATGGCAGAGCGTTACAAAAAGGGTGAGCTGGCACAAATCGTCCAGTAAGCGCTTTTTAGGTAAACTGCGCGTCAAAACTGCGATAATGCGGGGCTAGATGTGCAAGCCGGCGCAGGTAACCGGTGCCAGACACGGCTGCAAACCACACGGCGATCCTTTCGGGTCGCCGTTGATATTTATGGAAATGTCATGACCACTCTGTATCAATCCACCATCACCTCCCTGCCATTGCTGGGACGCGGCAAGGTTCGCGACAATTACGCAGTCGGCGACGACAAGATCCTGATCGTGACCAGTGACCGTCTGTCGGCTTTCGACGTCGTGATGAATGAGCCGATTCCGGAAAAGGGCGTGGTGCTCAATCGTATGTCGGATTTCTGGTTCGAGAAGCTCAAAGACATCGTGCCGAATCATCTGACGGGCGTTGCCCCTGAAAGCGTGGTGGCGGCGGATGAGGTCGAGCAGGTCAAGGGCCGTGCCGTGGTTGCCAAGCGCTTGCAACCGATTCTGGTGGAAGCCGTGGTACGCGGTTACCTGATCGGGTCGGGCTGGAGCGATTACAAGAAGACAGGTGCGGTCTGCGGCGTGCAATTGCCGGCCGGTCTGCAGCAGGCGGAAAAACTGGCCGAGCCGATTTTCACGCCGGCAGCGAAGGCCGATCTGGGTGAGCATGACGAAAACATTTCTTTCGAAGAGATGGAAAAGCGCATTGGCAAGGAACTGGCCGCGAAGATGCGCGATATCAGCATCCAGCTGTACAAGACCGCAGCCGATTACGCAGCGACCAAGGGCATCATCATCGCCGATACCAAATTCGAATTCGGCCTCGACAAGGATGGCACGCTGCATCTGATGGACGAAGTGCTGACGGCCGATTCCTCGCGCTTCTGGCCGGCCGATTCGTATGCAACCGGCATCTCGCCACCATCGTTCGACAAGCAGTTCGTGCGCGATTATCTTGAAACGCTGACCGAATGGAAGAAAGTCGCGCCGGCACCGACGCTGCCTGCCGATGTGATCGAGAAAACCGGTGCCAAATACCGTGAGGCGCTGACGCGTCTGACGGGCCAGGAATAAGGAGGCAAACATGGCAGAAACCAATGCAGGTCAACCGCTGGTTGGCGTGGTCATGGGCTCGTCGTCCGACTGGGACGTAATGCAGAATGCCGTGGCGATTCTCAAGGAATTCGGCGTGGCGCATGAGGCGCAAGTCGTCTCGGCGCATCGCATGCCAGACCAGATGTTTGCGTATGCGGAAGCGGCGCGGGGTCGCGGTTTGCGCGCCATCATCGCCGGTGCTGGCGGTGCTGCGCATCTGCCCGGCATGATTGCTGCGAAAACTATCGTGCCTGTCATGGGCGTGCCGGTGCCGTCCAAATACTTGCGTGGCGAAGATTCGCTGCTGTCGATCGTGCAAATGCCGAAGGGCATTCCAGTTTCCACATTCGCCATTGGCGAAGCCGGCGCAGCGAATGCGGCATTGGCCGTGATTGCGCTTCTGGCTACCACTGATGATGCGTTGGCGGAAAAGCTTGAAGCCTTCCGCGCCCGCCAGACCCAAATTGCCGTAGAAATGAGTTTGCCCGTATGAGCCAGTCTTCTTCTCCATTCAAACCTTCCGCATCGCCTGCCACGTGGCTGGGTGTCATGGGCGGCGGCCAGCTTGGCCGTATGTTCGCGCATGCTGCGCAGAAAATGGGTTTCAAGGTCGCTGTGCTGGAACCGGCACTCGATTGTCCGGCAGGGCAGGTCGCCGATCAGTTGCTGTCGGCAGGGTATACGGATAGCGATGGACTGAATCGCCTGGCCGCGCAGTGTGTGGCCGTGACTACCGAATTTGAAAACGTGTCGGCGCAAAGCCTGTCGTATCTGGCCGAGAAAGCCTTTGTGGCACCGGCCGGTGAATGCGTGGCGGTGGCGCAGGACCGTCTGGCCGAAAAGCGATTCTTCGTCGAATGCGCGACGACCTCCGGTGTTTTCCCGGCTGCGCATAAGGAAATCAAGACGGCAGCGGATATCGACCAGATTCCTGACGATCTCCTGCCCGGCATTTTGAAGACGGCCCGCCTTGGTTACGATGGCAAAGGGCAGGTGCGTGTGAAGACGCGTGAAGAAGTGCGCGATGCCTTTGCCGCGATGAATGGCGTCGTCTGTGTGCTCGAAAAAATGCTGCCGCTGGCGTATGAAATTTCGGTGCTTGCCGCACGCGGAGCCGATGGTCAGGCAGTTGTCTATCCGATTGCCGAGAACGTGCATCGTGACGGGATTCTGTTCACGACGATGGTGCCGGGTCCACACATTGGCAAGGATGCCGCCGCTAAAGCGCAGGCCGCCACGCTCGCTGTCATCGAACAACTCGGTTACGTCGGCGTGTTGTGCATCGAGTTCTTCGTGCTGACTGATGGTTCAGTCGTGGTCAACGAGATGGCACCGCGGCCACACAACAGCGGTCACTACACAATCGATGCGTGTGTGACCAGCCAGTTTGCGCAGCAGGTGCGTGCGATGGCGCGTTTGCCGCTTGGCGATGTGCGTCAGCATTCGCCGGCAGCGATGCTCAACATCCTCGGCGATATCTGGTTCGAACCGGGTGCCGATGACAAGACGAGCGCGCCACGCGAACCTGCTTGGGACAAGGTACTCGCCATCCCGGGTGCCAATCTGCATCTGTATGGCAAGGATGTCGCCCGTCGCGCCCGCAAGATGGGGCACGTGACCTTCATCGCGCCGACGATGGAAGAAGCGCAGGCCAATCTGAACAATGCCTGTGCGATTCTCGGCATTGCGCCTTGATATTCCTCGATCAAGCGATCTACATATTGTGGTGATGAAGGACGATCAACTCGACTGGCCGACGATCCGCGATGCGGCGCGTCGGCTGGAACGTGGCGAGCTGGTCGCGTTTCCGACCGAGACCGTCTACGGCCTTGGTGCCGATGCCGAGAATCCGTGCGCCGTCACGTACATCTATGAAGCCAAGGGGCGACCATCCAATCATCCGGTCATCGTGCATATCGCGCCCGAGGCCGATCTGTCGTATTGGGTCAGTGAGATTCCCGACGACGCACAAAAACTCATCAAGGCGTTCTGGCCCGGCCCCCTGACCTTGATTCTCAAGCGCGCTGCACATATCCCCGATACTGTATCTGGCGGTCAGGATTCGATTGGCATTCGTTGTCCTTCCCATCCGGTAGCGCAAGCCTTGCTGCGTAGCTTCAAGGAGGGCAAGGGTGGCGTGGCTGCACCATCGGCTAATCGTTTTGGTCACGTGAGTCCGACGACCGCACAGCATGTGCGTGATGAATTCGGCGCAGCACATCCGCTGGTGCGTTGCGTGCTCGAAGGCGAGCAAAGTGAAGTCGGTATCGAATCGACGATTGTCGATCTCTCGCGTGGTCGTGCCGTTTTGCTGCGTCCCGGTCACATTGATCTGGCGGCGCTGGAAAATGTACTCGGCTATGCACCGGCGATGCCCGATGCACAGGCACCACGGGCTTCCGGTACGCTGGAAGCGCATTACGCGCCTTCAACCCCGGTCGTGTTGCTGGAAGGCGAAGGATTATTGTCCGCACTGCAACGTTTGCAGCAAGCAGGCAAGCAAGTGGCGTTGATGCAGTTTGGCGATGTGCAGGCGATTGCCAAGGCGACTATCGTGCTGTCACGGCAAGCTACCGCTTACGCGCATGATTTGTATGCGGCCTTGCGCGCAATGGATCAGGAAAAAGCGGATGTCATCGTGGTGGAAGCACCGCCCGCCGATGAAGCCTGGCGTGGCATCAATGATCGATTGCGCCGTGCGGCGCACGATTCGGCAGGCATTCTGGATCGTTTGCTGACAACCGATTGACGAATCGTCCGTTCAGGGTTGCCAGGCCGAGAGGAAGCGGCCGCCGTGGAAGACCAGCGGTTCTTTCGGGCTGACGTCGCATGCTTCGACTTCACCGACGAAGATCACATGATCGCCTTCAGGATAACGGCTGCGGTTATGGCATTCGAACCAAGCCGCCACGCCCTGCAGAATCGGCAGGCCGGTTGGCGATAGCGTGAATTCGACATTCTTGAAGCGGTCTTCGCCAGGACGCGCAAACTTGTTGGCCAGTTCGGCCTGGTCGGCTGCCAGAATGTTGATCACGTAGTGCGAATTGCCGGAAAAAACCGGCATGCTGTTGGCGCGCTGATTGAGGCTCCACAATACCAGCGGCGGCGTCAGCGAAACAGAGTTGAACGAACTGGCAGTCAGGCCGAGAAATCGACCATCGTCCAGTCTGGTTGTGATAATGGTGACGCCGGTCGCAAACTGGGAAAGCGCTTGACGAAAGTGGCGCGAATCGACGGAAGAGGGTGGGCTGTTGGAAGAAATAGACATCAATGACTCATGAATTTTCGTTCATTATGCCGAAAAAGTTGTCGGCGATGGCAAGACCGTTTCGACTTCCTCCGTTTTTGATTGCATGAATCATCCTCTCGATATTGATCCAGCCTCCGATCTGTTTGCGCGGTTACGGCATCAGGCGGCACGCTTGCCGCTGGAGATCGCCACGGATTCGTCGCGGCGTGCCATTTCCTATCGTCGCCTGTGGTCGCGTATCGAACGCGCTACAGCACGCCTGCAAGGCGAATGGCATGTGCAGTCGGGCGACTGCATCGTCTACTGGGGCAATGCACATCCCGATGCCTTGATTCTCTACATTGCCGTGGCACGTTGCAATGCACGCCTGTTGCCGCTGGAACGTGCCGCCTTGCGCGAGCATGCGACAGAAATTGGTGCGCATTATCAACCCAAGGCAATCGTGCATGATGACGGCCTGCATCCGCCAGCACGTCTCGCGGCACCCGTGGTGGCGAGCTTGCCCGATCTGCTGTCGGTACGCTGCCACTACGATGAAGAGGTGGAAGAGAACGATGCCTTGCCAAGCCTGATTGATCTGGACTGGCAGTCGGGTGGTCTCGTCGAGCGGAGCTACAGCCTGCATCAGCTGATGCAGATGGACAACACCAATGCCGATTCGGACACCAGCGTGCAGGCGGAATTGTTTGATCCCGTCATGCTTGCCACGCGGATATTTCCGGCGCTCATGCGCGGTGATGCGCTCACCTTCCGCTGACACCTTCAGCAAATGCGTGCGCATGCATTGAGCATTCGCCGCATGCATGTGACAATGGCTTCACGATCAATGAAGGAGCAATCGATGGCGACGGAAATCGCAACGCTGGGTGGTGGATGCTTTTGGTGTACCGAAGCGGTGTTTCAACAACTCAATGGCGTACTCGCTGTTGAGTCCGGCTACACGGGCGGTCAGGTGCCCAATCCCACTTACGAGCAAATTTGCCAAGGCGATACGGGTCATGCCGAAGTGGTTCGCTTGACGTTTGATCCAGCCGTCGTGAGCTTTCGCGAAATTCTCGAAGTGTTTTTCACGATCCACGATCCGACAACCCTGAATCGTCAGGGCAATGACGTCGGGACGCAATATCGTTCGGTCATTTATTACCATTCGCCCGAACAGCAAGACACCGCGCGTCACGTGATTTCGGAAATGGCGAATGTCTGGGATGCGCCCATTGTCACCGAACTGAGTCCGGCCGAAACGTTTTATAAGGCCGAGGATTACCATCAGAATTTCTTCCGCCAGAATCCGATGCAGGGTTATTGCGCCTTCATCGTTGCGCCAAAGGTATCGAAGTTCCGTCAGACGTTTGCTGAAAAGATCAAACGCTGATCAGAACAGGGTGCTTCAGCCGCTGATGTGGCAATCGCAAAAAAAGCGGCCGTTATTGGCCGCTTTTTTTCTAAAAGGATGTGTGCAAGCTCGATCACGCAGCCTTATCAAGAGAAGGCGGATGTGCGCTGATACCGGGTTCTGCCGCGAGTTTGCGCAACACATGCGCAGCCGCTACCAGACCGAACGACGCCGTCACCACCATCGCCGAACCAAAGCCCGCACAATTGAGGCCGGTAATGCCTGCGTTATCGTCACTGCCTGCATCGATGGCACAACTCGCTTCTTCGCTTTCTGGGAAACGCAATGGTTCCGTCGAATACACGGCATCGATGCCGAACTTGTTCTTGGTGCCACGTGGAAAGGCGTGTTCGGCACGCAGACGTTTGCGTACCTTTGCCAGCAGCGGCTCTTGCTCGGTACGGCAGAGATCGATGACTTCGATGCGTGTCGGATCGATTTGCCCGCCGGCGCCGCCTATCGTCACCAGCTTCAGGCCGTTCTTGCGGCAATACGCAATCAGCGCCACCTTGGCGCGCACATTGTCGATGGCATCAATGATGTAGTCGAAGCGATCGGTGCCGATCATCGTATCGAGGTTGTCTGCCGTCAGAAAATCCTCGATTTGCGTGACGACGCAGGTCGGATTGATTTGCTGGATGCGTTCGGCCAATGCCGTCACCTTGGCCATGCCCAGCGTATCGCTTAAAGCATGCAACTGGCGGTTGATGTTGGATTCGGCCACGTTGTCCAGATCGATCATCGTGATGTGGCCGATGGCGCTACGGGCCAATGCCTCGACCACCCACGAGCCGACGCCGCCCACGCCGACCACGCAGATGCGAGCCTGACGAAAACGAGTCAGCGCATCCTTGCCATACAGGCGTGCGATGCCGCCGAAACGACGATCGAAATCAATGTCGAGTGCTGAATCGGATGCGGTGGAAAGGAGGGAGAGATCGGTCATGGCCGCCATTTTAACGGAGCCATGTGCCACCTTGCTTGGCGCAAGACGGTTTTTGCAATGGGTGTGGTGCTTTTGGTGTCAGTCTGTGCTGCAGCATCGTCAATCCGCTTGTCAATTCACGCAGTTTTGTCCTATTTGCGATGGATCAAGCAAGCGGTTCACCTGTCCGCGATAATAGAGACGAATATGCACAAGATGGCGTTGCCTGATTGCCGTATTACCCTTGTCCGAAATGTCTGTTGATGAAAGAGAAATCATGTCGATTGCCGATATCAGAACCGATTACACGCAAGCCAGTTTGACGGAGGCGGATACCCATCCCGATCCGATCGTGCAGTTCGGCACATGGTTCGAACAGGCGTTGAAGGCGCAGATTCGCGAGCCGAATGCGATGGGCGTATCAACCGTGTCGGCAGAGGGTCGTCCATCTTCGCGCATTCTGCTGATCAAGGATTTCGACGCGCGCGGGTTCACGTGGTTTACCAATTATCAGAGTCGCAAGGGGGAAGAACTGGCAGCCAATCCGCATGCGGCGTTGCTGTTTCATTGGCTTGAACTGGAACGGCAAGTGCGCATCGAGGGCAGGGTGCAAAAGGTCTCGGCAGAAGAGAGCGATGCCTACTTCAACAGCCGCCCACTCAAGAGCCGGTTGAGTGCGATTGCCTCCGCACAAAGCCATCAGGTTGCGGACCGTGCGGCGCTTGAAGCGCGCTATGCCGAGATCGAAGCGCAATATGGCGAACAGCCGCCGCGCCCTGTGCATTGGGGTGGTTATCGTTTGCAACCCGAGTATGTCGAGTTCTGGCAGGGGCGCGCATCGCGTTTGCATGATCGCATTGCCTATACAAGACAAGCGGATGGCAGTTGGCAACGGACGCGTTTGCAGCCTTGATCATCGACCTCGGCTTGGTGCGTAGTTCTTGCGTACCAACCAAAAAAGTAAAAAGCCGCATGTCATGGACGATGCGGCTTTTTCTTTTGTGCTGGCGTTCAGGGTGCCGGATTAGCGACCTGACGCGGCAAAGCAGGGCAGGTTTCGCGCGGTGGAATGATGCCCCATTCGATTGCAACCGTCGGGCCACCGGCTTTTTTGGTCCACGGAATTTCAATCACGCCGTGTTCGGTCGCTTGTGCCATCAGCGACAGCGTGTCGGGCTCGACCCGATCCGGCGTGTCTTCGCTGCGGTTGATGGCGACCAGCATGCCGCATTGTTCGGCGAGGTCTTCGTTGATCCACGGCGACTTGTGATAATCGCCATCGATCAGCACGTGTACCTGACGACCGATATGGGTGGCGATGTTGCCCCCAGTCCAGGTGTCGGCGGCGATCACGGTCAGCGGCACTTGCATGCGTTTGGT
>NZ_CAJYMD010000058.1 GCF_913776015.1 uncultured Oxalicibacterium sp. | reverse complement strand
CGGCATCGGCAGCACTTGCAAATTCGACACCCATGATGCCCTTGTTTTCGGCCAACGAAATCTGATTGCCTTCGCTCAGCACACCGCGACCAATCAGATTGGCAGCCTGAAGTGAATTATTTGCCGTCGAATTACTGATCAAAGACTCCAGTGTTGCGTTCAGCTTGTCGATACCCGTTACCGTTGACAACTGCGCCAGTTGACTTGTCATCTGGGAGTTATCCATTGGATTGAGCGGATCTTGATTCTGCATCTGAGTCACAAGCAACTTAAGAAAGCGATCTTGCGCTTCATCAATGGTCGATTTGGTCTTCGTACTCGTGCCGTTCATGGCATCAAGCACGGATTGCGGGAGCGTACTCGAAACGGAAGTCATTTCTTTTCCTCTTGGTGCGTTTACTGACCGAGGGTCAGCGTTTTCAATAGCATCGTCTTCGCCGCATTCATGGTTTCGACGTTGGTCTGATAGGAACGTGAGGCGGAGATCATGTTGACCATTTCCTCCACCACGTTGACGTTGGGCATGGCGACATGGCCGGTTTCATCCGCATTCGGATGCTTGGGATCGAACACCATCTTGAGCGGCGAGGTATCCTCAACCACACGCGTTACGCGCACGCCTGTCGACGTCGCGTCGGTCATCGGCTGCGCCATGAATTCGACCTGCTTGGCGCGATAGGTCTTACCGTCGGCGCTGGTGGTGCTGTCGGCATTGGCGATGTTGCTGGAGACAACATTGAGACGCTGGCTTTGTGCGCTCATGGCCGAACCGGCCACGTTGAAGATATTGAAAAGTGACATGATTATTGTCCCTGTATGGCGGTCATCATTCCCTTGATCTTGGACGAGGCCAAGGTCAGGCTGACTTCGTAACGCATCGCGTTATCGGTGAACTGATTGCGCTGTACATCCATATCAACACTGTTACCGTCGATGTTGCCCTGCTGCGCATTCGAATAAAGCAAGGGAGCGCCACCCACCGCCGCCTTCGTATTCGAAGACAGATGTACGGTGCTGGTCTTGGCCATTTCATTCGCACTGGTACCGCTGCTGGTTGTAGCCGTCACCTTTGCGGTGTTACCGTTCGGAATACTGCCGCCAGCTTTGGCAATCGCGCCTGTCAGGGCTGCGTTGAAATCGATATCGCGCGCCTTGTAGTTAGGCGTATCTGCATTGGCAATATTCGATGCCAGCAACTGTTGGCGCTGTGCACGCAAATTGAGTGCCGTTTCATGAAAACGCAGCAAATCGTCGATTTTTCCCATAGCAACCTCCGCTTGACCCTAACCAGTCGGAATACCGGTCATGGATTTCTATAGCGTGGATCATACGGATCAAAAAATCACTTTCATCGCGCGATAAGAAGAACAAAATCCATCCTATTCACGGCTTTGCATCGAACCTGTGTCGGTACCATGATCAACGTCTGAAAAGATGGAATTGTCATGAACACCTATTTCAAAACTCCCCTTGTCGCGCTTTTGTTTTTCATACAAGGTGCGGCTTTTGCACAAGCGATCGAAACGCCACGCCAGGATATTGCCGTTATTAAAAAAACGGTTGAGCAATTCCTGCAAGTACAGGCCAATGGTCTGCCCGGCGATGTGACGGTGCATGTCGGCGCCATCGATTCGCGGTTGAAGATGCCTGCCTGTCCTAATCCACAAGCCTTCCTGCCACCAAGCAGCAAGGCATGGGGAAAAACTAACGTTGGCGTACGCTGTCCAGAACCGGCCTGGACAATTTATGTCCAGGCGACTGTGCAAGTGATCGGCGAATACGTCGCTGCGTCTGTGCCGCTAGCACAAGGTCAAACAATCGTGGAAAGCGATTTGGCAAAAGTGAAAGGCGATCTGACAACATTGCCACCAGGCATCATCGTCGATCCTTCACAGGCGATCGGACGCACCGTGACAACCAATGTTCGCCTCGGTGCACCATTGCGCCAGGATGCCCTGCGCAACCAGCAGGCAATCCAGCAGGGACAATCGGTGCGCGTGGTCTATAACGGAACGGGGTTTAGCATCAGCAGCGAAGCACGGGCCCTGAACAACGCCACCGAAGGCCAAATGACACAAGTACGCACGCAAGCTGGCCAGGTCTTGACTGGCATCGCACGCGTTGGTGGCATCGTGGACATGACCAACTAACACCATAAAAAGCGCACTTTATTTACGTACCCTTCATTTCGGGCTAAAGTTTGTGGCAGAAGCGCCGATAGACCATGCAGAGATAGGGCGTTTTGCCTCAAACACATGGAGTGGTATCGTGAAAATTGATGACGCAAGCAAGAAAATTGCAGGACTAAGCGTTGGCACGACGGCAACCCGCGCTGGCAAAGGTGCAGAAAAAACCGATGCGACCGGAAAAACGTCTACCGACAATGTGACCTTGTCGACACAAGCCCAGGCACTGAGCCAATCAGGCAGTGCAGGCGTGTTCGATGCCAAGAAGGTCGATGAGATCAAGGCTGCCATCGCCGGCGGTCAGTTCAAGGTCAATGCGGAAAGCGTGGCCGATGGATTGATGGATACGGTAAAGGACCTGATCTCCACACGGAGATAAGAAATGACATCGTTCGGTACGAATCCGGCCGCCACCCTGAAGACAGAACAGGAAGCGCTGCTTGCACTCACCGGCCTGCTGGAACAGGAGCAACAATTGCTCATCGCCGCAAATATCGAACGCATTGCCACACTGACCGAACCCAAGGCACAAGCCGCAGTGCGCATGGCCGAATTGGCCACCGAGCGTTACGAAGCGCTCACTGCTGCCGGGTACGAAGGATCGGAAGCCGGCATGAAAACATGGCTGTCTTCCCAGGCCGCCACGCCTGCGCATAACAAGGACTGGAACGATCTGCTCACGATGGCCGAAACGGCCAAGGAGCTCAACCGCGTCAACGGTACCTTGATCAACAAGCAACTGGCACGCAACCAGCACGCTCTGGATGTCCTCCAGCACGGCACGGAACATGGCAACCCGGTTTACGGGCCGAGCGGACAAAAAACCAGCAAATCGATCGGCCGCCACATCATTGCGTGATCAGGTAGTTTTCCAGATTCGCAGATCAGCATTTTCAGACTCCACAAACAGAAACGGCAGGCTTCGAAGCCTGCCGTTTCTGTTTGTGCGCTTGCGGCACATCCAACGCAGCAAGATCGAGCGACAACAATCCCCTAGCGCCGACGATAGATATCACGCCCAGCCTCATCAATCTGCTGGCGCAATGCGCGACGCTCGTCAGGTGACATGCGATCGTTATTGCGACGCTGCTGGAATCGTTCATCACCCTGCCCACGATCCGGACCGGCGCGACGATCATCGTTGCCACCGCGACGAGGCTCACCGCGATCGCGGCCCTGTTGCATGCCAAAACCGCCATCGAAAAAGCGCGCTTGCGCGGCGACCGTCGCACTACCACCGAGCGACGCCGCAAACAGCAGCAAACAAGCCAATTTTTTCACTGTACTATTCATCATGTTCATTCAATGCCGGACAAACTGGCCAGGCACCAACCTCCATGTCCAGAGTGTAGGACGCCTGCCGTCTGCATCGAAGCGCTTTTCCGTAAAGGTTGTAACACTTTGTAATGCCTTCGAAGCCGCAGACACCCTTAAGCGTTTCTGAAGTTACCATAACGACATGACTACGACAAATCCGATCATGAACGACACCACTCATATCACCAATGCGCATCAGACCAAAGTGCTGGTTGTGGACGACGATCTGCGCCTACGCGATCTGTTGAGGCGCTATCTGGCCGAGCAAGGCTTCCATGTCGTAACCGCGGAAAATGCCCAGGCGATGAACAAGCTGTGGTTACGCGAACGCTACGATTTGCTGGTTCTCGACTTGATGCTGCCCGGCGAAGACGGTCTGTCGATCTGTCGCCGTCTACGCGGCGCCGGAGACAAGACGCCCATCATCATGCTGACCGCCAAGGGGGAAGACGTAGACCGCATTGTCGGCCTCGAAATGGGTGCCGACGACTATCTCGCCAAGCCATTCAACCCGCGTGAACTGGTGGCGCGCATCAATGCCGTATTGCGCCGCGTTGGCCCCGAAGAAATTCCCGGCGCGCCCTCTGAAACACCGCAGACTTTCACGTTCGGCGATTTCGAACTGAATCTTGGCACACGCACACTGACCAAGAATGGCGAAACGATTCCACTGACGACTGGCGAGTTTTCTGTCCTCAAGGTGTTCGCACGTCATGCACGCCAACCACTGTCGCGCGAAAAACTGATGGAACTGGCTCGTGGGCGCGAATACGAAGTCTTCGACCGCAGTCTGGATGTGCAGATTTCGCGTCTGCGCAAGTTGATCGAACCCGATCCATCTTCACCGCTGTTCATTCAAACCGTGTGGGGATTGGGTTACGTATTCATTCCGGAAGGCAAGCCGCGTTGATCGCGTACTGTTAAAGTCCAGTCGTAACGAAAGCTCGGTTTCATGCCCAATTCGTCATCTCGCCTGAGTTGGCTCAGTAGCGGCCTGTTCTGGCGCACGTTTTTCCTGCTCGCCTTCCTCATTGCCATCAGCATGGCAGCATGGGTGGCGAGTTTTCGCGTTATCGAGCAAACCCCGCGCGCCAATCAGATCGGTGCGCAAGTGATTTCCATCGTCACGATCACGCGTGCCGCCCTCACCCACTCCGCACCCGACCTGCGCCGCGAGCTGCTGTTCGATCTGGCGAGCAACGAGGGTATTCGCATCTATCCGCTGGAAAACACCGACGAGATAGAACCACCCGTCAACAGCCGCATGATGCAAGCCATTCAGGAATACGTGCGCGCAGGTCTGGGTGCCGAAACGCGCTTTGCCCGCAACGTTAATGGCGTGGCGGGCTTCTGGGTCAGTTTCGCCATTTCGGATGATGAATACTGGCTGATGCTTGATCGTGACCGTATCGAAGGCACATCTGGTATTCAGTGGGTCAGTTGGGCTGCCGTAACATTGCTGTTATCGCTGCTGGGCGCACTGCTGATTTCGGGCCTGATCAACCAGCCACTTGCGCGTCTGGCGGCGGCAGCACGTGCTGTCGCGCATGGTCGCCATATCACGCCCTTGCCTGAAAAGGGACCGCAGGAGATTCGCGAGACCAACCGCAGCTTCAACCAGATGGTCGAAGATCTGGAACGCGTCGAATCCGACCGCGCCCTGGTACTCGCCGGCATTTCGCACGACTTGCGTACGCCGCTAGCCCGCATGCAACTGGAAGTGGAACTCGCCGGCCTGTCCGATGACGCCCGCAAAGGCATGCAGTCGGATCTGGAGCAGATGGACGACATCATCGGCCAGTTTCTCGATTACGCAAAACCAACAGACAGCAAAACCTTCACCCCTATCGATCTGTCAGACCTGCTACGGCAAACCGTACAGGAAGTCGCTCGCATCGCCGATGTGCGCCTTACCGCAACGATTGATGATGGATTGCACATGGTGGGCAATCCCATCGAAATCCGTCGTGTCCTCAATAATCTAGTGGAGAATGCGCGGCGCTATGGGAAACACGATCCTGCATTACCTGTAGAAATCGACCTGCATGCACATGTCGAAAGCCATCGCATCGTGATCGACTTTAGTGATCACGGCAATGGCATTCCGGAAGAAGAAATCTCGCGCTTGTTACGTCCGTTTACTCGACTCGATCAGGCGCGCGGACAAGCCAATGGCGCCGGCCTGGGATTGGCTATCGTCGATCGGATTATCAAGTTGCATAACGGTCGTATTGTTTTGGGCAATCGTCCCGGTGGTGGATTGCAGGCGAAAATCTTCCTGCCCGAGGCCAAGAAGTAAGGATGCGATGAACGCGCGAATGTGCAGTTAGCGGCAATCGAGGCAACGCCAACGGACATAAAAAAAGCACATGCCAGTCGCATGTGCTTTTTTGATTGGGCAAACACGCCCGAAGAAGACTGATCAGCGTGCGCTGTCGTCCTCGACTTCCTTGACCACGCCTTCGATAACATCGCCTTGCGAGCCCGCACGACCGTACGCAGGGTAAGAAGCCCCCGCTTCCCGCATCTTTTGACGCATCTGTTCCATGGCACGACGCTTCTTGTACAACAGCACAGGAATCAGCAACCAGCTCAGCAACAGTACGGTAACCACGACCAGCAGGCCGACCGCCATCATCACACCCAGCATCAACCAGGCAAAAAGGCGCGAGAAAAAACCGCCGGATTGGCTGCGGCGAATCATTTGTTGCCAACCATTGGCTTGCTGACTGAAGAAAAAAGATGTCATGAATTCCTACTCCTGTTCTGCTTCTGTGACCGATCAACCGGCTGCGTAAAGAATTCAAGCGACGGAATTCACACAACGGTAGGCATACTATGCGGCAAACGCGCACACGCTGCAATAGATGGGCACAAATCGCCTTATTTCAAGTATTTTTACGACCAGATATCGACAAACTCGATATGTGAATGACAAAACTTGCCGCAGTTTGTTCAAAAATTCCCACTATGCAGGCCACAACTCCGCAAACGAAACGCTTTTAATGACGCGTCACGTTGACGGAGCGTGCGCCTCGCCATCAATCGATGCGATACAACAGCGCAATCGCTTCCGCTGCGATCCCTTCCTCACGCCCCAGGTAGCCCAGCTTTTCGTTGGTCTTGGCCTTGATGTTGATCTGATTCGCCACCAAGCCGAGATCGGCCGCCAAATTCGCCACCATGGCAGGTATGTGCGGCGCCATCTTGGGCTTTTGCGCAATGATGGTGGCATCGATATTGCCGATGAAGTAACCGGCCGCCAGTACACGCTTGGCCGCTTCGCGCAACAGCAGGCGCGAGTCAGCGCCCTTGAACTCCTCTGCCGTATCGGGGAAATGTCGCCCGATATCGCCCAGACCGGCCGCACCGAATAGCGCATCCGTGATGGCATGCAGTAACACGTCTGCATCGGAATGGCCGAGCAAACCGGTCGGATGCGGGATCGTCACACCGCCAATGATGAGCTTGCGCCCTTCGGCGAGTGCGTGGCAGTCATACCCCTGACCGACACGATAGGGAATCACGGGATGGCTCATGCCAGACCTTTCAAATAGAGTTCGGCCAACGCCACGTCCTGCGGCAGCGTGACCTTGAAATTGCGTGTACTGCCTTCCACCAGTTTTGGTGTCAGGCCAAGTGCCTCGATGGCGCTGGCTTCATCCGTTACGTTGACGGCCTGTTCAAGCGCCTTGCGCAGCAAGCCGTAACGGAACATCTGCGGCGTTTGGGCTGCCCATAATTGTTCGCGTGGCACGGTCTGCGCTGCACGCTGAGCATCATCGGCACGCTTGATCGTGTCGACCACCGGCAACGCCAGCAAACCGCCAACGGCGTCATCGCTAACAGCATCAATCAGCCGTGCAATCAACAAAGCATCCAGGCCGGGACGCGCTGCATCATGCACGAGGATCCAGTCATCGTCGTGCACACGATCACGCATCGTGCGCAATCCGTGAAGGACAGAATCCTGCCGGGTCGCCCCACCTACGCGCAAGACGGACAATTCACCACGTCCATGCAGCGAGGATGCCGCCAGCGTACTGTCGATATAACCATCTTCCGGACTGACGACGACGAAGGTATGCACGATCGCTGGTGTCATCACAAACGTATCCAGCACATGCATGAGCATCGGCTTGCCGGCGATATTTGCATATTGCTTGGGAATGGCAGCGCCCATGCGCGCACCGATGCCCGCGGCAGGAACAAGACCGAAATAACGCGCTGAACTCATAAGGGAGAAAAACCGAAAGGAATGCGCAAAGGCGTAGAGAGCATCGTGATGGAACCAGCGAGCCGCCGCGCATGCGCCCGACCGAAAACAGGGCTTGGTTTATAATCTCACCATAATTTTTCACTGTCAATTCAGGCATGGCAAACGTTTGAGAGTGACGAACAAAATCCAGCGAATGGTTTCTGGCTATACGCTGCAGGGCAGGCAGTACGTGCAGCCCTGCAAAGCGCAGCAACGACGCCCACAGGATTTTTTAGTCGCCATGAATCGATACCATTCCAGTATTTTCTCGACAGCGACTATGTCGCAATTTGATGTCCTTCGATCCTAAAAAGTCTCTTCCCAAAAGCGGGTCACGTTTCGTATTACCGCCGCTGACTGGTTCGGCCGATGCGTATGTTCTCGCACAGGCTGCCCTCGAACTCAAATCCCAGCAACGCATGTTGACGATCGTCGTCGCCAATCCAGGCGATGCGCAGCGTCTGCTAACGGAGATCCCGTGGTTCGGCAACGATGCAACGCAAACCTTGCGCTGCCATCTGCTGCCTGATTGGGAAACCTTGCCCTACGATGCCTTCTCGCCGCACGAAGACCTCGTGTCGGAGCGACTGGCAACGCTGTACGAAGTCCTGAACGGTCAATGCGATGTGTTGCTGGTACCGGCGACCACGGCGCTGGTACGCATGGCACCGCCCTCCTTCCTTGCCTCCTATACGTTCTACTTCAAGCAAGGCGAGACGCTCGACGAGACACGCCTGAAGACCCAACTGCAACTGGCGGGCTACACGCCTGTCAAGCAAGTCATGTCGCCTGGCGAATACTCGGTGCGTGGCGGCCTGATCGATCTGTTCCCGATGGGTTCGGTGCTGCCCTATCGCATCGACCTGTTTGGCGACACCATCGATACCATCCGCACCTTCGATGCAGATTCGCAGCGCTCCCTCTACCCGGTCAAGGAAGTGCGGCTGCTGCCAGCGCGCGAATTCCCGATGGATGAAGAGTCACGCACGGCCTTCCGCGGGCGCTGGCGCGAAGTATTCGAAGGCGATCCGTCGCGCTCCGTAATTTACAAGGACATCGGTAACGGCATCGCCTCCGCCGGCATCGAATACTATCTGCCCCTGTTTTTCGACAAGACCAGCACCCTCTTCGACTACTTGCCAGAAGAGACAACCTTCGCGCTCATCGGCAGCATCGACGAAGCAATCCAGCGCTTCTGGGCCGATACGCAATCGCGCTATCGCTTCCTCAAGTCCGATCGTGAACGCCCGGTACTGGCGCCCGAACAGATTTTCCTCGGCGAAGAACAGTTCTTTACCCTGGCCAAACCCTTCGGTCGCTGGGTAATCCAACCGCAAGCGGTCGCCTCCGAACTGGCTGCGCCCTTGCCGAATATTGCCGTCAATCGCCGCGCCGACTACCCGCTCGTCAATCTGCGCGCATGGTTGCTGCAAACCGATAAGCGTGTGCTGATCTGTGCCGAAAGTGCCGGCCGTCGCGAAACCCTGCAGCAGTATTTCAATGAATACGCGTTGCCACTCGTCCTCGCAGAAAACTTCACCGATTTTTCAACCGCCAGTGCCAAGCTCATGCTGGGCGTGGCGCCACTGCATGCCGGCTTTGAACTGGGTGAATCGCTGGGCAAGCTGGCCTTCGTCACCGAAGCAGAACTGTATGCAGGCTCCGGCCGTCGCATCGGTGGCAAGAAGCAGGAAGGCGCAACGCAGGTCGAGTCGATGGTGCGCGATCTGTCCGAGCTCAAGATCGGCGATCCGGTGGTGCACGTGAATCACGGTATCGGGCGCTACATGGGCCTGATCAGCATGGACATGGGTGAAGGCGAAACCGAGTTCCTGCATCTGGAATATGCCAAGGAAAGCAAACTCTACGTGCCGGTTTCGCAGTTGCACGTCATCTCGCGCTATTCGGGTGCTTCACCCGAAGACGCGCCGCTGCATTCACTGGGCTCAGGCCAGTGGGAAAAGGCCAAACGCCGCGCCGCCGAAAAAATCCGCGACACCGCTGCCGAATTGCTGAACTTGTACGCTCGCCGCGCCCTGCGAGAAGGTCACAGTTTCGAATACTCGGCACACGACTATGACGCTTTTGCCGAAAGCTTTGGCTTCGAGGAAACGCCGGATCAGCGCGAAGCCATTAACAACGTGATTCGCGACATGACCTCCGACAAGCCGATGGATCGCCTCGTTTGTGGCGACGTCGGTTTCGGCAAGACGGAAGTGGCGCTACGTGCGGCTTTCATCGCCGTCATGGGCGGCAAGCAGGTCGCGATTCTGGCACCAACGACGTTGCTGGCAGAACAGCATGCGCAAACCTTTGCCGATCGCTTTGCCGACTGGCCGGTGCGCATTGCAGAACTCTCGCGCTTCCGTACCGGCAAGGAAATCAATCAAGCCATCAAGGGCATGTCGGATGGCACCATCGATATCGTGATTGGCACGCACAAACTGCTGTCACCCGATGTCCAATTCACGCGCCTTGGCCTCGTCATCATCGATGAAGAGCACCGTTTCGGCGTGCGACAGAAGGAAGCGCTCAAGGCCTTGCGTGCCGAAGTCGATGTATTGACGCTGACCGCCACGCCGATCCCGCGTACGCTGGGCATGGCGCTCGAAGGCTTGCGCGACTTTTCAATCATCGCCACCGCGCCGCAAAAGCGCCTGGCGATCAAGACCTTCGTCCGCAGCGAAAACGATTCCATCGTTCGCGAAGCCTGCCTGCGCGAACTGAAACGCGGTGGGCAGGTGTACTTCCTGCACAACGAAGTCGAGACCATCGAAAATCGCAAGGCCAAGCTGGAAGAGTTGTTGCCCGAGGCACGTATCGGCGTTGCACATGGGCAGATGCACGAACGCGATCTGGAAAAGGTCATGCGTGATTTCGTCGCACAGCGTTTCAACATCCTGCTCTGCACCACCATCATCGAAACCGGTATCGACGTACCGAGTGCCAACACCATCATCATGCACCGCGCCGACAAGTTCGGCCTCGCGCAGTTGCATCAGTTGCGCGGCCGCGTCGGGCGCTCGCACCATCAGGCGTATGCCTATCTGCTCGTGCACGATGTACAGGGACTCAACAAGCTGGCGCAGCGTCGCCTGGATGCGATCCAGCAGATGGAAGAACTCGGCAGCGGTTTCTACCTTGCCATGCACGATCTAGAAATCCGCGGTGCCGGCGAAGTGCTCGGTGAAAACCAGTCGGGCGAAATGACCGAGATCGGCTTCCAGCTCTATTCGGACATGCTCAACGAAGCCGTGCGTTCGCTGAAAAATGGCAAGGAGCCCGATCTGGCCGCGCCGTTGTCAACGACCACGGAAATCAATCTGCACGTGCCTGCCCTTCTGCCTGAAACCTATTGCGGCGATGTGCATGAGCGCCTGTCGATCTACAAGCGTCTAGCCAATTGCGCGACCCAGGATGCCGTCAACGATCTGCAGGAAGAATTGATCGATCGCTTCGGCAAGCTGCCGGATGCCGCGCAAGCGCTGATTGAAACGCATCGTCTGCGCGTTGCCGCCAAACCGGTCGGCATCGTCAAGATCGATGCGCATGCCGAATCGGCCACGCTGCAGTTCGAACCGAATCCGCCGATCGATGCCATGCGCATCATCGAGCTGATTCAAAAGAATCGTCATATCAAATTGAATGGTCAGGACAAGCTGCGCATTACCGCCAGCATGCCCGATCTGGCTGCACGCACGGCGCAGGTGAAAAACACCATTCGCGCTTTGCTATCATGACCGCATTCTTGCCAACCTTCATCACGTCATCGTCGTTTTCGTTTTCGTTTTCGTTTTCATGAATCTGATCCTGCAAGGCATTTCCGTCCCGCGTCATGTTGCCGAACAAGTGGCCGGCCTCGCCCGCGCCCGCTCCATCATCGCCATTGGCGAATCGGCATGGCGTTGCGAAGACGTGACCTACAACGACGAAGTGAAGTCGCAAATCGATCTGGCCGCCTGGGCCGCCAGGCTCGATTACGCCTTCATCGAAGGCCGCCGCAGCCTGCGCGATTTCGGTCTGGTGGCAATGGATATGGACTCCACGCTCATTACGATCGAGTGCATCGACGAAATTGCCGACATGCAGGGACTCAAGCCCAAGGTCGCGGAAATCACCGAAGCGGCCATGCGCGGTGAAATCGAATTCAAGGAAAGCCTGAAACGCCGCGTTGCCCTGCTGGAAGGGCTGGAAGCCGGCGCATTGCAACGCGTCTACGATGAGCGCCTCAAGCTGTCGCCGGGCGCAGAAAAGATGTTGCAAGCCGTACAGGCTGCAGGCCTGAAGACCTTGCTGGTATCCGGCGGCTTCACCTTCTTCACCGACCGCATGAAGGAACGCCTGAAGCTTGATTACACGCATGCCAACCAGCTTGAAATCGTCGATGGCAAGTTGACCGGTCACGTCATTGGCGAGATCGTCGATGGCGAGGAAAAGAAGCGCACCGTCGAGCGCGTGTGCGAAGAACTCGGCATTTCCACGAAGCAAGCCATCGTCATGGGCGATGGTGCCAACGATCTGCGCATGATGAGCGTCGCCGGCCTTTCTGTCGCATTCCGTGCCAAGCCGATCGTGCGTGAACAGGCCAATGTCGGCCTCAATTTTGTCGGCCTCGACGGCGTCCTGCATCTGCTCAGGGCGTAAGTAGTCGCCACGCCAGGCATCATTTGACGGATCTGCCTGCCGCTGTTGTCGTTGCCGCCTCGGCGCAACAGCGCACCAAAAACGTTCGAGCAAACCAGTCGGGTTAATGCCGATTCGTTTGCCTTTCTACGTAGTTTTACTTATTCTTGACCTTCATACGATGTGTGGCAGGCGAACGCCCGTTCCCGGCCATGTTTTACTGGTTCACCCACTGGTTCATCATCATGAAGAATACTTTTGGCTCCCAACCCGTTGAATCGAATAGCTGGAAGCGCTGGCTCAAGGAAGCTGTGCATCTTTCCGGCAAAAACCTCGCCCTGAACGTCGCTCTCGTTCTGCTGACCATCGGTCTGCTGGCACCCTTCTCCCCGATGCTATTGCTAATTACCGCTCCCGCGCTGGTCGGCGTATTCGTTCTGGTGGCACACAGCGCCGCCTCTTCGGAACCCGTGCTGGACACGCTCAAAAGCGCACCCGCAGGCATCCTGCGCGTGTTGTTTTGTTCGACAGCAGCAGTGTCGATCATGGCAATCGCCTTCTTCTTCATTCTGATGATCGTCAAGGGCACGGCACTCGGCAGCCCTGCAACCACCTCGACCTACGTACCGCAGGATTATCAATTCAGTGATTTCCTCGTCGGCTCCAAGGCGCTGTTTGCCATCGGTCTGTGGCTACTCGTGATCCTGCCGTGGTTTGCCGTGCCGTTGATGGTGTGCACGAATCTGCCGCTGCGCCTCTGCCTCGACCACACCTTCAAGGCGTTCAACCAGAACAAGTTTGTCGTGTTCGTCGTATTCTTCACCGCACTTGGCTTGATGGGTGGTGCCCTGTTCCATGGCCTGACCGTGGTTCCGCTGTTCCCGATTCTCGGCGGCCTGATGTATTCGGCGTATCGCCACATCTTCATGGGCCTGCCACCGCTGGAAACGGCAGAAGCCAAAAGCAAATCCTCGATCTTCGATCGCCTGCTGCAGCCGAAGTAAGTCACGCCGTCACCTTGCTGGCGCGTACCGTCGTTCCATTGAGAGCGGCAATACGCGCCAGTTGTCTTTTACCAGGCGCACATCGTTTCAAGCCATTTCCCCACCTCCATCTTGATGCACGGAACTTCGTCACCAGATAAGGTCTTAGAAAAAGACCCTGTCCTCTGGAGGCAAGCATGAACGATCAACTGGTACTCGACCAGCCGCTGCAATCGGCCAAGAACCTCGCGTGGTGGCTCTACATCGGTCACGGCCTCAGCCTCGTGTTTTCTCTGGGCATGCTGTCCTTCGTGCCGCTGATCATCAATTACCTCAAGCGTGATGACACGCGCGGCAACTTTGTCTACAGTCACCATAGCTGGCAGATTCGCTCGTTCTGGTGGTATCTGGCCTGGCTGGTTGTCGGCGGCGTCTTGTGGATCACCATCGTTGGCATTCCCGCGGCGTTGCTGGTTTGGGCCTTGGCATGGCTGTGGAAAGGCTATCGCCTCATTAAGGGCCTGATCGATCTCAACGAAAACAAGACAATGCCTTGATTGCGCTCGTCGCCTAGCGAAGATTCACGCAACGACCGCGCATGCTGGTAACGAATACCGCATGCGCGGTTTGCTTTTCAGTACCGCCCCTACTCGCAATCAGTAAAAGCCCTGCGCGCAACCCTTATAATGAGCGCTGGTTTACGCTGGTGTGGCAACCTCATCGCTTTTGCCTTTGTCTTTGCCTTGCACGACGCGCAAGCGACGAGAAATCCACGCACTGGCTCGCACGAACTTTCCCCTCCCGTCCATGCGCTTATTGCTGACGGCTGCCCCTTGTTCAAGAAAGGAAACAATGATTCTTGGTATTGACGTCGGCGGAACCCATACCGACTCCGTTCTGATGCAGAACGGCAAAATCCTGCGCAAATCGAAAGTGATGACGGACAAGAGCGACTTGCTCAAATCGGTCACGCAAGCTACTCACGCCGTCGCGCAGCCTGAAGACATCAAGCAGCTGCGTCGCATCGTGCTCAGCACGACCATGACGACCAATGCGGTGGCACAGCACCAGCTCGATCCGGTCGGCCTGATCGTCATGAGCGGCCCGGGCGTCTCGCATCGCGATCTGCCATTGAGCGACAAGACCACCTTCGTGCACGGCTACATGAATCACCGCGGCCTCGAAGCCGAGCCAATCGATGAAGATGAAATCAACGCACTGAAAGACGAATTTGCGAAGCAAGGCATCAAGCATTTCGGCGTCATCGGCAAGTTTTCCACGCGCAGCCCCGCGCATGAGCAGATCATTCAGGCGCTGCTGATCGACGACGCCAATCACGTCACCGTCGGCCATCGCCTGTCGGGTGAACTGAGCTTTCCGCGCCGCATCTCGACCGCCTACCTGAACGAAGCCGTCTGGAGCCTACACAGCACCATGGCCGATCAGTTGCAAACGTATCTGAAGCAGCTTGGCGTCGACGTGCCGCTCTACATTCTCAAAGCCGACGGCGGCACCATCGACGTCGAGCAATCGCGTCACTATCCGGTGCAGACGATTCTGTCCGGCCCGGCTGCCACCATCATGGGCGTGTTGCCGTTTGTGCCGAAGGCACATGACTCGGTATCGATCGACGTCGGCGGCACCACGACCGATATCGCGCTCTTCGCCGATGGCGCACCGCTGCTCGAACCGAAAGGCGTACAGATCGAAGAACACAAGACGCTGATTCGCGGCTTGCTCACGCATTCGATCGCAATTGGCGGCGACAGCCACGTACGCGTGCTCGATGGTCAGCTCGCCATTGGCCCTGAGCGCAAAGGCTCGGCAATGGCGTTTGACGGCCCTGTACCAACACCGACCGATGCCATGATCGTGCTCGGCCTCGCCAACATCGGCGACAAGGCCAAGGCCACTGCCGCGATTGAATCCGTTGCCAAGGATCTCGGCAAATCGACCGAGCAAACCGCGCAAGCCATCATGGACCTCGCCTGCGAAACCATCGCCGCCAAAGTGCGCAGCATGGTCGCCGAGGTCAACGGCAAGCCGGTCTACACGATTCACGAAATGCTGGAAGGCAAAGTGCTCGCACCGAGCGATGCGATTGTCGTCGGTGGCCCTGCGCCGTACATGGCCAAGCAAGTCGGCGAACTGCTGCAGATGAAAGCCATCGTCCCCGGCGATTCGGACGTCATCAACGCCAGCGGTGCCGCCATGGCGCGTACCACGGTCGAACTGACCTTGATGGCCGATACCGAAGAACGCCAGATGTCGATCGCCGAAGAAGGCACACAGGCAGATATTCCGCGCAACTTCACCATCAACGACCTGATCGATGTCGGTACCGAACGCCTGAAAGAAATCGCCCGCGTTGCCGGCGCGCCCGAGGAAGACATCGAGATCGAAGTGGCAGACAGCCAGAGCTTCAACGTCATCCGCGATGGCTCGACCACCGGCAAGAACTTCCGCGTCCGGCTGCAGATCAAGCCGGGCCTGACGAAACATGTAACTGCGCACGCAACCGCGAACTGACACAGTAAGGAACACACCATGACCAAAAAGAAAACCGGACTGGTATTTTTCCCCGCCTTCGACTACGCGATCTCGCCCAATCATCCTGAGCGCGAAGAACGCCTGCTCTACACGCAGGATCAGGTCAGCGAAGAAGGCCTGCTCGATTTCGACAACATCATCGAATTCAAGCCCGACCTTGCCACGGCAGAAGACATCAACCGCGTGCACTTCTGCGTACCCGGCATCGATGAGCTCGTGCATGCCTCGCACCTGATCTCGGTCGGTGGCACGCTGACGGCAGCAGACAAGGTGATGACCAAGGAAGTCGATAACGCCTTTGCACTCGTGCGTCCTTGCGGTCACCACTCGATGCGCGTCGTGCACGGCACACGCGGCTTCTGTACGCTGAACATGGAAGCCATCATGGTCGAGTACATCCGCGAGAAATACGGCGACAAGAACGGCATCAAGAAGATCGCCATCGTTGATACCGATTGCCATCACGGCGACGGCTCGCAGGATATCTTCTGGCACGATCCCAACACGCTCTTCATCTCGCTGCATCAGGATGGCCGCACGCTCTATCCAGGCTCAGGCTTCCCGGACGAACTGGGTGGCCCCAATGCATTTGGCACCACCATCAACCTGCCGATGCCGCCGAACACCTGCGAAGAAGGCTTCCTCTACGTGCTGGACGAAATCGTGATGCCGATTCTGGCCGACTTCAAACCAGACCTCATCATCAACTCGGCCGGTCAGGACAATCACTATTCCGACCCGATCACGAACATGAAATTCACGGCGCAAGGTTACGCCGTGCTCAACGATCGCCTAAAACCCGATATCGCCGTGCTGGAAGGCGGCTACTCGATCGAGAGCGCCCTGCCTTACATCAACACTGGCATCATCCTCGCGATGGCTGGCATGGACTACTCGCAGATTCGCGAGCCGGACTATGACGAAGAAGATCAAAAGCAGGACCCGCGCATCAACGCCTACCTGAAGCAACTCAAGGAAGTCACGTTCGAGCGCTGGAACAATCGCAAGGCGTTGCGTGATGAAGTCTATGGCGACGCGCCATTCCACACGCGCGAACAAAACATCTACTACGACACCGCTGGCATCCGCGAATCGCAAACGGAAACCGTGCGTACCTGCGACGTGCCGGATTGTGGGGGTGCCGTGACCATCGAATCGCGCAACGAAAGCCGCCCACGACTGCCCGTCTTTGCCGTGCAGATTCCGCGCTTCTGCTGCCCTGAATGCCGTACGTGGGCGGAAGATCAGTACAACAAAGCGGAGAAGCGTTTGTACACGCAAGTGCTGCTGCAGGATAAGCAGAAGGATACGTACACGCAGAAGTAAACGTTCATCGCATCAAACAAAAAGCCGCACATCAGTGCGGCTTTTTTGTTTTACACAATTTAATCTTCAAGATAAGAAAACCATGAATCTAAATTTTTCTTAATCAGCATTAAACAATTTATTAGCAATAATGCCGCATAGATTGCAGACCATATTGAAAAAACTGATGCGACCCAATGATCAATTAACCCAATTGACATTTGAAATACAGCCGACAAAATTGAGGCGAATATTGCAAAATACAAGAAATCACTTAATTCCTTAAGGGGCGTATATAACTTTAGCTCAGGCCGAAATTTTTTCTGTTTTAACCAATTATCTTTATACTTTTGATTGTCATACACATTATCTTTCATTGTTACAACAATAAACGCTTTTAATGAAAGCAAAAAACCACCAAGTGCAAGATAACCAGCAAATAAATGACCTCTTATATTAATTGCATAATACTCTGAAAATTTCAAAATTTCATCACAATATAATTTTTCACATTGAATAGCATTGCAAAATGCGTATATCGAAATAAAATATCCAATCACCACCAGTATTATTGAAACAAAAAATAAGCAAAATGCCTTTTTCATTTCAAATCGGCTTCGAAAATATGTTGATAATCATCCGAGCCACAAATTTTTACCATTTCCTTTGAAACCTTGTGCTTGCTAAAGGAATTCAAATCAAGATTATGTAACTTTAGTGCGACGTCATCAAAATCCTCTTCGCCAAAATTATCAGGCATGTTAAATATCCGCAAAGAAACGTCTTCATCAAACATATTTACTGCATGAACACGGCCACTTTTTGGATTAATTTGATTAACGGCTTTAGCAATCTCAGAAGCTAAAACAGAAACACCCCAACCTTTTTGGAAAGTTAATTTTTCTCTCAATTTTTTGGCATATCCAAGAAGTGGAATTCCGTTTCGAACATTTGCATCTAAAGCAGATATTTCAAATTCAAACGCTTTCAGTTCTTTATACTCTTTTAAAATTTTCTCTAAAGATTCTTTTCGAACCAATTGTGCAAATCGCAAACCGCCTCGATATTTTTTCTTGATTTCTTGTTCTTTTTTTGTAGATATACCACCATTATTTTTGTTCTCTCGTTCTATTTCCGAATTTAATTCACTTTCTCTAAATTCTTTATAACAAGAAACTAGTTGACCACCAAAAACATTTAATCCACATGATTGATGATAATGTTGGTACAAACCTATTCCATTACTCTTATTAATGACAAAAAAATTAAAATCCATTAATTTGTCATCTCCTGTTAAATTTTCAACAGTTATTTTTATTTGACCTTTACTATTTTCTAACTTGCAAAATCTTTTTTGATCTTTAACAGTTACAACAAGCCCTAAATAATAATTTTTATTAAATGCATCATCAATAAAAATTCTTCTTTCGATCTCACCAATTTTTTTTGGAGCACCTGAAACAGTGCTTAAATGATTCATGAATTTTTTTACTGATATTGCTGATGCACCTGCTTCAATATCAAAACCAAACATCCGAACTTTCATAAGAACTCCCTGACCTTACTTATTAGAAATTATGTTCGCATCATAAATGTCTGAATTGCAGGAAGTCAAAAAAAATATCTTCCAAAGAAAAAATATCCCATATTTATGGGATAAAAAAATTAAAGCACCTATTACGGTGCTTTAAGAAAATATGATTACAGTTAAACGCAAGCTAAATTAATATGTCTCGGCACCAACTCCCTTACTGGATGCCAACACGCCAGACGCGCGCCGTCTGCCGACAACAATGCTGGTCGATCTTTGGTACAACGCTCGCTCGCGTTATCGCAACGCGGTGCAAACGTGCAGCCTGGCGGAATGGCGGCGAGGTTGGGTGGTGCGCCGCGTACCGCTGGCAATGGCTTGCCGCGATTGTCGCTGCTGACGGTGGAGCCGAGCAGACCTGCGGTGTACGGATGCATTGGCGATGTGACGATACCCTTGACCGAGTTTTCTTCGATGATGCGGCCGCCGTACATGACGGCGATGCGATCAGCCACTTCTACCGCGGCACCGATATCGTGCGTAACGAAGATGACGGACATGCCGGTTTCTTTTTGCAGCTCGCGCAGCAAGAGCAGAATCTGAATCTGTACCGAGGCATCGAGCGCGGTGGTCGGTTCATCCGCCAGCAACAACTTCGGACGGCATGACAAGGCCAGTGCAATCATTGCGCGTTGGCGCATACCGCCGGATAGCTCATGCGGATACGCATCGAAGCGGCGCTTGGCTTGCGGGATTTGTACGCGTTCCAGCATTTCCAGTGCACGCTTGGCGGCTGTGGCTTTATCGACAGCGTCATGTGCGCGAATAGTTTCGACGATCTGCTGACCAATCGTATAGACCGGATCGAACGCAAGGCCCGGCTCCTGAAAAATCATGGAGACGGTGCCGCCGCGATAGTGATCGAGATCCTTGCCTTTCAGATCAAGCACTTCCTTGCCATCGACCTGAATGCTGCCACCGATGCGCGTAGTGCGTTGCGGATGCAGGCGCAGCAGCGTACGTAAGGTGACGCTCTTGCCTGAGCCAGATTCCCCCAGCAAACCGAGCACTTCACCTGGTTGAATATCGAAGCTGACGTGATCGAGCGCTCGGGCGCGGCGCGCACCATTGAACTCGACACAAAGGTCGGTGACCTTGACCAGTGGATTTGTCATGCTATTACCTCTTCGTTCGACTGTGCTGCCACGAAATTGACGCGCTGGGTGTGACCGGATTGTGCATCGTTCATGTGGCAGGCGACCATGTGTTCTGTATTACTACCCACTGCCATCAGCTTGGGTGCGATGGTTTCGCAGACGGCTTCGGCATGTGCGCAGCGTGCGCAGAAGCGGCAGCCGGATGGCGGGTTGATTGGATTTGGAGGATCGCCAGCGAGCGGCGACTTTTGCGTGCGGTTGTCCGGGTCCATCGATGGTACTGCCGACAGCAAGGCACGCGTGTACGGATGACGTGCGTTGCCATAGATATCGTCAACCGGCCCTTTTTCGACGACCTGCCCCAGATACATGACCATGACTTCATCGCTGATGTAATGGACGACGTGCAGATCGTGCGAGATGAACAGATAGGTCAGATCGTGCTCGACCTTGAGCTCCTGCAGCAGATTGAGCACCTGCGCCTGCACGGATTTATCGAGCGCAGCAACGGCTTCATCCAGAATCACGAGACGCGGCTGGAATGCCAATGCACGAGCAATGTTGACGCGCTGACGCTGACCACCAGATAGCTCATGCGGATAACGCTGGCCGAACATCGATGGCTCCAGACCGACACGCTTGAGCAGATTGTTGGCACGTTCCAGCGCTTCGGTACGCGATACGCCATGTACTTGCGGGCCATAAGCGACGGTATCGAGAATCGTCAGACGCGGATTGAGCGAGGCGAACGAATCCTGAAACACCATCTGCATGTTGCGACGGAATTCCTTGAATTCGATCCCGCCAAATTCGGCCACGCCTTCGCCATCGAAAATCATGCTGCCGCTGTCCGGCTCGTTCAGGCGTGCTACCACGCGAGCTGTGGACGACTTGCCACAGCCGGATTCACCAACGATGCCAAGCGTCTTGCCCTTGGCGACAGAGAAGCTGACACCATCGACAGCGTGGACGAATTTTTTTTCGCGGTTGAGCAAGCCGCCGCGGACGGGAAAGTATTTCTTGAGGTCCTTGACCACCAGCAAGGGTTGCGCAGGGCCGCCCTTGTCTTCCGTGGGGAACAGTTTGTCTTCGGTTTTCATTTGCGAATATCCATTGCAGAGCGCACGCCGTCGGCCAGCAGGTTGAAGGCAATCGACGTGGCGAAAATCATGATGCCGGGCAGTGCCGCAATCCATGGATTACGGAAGATGGCCGAGCGCAGCGTGTTAAGCATGAGGCCCCATTCCGGCTCTGGTGGACGTACGCCCAGACCGAGGAAGGACAAGCCGGCAGCGAGAATCATGCTGACGCTGAGCAGACCGGTTGCATACACAAAGACTGGACCGAGCACGTTGCCGAGCACATGCGTGCGGATGATCGACATGGCGCTGGCACCGCTCATGCGGGCTGCCTCGATGTAATCGAGCTTGCGTACCTGCGTGGTGACGCTCTCTGCAACACGCACGATTTGCGGTACGAACACCAGTGTCAGCGCAAGAATACTGTTGCTCATGCCAGGACCGAGCGCACCGGAGATGGCAACTGCCAGCAGCACTGACGGGAACGCGTAGAACACGTCCAGCACGCGCATGATGACCATGTTGACCTTGCCGCCAACATACCCAGCCAGCAAACCGATGGTGGTGCCAATGCCGAATGCACAGAGCACCGGCATCACGCCCATCAGCAGCGAGAGACGGCCGCCGTACATCAGGCGGCTCAGCATGTCGCGACCGAGTTCATCGGAGCCGAGCAGATAACCTTCGCTACCGATTGGCAGCAGACGCTTGATCATGCTGCCCTTGAATGGATCGGCCGGTGCCAGCAGCGGCGCAAAGACGGCAGCGCAAACGATCAGGACAAGGACGATGGCAGCGCCCATGGCGACCGGATCGCGCATGAGTTTGCGCAATACCGTGCCCCAGTAACCGCGCGGTTGTGCAGCGACCACCGGCATTGGCGGTTGCGGCAAGAATTCAAATGTAGAAGCCATGATTACTTTTCCCAGGGTGACTTGGTTCAGCGACCCATGCGTGGATCAAGAAGCGGTTGCAGAATATCGACCAGCAGATTGAGCGCGACGAAGAACATGCACAGCACAAGGATCGTGCCTTGCAGCAGCGGCATGTCGCGCTGGAAGATTGCTGTGTTGAGCAGGAAGCCGGTGCCCGGCCATGCGAACACGGTTTCCACCAGAATCGAACCGCCCATCAGATAACCGATCTGCAAGCCAGTCACAGCCAGCACGGTCGGTGCGGTGTTCTTGGCGATGTGGCGGAACACGGCGGCATTGCTAAGACCGCGTGCACGCAGCGAGACGACAAATTCCTGCTCCAGCATGTCGGCCACCAGTGCACGCACGGTGCGGGTGATGATGCCCATCGGGATCACGGCCATCGTTGCGGCGGGCAGGATCAGATGCTTGAAGTGTTCAAAATCCCACTGCCAACCACTGCCCGGCCCTGCGCCCATTGCGGGCAACCAACCGAGCCAGATCGAAAACACAATCGTCAGCACCAGGCCCAACCAATAGTGCGGGACGCTGACGCCAATCACGGAGATAAAGGTGGCGATGCGATCAATGATGCTGCCGTGCCAGTAGCCAGCCAGTGCGCCGAGAATACAGCCAGCAACCACGCCAACCAGACCGGCCGCGCCAGCAAGCAATAAGGTGTTACTGACCGCGCTCATGACTTCGCTCACGACTTCGCGACCGGTGGCGATCGATGTACCGAGATCCCCTTGTACAGCGCGCAGCAGCCACATGCCGTATTGCACAGGTACCGGCTTGTCGAGGCCATAGGCGGCCTTGAGTGCGGTGATGACTTCTTCCGGTGCATCGGCGGGCGCAATCGCGTTAAGCGGATCACCCGGGGCGAGGTAAACCAGCATGAACGACAGCACAGTCACGCTCAGCGCAATCGGGATCGCGTACAACAGGCGCTTGAGGATATAAGTAAGCATGAGACAGCTTTCAGCAATGCAAATATCAAATGATTCAATGTGAGGACCGTGACGCAGTACGGCAGATGCCGCACCGCGCCCGGGAGGACTTCAACTTCCAACTACTTACTGCGCACTACACTTTCAACTTCGGGTACTGCTTACTACAGGGAACAACGTTTGCTGTTGAGGACAGCCTTGCTACGAATGTGATCAGTTCATCTTGATCGTGGTCAGATCCTGGAACCAGTGCTGCGCCTGAACGAAACCTTTGACCTTTGGCGAGATGGCGTGCGGATTGACGTCATGCACAACCCACAGCATCAGCGCGTCATCGACCATGGTTTGGTGCACTTGTGCCAGCAGTGCGTCCTGCTTCTTCACGTCAAAGCTGGTACGGATCTGATCGAGCCATGCATCGACTTTTGGATTGTTGTAACCACCCCAGTTGACGCCGTTCGGTGCGACATAGCGGCTGTCCACGAAACGGGTGATGCCGTAGAACGGATCGGCGGTTACGTAGCCAAGGTTGATGGCGGTGATGCCTTTGCCGGCATTCATGTCGGCCTTGGCACCACTACGCCAGTGCAAGTACAGCGTTTCCAGTTCGACGACTTCAAACGACACCTGAATGCCGATCTCGGCGAGGCTTTGCTGGATGTACTCGTTCATTGGCAGCGACAGCATCTGGCCGGTACCGCCTTGGGCGATCACGATCTTGGCCTTCAGTGGCTTGCTTGGGCCGTAACCGGCTTCAGCCATCAGCTTTCTGGCTTGTGCAAGGTCGTACTTGATCTTGAAGGTCGGCTTGCCGAACCACGGGCTGGTCGCATCGACCTGACCGACTGCTGGCACGGCCAGACCATTCATCAGCGCCACGATGCCTTCACGATCAATCGCCAAGTTGGCAGCTTTACGGACACGGATGTCGGTCCACGGCGAACCCGGATAGGTGCTGAAGTGATATGGCCAGACGTGCGGCGTGACGTTCTTGACGATCTTCATCTTCGCCGCTTGCAGTTGCGGGACCACATCTGGCGGTGGCGTTTCGATGATATCGACCTGACCGTTCAGCAATGCATTGGCACGCGTGACTGGATCGGGAATCGGCAACAATACGATGCGATCGGTTTTTGCCAGACGCGATTTATCCCAATAGTCGGCATTCTTGACCAGCTCGGCACGCTCGCGCGGCACCAGCTTGTCGAGCTTGAACGGACCAGTACCAGAAGGTTGCGAGGCAAACTTGTTCCAGTCCTTGCCAACTTTTTCCCACTGTGCCGGGCTAGAGATCAGGAACCACGGCAATTGGTAAGGGAACAGCGCATCGACATCCTTGGTGGTGATTTCCACAGCGTAGTCGCTGATCTTGCGATACGAAGCAATCGATGGAATGCGCGGACGAACCTGTGCACTTTGCTTGGCATCGAACTGCGGCGATTTGTCGTTGAGCACCTTGTCCAGATTCCAGATCACGGCATCGGCCTTGAAGGCAGAACCATCATGGAATTTCACACCCTGGCGCAAGGTAAAGACCCATTTCTTGTTGTCTTTGGGATCGACCTTCCATTCGGTAGCCAGACCCGGGATCAACTTGCCCGGACGCGAATCGATATTGGCTTCCCATGCAATCAATGGATCGTAGATGGTGTGGCCGGTGAATTGATAAGCACCCGCGCCGCGATCAGGCTGGCCGGTGGTCAGCGGAATGTCCGCCATCGAAATACCGTAACGGGCAACCGTTTCGGCCTGTACGCCGCTATGCAGGGTCAGGGCCAACGGCACCGCGACTAGCAAACGGGAAATCCATTTATAAGAAGGCATGGCTTTTCTCCAGTGAAGTGACACAACATATTTGTGACATGTCAGATATAAGCACGTCGCATGCCAGATTTGCGTTTTCTTGAGAAATTGCGGTTTTACACGGCTAGAACCCGGCTTTTATAGAGAAGATGCGGCGTTTTGCACCATGAGCCGCCTTTCCTGTCAGCAATGCGTAAGTCGCGGCACCGTTTTGGAACGGCACAACCCAAACTTGGGCAAAAAGGCGGTCAGGCGTAAAAATGCCCTGCTCTTTCGCACAAGCGAAAAACGGTCCAGCAGATTGGAAGACATTTGCTCGCAGAGCGAATATGAGAAAACGGATGGTCAGGTAATGACCATCCGCCGCAAGGAAGAGATTGACTCAGGGAGAAGGGGCGGTACCTGCAGCCGTTGCCGCAGGTGGACGTGACGTTGTTGCCGCGACCGGAGAGGTAGCGGCATCGCCGTTAACCGGCGTGGTTTGCAGTGGTACTTCCGTCACCGTTTCCGGCAGACCGGAAAGAATCATCAACTGCACGCGGCGGTTGCGCAAGCGACCATCCGGCGTATCGTTCGAGGCAACCGGCTGGTTGGCGCCATGCCCCACGGCCAGCAGACGTTTTTCATCAATGCCGGCATCGATGAACAAACGCACCACGCTGCTGGCCCGTACCGCAGACAATTCCCAGTTGGAAGGGAACATCGCATTACTGATCGGCATATTGTCCGTATGCCCTTCCACCTGCACCGCGTTCGGCACCTTGGTCAGCACATTGGCGACGGCACGCAGCGTGCGTTCGGATTGCACACTGAGCTTGGCTTCGGCGGGCGCAAACAGAACGCTGGCATTGATTTCGACGCTGACGCCACGATCGGTTTGCGTCACGCGCACCTTGCCCTGGTCAATCAGCGGCGCCATCGCCGACAACAGATCGCGTGCGATGTTGGTCATCTGCTCGCGTTCTTTCTTGATGGCCGACGTATTCGGACGACGCGGTGCCGGCATGGGCAACGGCAAGGCCGGCCGCTGCGATTCGATCGGGGCATCGATCACGGGTGCTTGCGGACGCAGGCCGCTGAAGGCAATGCCCAGCGAATCCGACAGCACGCGATATTTGCCCTCGTTGACCGACGAGACCGCGTACATCACGACGAAGAAAGCGAACAGCAGCGTAATGAAATCGGCGTAGGAAACCAGCCAGCGTTCGTGATTGTCTTGATCATCGTCGTAGCGGCGTCTGCGGCGCATGGTGTCGTTCCCTCCGGGATGCGCTCTCAAAGCAGGTAAACGGCCATGCGCTCTTCAATCAGGCGCGGGTTATCACCGGCGGCGATGCCGGCGAAGGCTTCTGCCAGCAACTCGTGGCGGAACACGTCGCGATTGACGGCAGCCTTGAGCTTGTTGGAAATCGGCAGGAAGACCAGATTGGCAAAACCGACACCGTAAATCGTCGCCACGAACGCGACCGCAATACCGCTGCCGAGGCGGCTCGGATCGGACAGGTTTTCCATCACATGAATCAGGCCAAGCACCGCACCGAGAATACCGATGGTGGGCGCATAACCACCGGCAGCTTCCCAAATCTTGGCGGCCGCACGCTGGCGTGTTTCATAGACGCCGATTTCCATATCCAGCACTTCGCGCACGCGGCGTGGCTCAATGCCGTCGACGATCAGACGCAAGCCGTGTGCAATGAACGGATCGCGCATATTGGGAATCAGCTTTTCGAGACTCAGCAACCCTTCGCGGCGTGCCATCACACTCCAGCCCGTGACTTCGCGCATCAGATCGGCATAGTTGTCGTCCTGCTGACGGAAGACGCGACGGACCATCTTCAAACCGCTCTTGAAATTTTCCCAGCCGCTTTGCAGCAGCACCGCACCCATCGTGCCAACGACCACGATG
>NZ_CAJYMD010000057.1 GCF_913776015.1 uncultured Oxalicibacterium sp. | reverse complement strand
AAGTTTTTCGGCCTGGCCGGATTGCGGCTGGGCTTCGTGGCGGCATCGCCAGTGCTGCTTGCCAGACTGGCTGATCAGCTCGGGCCGTGGACGGTCAGTGGGCCGGCGCAAATAATCGGTACGGCTGCCTTGTCTGATGTGGATTGGCAGCGAGTAATGCGTCCGCGCTTGCAGCAGGACGGTCAGCGTCTGGCGACGCTGCTACGTGAGGCAGGCATGGCGAGTCATGGTTGTGCGCTGTTTCGATACTGGCGTACGGATCAACCGGAAGCTTTTGCTGAACACATGGCCGGATGCGGAATCTGGGTCCGCCGATTTGAGCATGGCATCCGGCTGGGCTTGCCGGCCAATGAATTGGCTTGGCAACGATTGCAGCATGCCTTGTCTGCCTGGCAAGCGCTGCAAGTGAGCATAGCGACAAGGCGAACATAACGACATCATGAGGAAGCGACAATGAAGTTTGTCCTAGGGTTGTTGGTCTGGGCGTTTGCCTTGCAAGCGCATGCCACGGTGAGCGTGGTAGACGATGCGGGCAAGACTGTCACGCTGCCGCAACCGGCAAAGCGTGTCATTTCACTGGCGCCGCATGCGACGGAATTGATCTTTGCGGCCGGTGCAGGCGATCGCATTGTCGGGACGGTAGGTTACAGCGATTATCCAGCGGAGGCGTTGAAGATTCCGCGCGTCGGCAGTCATCAGCAGGTTGATCTCGAACGCATCATTGCGATGAAGCCGGATTTGCTCGTGGTCTGGCTGCACGGCAATTCGGAGCGACAACTTGAACATGTACGCAAACTTGGTATTCCGTTTTATTTCAGCGAACCCAAGAAACTTGCAGACATACCTTCCAGCGTGGAACGCATGGGTATCTTGCTTGGTACGAGCGTGCAGGCGAATCGCGTTGCCGCTGAACAGCGCGTGCGACTTGCGCAACTGGAAAAAACTTACCGCAATCGTCCTGTTGTGCGCATGTTCTATCAGGTATGGGGACGCCCAATCTATACGCTCAATGGCAGCAATATTCTGAGCGACGCCATCCGCCTTTGCGGTGGCGAAAACATCTTTGCCAACCTCTCGATGCCGGCTCCGGTCGTCAGCACCGAAGCTGTGTTGCTGGAAAATCCGGAAGTCATGATGATGGGTGACCGACAGGCAGAAAAATCCGGCGGACTGGAAATCTGGCTACCCTACAAGAATCTTCTGGCTGTCAAGAACGGCAATCTGTTTTCGGTCGATGCCGATCTCGTTAACCGTGCGGGCCCGCGCCTGATCGATGGTACGGCGCTGGTGTGCGAGAAACTTGAAGAAGCGCGCAAGCGCCGCCATCCCTGAGAATTCGTCAGCGATAACCTGCATTCAGCCGAAACAAGACGATGACTTTCCCGTTTTCCACACTCATGGTGCAAGGTACGACGTCGGATGCCGGCAAGAGCACGGTCGTCGCCGCGTTGTGTCGTTTGCTGGTGCGCGAAGGTGTGCGCGTCGCGCCTTTCAAGCCGCAAAACATGGCTCTCAACAGCGCGGTCACATCGGATGGTGGCGAGATTGGTCGTGCACAAGCCTTGCAGGCCATCGCTGCACGTATTGCGCCGCATACCGACATGAATCCCGTACTGCTCAAGCCATCGAGCGACACCGGCGCGCAAGTCATCATTCATGGCGAGGTGCGCAGCGACATGCAGGCGCGTGACTATCACAACTACAAACCGGTGGCGATGCAGGCGGTGCTGGCGTCGCATGCACGCCTTGCCGACCAATATGACGTCGTGCTGGTGGAAGGCGCCGGTAGTCCGGCGGAAATCAATCTGCGTGATCGTGATATTGCCAACATGGGCTTTGCCGAAGCCGTCGATTGTCCGGTCATTCTGGTTGCCGATATCGACCGCGGCGGTGTGTTTGCGCATCTGGTGGGCACGCTGGCCTGCCTGTCGGAAAGCGAACGGGCGCGCATCGTCGGTTTCGTCATCAACCGTTTCCGCGGCGATATCGGTTTGCTGGAGCCGGGCCTGCGCTGGCTGGAACAGCAGACTGGCAAGCCGGTCCTCGCGGTGCTGCCGTATCTGCATGACTTGTTTCTCGATGCCGAAGATGCGGTAGCGACCGTGCAAAGTACACGTGGTGCATTCCGTGTCGTTGTGCCGGTGCCACCACGCATCAGTAATCACACGGATTTTGATGCACTGCGAGCTCACCCCGATATCGATCTACAACTGGTGGGGCCGGGGCAACCAATTCCACCAGCCGATCTCATCATCCTGCCCGGTAGCAAGAATACGCGTGCCGATCTGGCGTGGCTGATCGCCAATGGCTGGCGCGAAGTCTTGCACAAGCACCTGCGCTATGGCGGCAAGGTCATCGGTATTTGCGGCGGCTATCAAATGCTTGGCAAGACTATCGCCGATCCGCATGGCGTAGAAGGGGAGGCGGGCACGTCCGATGGGTTGGGCTTGCTCGATATCCATACCGAACTCACGCGCGACAAGCGCTTGCAGCAAGTCAGCGGTCGGTGCGCTTTTGCTGATGTCGATGTTGCAGGCTATGAAATCCACATGGGCGTGTCACATGGCGACGACCAGCATCGTCCGGTATTTATGCTGGACGGGCACGCCGACGGCGCGCGCTCTGCCGATGACTGCGTTCTCGGTACCTATCTGCATGGACTGTTCGATACGCCCGCCGCATGCGACGCCTTGCTGCGCTGGGCCGGGCTGGCAAGTGGCCAGACGGTCGATACCGCCGCTTTGCGCGAGGAAAGCCTAGAACGGCTGGCTGATGCGACGCAACCTTTGCTGGATGCGCTGAAAAAACTGTCCATCTAAATTGGTGATCGGAACGGTAAGGCTGATTCGAGCCATGGTCCGAGCACAACGGATATTGTCATCACTACGGCAACCGGTATCAGTCGCGTTGTTCGACTAGCGTTGCTTCCAGGCGGCGGTATCACTTCCCGAAGTCCTGCTGCAGACGCGGCGAGTTTTCGCGGGCATCTGGCTGTTGCATGGCCGCATCGGCAACTGATTCCACGCGGCCTGTGCGTGCTATTCTGCCGCATCGCCTCGCTGGTTCCGGCTGCGGCGCTTCAGAATAAAAAAGGGGAATTCCATGCCTGTCATCGTGGTTGCCAATCCCAAGGGTGGTGTCGGTAAAAGCACCTTTTCCACCAATCTCGCGGGCTATTTTGCCGCGCAAGGGTACAAGGTCATGCTGGGCGACGCCGATGTGCAGCAATCGTCGCGCGGCTGGCTGGCATTGCGGCCAGGGTCGCTGCCGTTGATCAGCGCGTGGGAAATCGAAGAAGGCCATGTTGCCAAGCCACCCAAGGGGACGACGCATATCGTGCTCGACACGCCTGCCGGTTTGAGTGGCAAGCGTCTGGAAAAGGTCTTGCAGATTGCCGACAAGGTAATCGTTCCCTTGCAACCATCGATGTTCGATATTCTCGCCACGCAGGAATTCCTGCAAAAGCTTGCCGAGCGCAAGAAGAAGGATCACGTCAACGTTGGTGTGCTGGGCATGCGTGTGCATGCGCGCACGCGAGCGGCCGATCAGTTGCAGAACTATGTCGAAGGGCTGGGTTTGCCGGTCCTGGGCTTCTTGCGCGACACGCAGAATTACGTGCAACTCGCCGCCCACGGCCACACGCTGTGGGATGTCGTACCAGCAAGGGTGGAAAAAGATCTTGAGCAGTGGCGGGACATTGTGCGTTGGGTCGAAAGCGCATGATCACGCCTAAGTACGCACGCACGCTGGCACGATACAACCACTGGATGAATGACAAGGTCTATGCAGCGTGCGAATCGTTGAACGACCAGGAACGCAAAGCCGATCGCGGCGCCTTCTTCGGCTCCATCCATTCGACCCTGAATCATCTGCTCTGGGGCGATGGCATGTGGCTGGGGCGTTTCACAAACAATACGGCCCAAGCCTGGCCGTTGCCGACAGTCGCGGCGGGTGTCGATCTCCATGCATCTTGGCCTTCGCTCAAGGCGGCGCGCAGTGAACTGGATGCCGCTTTGATTGCATGGGCAGAGACGCTGGATGCACAATGGCTAACTACCGATTTCAATTGGTACAGCGGCATCACTAAAGCAACGCGCAGCAAACCGGCATGGCTGCTTGTCACACACCTGTTTAATCACCAGACGCATCATCGCGGCCAAGTGACGACTTTGCTGTCGCAGCAGGGCATCGATGTTGGCGTGACGGATTTGATGATGATGCCAGGCGATGTTTGATGAATGCCTCTATAAAAAAAGCCGCGTCAACGCGGCTTTTTTATAGATGTGAGTCTCATATCTCCAGATTATCGATCAGGCGCGTTTTGCCGAGCTTCGCTGCGGCAACCACGACGAGTTTCTCGCCTTGTGCCATATCACCAGCGGATGGTGGTTGCAGGTTGCTTTGCTTGCGGATGGAAATGTAGTCTGGTTTCCAGCCACGTGCAGCCAAATCGGCCATCGCCTTGCGCTCTAGTTCGAATACATCCAGATGACCGTTGCGTACTTCATCTGCAACGATATTCAACTGGCGGAACAGGGCAGGGGCTTCGGCACGTTCTGCTTCCGACAGATAACCATTACGTGACGATAGCGCAAGGCCATCTTCGGCGCGCCACGTTTCGGCGGCGATGATTTCGGTCGGCAAGGCGAACTGCTTGGCCATGTTGCGCACGATCATCAATTGCTGGTAATCCTTCTTGCCGAACACGGCTACACGCGGCTGCACGCAGGAAAACAGTTTCAGCACGACCGTCGTGACGCCGGTAAAGAAGCCAGGACGAAACTCGCCTTCGAGAATGTTGCCGAGATCGTCCGGTGGCTGCACACGATATTCCTGCGGTTCCGGATATAAATCCTTTTCGGTCGGTGCAAACAGGATGTAGACGCCTTCCTTTTCGAGCTTCTCGACGTCTGCCTGGAAAGTGCGCGGATACTTGTCGAAGTCTTCGTTGGGACCAAACTGAAGGCGATTGACGAAGATCGAGGCAACCACCGGATCACCATGCTTGCGCGCCAGACGCATTAGCGACAAGTGGCCTTCGTGCAGATTACCCATGGTCGGCACAAATGCGGTGCGCAGCTGGCCTTGCAAATGGGCGCGCAGTTCTTCGATGCAGGAAATGATTTTCATGAATACAGCCTTGGTTGAATCGTGCGGCGCAGCCGCAAGGCAAAGCAGGTGTCAGCTCGGTGCGTAAGCCAGCCTGACGTAGATGGGGGCAAAGGGTTCGGCCTGGGTGATCTCGATCAGGGTTTCCTTGCCCAGTTCGAGCAGGGCGACGAAATTAACCACGATTACCGGCACGCCACGTGAAGGATCGAACAGGTCGGTAAATTCGACGAACTTGGCCGATTGCAAACGACGCAGGATTGCTGTCATGTGTTCACGTACCGACAGTTCTTCGCGGCTGATGGTGTGATGTGCGGTCAGCTTGGCACGGCGCAGCAGATCGGCCCATGCCGATTGCAGGTCGGCCACGTTGACATCGGGCCAGTGCACGACGGTGTTCTGCTCGATATAAACCTGGGTGCGCACGTAGTCGCGGCCCAGTTGCGGCAGTTCGTCGATCTGGCGCGAGGCCAGTTTCATCTGTTCGTATTCGAGCAGGCGGCGCACCAGTTCGGCACGCGGATCTTCGGCTTCTTCACCGGTATCCGCCTTGCGCACCGGCAGCAGCATGCGCGATTTGATCTCGATCAGCATGGCAGCCATCAACAGATATTCTGCCGCCAGTTCCAGATTGCTGATGCGAATCTGATCGACGTATTGCAGGTACTGCTTGGTGACCTGCGCCATCGGGATGTCGAGAATATTGAAGTTCTGCTTGCGGATCAGGTACAACAACAGATCGAGCGGTCCTTCAAATGCTTCGAGAAAGATTTCCAGCGCATCCGGCGGAATGTAGAGATCATTCGGCAGGCGAAACAGCGGTTCCCCGTATAGACGCGCGAAGGCAACGCCATCGATGACATCCGGCGTCGAATCTGGCCGTCCTTCGACAGCCAGATCCGGCGCGCTGGATGGCATTTGCGCCAGCATCGGATTGGAACCACTCATGCGTGTCAGCGGACCTTGTTCTGATAAACGTAGGGTTGTTGCTTGACGCGGGATGCCTTGGCGCGGTCGAGCTGGTCCAGATCGATCGGCGACTTATCCCACAGCAAGGCGCGGCCTTCCTGCTGGGAGGCATCCAGTTGTGGGTTCTTCTGCTTCAGTTCTTCGATGAACTTGGTCGCTTCCGATTGGTAGTGATAATGGTTTTTGCTGAATACCATGGTCTGTTTGATAATGATGAAGGGAAACAGGCGCTATTTTACCCTGTCTTGGCTACGGTTCTGCGCACGCGCTTGTGCAAAAGAGACAGTTGTTCAACTTACCAATGGAGGCATTTCAATGAAACGATTTCTGGCCGGCGTCTCCGGGTTTCTTTGCAGCATCCTGATGTTCGGTTGCAATCAGGGGCGGCCTATCGAAGATTTCGGCATCGAAAAGCTCAACAAGGGCGTGTCGACCGAGGCCGAAGTAAGGCAGGCGATGGGCGAGCCCAGCATGATCTGGGATGAGAGAGATGGCGCGCGTACTTTTGAATATCCGCGTGGTCCTGAAGGGCATCGTACGTGGATGGTAGAGCTCGATGCCAAAGGTGTATTGCGCGACTATCGCCAGACGCTGACCGAAGAAAATTTCGCACGCGTCAAGGTCGGCATGACGCGTGACGAAGTGCGTCGCTTGCTGGGAAAGCCGCGCAGCAGCGTGACGTTTTCGCTCAAGAATGAAGAAGTATGGGATTGGCGCTATTTGTCCGGGCCGGCAACCGAGCGTTTTTTCAATGTGCACTTCGATCGCGACAGTGGTCGTGTAACACAGACCTCGCAAACCGATCCGGTTAAGGGTTGAAGGGCTAAATGGCCGTGATTAATAGCCGTGATTTACTGGCGAGGAGTTTATTCCAGAGGGCAAGCGTCATCTGAAGCCGGTTTGATCGATTAAAAAGAAAACGCCGCTCGGGAGGATGTCCTTGGCGGCGTTTCGTTTTTGCTCAAGCCTATTCGCTTTTTATCGAGGCTGGTGTTGGCGACCTCGTTTTTGCGCGATCAGCGAATGCGCATGCCCGGTTCTGCGCCCGGCCAAGGATTGAGAATGTAGATGCCGGGATTGGCTTTCTCGTCGGCAGCCGATGCGGCCAGTACCATGCCTTCCGAGATGCCGAATTTCATCTTGCGCGGTGCCAGATTGGCGACCAATACGGTCAATTTCCCGATCAGATCATCCGGCTGATAGGCCGACTTGATACCCGAAAAAACATTGCGCATGCGGCCTTCGCCTACGTCCAGCGTCAGACGCAGCAGCTTGTCCGATCCTTCAACGTGTTCGCAATTGACGATCTTGGCGATGCGCAGGTCGACCTTGGCAAAATCATCGATCTTGATTTCATCGGCCAGCGGTTCGATCGCATTGTCTTCTACCGGCTGTTTGCCCGAACTCGGATTGGTCGGCGCGGAGACGGTGGCATCCAAGACCGGCACCATCTCGAACAGGGCATCCAGCATCTTTGGATCAACGCGCTGCATCAAGTGTGCATACGGATTGATCTGGTGACCATCCGGCAGAGGCACGCTCACATCCTGCCACTGCAACGGTGCCAGATTCAATTGTGTTTCGACTTGGGCCGCGACTTGCGGCAACACCGGTTTCAGATAGATGGTCAGGATACGGAACGCTTCCAGCAAACGGCTGCAGACTTCCTGCAGCTTGGCGTCGTTGTCGGCATTCTTCGCCAGTTCCCATGGCTTGTTGGCATCGACGTAGGCATTGACCACGTCGGCCTGTTCCATGATCGCGCGCAGGGCCTTGCCGTATTCGCGCTGTTCGTAAAGCACCTGGATTTCCGGTGCGACCTTGCGCAATCCCGAGAGGAAGGCATCATCGTCCTTTGCCCAGGCCGTCGTCACGCGGCCATCGAAACGCTTGGTGATAAAGCCGGCGGCACGGCTGGCGATGTTGACGTATTTGCCGATCAGATCGCTATTGACGCGTGCGAGGAAATCTTCACGGTTGAAATCGATATCTTCATTGCGCGCATTGAGCTTGTTGGCCAGGTAGTAACGCAGCCATTCCGGATTCATGCCGAGGTTCAGGTACTTGAGCGGATCGAGGCCAGTGCCGCGGCTCTTGCTCATCTTTTCGCCGTTGTTCACCGTCAGGAAGCCGTGTACGAACACCTTGTTCGGCGTCTTGCGGCCGCTGAAATGCAGCATGGCGGGCCAGAACAGCGTATGGAAATTGACGATGTCCTTGCCGATGAAATGAATCTGTTCCAGATTCGGTTCGGCCATGTAGGCGGAAAAATCGGCGCCACGCTTGTCGAGCAGATTTTTCAGCGAAGCCAGATAACCGACCGGTGCATCCAGCCAGACGTAAAAGTATTTGTCCGGTTGATCGGGAATCTCGATGCCGAAGTAGGGCGCATCGCGCGAGATATCCCAGTCGCTCAAGCCTTCGCTCTTGCTGCCATCCGGATTCTCGCGCACGGAAAACCATTCCTTGACCTTGTTGGCGACTTCCGATTGCAGGTGCGGTTTGCCGTCGGCTTCGTCTGTGCCATCGATCCAGTTTTCGAGAAACGACACGGCACGTGGATCGGACAGGGCGAAGAACAGATGTTCCGAGTTTTTCAGAACCGGTGTGGCGCCGGTCAAGGCTGAGTACGGATTGACGAGGTCCGTTGGCGCATAGACTGCGCTGCAGACTTCGCAATTGTCGCCGTACTGGTCCTGCGCACCGCATTTCGGACATTGGCCCTTGATGTAGCGGTCGGGCAGGAACATGTTCTTTTCGGGATCGAAGAACTGTTCGATGGTACGCGCTGTGATGAGACCGGCTTTTTTTAGATCCAGATAAATCTGTTTGGCCAGCTCGTGATTTTCCGGGCCGTCTGTCGAATGCCAGTTGTCGAAAGAGATATGGAAGCCGTCCAGATATTGTGCGCGGCCTGCTGCGATGCGTGCGACGAATTCCTGCGGCGTGATACCGGCTTTCTCGGCCGCGATCATGATCGGCGCACCATGCGCATCGTCGGCACCGACAAAATTGACGTCGTTGCCCTGCATGCGCTGGAACCGCACCCAGATATCGGCCTGGATGTATTCCATGATGTGGCCGATATGGAAGGACCCGTTGGCGTAGGGAAGGGCTGTTGTGACGAATAGTTTGCGCGGCGATGGGCTGGTCATGTGGGTAATGCTTGGCGAGAAATAATCCGACATTTTAGCAGTGCTTGCTTCCCTCCCGGGAGAGGCGTTCTGATTGGGAGGTGGCGAGAATTTGTCCAGAGGAACCAGTGTTGAGTGGGGATAATGCAAATGATTTACTTCCGGATGCGGGCCTGCCAAGTATCCGCTTAGTTACTTAGCGGCTAAAATAGCGTCCTTTCCACGTATTCATGACGGCTTTGGCACCCAAGGCCGTTTTTCTTTGCCATGACCGTCCGTACTCGTTTCGCTCCCAGCCCGACCGGCTATCTGCATGTTGGTGGTGCACGTACCGCCTTGTTTTCGTGGGCCTATGCCCGTCATTTCGGTGGCACGTTCGTGCTGCGTATCGAAGATACCGATCTTGAACGTTCGACGCCTGAAGCCGTGCAAGCCATTATCGAAGGCATGGAATGGCTGGGGTTGCACCACGACGAAGGTCCGTTCTATCAGATGCAGCGCATGGATCGCTACCGCGAAGTGATTGCCCAGATGCTGGCCGATGGCCATGCGTATCTGTGCTATTCGTCACCGGAAGAAGTCGAAGCCATGCGCGAGCGTCAGCGTGCAGCTGGTGAGAAGCCGCGCTACGACGGCACTTGGCGGCCTGAAGCCGGCAAGACCTTGCCGTCGGTGCCTGCCGACCGCAAACCGGTGGTGCGCTTTCGTAATCCGGTAGATGGCGAGGTCACTTGGCATGACGTGGTCAAGGGCACCATCACGATTTCTAATCGCGAGCTCGACGATCTGGTGATTGCGCGCCCTGACGGCACGCCGACTTATAACTTCTGTGTGGCAGTCGATGACTGGGACATGAAGATCACGCACGTCATTCGTGGTGATGATCATGTGAACAATACGCCGCGTCAGATCAATATCCTGAATGCGCTCGGCGCAGAACTGCCGCAGTATGGCCATTTGCCGATGATTCTCGGCACGGATGGCGAGAAGCTGTCCAAGCGCCACGGTGCGGTCAGTGTGATGGATTATCCGGAGCAGGGTTATCTGCCGGAAGCCATGCTCAACTATCTGGCGCGGCTGGGCTGGAGCCATGGCGATGACGAAATCTTCAGCATGGAGCAATTCACGCAATGGTTCGATCTCGATCATCTGACCAAATCGCCGGCGCAGTTCAATCCTGAAAAGCTCGACTGGGTCAACAATCACTACATTAAGCAAGCGGATAACACGCGCCTTGCTGCATTGCTCGAGCCGCGTCTTCTAGCGCTTGGCGCGCGTTTCGATGGGGCGCCAGCCTTGCCGGACGTGATCGCATTGATGAAAGATCGCACCAACACCCTCAACGAATTAGCGGTTGCCGCCATGCTGTTCTATCGCGAACCGGCTGCCGATGCTGCATTACTGGATCAACACGTGACTGATGCAATCAAACCGGCGCTTGTGCAGTTTGCGGCACATCTCGAAAAGGTGGAGTGGAAGAAGGAGGCCGTATCGGCCACGTTGAAGGAAACACTGGCAGAACACAAGCTCAAGATGCCGCAACTGGCGATGCCTTTACGCTTGCTGATTACCGGTCAATTGCAGACGCCATCGATCGATGCAGTGATTACCTTGTTCTCACGTGAAACGGTACTGACACGACTGCAAAAAGATCTTTGATAAAAACGCGAGAAAGCTATTTACACCGCAGAAAGAACGTTGCTATAATCTTGCTTCTGCACTCGCGAGGGGGTATAGCTCAGCTGGGAGAGCGCTTGCATGGCATGCAAGAGGTCAGCGGTTCGATCCCGCTTATCTCCACCAAATAGCTTGATGCAGATTCGTAGTAAAAAGTGTTGCAAGCAGAGAAAAAGAAGTTTAAAATTCTGCGCTCGGTAGCACAGGACAGATTACTGTCCCCATCGTCTAGAGGCCTAGGACATCACCCTTTCACGGTGAGTACGGGGGTTCGAATCCCCCTGGGGACGCCAGCTTAAAACGCCACGCAAATGCGTGGCGTTTTTTTTCGTCCGCGCATTTCTCGCACAGTCACGCAATATGAACTTGGTCCCAACCTGAGTCGATGACTCTTGGATATTTGGTTTTCGAGTTGCTTTGCTCCACAATGACTGGATACATGAAAGGAAATCGGGGAGAGTGGATGCAGCGATGTGCACAATGTGAGGCGGAAAATCGTGACACCGCCAGATTCTGCGAACAATGCGGCAAGGCGTTATCGCGTGATGAGTCGAAAGCGTCACCGTTGAAAGAGTCGAAGGCAGCGAGCCTGCCTTCGATGGTGGACGATGTCGTCGAGACGATGGCGCGCGAACCGGGTGTGCGCAAAGGTTGGGGTTTTCGCATGGGCATCCTGTTTCTCCTGCTGTTGTTATGCGCAGCGTTTTGGTGGTCCTGGCGGGGAGGTGAGGAGGCTAACCCACTTGTTGTGAACAATGCCAAAGGGTCCGAACAGGGTGTGCAAATGCCTGCACGAGCCCCCTCTCTTGCGGAACAGATGGGGCAGACTTCTGTAGCGACATCGATAAACAATCCTGTCACCAGTCAAGAGCAGAAAGAGCTTGTAGCTAGTGATGCTCAGGCAACAGCTAGTGCGGCTTCGAAGAGCAGCAAATTGCGCAATCCTGAAGAAAAAAAACCGAAGGTTGCGCGCACGGAAAAAGCCTCGTCGAACAATACGGTTGTACCGGCAGCGAAAACGGAAGCGCCAGCATCGGTGCACCCTTTGTCCACGGCGCAGGAGGTGGCACGTTGTGAAAAGATGTCGGTATTTGCTCGGCAGCCATGCCTTTGGCGCGCGTGCAATAACAAATGGGGCAAGGACGGGTGTCCATCCTATGACTGAAGCATGAATACGTTTTCCAACAAAGCCACGCAATGCGTGGCTTTTCTTTTTGGCTGCGTGCTGGCGAAACGATTTTCCCATATTGATGGGATTGGGATTGCCATTGGCTTGGCGCAATAATTCTCGACGGCGGTGGTGGTGTGCCTGACGGCACAGCATTTTCAATACAAGCGCATCGAGGAAGGTCAGCATGAAGGTGTCGGCAAGCGAGGGATTTTCCCTGATTGAAGTACTGGTAGCGATCTTTGTCTTGAGCGTCGGCATACTCGCCGCATCGGGCTTGTACCTGACCGCTTTGCAAACGGCACAGCATTCAAAAATGCAAACGCAGGCAACGCATCTGGCGGTCGAAATTGCCGAGGTAATACGCATGCTTTCGCCATCGGAAAGAACACGCATCTCCTCGCGTGAAACCTGCAAGGACGACACGACAGCATGCAATATGCAAGTCGGCGCATCGGTGGAACTGGCAGCGTTGTTGCAGCGTGTGCCTCGTGATCTGCCGGGTGGACAAGTCGTGTTATGCCGTGATGACACGCCGTGGGATACCGGGCGCGCAAGTTTGCGTTGGGAATGCGCATCGGATACCAGCACGCATCTCTTGCCCTTCGTCGTCAAAATCGGATGGCATCAAAAAGACCGGCGTGCTGCAGATGAAGGTGCACCACGCATCGCTTTGCAGATTGCAACGGTGCAATGATGTCTATCCGCTCTCCTAGTCATCGGGTTCCTTATCAATACGGTTTGACGCTGGTCGAACTGATGGTTGCCATGACCCTGAATTTGTTTGTGCTATTAACGCTGACCGGGTTGCTGCTGTCGGGCAAGGCTAGTTACAACGCGCAGGATCAACAGGCGCAGATGCAGGAAACAGGACGCTATGTCATGGAGGTGATTGCACGGCAAGTGCGGCAAGCCGGCCACGAAGACTGGAATCCATACCTGCAGCCACGTCGTGCAACGGCTTCTGCCAGTCCGCATGTTCTGGGGCTGGATGCCCGCACGCTCAAGAAAAATACGCCCGAGCTGGAGTCGATCACGGCAGGTGTCGTGAATGGAAGCGATGTGCTGGCGCTGCGCTTCTTTGCGCCAGATGCTGCCTTGCATGGTGTCGCACTTAACTGTGCAGGCTTCATCGAATCGAGACCGGAAGCATCGAGTGACGCGGATGAAGAACGTAGCTGGAGCATTTTCTTCGTCGCCCGAGACAGTGCCGGCGAGGCGGAGTTGCGCTGCAAGTATCGGACGAAGAATGGTTGGAGTTCCGATGCCATTGCGCGCGGAGTCGAATCATTTCAGGTGCTATATGGCGTTGAGTTGCCGAGTGCTAGTGGTGAGTTGCAATACATGAATGCCACTGCCGTTACAGCCTTGGATGCCGGACGTGAAGAAACACAGATGCATACCGCAGCATCTTATTGGCATCGTGTTCGGGCCGTGCGTTTTGCCTTATTGGTAGGCGGAACGCATAAAGCACAGGAAAAACCGCCACAACAACATCATCTGTTTGGCGAAAGCTATTCAGCTTCGCATGCACGAAGCGACTCTGGTGTATTGATAGAGGAAGAAGCATTGCCTGCCGCGATGCGCCAACGGGTACGCATGGTCTTCACGCAAACGATTCATTTGCGCAATGGTTTCGGAGACACTGCATGAGTCGCATGATCGTGCAACGCAGTGTTGCGGGATCCGCATTGATCATGAGTTTGCTGATGCTCACGGTCATTTTTCTACTCGCCACGGCAGCGACGCAGATGGCATTGCAGGGCGAGAAATCGTCGCGCAATGATCGTGATCGGCAGATTGCGTTTCAGGCTGCGGAAGCGGCGCTGGCCGACGCGGAAGCGGATATCGAGCAAGCCCGTGCGCATTTCTTCGGCAATCAGACGGGAATAGCTACGGCACTGGCAGAGGGTGAGTGTGGCGTCGGCGAACAGAATCCGTTGCTCGGTATTTGTCGTCGCTTGGGTGAGCAGGCAATGCCGGCGTGGAAGCAGGTCGATTTTGTTTTGTCTGGCACTAACATGCAAACCGTACCCTATGGCCATTTCACGGGAAGTCGGTTTCAAACAGGC
>NZ_CAJYMD010000056.1 GCF_913776015.1 uncultured Oxalicibacterium sp. | reverse complement strand
GTCACCAGCACGCTGCAACAGGCCGGCTTCAAGGCGTTTCTGGTCGGCGGTGCCGTGCGCGATCTGCTGCTTGGCGTCAAGCCCAAGGATTTCGACATCGCCACCGATGCCACGCCGGAACAGTTTCTTGACCTGTTCCGGCGTGGCATCGGTGGCGATGTCGAAATCCTTGGGCTTGACGCCAAGCAGCAGATCGCGCACGGCACCGCCGACCAGAAACGCCTTGAAGCCGGCCTGTTGCAGCGTGCTGGTGACGCGAATGGCATTGGACGACACCAGCTTCGGATCGATGCCGTGTTCCTTTGCCGTCAGCGTGACGGGCTGGGTGGCGTCGCCAGAGGATTTTTTGGTGCCGAGAATGCGACGGATGAGCTTCTTGATCATGGATGGTCTTGGAATAAGCGGATGATCGGCCAGCCATGTGCCTGCGCGTGCGCAGCCAGCAGCGCATTGGGGTTGGTGGCGATCGGATGCGTGACGATGGACATCAGCGGAATATCGTTTTGCGAATCGCTATAGAAATAACTGCGTTCGAAATCCTGCAGGGTCTGGCCGCGTGTGGCGAGCCAGGCGTTGGTATGCGTGATTTTACCCGCTCCCGAGCTTGGTACACCGACCAGTTTGCCGGTTGGACGGCCGTCGGGTGCGAATTCGGGTTCGGCAGCGATCAGGTGTTTGACGTCCAGCGCACGTGCGATCGGTGCCGTCACGAAGCGGTTGGTCGCCGTCACGATGGCGACCAGATCGCCGGCATCCTGATGTTGCTTTACCAGATCGCGTGCGGCGGGCAGGATTTTCGGTTCGATCACTTCGCGCATGTAATCGATTTGCCAGGTGTCCAGCTGTTCCTTGGAAAACTGTGCCAGCGTGCCAAGGGCAAACTCTAGATATTCGACGGGGTCCAGCGTGCCGGCTTCGTATTGCGCGTAAAAAGCGTCGTTGCGGGCGGCGAAAACCAGCGGATCGACGGCACCCTTGCGTACGAGGAATTCGCCCCATTCGTGATCGGAGTCGAGAGGCAGCAGGGTGTGGTCGAGGTCGAACAGGGCAAGATTCATGCGGATAAAGGTGATATTGGCAAGTTGATTAGAGAAAGCGGCAGGGCTTGTGTAAGTCGTTAGTCATTGCGTTGCAATAGTTCGCGCAGCAGTGGCAGCGTAATAGGGCGCTTGGTTTCGAGCGAATAGGCATCCAGCGCATCGAGCATGGCCGACAGTGAACGCATGTCGCGGGCAAAATGCGTGAGCAGATAGGGCAGCACACCTTCCGACAGCGGCAGGCCGCGCATCTGGGCGGCGTGTGTCAAGGCAGCGATCTTGTCTTCGTCACTCAGGCCGTGCACCTGATAGATCAGCCCCCAGCCAAAACGGGTACGCAAGTCTTCACGCACGTTCAGTGCGGTCGGGGCGACATTGCCGGCCGCGACCAGATTGCCGCCGATTTCGCGAATCTGGTTGAACAGCGCAAATGCTGCAATCTGGCTGTCAGCCGACAGACGCTCCACATCGTCGAGCAGATACAGACGGATGGCGGGGTCGTATTCCAGCTCATCTGATGTTGCATCACTGCCGATCAGGCGCGCGTCCGGCAAGGTGGCCAGCGCCTGCAACAGATGCGATTTGCCGGCACCGGCTTCACCCCACAGATAGATAAAGCGTTCGTCCAGCCCGTTGGCCTGTGTCTGCGCCACGCGTTGCAGCAAGTCCATCAATTCGGCGTTGGCACCGGCGACGAAGGAATCCAGCGTCTGTGGTTTTTCGGCAGGGAGATCGAGTAGCAGTTGCCTCATGCGCAATGGCCTGACACGAGAATGGAGCGGCACATGCCGCGAGGGACGGGCGGGAAAGACATGGCGGCGTGCCGGTTTTGGACAGTTGGCAAAGAAAGTAACCTGAAATACGGGGAAGCAGGATGCGATTTGCTAAAATACCGGTTTGCCGAAAGCCGGTTTGTGCGCAAAAGCTGGATTATAGAGCCAGTCTCGCGCAAATGCGGCATGCATCAATGCGAAAAAGCGGCAGCGACAGCCTGCCGACGCGGCCAACCGTCTTTATTTTCCCTTATCGAACCATGAGCAGCTCTTCTTCTACTTCCCTTTCCTATCGCGATGCCGGTGTGGACATCGATGCCGGCGATGCGCTGGTCGAAGCGATCAAGCCTTATGCCAAGCGCACCATGCGCGAAGGCGTGCTGGCCGGACTCGGCGGTTTCGGTGCCATGTTCGAAATCAGCAAGAAGTACAAGGAGCCGGTTCTGGTCTCGGGTACTGATGGCGTTGGTACCAAGCTGAAACTGGCTTTCATGCTCGACAAGCACGATACCGTCGGCATCGATCTGGTTGCCATGAGTGTCAACGACATCCTCGTGCAAGGTGCCGAGCCGCTGTTCTTCCTCGACTATTTCGCTTGCGGCAAGCTTGATGTGGCGCGCGCCACCGATGTCATCAAGGGCATCGCGCAAGGTTGCGAACAGGCTGGTTGCGCCCTGATTGGTGGCGAAACGGCTGAAATGCCGAGCATGTATCCCGATGGCGAATACGATCTGGCCGGCTTTGCTGTCGGTGCAGTCGAAAAATCCAAGGTCATCGACGGCAGCAAGATCAAGCCGGGTGACGTGGTATTGGGTCTGGCCTCGTCGGGCATCCACTCGAATGGCTATTCGCTGGTACGCAAGATTATCGAACGTGCGCAGCCGGACCTCAATGGCGATTTCCACGGTCGCAAGCTGGCCGACGTACTGATGGCGCCAACGCGCATCTACGTCAAGCCGCTGCTGGCACTGATGACGTCGATGGAAGTCAAGGGCATGGTTCACATCACCGGTGGCGGCCTCGTTGAAAACATTCCGCGTGTGTTGCAGGACAACCTGACCGCCGTGCTGAACAAGGACGCATGGACATTGCCACCGCTCTTCAAGTGGTTGCAGGAACATGGCAACGTTGCCGATGCCGAAATGCATCGCGTCTTCAACTGCGGTATCGGCATGACCGTAATCGTGTCGCAGGAAAATGCAGATGCCGCAATCGCTCAATTGACGGCTGCAGGCGAGACCGTCATGCGTATCGGTGAAATCCGTGCGCGCGAAGCGGATCAGGCACAGACCATCGTCATCTGATTCGGCAAATGAGCAACGGAAAGGCCGCAGCGTTCACGCGTTGCGGCCTTTCTTGTTTTTGTGTTGGAGATAAGGGGAAGGGGTAGGGCATGAAGACCGTGCTGGCTTTGCGTCATGTACATTTCGAAGACCTTGGCATTTTCGAGCCGGTGCTGCAGGCACATGGTTATGCGATCCAGTATGTGGATGCGACCATTGCGCCGTTGACAGGACTGGATGTACTGTCGCCGGATCTGATGGTCGTCCTAGGTGGGCCGATCGGTGCATTTGACGATGATATCTATCCGTTTGTGCGTGATGAAGTGGCGCTGGTCGAACAGCGTATTCACAGCGGCAAGCCCTTGCTCGGCATCTGCCTTGGCGCGCAATTCATGGCACGCGCACTGGGCGCGGATGTGCGCAGTATGGGTGTCAAGGAAATCGGTTTTTCACCTCTGTCCCTGACCGAAGCGGGGCGCTGCTCGCCGCTGGCTTTGCTAGGCGAGGTACCGGTGCTGCACTGGCATGGCGACCGTTTCATGATGCCGGCCAAGTCAGCGCATCTGGCGTCGTCCGCGGCTTGTGATAACCAGGCATTCAGTGTGGGGCCGAATGTGCTGGGCCTGCAGTTTCATCTGGAGGCGGATGTGGCGCGTATTGAGCAGTGGCTGGTCGGTCATGCCAGCGAGCTCGCACAGGCAGGTATTCGCCCGGGCAGCCTGCGCGAACATGCTGTGCAATATGGGCCGGCCTTGCAAAAAGCGGCGGTGGCAATTCTTGAAGCCTGGTTACGACAGACCGAGCCGGCAAGTGTTTAGCAGGATGAGGGAGCATCTCGCCGCGAGAGCTTGCGCGGCGTAGGGAAAGCGAGTGAAGTGGGAAAAATCAGGCGCTCCACCACTACTGTTTGCGACAGGAAAATGAAAAACGGCTGCCAAATGCATGGCAGCCGTTTTTCATTGTGCAGATTGAACGGGGGCAATTTTGCGCTATCCGGCACAGCAGTGCTGTGGCCTATGGCGGCTCAGTGCTGCTGGTTGTTGCCTTCCTCGTCCTGTGCCAGTGTTTGCAATGGCGCAGGGGCGACGGCGGGAATGCCAAACTGTGAAGGCGGTTGGATTCGCAGTGGCTGGCTCTTGTTGCCGATGGTCGAGAGTGCAATGGCTTCGTCAGGTGCGCCGTTCCAGACCGGATCGTCGATGCTTTCGAACACGGCACGCAACTGCTTGCCCCAGGTATTGCGAATCATCTGGAAATACTGGTTTTGCTCGTCGATGGTGACGAAGCGCGTTACGGCCAGACGATCGGATTCGTAGATCAGCATGTCGAGCGGCAGGCCAACGGAAATATTGGAGCGCAGCGTGGAATCCATCGAAATCAGTGCGCACTTGGCCGCTTCGTCGAGCGGTGTATCGGGCGTGACGATGCGGTCCAGAATGGGTTTGCCGTACTTGGCTTCGCCGATCTGGAAGTAGGTATTTTCATCATGCGATTCGATGAAGTTGCCGGCCGAGTACATCTGGAACAGGCGGCAGCGTTCGCCCTTGATCTGGCCGCCAAAAATCATGCTGACATTGAAATCAATACCGAACTGTTCGAGCGTGGCGGCATCGCGATCGTGCACGATGCGAATGGCTTCACCGACGATCTGGGCGGCTTCATACATCGAGCTCGCATTCCAGATGTTCTTGCCGGCAGTCGTGGTGTGCTCGGCGATGATCTGGCGCACGGACTGCGAAATCGACAGATTGCCCGCAGTCATGAGCACCATCACGCGATCGCCTGGCGTTTCGAAGACGTTCATCTTGCGGAACGTGCCGATGTGATCGACGCCGGCGTTCGTGCGCGAGTCGGACAGAAAAACCAGCCCGGCATTGAGGCGCAACGCAACACAGTAAGTCATGGAAAGAACCGAAAAAGCAAAACGCCGATTTTACAGGAATCGCTTTTTGCACGTTGGCGGCACCGATCCAAATCGGCGTTTCGTTGCTTGAAAGAAAAAGGCATTGTCATCCTGACAGGGAAAGTGATTTTCAGACAATTGCCTGTCTGGCAAACGCATCCTGTGTCGTCATTGTTGTGTACTCAAGGGGGTAACGATCACGCGTACATCGAGTGTTTCTTCACCGCCGCCGCGTCGCACACCGCTGATCGGTGCGGCTGAGTCGTAGTCGCGTGCCACGGCTAGTCTGCAATGCGCTTCGCCGGCGAACATCGCATGCGTGACGTCGATACTGAGCCAGCCTGTGAAACCGTCTTCCTCGACCCATACATCGACCCAGGCGTGGCTTTCGGCATGGCCGGTACTGCCGGAATCGATATAGCCCGAGACATAGCGTGCCGGGATGTCCTGCGCATGACAGCAGGCGATAAACAAATGCGCGTGATCCTGACAGACGCCCGAGCCGAGTTGCAGTGCCTCGTTGGCAGTGCTTGTGACTTCGGTTGCACCGCTTTGATAAGAGACTGCACCACAAATGTGCTCGGCCAGCGCAAGCAGGCCGGCACTGGTTTTCTGGCGCAGATGCGCCTGGGCGAAAGCCTGGATCGTCTCGGTTTGTGCGATCAGGCGCGTTGGTGTGGTGAACACCAGTGGCGACAACGGGCCCTTTTCGTGCAGGCGTCCCTGATACAGCGCCTGTACCTCGATTTCGCCGGTGGCGATAATCGGCACGGCATTGTGATTGCCGGTGATCGTTAGCATGTGGCAGAGATTGCCAAAGGCATCCGTAAATGCATGACGCTGCCCCGGCGTGTCGATTTGCCAGTGCATGGTGTGCTGGTGCGAATCGATGCGGGGCGTCAGACGCAGTTGCTGGATTGTGTAGTTGAGCGGGGCCGTGTAGCGATAGACCGTCTCGTGGCGGATGGCGAGCCTCATGATCAGGCCGCCAACGGAACGAGGAAGTCGAGGCTGACGCGGTTGCCGAGCTTGTAGACACGGTCCAGAAAACGCGTCAGGTAATCGTGCAAACCTTCTTGCAGAATGTCTTCGATGCACGTGAACCGGAGTTCTGCGTGCATCTTGCCTGCCATGCGCAAGGTATGGCTTTGCTGTTCCTGGCTGATATAACTGAGGTCACGTTCGACGTGATACAGGCAGGCGCGCAGCGAACGCGGCATGTCGCCACGCAGCATCAGCAGATCGGCCACGCGTGCCGGCGTGATCGCATCGCGATAGACGGTGCGATAGATTTCGAACGCCGAGACGGAACGCAGGATCGCCGCCCAGTAGTAGTAATCGTGATGGTTTTCGCTGCCCAGCTTGGCGGCCGATGGATTGGCACCCGCACCGTGGAACTTGACGTCGAGAATACGCGCCGTGTTGTCGGCGCGTTCGAGGAAGGTACCGAGGCGAATGAAGTAGAGCGCTTCATCCTGCAACATGGTGCCAAAGGTCACGCCGCGCGACAGGTGCGAACGATATTTGACCCATTCGAAAAACTGGCTCGGATCTTGTTCCAGCATTTCATCGCTGAGCTGGCTTTGCATTTCCAGCCAGGTGATGTTTTGCGTTTCCCAGACTTCGGTCGTCAGCGCACCGCGCACGGCGCGTGCATTCTCTCGCGCAGCACGCAGGCAGGATGCGATCGACGACGGGTTAGACGTATCGGCCACCATGAAGTGCAGCATGTCCTTCGGCGTGAACTTCGGGTAGCGCTGATCGAATTGATGCTCGAGTTCGGAAATGCTCAAGGTGGCGCGCCAGCCTTCTTCAGCGGCACGTGCCGATTGCGGCAACAAGGCATTCTGCACATTGACGTCGAGCATGCGGGCGGTATTTTCGGCGCGCTCGGTATAGCGCGCCATCCAGAACAGGTGATCGGCGGTACGGCTCAGCATCTCAGTTCTCCAGAATCCAGGTGTCTTTGGTGCCGCCGCCCTGCGACGAGTTCACCACCAGTGAGCCTTCCTGCAGCGCCACGCGCGTCAGGCCTCCGGGGACCATCGAAATCGTCTTGCCCGACAACACGAATGGACGCAGGTCCAGGTGGCGCGGTGCGATACCCGACTCGACAAAGGTCGGGCAGGTCGATAGTGCGAGCGTCGGCTGTGCGATATAGCCTTCGGGTTTGGCGATGATGCGTGCGCGGAAGGCTTCGATCTCGGCCGTGGTCGAAGCAGGGCCGACCAGCATGCCGTAGCCACCTGCACCGTGTACTTCCTTGACGACCAGTTGCGGCAGGTTGGCCAGCACGTACGACAGATCGGATGGCTTGCGGCACTGGTAGGTCGGCACGTTGTTCAGAATCGGTTCTTCCGACAGATAGAAGCGAATCATGTCGGGCACGAACGGATAGATCGACTTGTCATCGGCGACGCCGGTACCGATGGCATTTGCCAGCGTGACACGGCCGGCGCGATAGACCGACAGCAGACCCGGCACGCCGAGCGTGGAATCGGAACGGAAGGCGAGCGGATCGAGATAATCATCATCGATGCGGCGGTAAATGACATCCACGCGTTTTGGGCCGCGCGTGGTGCGCATGTAGACGTGATTGTCGTTGACGAACAAATCCTGCCCTTCGACAAGTTCGACACCCATCTGCTGCGCCAGGAAGGCATGTTCGAAATACGCCGAGTTGTACATGCCCGGCGTCATCACGACCACGGTTGGATCGGTCACGCCGACTGGTGCGACCGAACGCAGATTGTCGAGCAACATGTCCGGGTAATGCGCCACGGGCGCCACCGGGTATTTGGCAAACAGTTCTGGGAACAGGCGCATCATCATCTTGCGGTCTTCCAGCATGTAGGACACGCCTGATGGCACGCGCAGATTGTCTTCCAGCACATAGAACTCGCCTTCGCCAGCCCGCACGATATCGACCCCGGCAATGTGTGCATAAATGTCGGAGGCAACGGAAATGCCTTGCATCTCGGGCCGGTATTGCGCGTTGCGGAAGATCTGCTCGGGCGGCACGATGCCAGCCTTGACGATGTTCTGGTCGTGGTAGATGTCGTGGATGAACATGTTCAGCGCACGCACGCGCTGCACCAGACCGGCTTGCATCTGCGTCCATTCGGCTGCGGTGATCATGCGCGGGATGATGTCGAACGGGATCACGCGTTCGGTGCCGGCTTCATTGCCGTAGACGGCGAAAGTAATGCCGACGCGGCGGAAGATCAGGTCGGCTTCGGCACGCTTGCGGTCGATGGTCTTGTTCGATTGCGAGGAAAGCCAGCGTTCGAATTCGCGGTAATGGTCGCGCACGTCAGTGGCGCCATCGAGGTACATCTCATTGAAAAATTTTGGCATGGCGTCAGTCAATCGTTGTTATCGTTTTGCAAGAGATGATGCGGTGCTTAATCAAGAAACATGCCAGATCGATGCAGCTTCGGCAGGGTGGTCTCCTTTCGTACATTATGGTCGGCGTACTTCCTCCAGCATGGCAGCGGCGCGTGGAGCAGGCGGTGGCGTCAGCAGGCTGACGATCACCATCGTCAGCATACCTGCCGGCACGCCGAAAATACCGGCAGAAATCGGCGCGATATGTAACCATTGCCCGTCCGGCGTACCACCCAGCGCCGGGTGCGTGCGCATCATGTAGATCACGCACACCATGAATCCGACTAGCATGCCCGCCACCGCACCTTGCTGGTTGCCCCGTTTCCACATGGCGCCCAGTGCCAGCGCCGGAAATAGTGCCGACGCCGCCAGCGAGAATGCCGCTCCCACGAGGGACAGAATATCACCAGGCTTGAGGGACGCGACATAGGCCGCGACCAAAGCCACCATCAGCAACAGCAATTTGGAGACCGTCACCCGCTTTTGCGTGGTAGCTTGCGTATTCATCGCCTTGTAATAGATGTCGTGCGAGAGCGCGTTGGAAATCGTCAGCAACAGGCCATCGGCAGTCGATAGTGCAGCAGCCAGACCGCCAGCGGCGATGAGGCCGGAAATGACATAGGGCAGGCCGGCGATTTCTGGCGTGGCCAGCACGATCATGTCGACATCGATCAGGATTTCCGCGAGCTGCACGATGCCGTCGCGATTGATGTCGTTGATGCTGACCAGCGGATGCAGCTTGTCGATGCTGGCCCAGTACGATACCCATTCCGGCAGGCGATTGAAGTCGGTGCCGACCAGCGAGCTGTATATGTCGTATTTGACGAGGACGGCCAGTGCGGGAATTGTCAGGTACAGCACCATGATGAAGAACAGCGTCCAGAATACCGAACTGCGAGACTGCTGTACCGAAGGTGTCGTGTAGTAGCGCGTCAGCACATGCGGCAGGGCGGCCGTGCCCATCATCAGGCAGAACACCAGCGCAAGGAAGTTATTGCGCTTGATGGACGATATTTCGGCATCGCCAGCGAACGGTTCGGTGTGGCGCGACGGCGGTTTTGCCATTTCCAGATAGCGTGCACGCTGGCCGGTCCACAGGCGTTGCGCTTCATCGGCATCCTTGGGATAGGCTGCCAGTTGCCGACTGGTCTGGCGGATTTCCTGCATTTCGGCATTGCCTGCCTTGAGTGCGTCGAGATTGTGCTGGATTTCGGCGCGACCGAATTCCCACGAGTCTGGCAGGGTCGCCAGGCGTTCTTCGAGGTCTTGTGCGCGCTGGCGATAGATGGCGCGTACTTCCTCTTCCTTTTCATCGTGGATCAGCACTTCTTCCCGCTCCCCAAGCTGGACAATCGCGGAGCCATAGGCAATCGGTGGAATCGGAATATTGGTGTGCTTGACCGACAGCCACACAACGGGAATCAGGAACGCGATGATCAGGATGATGTATTGCGCCACCTGCGTCCAGGTGATTGCACGCATGCCGCCAAGGAAGGAGCAGACGAGAATGCTGGCGAGTCCGAGGAAGATGCCCACCGAAAAATCCACGCCGGTCAGACGTGACGAAATCAGGCCGACGCCATAGATTTGCGCTACCACGTAGGTGAAGGAAACGATGATGGTGGCAAGCACCGCGATCACACGCACGATGTTGTCGCTCCACGGACCGGCATAGCGTGCCGTCAGGTAATCAGGGATCGTGTATTTGCCAAATTTGCGCAGATAGGGCGCGATCAGTAGCGCGACCAGCACAAAGCCGCCGGTCCAGCCCATGATGTAGGCAAGGCCGTCGAAGCCCCAAAGGTACAGACCGCCGGCCAGACTGATGAAGCTGGCGGCGGAAATCCAGTCGGCGGCGGTTGCCATGCCGTTGAAGAAGGCTGGTACGCGTCGCCCGGCGACATAGTATTCCTGCATGTTCGAGGTGCGGCTCAATACACCGATGGTGGCGTACACCACGATGGTCGAAAACATGAACAGGTAACCGATCCACACGCGCGGGAAACCTTCGTGTTCAAGGATCGCCAGCACGAACAGAAAAAGAACGAAGCCAAGCGTGTACAGGCTGTAGTAGCGCGACAGACGGCGGAAGAAACTGTTATTCGTCATGCGCCGCTTCCTGCGCGTGGGCCTGATCGAGTCGACGCATGCGCCATGTGTAAAACGCGATGATGGCGAAGTAGAGCAGCGTGCTGCCCTGTGCCGCCATGAAGAACGAGACCGGCCAGCCGAACAAGGTGTAGGCGGCCAGATCGCGCGCAAAGTAGATTGACAGGAACGTCACCACAAACCATACGAGTAGCAGATGGATCGTCAGTTTGCGATTCTGCTGCCAGTAGCGGCGATCGCGTTCGGTGATGTCTTCTGGTGTTTCGACGTTCATGCTTCCTCTTCGCGAATCGGTAGTTCGCATGCCGCATCCAGACGCAGCGTGATGCGCATCAGGCAACCGGGCATCTTTTGCCCCGCGCAGCGCGGGTTGTCGAGAATGGCAATGTCGGCTTCATGTTGTTGCGCAATCTCGCGCACGATAGCCAGACCGAGGCCGCTGCCTTCGACATTGGAGCCGAGGATGCGGTAGAAGCGGTCAAAGATATGCGCATGTTCGCTGCTGGCGATGCCGGGGCCGGTATCTTCGACTTCGAGAAATGCCAGTTGTCGTTCTTCATCGGCATACACGCGCACGGTGGCATGGCCATCGGCCGGTGTGTAATTGAGCGCATTGTCGATCAGATTGTTGAGCAACTCGCGCAACAGGATGCGGTCGCCGCGTACGGGCACGGCTGCCTCGGTAGCTTCAAAGCCGAGATCGATGCGATGGTTGAACGACATCGGAATCCAGTCCTGCATCGCATCGCGTGCCAGCTCGGTCAGGTCCAGCGTTTCCATCGGTCGTGTATCGGGCGTCTGGTTCTCGGCACGTGCCAGCGCCAGCAACTGGTTGACGAGTCGTGTGGCGGAGGCCGAACTCTTGGCCAATTGTTCCAGCGACTTCTGGATTTCCTCGCGTTCCTGCTGGCGCAGCGCGAGTTCCGATTGCATGCGCATGCCGGCCAGCGGTGTCTTCATCTGGTGCGCGGCATCGGCGATGAAGCGCTTTTGCGTCTGAATACTTTGCGACAGTCTATCCAGCATGTGATTGAGCGAGCCGACCAGCGGCAGGATTTCTTCAGGTACATGGCCGGAATCGATCGGGCTCAGATCGTCGGAGCGACGCTGGTTGATGCGTTCCTGCAGTTCTGCCAGAGGGCGCAGGCCGCGCGTCAAGGCAAACCAGACCAGCAGTAATGCAATCGGCAGGATGATGAATTGCGGTACCAGCACACCCTTGATGATCTGGTTCGATAGTTGCGAACGCTTCTCCAGCGTTTCCGCTACTTGGATCAGCGCCAGCTTGCTTTCGTGACTGAACTGGATTTCGGGACGTGTCTTGTTCAGATCGATATATACGTAGGCGATGCGTACTTCGGCATTGCGCACGAAATCGTAACGAAAGCGCGTGGTCCACGGTGGCGGAATGTCTTCGTCTTCCCTGGGCGAGGGAATTTCAGCTTCGCCTTCGACGAGGTTGCCGCGGTGATTGCGGATCTGGTAGTAGATATTGTCGACGTTATCGGCATGCAGGATGTCGCGTGCCGGTCCGTTCAAACGCGTGACGACCGAATTGCCCTGTTGCTTGACCTGTTGCGCGATGACGTTGAGCTTGTCTTCGAGTGCATGGTCGAACGGCTCGTTGGCGATCGATTTTGCCACCACATAGGTGACGGCAATGCTGAGCGGCCACAGCAGAAGCAGTGGCACCAGCATCCAGTCGAGAATTTCACCGAAGAGCGAACGATGCGTCTGCCTGTGCTGGTCTTCAACTGCCTCGGATGAGGCAGCGTCTTGCGAGACTTGGCTTCGACGCAGCGTACGCATGAACAGCCATCAACTGGCGTTGGGTTTCGATGGCGGTGGCGTGGTCGGTGCGTTTTCTGGGAATTTTTCGAGGCAGTAGCCAAGGCCGCGCACGGTGGCGATACGCAATCCGCCCGATTCGATTTTCTTGCGCAAGCGGTGCACATACACTTCGATCGCGTTGTTGCTGACTTCCTCGCTCCACTCGCAAAGGTGATCGACCAATTGTTCTTTCGACACGAGGCGACCGCTTCTTTGCAGCAGCACTTCGAGCAACCCTAGTTCGCGTGCCGACAGGTCCAGCATCTGGTCGTTGATGTAGGCAATCCGACCGACCTGATCGTAACTTAACGGACCATGCTTGATGACAGTAGGGCCGCCACCTGCACCGCGACGGGTAAGTGCACGCACACGCGCTTCAAGTTCGGACAGCGCGAACGGTTTGGCCATAAAATCGTCGGCGCCCAGGTCGAGTCCCTTGACGCGTTGTTCGACCGAATCTGCTGCCGTCAGAATCAGCACGGGCAGATGGGAATTGCGTGCACGCAGGCGCTGTAATACCTCCAGTCCCGACAACTTGGGCAAGCCCAGATCGAGGATCAGCAGGTCGAAATCCTGGGTGGACAGCACAGAGTCGGCTTCCAGACCGTTTTTGACGCAATCGGTGGCGTAGCCAGCCTGGCGCAACGAGCGGGTGAGCCCATCAGCCAGGACGCTGTCGTCTTCGGCAAGCAGAATTCGCATAAGGTTATCGGGAGTGAGGATCGTCTGTAGTCTATTGGGTTTCGCCGGGACCAGCAAGGCGGCTGGCAGCGATATTGTCTATATCATTTTTATGGCGTGTCAGGGCATCGGCACGGGTGTTGCGATGGCGTGGTACCCACATCAGTTGTGCTTCGGGCAACTGGGCCATCAGCGATTGCGCGTGCCGGCGTAGCGTTTCCAGTGCTGCGGCGGGGCGCTGGCTTCTTGCCAGCACATCATCGATCACTACCTGACTGTCACCGTGAATCACGAGTTTTTGCACGTCGAGACGGATGGCCGTTTCCAGCAAGGCATGCAAGGCCAGATACTCGGCTGCACTACTGTCGCCTTGCCCCGCCGGCAGACTCTGTGCAGTTTCCTCCCCTTGCGGGGAGCGCAACAGAAAACCGATCTGCATGCGACCCGGATTGGGACTGGCCGATCCGTCGAACCAGCCCAGCCAGCAATCGCTTGCGCTATCGGCAAGGGCATCCCGTAGCGGACGGTCGTGTTTTAATTGCTGCGCAGCTCGATAACCTTGCCGTTGTGCGGTGCGGTCCTTTTCCCGCTGGCGTTCTTTCAGCATCGTTTCCAGACCGCGTTGTCCCGCTTGGCTCTCCAGTATGATTGTCAGAGCTTGTTCTTCCGACAATGCTTCCCGCATTTGTAGCAGGCGTGCGGATACACGTTCCTTTTTATAGGCGAGGTCGAAGAGGGTAGGCGGGGCGCTCATGGGGAAATCGGTGAGCGGCGATCATACCCGATGCCTGCACGGACTGTCGGCAAGCTGTGCGTGTCGAAATTCATTTAACTCTGAATTCAGTTTCCCCTCAAATCAACAACAGACAAATTATCTGCCAAATGAAGTTGGAACAAAAAATTCAGCTAAATGTGAATTCGTACTGACTTTTTTCATTTAAAGCTGAATTCATCAACTTTTACAGCGGATACGATTAGTGCAAAAATGGCATCATCTTTAAGTTATGGGAGAAAAACCATTTTTGCATTTTCTCCCCATAACTTATGTTTTACGAGTTGGTGTAGTGCGCCTATCTTTTAAAGCAAGCTGCCCATCCAGCTAGATTCGTAATTTTCCCTTTGTCGATGTAATGCGCGATAAACGTTTAGCTGAATTGCAGTGGCATGGTCGCTTTTAGGTTTTTATTAGTGGCGTTTGACCCACTTGCAACTCATAGCCTTCCTGAAACCCACGTCAATATTGGCTCTCACGTGAGTAGCGGGTCAGGACTGCGCAAATGTTGCTATGTTTATCCTCAACGTGATGCACAGGTGAATTTCGAACATGCAGCTCGGCAGGCTTATATTGGGTTATCGGCAGCGGTTATTGCAGCTGCACATGAAGAAGTCGATAGCACGCCAATGGAGGGTTTTGACGCGGATGCGCTGGATAAGATTCTGAAACTGCGGGAAAGAGGTCTACGCAGCGTCGCAATTCTGCCTTTGGGATATCGTCAAGAGGAGGGGGATTGGTTAGTCAAACTGCCCAAAGTTCGCCGACCTGCAGATGCATTTGTGACGGAAGTGAACTAAGGCTTCTCGGTCAAAGATTCAAGAAGGGCGGCTATTTGGCCGTCTTTTCTTTTACAAGGAGACTTTGGGCGTAGCGCGTTTGAAATGTTGGTGGCAACATGCATCGTCACAACTACCATGCGCTCTCATGCAATTCGATTCCTCAGACGAAATCACACACGCATTTTCCGACAAGACCAATCGTCGAATCGGTGCTGCTTTACTTTTGTTTGCATCGTTCATCCTGGCGTGGACGGTGTATTCCGGTGTCAAGAAGTGGCAGTTCCTTGAATCATCAGTCGTCACTGCTGGAGTTATAGAGAACATGACTCCATTGGTAATTTCATTTGAGGCCGAAGACGGCAAAACTGTCAGATTCGAGCAGGGATGGAAAGACAAAGGCTTTCCATCTCACGTAGGGCAAAGCGTGAGTGTGATTTACGCTAAGAAAAATCCTGCTCAAGCGGAAATGACTAATAATCTTTGGACGGGACAGATAGTCGGAGCAATTGCCATTGCAGGACTTTCGTTCTGGGGTATCGCTTTACTTAAGGGGTATGCGGTCGCTGGTCCGCTTCGTCAGACGCGAGTTGGAATCAAATATTAGAGGTCTGGTTTCGGCGGCGGATTCAACCGGTGGATGCAACATACTAAGGCTATGCAAATAGCAGAAGTGTTGCAATGGGACGTCGAACAAGGATCATCTACACAGATAGCCAGAAGGCTTTGATGTGGGATCGCTGGAGGAAGGGAGAATCTCTTCAGCAAATCGCACAGCTATTTGATCGCAATCATTCTTCCATTTGCAACATTCTTTCCGTCAGCGGTGGGATCAGGCCACCGCCACGTAAGCGGGCATGTAACGCATTGTCGTTGGCAGAACGGGAGGAGATATCCCACGCAATGGTTGCCGGGGACTCGATACGCACTATTGCTAGAAGCTTGGGTCGCTCACCCTCCACAATCAGCCGAGAGTTAAGTCGCAATGGCGGCTCCGATTGCTATCGAGCGTCTGACGCCGATCAGGCTGCCTGGGATCGCGCACATCGACCTAAACCTTGTAAGCTACTGGAGCACCGCCATCTGGCCCGGCTCGTTGCCACCAAGCTGCGTCAGCAATGGTCTCCCCAACAGATAGCAGGTTGGCTCAAACACAGTTATCCAGACGACGTGGAATTGCATGTGTCTCACGAAACCATTTACAAGACTTTGTTCATTCAGGCACGCGGTGCCCTGAAGAAGGAGCTGACGGAGCACTTGAGACGCACACGTGTGATGCGTCGATCGCGCCATCACACACAGAAGACGGATAACCACGGTCAGATCAGTGATGCAGTATCAATCAGCGAACGGCCCGCTGCAGTAGAGGATCGCGCCGTGCCCGGACATTGGGAAGGTGACTTATTGTTTGGAAGCGCCAACAGCCAGATTGCAACTTTAGTGGAGCGTCATACCCGCTACGTGATGCTGGTGAAGATCGCCAAGAAAGATACGCAAACCGTGGTGGATGCCCTAATCAAGCATGCGAGAAAGCTGCCACAGGAGCTGTATAAATCGCTGACCTGGGATCGAGGTAAAGAGTTGGCTGACCACAAGCGCTTCACGTTATCGACGGACATTCAGGTGTACTTCTGCGATCCACGAAGCCCTTGGCAGCGGGGATCAAACGAAAACATCAACGGCTTGTTACGCCAGTACTTCCCCAAGGGGCTAGATATCTCCGGCTACTCGCAGGCACAACTCAATGGCATCGCTCGACGGCTCAATGAGCGGCCGAGGAAAACGTTAGACTACGAAACACCAGCTCAACGGTTTTATCAATCTGTTGCAGCCACCGGTTGAATCCGCCGCCAAAAGCGGGCAATGGGAGTTTAAGGATAAAAGGGTATTGCTTGCCTATAGCGTACTTGGTCGAGTTTCTCTGCTAACAGGCCTGCTAATTTGGATTCACTTCTAGTAGTCAGTTCAAAGTGGCAATCTACTTTGGCTCATTACCGTTAATCGAAGGACTCGACCATAATCTAAAAAACAACATTTTCTATAATTTCCATTCAGAAATCTTCAAATGAGTTGCGCCACCCAGCATCAATCGTAAAAATTGTCATTTTTGCTTGAAGCAATCATGTCAGCCCTTCCGTCAAGTCGATTCCGCAAGAAATACAATTTGCTGGCCCTGCCACTGTCGATGTTTGTATTGATGTCTGCTCAAGCAGCACCGTTTCCAACGCTTGTATTAGACGCCGACGGTACGGTTGGCTACTTGGTAGGGCCTACAGATATCAATCCAGCCATTAGCGCAAACGGCAGTGTTTTGGTAGCTAATAACTATAACGGCAGCATTACTGCCTTACGCTGGGCAGTGGATTCCAATGGCCTGATCAGTTCGCCTACCAACCTGGGAACACTGTCTGGAGGTTCTTATGCCTATGCTTTTGGAGCAAACGCAGATGGGGCCGTCATCGTTGGTGCTTCGCAGACTATGGTCAGCGTCTCTCAGCGAATCCGAGCTTTCCGGTGGGTAGCAGATAGTTCAGGTAATGGCGGCACGATGACGAGTCTGGGTACATTGGCCGGCGGCAATGATAGTCAAGCCTTTGCCGTAAATGCTAATGGCAATATCGTCGTAGGGCAGAGTGAAGTCAGAATCGCAGGTTCGATAACACAGGAAGCATTCCGATGGGTAGACAATGGATCTGGAGGAACGATGACCGGACTCGGTTTTCTTCCGACCGGGACATTGAGTTCAGCAACTGCCGTCAACGCTGAGGGCAATGTTGTTGCCGGCTGGTCGAACGATGCATCTGACAACAGAAGGGCTTTTCGTTGGACTGCAGATAGTTCTGGGACGACCGGCAGTATGCAAGCACTTGCGCTGATCAGCGGCGCTACACTCAACTTTAGCGAAGCTTACGGAATGAACGCTGCTGGCAATATTGTCGTCGGCGTCAGTGGAAATCAAGATCGAAACTATGAAGCTTTCCTCTGGAAAGCGATCGATACGACTAGTGGAACAACGACCGGTCTTGGATTCCTGCCCGGTGGCAATTTCAGTAAAGCCTATGCTGTGAACTCAACTGGCGATGTAGTTGTGGGAATCAGCAATAGCAATGCGGGTAACTCTGCAGTTCGTTGGGCAGTGAGCCAGGCTGGCGTGGTGACGGCTCAAAGCGTTGCTGACTGGCTTAATAATGCAGGGGTATCAACCACTAATACTACTTTTACCGAAGCAACTGGCGTTGATGCCAGTGGGAAGGTTATTGTTGGTAAGGGTGCCGTTTCTGGCGTCGACCAAGTGTTTGTTGCGCGTGTAACGACACCCCCTGCAAGTGCCGGAGGTTCCGGTGTAATCGGGCTGGTAGATTTACAGCAAAGTGTGAGCCAGTTCATGGCTATTCCTAACCAAGTAGGTCGTCTGCAAAACCTGATGTTGAACGGCGCTCACCATCGCACCCTTATGGATCAGGCAATGACGCACAATGATACTTGCGGCTGGATTAGTGGCGATCTGAGCAGAATTAACCGGCAAGCGAAAGGGGATGCCGGCTTGATTGAGGCTGGCCTCTGTCGGAACGTAGCGCCTGGATGGCGAGCAGGTATCGGTATCGGCACAAGCAGGCTTGGTTTGGATCTTGCCAATAACGGCCACAGCAGCGTAAGCGGTCAGTACGGTATCGCGGAACTGGATTGGAAGTTACCGAATCGACCAATCGTTGCCTCCCTGCTTGGTAGCTGGGGTAAATGGGATGCGAGTTTGCGTCGCGGATATGCATCAACTGGCACGCAAGCCTCGTCGGGCAATACCAACGTCAACGCATACAGTCTGCGTGCCCGTATCGACTGGCAAGATGCTTTCCAAATTGGCGCGGTCAATTTTACGCCTAGGCTTGCCTACACGGCGACGCGCACAACCATAGATGCTTATCAAGAAACCGGAGGCTCTGCCCCTGCATTTTTTAACGAGCAAAAAAGTACGGCTAGAGAGGTACGTTTAGGCATAGTCGGGCGATTTTTGCTGTCCGATAGAACAACGCTTTTGGGGCATGCTGAGATAGCGCATCGGCTAGACAAAAATGCAGCAACGGTTAGCGGAACAGCCGATGCGTTGGGCTTGCCCTTTGCATTCAACCAGAAAGGCAATCCAATTAAACGCAACTGGGGCCGCCTAGGTGCAGAAGTTGATTACAAAGTTAATGAGCGCAATATTATTAACGCAAGTAGCTTTGTATCGTCCTCGGGAGAAGATGCGTCTGTATCCGGTGCCGTTAGCTGGAAGTTTTTGTTTTAAAACCCAGGCAAATCTTTCTGGCCATAGGCTCGACACGCCGACCATTCTGCGTTTTTCCTCTAACCAGGTAAAAACGCATCAATGGCCGAGACAAAGCTGTCTTTTGCTCCAAGCACAAATGAATCTCAAGTAGTTCAACAAGAGAGACGCTGACAGCTAATGACTAGCCAAAAGTTGTAAGTCAATGAGCGCTAACGTTTCTCATACTCTGAATTCAATAGCTGCTTCGGTTCGAAACTAGACTGCCGTTAACGGCCAGAAGCGCACATTACTTTGTTATTAAGATGGCCGTCGGATTCCATCTATAGAAAAACGGCCGCCCCCCTGAGTGAGAACAGCAAACAGCATCAGCGCCAGCATGAGCGGTACCTTGAATCCCTGGCCTGCATCCGTGTCGATCTGGTTCCATCCAGCCCAGCCCAGATCAAAATGGACGGTATATACGGCGACGAAAGTGATGTACATCAAGCCAAGCGCGGCTAGGCGGCTATAAAGGCCGAGCAGCAGCACCAGTCCGAACAGGACTTCGCCGACACCTGCCGCGATCCAGTTCATATCCGCGCTCAGAAACTGCAAGGGGAACGGAAAGCTCAAGCTACTGAACCATTCAGGTGCTGCAATACCATCGCTCAGTTTGGTGTAGCCCGCAAAAAGAAACTCTTGGGCGACCCAGATCCTCAAGCCTAACAGCCCAAGGTCGTGAATCTTATTGAGCGCTTTCGCGTGCAAGAAATGCCAGGAATTCATCTTTAAGATCTCCGTAGTAATGCGATGTCCAGGAAGACTGGCGCACGAAAGCCTTGATCAATTCTTGCCAGGAGGCTTCGCCCATTTGTTCGCGTAGCTCAGGAAAGTGCGCTTCGATCATTTGGCTCGCACCAATGAAGACAAGGTGCCGATAGGCGCGCATTCCGGACTCGCTGTATCCGCTCGGAATGACTTCTGTCTTGCCTCTTACGTAGAGATAAAAGTCTTCAAGCATGATAGTTCTTGGTTGAGTGTCGCCAGATTGGGAATGTCGTTATCCCACTCCAGGAGAACAGGAATGTCGTACCTGTGATGCAGTTCTAGCGCAAGTTCTCTTGTCGTCGATTCCACCGGCTGACTATGTGTATCTATATAGAGACCAAAACGATCATCGAGCTCGTGTCCTGCCACATGCATGTAGGTGACGCGTTGCAGATCGATATGCGCCAGAAAACGTTGCAAATCCATCTGGTGATGATTCTTGTGGTTGACGACAATGTTGTTGAGGTCGAGCAGGATGTTGCAATCGGCACGCTCAACTACCTTCATCAGAAACTCGGCCTCGCTCATTATCCCTACGTTTGTGTAATAGGTCGTGTTTTCTACAGCGATTTGCTGTCCCAGCACATCTTGAACCTGTTTGATACGATCACTGACGCGGATCACTTCGCTATCGGTGAAGGGAATCGGAAACAAATCGTAGAGTTGGTGTGCATCACCGCTGGCAGCAAGATGATCTGAATAATAGTCAGCCTGTAGATCCTCTATAAGCCCGCGCACGTCGCGTAGAAAGTCGCGCTGAATGGGGGCTTGACCGCCCAGGTTAAGCGAAACACCGTGCAGCCGGACCGGGTAACCCGCGTTCAACAAGCGATAAAGGGGAGCGCGATCGCGATGTATCCAGTTTTCTGGCGCGACCTCAAAGAAGTCGGCATCGACTTGCGCCATATCCCAATCGGCCATTTCCCTTCGATAACCCAGCCCAGCCATGGCAATCTCCTTACTTCTTGGAGCAGGATGCGTCTTTCTTGCTGCAGGAGGCATCCTTTTTAGAGCAGGAAGCATCCGTTTTGCCGTCTTTTTTGGAGCAAGACGCGTCTTTTTTCTCGGTAGAAGCTTCCTTCTTGCTACATGAGCCAGCGCCGCATTTTTTCTCGGCTGGGGTACCTGCAAATGCCGAGGAAGCAATCAGGGCGGTGGCGAGAGCGGCCAGATTTTTAACGTTCATGGTAAGACTCCTTTATGGTTGGGATATATAGTGAGCATTGCAGAACAAGGCACGCAACGATCCCTTGCTAATACGTTGCTATTGGCTGGTTGGTTACGCTTGCACCAAAAAATATTCGACTATTTTTTGGTGCTGCCTGTAACCTTTCAACCTTCCCAAGCGAATTCTCCAGACCATGATGGAACAAGAGCTGCGTATGTTGATGTTGGGAGCATTGGATGGCGATGAAAAATCTTACCGATGCTTTTTGCAGCAAGTCAGTTCGCTTTTAAGAGCGTACCTGCGGAGGCGTCTTGCCAGGGCACCGGACGAGGTCGAGGATTTGCTGCAAGAGACGTTGATGGCGATCCATGTTCAACGTCATACCTATCGCAGAAACGATCCTGTCACGCCCTGGTTGTATGCAATCGCACGCTACAAGATGATCGATTGTCTTCGCCGTCGATCACGGCATGAGGCATTGAACGATCCTTTTGACGACGAAGCGGAGTGGCTGGCTTTTTTCGATGAAGAGGCCAGTGAATCAAAGCGGGATTTGGGAAAGATGCTCGATACCTTGCCCGCCCACCAGCGTCTGCCCATACAACATACCAAGTTGGAGGGGATGTCTGTTATCGAGGCCGCAGCGTTGACCGGTATGTCGGTCGCGGCAATCAAAGTGAATGTGCATCGCGGCATGAAGGCGCTCGCTAAAATGTGGAAGGAAGAGCCATGAAAACCGATCATTTAATCAGCTTGCTCTCGGCAGATGTTCAGCCGGTGCCGCAGCACGCGGCAGAAAAGCGCATGAGCGCGGCGATCGTTGCGAGCGGTGCAGTCTCCTTCGCCATGCTCCTGACGATCTACGGTCTTCGGCCTGACTTGAAAGAGGTCAGTGCCAGTCTTGCCTATTGGATGAAGATGGGCGTTCCGCTGGCCAATGCCTTGATCGCGCTAGCATTTCTCTTCGTCCTGGCACATCCGGGCAAGCGAGCCAAATCGGGTTATTGGGTGCTCGCTGTTCCGGTCTTCATACTTTGGGGATGGGCGCTCCTGAGCTGGAGCGATGCGGAGCCAGGCACGCGGGTCGCGTTATTGATGGGGCAGACCTGGCAGGTCTGCATATTCAATATCGCACTTTTATCCTTGCCTGTTGGATTGGCTACCTTGTTCGCTTTGCGTCATCTGGCGCCCACACGACCTGCATTGACAGGTGCGATGGCAGGCTGGTTTGCCGGTAGCGTAGGCGCTGGCATCTATGCATTGCATTGCCCGGAAATGGCGCCGCCATTTCTGGCAGTGTGGTACGTGCTGGGGATGTTGATGCCGAGTGCGCTGATGGCTTATATAGGAAGCCGGTATTTGAAGTGGTAGGGTTTGAAGTAGCAGGCAGCAGATACGATGGGGATGTTGCTGATGCAGGATGACCGCTGCCTAACCTTTTTAGGACATGCAGCGGCATTCTGCAAAGGCTTATGATCTGTTATTGGGTGAACCGGACGTCCGCTTTCGGCCAATAGCTGCCCTTGGTACTCGGCATTTAGATTAGGCGTTTGTCGTGGTTATTTTCAGAGAAATTGTGAGACTTGTGCGACCGGGTAAAGACTGAACCTCAAGCGCTCCGCCAACTGCTGCGATACGCGCATGCATACTGCGCATACCTACGCTGACACCAGCTTGCCTCACAGCTTCAATATCGAATCCCACGCCATCATCCTCAATGACCAGCATCAGCATATTGGCTTCTGGCTGCGACATTTTCAGTCTTACATTGCGTGCACGACTATGTTTGAAGATATTGATAAGCGCCTCTTCCACCAAACGGGTGAGCGCCAGACATTGCATAGCATTCGGTGGCATTAACCATTTCTCCGGTACCTCCCAAGACGCATTCACTTCAATATCATCAAAGAGCTGCATAAATCGATGTCGGAGAGGCGCAATCCATTCTTTGGGTGATGCGGGAACTCTCACGTCATTACTTGAGCCAGCATCAATGGTTTGCCGCAGGTCGTCTCGGATTTGCTTTAAGAATGATAGAACCTGCTGGTTTTGAAGTGGTGATTTGGCTTGTTGGACGATGGCAATCATACGAACTAGCGAGCCACCCAATCCATCATGCAAATCCCGTGATAGCTGGAGTCTTTCCTTGAGTACTGAATTGGTAAGAACGAGCTCATGTTCGCGCTGTAACGTTGAGCTAAGTTCTGCGCGGGCATGATCTATCCCGTTTTCCAGCTCGATATTGAAGTGTTCGATGCGGCGCATATTGCGTGCATGCCTTAAACCAAGCAAACCTGATAAGCACAGTGTTGTAGCAATACTCGTGATTGGCATCAGAGGATTCCCGGTTTGAATGACATGGAGAAGTAGTAGTAAATCGTAAATGCCGATAATCATGAAACTCAAAAAACAGGCGGCGATAATAAGATGTTCAGCACTCGGCTTTTTTAAGGCATGCGCAGCCGCAAAAAGAAGATTGGTAAAGAAAATAGCTACCGGTACAAATATCGCTAAAGCAAGCGCCTCCTTAAGCATGCTTGCTTGCGCACTGACCGTTATGACGATAAGAACTGTTGCGACGCTCCATAGCGTCTTTGTAAATCGAGGCATCGAGAGTTTCAAGAAATGCCAGGTGAACATACAAAATGAAGCAACGTACAGCACGAAGGCAATCGCGTTCGCTTTTGCTGCCATGACGGTATCGGAAAAAGGAAAGGGACTGGTGGCAACGATATTTGTCGCAAATAAAACCCAGAAGATAGCTGTCAAGGCATACCAGCCGTAATCGGTTTGCTTTCTATTCATGAGCCAAATAATGAGGAAGACCGCTCCCATAACGGCCGAGATGGTGAGATTGATAAAGAACAAAGTACGATTGCGCCATACCAAATCGTCGTGCTTCTTTTGAAGCACTTGGGCTTCGCCAACATGAACAGGGCCCAATCCTGGTGTTTGGCCAGCAACGCCCACGACTTTGATTAAAAGTGTGTTCTCGCCATCTCGCACGAGCGGATGAGACAAACGCCAGAACCTTGGCATGTTCCAGCTACGCGACAAGGGCTCAATGAGGCTCATGTCACGCCAGATAGGATTTCCATTCACGTAGACTTCACCAGCCATGACGATGGATTCAATCAGCAGGCCTAGTTCTGACTGGTTGCATTCAGATTGCCAAGTAATCCGATACCAGACCGAACCGCTGTAACCAGGCCAACGTTCCATCCAGTTGTCAGGAAGAGTAACGGTTTGCCAGTCACCTTCTGGAGGAGATACATTGTTTGGATTGGCGCGCACCGCTTGTACGGTAGGCGTCGTTACATGACAACTTGGGACACCTTGCCCGAGATTCTCCGCATGCGCGGGTCCTATCGCCGTTGACGCAAAAAATAGGATTGCGCAGATTAAGGTAACAAGCCCAATGTACGTGCAGCATAAACAGCGCGAGTACGAGAGGAAACGGCGAGTTTGGAATAGATATGCTTGATATGACATTCGACGGTGTAGCGTGACAGACCGAGTTGTTCGGCTATTTCTCTGTTGTTGAGTCCTTGCGCGACGAACCCCAAAATTTCACATTCTCGGGATGTCAACGCGTCATCAATATGGGTATGCGTTTTGGGAGTGACTTGCGGACGCATTTCATCGATGATGCGGCGAGCGATGAAAGGGTCAATGGGCGCACCGCCGCGGATAGCACTTCGGATGGACAACGTAATTTCGACATCGTCGCGCTCCTTGAGTACATATCCTGTAGCGCCAGCACGTAACGCAGACAGAATCGCGTCCGCCGTGCAATAGGCGGAAATCACAAGAATGGCGACGCTTGGGTCCGCAGCACGCAGTTCCGCAATTAAATCGATGCCACTGCCATCAGGTAGGCCGATATCCACCAAGGCCAAAGCGACGGGCTGGTTTATTAGACGTGAGCGTGCCTGTGCAAGTGACGAGGCAACGATAACAGCGTCTGATGTGTAGCCTAACTGTTCCAGCAAACCTTGGAGTCTTGAGCATATAAACGGCTCGTCTTCCACTAAGAGAACAGGCGCTGGCAGAATGGAATCAGGTGAAAGCATATGACTAGGCTTGAGGATTTTTTTGAGGCACTTTCGTTATCCGTCGGTGTGTCGCTGATGGAAAAGTGAAATGTATCGCTCGGAAGTTTTCAATGCAATTATCCTTGGTATTTGTTGCAGACATTGCCGTTTCCCAAACAGAAAAAGAGAAAAAGGCGACCATTTGGTCGCCTTTGGCATTCATCTCTTCTCTAATCAGAATACCCACTTCGCGCGAACCGACGCTGTGTGATTGAGATAGTCTGAACGACCTTCTGCACCATAACGGAAATTGATTTCCGTGCCACTCGCGCTGATCATGGTGTAGCCGATACCACCACGCACGAGCCACGGTGAATGGTCAATACCAGTTGTCACAAACGATTGGCCTGGCGCGCCCGCATAAGTGGCAACGATATTGCCTTGTTTATTGATAGTGTCGTA
>NZ_CAJYMD010000055.1 GCF_913776015.1 uncultured Oxalicibacterium sp. | reverse complement strand
CGCTCCTCCGCTTGTGCCGCGGTTATTGCCATAACCGTGGTTAGCGTTACTGCCCGGCGTCGTGCCACTACCATTTGCAGTTGCTGATGTGCCGCCTGCGTTTGTTGCGCCACCAGTGGCCGATACGCTCCCGGTGCCGGTCCAGTTGCCTCCTGTATTGGCATTGCCGCCGTAGTTGCCTTGCACGGCATCACCGCCAAAGGCTTTGCCACCTGTGGTGCTGCCGCCAGTGGCGTTGCCCGAAATGGCACCGCCACCTGCACCGCCTGCACCTGCGACGGCAACCGCTGAAACCTGGCTACTGACAGGCGATGGCATCGACGGTGAATTGCCGCCATGGCCGCCGGCGATTGCACTGGCAGCAAACAGTGAAATGATGGCTGCTGCAATGAGTTGCTGTTTCATTTGTACTCTCCTGAAAAGGAATCGATATGGGATGTCGATCTTGTTGACGGATGAATGCGGCGAGATGGAAAACGTTTTTCATGCATCTCGCCTGTTAATCCACCTGATGCCAGCGGCCGTCTGGTTTCATCTGGATTGGCTTGATAGTAGGTCGCCCCCTGTTTTTCTTTGCGACAAAATCCTGTCAGCTTCGGCCATGCGGATTTGGCAGTTTTTGCCGGCTGGACACAAGAAATTTCCCATGAAAAATGTTTCTTAATGGGAATGTGCGTGAGGGTTGGACTGAACGGCAACTGATCGCGCGATGCTGCTCAGAATGATGACGACGTGCGAATAATGGAAATGCATCGCGCGAGAAGATGTATAGCGATGCCTAGCGCATCGTTGTACTTGCTTATGGCGTCATTTGAGAAGGGCGTACCTATTCGTTGGCGCCTTCCATATGTGTTGGGCGCGTCAGTAGGTTATTGCGAGACGACTTGGGCAGTCGTGGATGATGCCGAAACGTACCATGTGCGTTTCACATTTTGATTCAGCCTCGTGGGTACACCATGAATGATGCTGGCAGCTTAGGCAGAATCGATGTCATGAGCTCTGCCTGTTATTTAAGCAGAGTCGCCAAGCGGTTTTATTTTTGTATTGCGTCTCTTCATGCTGAATAGCGCAACATGCGGTTAGACGCGCTGTCCGTAAAACCAGTGCCACGGTTCATGAATGAATCCCAGCGTGTTGTCCTTCGGATAGGAGAGAGAAAAACCGAAACGATGTGCATGCGATTGCAACCACGCATAGGCGCTCGTGTTTTCGAATTCCGGTTCGGTCGCCATGCAGCCTGGTGTATTGATGTCGAGTGCGCAGCCCGTATGGTGTTCGCTGTAGCCGGGCGGTGCACTCAGCGTGAGGATGGTATCCATCGGCATGTTGCGATCCAGCTTTGCTTGAATGATTTCTATCTGGCGCTCGATGGTACGAAAGGATGAAACCACATCAAGCGTGATGCCTTCGTTTTGTGCAGCCTTCTTCATGTTTTGCCAGGCAATGGCAGTGGCGGGTGTCATCAGGCATTCACGACCATCGGGCGCACAATCGCCGCGTACCAGCTCGGTGGCTTCCGGGTAGAAGGGTAACTTCTTGTCGATAATCCATTGCATGGGAATGCCCAATCGAGCCAGTTCGAGGTGGATACGATCGCGGTAGTTTTCGGCAGAGTCAGTATTCATGCGGATTCGGATGAGTTGCGTTGCGGTTTCTCAGCATGGGGAACTGATTTCTCAAGCAAAAAAACGCGAACAGATAAGGGGAAACCCGTATGCGGCAGATGAAGTTTGTTATTATGCCGCCTGCAAAAGGAGAGCGTTTCGTGAAATTCAAGATGGCAAAAAATTCGGTGTTTGCCCAGCTCTTGCGTGCCAACTGGTACGTGAGCGGCTTCATCGGTGTGTTGATGGGTTTGATCGGTGTAATTTCGATGCCTCCCGGTTATCGTTTGTTCGGCACGATCATGGGGATTCCCTTCCTGATCGTCTGTTTCATTCGCTTTCGTCAGCAATGGGATGAGCCGGGTCCGATGCGCACTGAGGAAGTGCTGCAGAAAATGCGCAAGCTCACCTGGGATCAGTTTTCAGCCGAAATCGAAGTGGCATTGCTGCGTGACGGTTTCGCCGTCAAGCGTATCGATATGCAGGAAGCCGATTTTCATATCACGGCAGATGGCAAAACCGCACTGGTAAGCTGCCGCCGCTGGAAAGTACCCAACACCGGTATCGAACCCTTACGCGAATTGCATAAGGCGGTTGTGCGCGAAGGTGTGGATGAGGGGTATTACGTCACTGCCGGCGAATATACGGATAATGCGCTGAAGTTCGCTTCCGAAAAGAAACTCAAGCTGATCCACGACATGCCGTTGGTTAAACTGCTGAAGGAACTGCGGTATACCGAAACAGGCAAGGTTTAAAAAGAATTCCGGGGCTTCATGGTTGCCAGACACATGAAGCAGTGGAGGAGGCAGAAGAGTCGATACAATCGACCTCAGTCAGCAAACCGGCGGGCCGCAAGGTTCGTCGGTTTTTTTATGTGCGACCGCAATCTGAGCGCAGTGCATGCATGTGCGGAACAGGGCGCGGGAATGGATTGATAGAGGTCTGAGCCGGCCCGTGTTCAGCTCAGCGCGCAGAGGCAGTCCATCAGCCTTTGTCGGCCACAGCTTTTTCGAGTTCGGCCATTTTGACCTTGGTGGCAGCATCGTTGGCCTGACGCTCTGTCACATCGCGCGCAACGGCCACGGCACCGAGAATCGTGCCGCTCGCATCGCGCACCATGTCGAAGCTCATGTCGACGTAGATACGGCTGCCATCCTTGTGCATCGAACGCGTCGTCAGCACCTTGTTGACGTACTTCATCTCGCCGGTCGAAATGGCGTGGTTGAAGCCGCGATTATGCGCTTCGACCATGCGTTCGGGGATGATGATATCCAGCGTGCCGCCGATCACTTCTTCCGCCTTGTGACCGAAGATGCGTTCGGCACCGGCGTTCCAGATGCGCACGAGGCCGTCGCGGTCTGCAAAGATGATGGCGTCGGTGGCTTGGTCGACAATGCTCTTGGCGAGGGTGGCGTCGTAGTCGTTGCTGGGCATGGCTATCTCCGGTGAATGGCTGTGCTTGAAAATGGTGCGATCTTATCGATGATCCGCCATCGTGGTTTCATACAGGGCTGCGATCAAGTCGCTTTGCGACAGAATCCCGACCAGTTGTTTCTTCTCATCGATCACCGGGATCTGATGCAGTTCCTGATTCGACATCAGTGGCACCAGATCGACAATCGATTGCGTTGCCTCTGCCGTCACGACCTCACTGGTCATGATCTGGCCGACCACTTCCTGCTTCTCGCTATGACTAAGCTGGGAAGGGCGGATCAGATGCGCCAAACGCTGTCCCAAACCGGTATGGCTTTCCGCTTCGGCATGTTTCAGGTAGTCGGCCTTGGTAATGATGCCTATCACATGGCGGCCACGGTCAATGACAGGCAAGGCCGTCAGATCATGGCGTTGCAACAACTGCCATGCTTCAGCAAGAGGCGTGCCGAACTCGGTGGTGACAACGTCGCGTGACATGATGTCCGCACATTTCGTCTCGCCGACCTTGCGCCGATAGGCCTGCATTTCCGTCTGCAGCATGATGGCTTCGAGATCGCCACGGCTGATGTCGAGCACCTGGTTATAGCGCTTGAGTACTTCGTCCAGATCCTGTGCCGTAATCCCGGCGCGGTCAGTGGGGGCAGCATCCGTGGTGTCGTGCTTGCGCGGTTGCTCGGCAGCGCTTTGCGGCCGGTGAGGATAGGGGCGGCGCGTGGCATTGTTGTAGAACAGGGCAGTAAGAACCATTAGCACGGAATTCAGTAAGACCGGTACCAGAATGAAGTGGTAACCCATCTCATGAATTGCCGGCCCGCCGAGTACCGCTGTCAGCGCGACCGCGCCACTGGGCGGGTGGATGCAGCGTAACCAGAACATGGCACCGATCGATAGTCCCGCTGCCATGCCGGCTGCCAGTACTGGCGCGTCGATGATCTTGGCACAGGTGATGCCGATGGTTGCCGCCAGCAGATTGCCGCCAATGATGGACCACGGCTGCGCCAGCGGACTGGACGGCACGGCAAACAGCAGCACCGACGATGCCCCCATCGGCGCGATCAGCCAGGCGGTGCCGACACTGTCACCAAGGATCAGATAAGTGATTGCCCCCGTGAGCACAAGGCCGAATAACGCGCCGGCAGAGCCGCGCATGCGCTCGTAGCGGTCGACATAGCCTTGCGTGGGAAGAAAGGACCGAAGCCAGTTTTGTAGGGAAGATTGCATGTAATCTTGGCGCTGCCCGCAATCGCGAGCTGGAGACAAAAAGCAAGTTTAAATTTGCTGCATTTTAAATGCAATTTAAAAATTTAATACTCAAGCTACTCGAGCAGATGCGCGCAAGGAATTCATCCGCTACTTTAAAAGCATTCATCCCAAATGGCTGTGCGTCGCTGCAAGGAAACAATACAATCCGCCAGACAGGAAGTTCCATCCCGATTCATTATTCAATAGAGCGATCAAGGAGACGCCATGCCCGTTATCACCTGCATTGAAGATTTGCGTGTACTTGCCCAGAAACGCGTACCGCGCATGTTCTACGACTATGCCGATGCGGGCTCCTGGACCGAATCCACCTATCGTGCGAATTGCAGCGATTTCGAACCGATCAAGTTTCGTCAGCGTGTCGCGGTCAATATGGAAAACCGCACCCTGCGCACCACCATGGTCGGGCAGGACGTACGCATGCCGGTGGCATTGGCACCAACGGGTTTCACGGGCATGCAGCATGCCGATGGTGAAATTCTTGCGGCCAGGGCGGCGGAGCGCTTCGGCGTGCCATTCACGCTATCGACCATGAGCATCTGCTCGATCGAGGATGTGGCTGCACGTACCAGCAAGCCATTCTGGTTTCAACTGTACATGATGCGCGATCGCGGCTTCATCGAACGCCTGATTGAACGCGCCAAGGCAGCTAACTGTTCTGCACTGGTCCTGACGCTCGATTTGCAGGTGCTGGGACAGCGCCACAAGGATTTGAAAAACGGGTTGTCGGCGCCGCCCAAGCTGACCTTGCCCAACATTCTCGACATGATGACCAAGCCGCGCTGGTGCATGGGCATGCTGCAAACGCCCCGCCGCAGTTTCGGCAACATCGTCGGCCATGCCAGTAATGTGTCGGACCTGTCATCGCTGTCGGCCTGGACGGCGCAGCAGTTCGATCCGGCGCTGTCCTGGGCAGACGTGGAATGGATCAAGCAGCGCTGGGATGGCAAGCTCATCATCAAGGGCATCATGGATGCCGAAGATGCACGCCTCGCCGTGGCGAGCGGTGCCGATGCCATCGTGGTATCCAATCACGGCGGTCGTCAGCTCGATGGTGCGCTGTCCAGCATTGCCGCCTTGCCGGCGATTGTCGATGCCGTCGGCAACCAGATCGAGGTGCACATGGATAGTGGCATTCGTTCGGGGCAGGATGTGATCAAGGCACTCGCGCTTGGTGCAAAAGGCGTCTACATCGGTCGCGCCTTCCTGTATGGCTTGGGTGCGATGGGCGAAGAGGGCGTCAGCAAGACGCTTGACATCATCGAGCGTGAACTGGATATCACCATGGCTTTCTGCGGACTGACCGATGTACGCAAGGTGGATAAATCGATTCTGATTCCCGGTACCTGGATGACACCCCAAAGCGTCGCCTGATTGAATCGGGCGCTATCAGGCCTCACACTGCTGCGTCCTGTTTGTGATTTAAAATACTGTTTTTATATACAGTATTGGTATTGTCATGAGCGATCAGGACGAACAGCCGGTTTTCATTCAGGCACCGCTTTCCGCTCGCAAGGGGCGCGGTGCCGTGTCGAATCTGCAAGGTCGGTACGAATTGCAGTCGCGCGAACGGTTCGATGACGGTTGGGATGAACAGATAGCCGGCGAACATGCCGTCGAGGGCGCGCCACGCCTGCGTACCCATATCATTCACGAGACCGCGCGCAGTATTCTGAGTCGTAATGCGTCGCCGGATATCCCATTTGGCGTCTCCCTGAATCCCTATCGTGGTTGCGAGCACGGCTGCATCTACTGCTTTGCGCGACCGACGCACAGTTATCTCGGTCTTTCACCGGGGCTGGATTTTGAAACGCGTCTCTACGCCAAGACCAATGCAGCCGATCTGTTGCGGCAGGAACTGGCGCGACCTCGCTATGTGTCGCAACCGATTGCACTGGGCATCAATACCGACGGTTACCAGCCTTGCGAGCGAGATTTGCGGTTGACGCGCAGCGTTCTGGAAGTGCTGCATAACTGTGCGCATCCGGTCGGACTGATCAGCAAGTCATCGTTGATCGAGCGCGATATCGATTTGCTGGCCCCCATGGCAGAACGCCGATTGGCCGCCACCGCGGTCACCCTGACCACGCTCGATCCCGCCATCGCCCGCACGCTTGAACCGCGCGCCGCTTCTCCCGCACGGCGGCTACGCACAATACGTACGCTGGCCGAGGCGGGTATTCCTGTCAGCGTGAGCGTGGCGCCCGTGATTCCCTTCGTAACGGAACCGGATCTTGAACGCATCGTGGAAGCGGCGTTCGATGCGGGGGCCACCAGTGCACATTACATCGTGTTGCGCCTGCCGTGGGAAGTCAGCCCGTTATTTCGAGAATGGCTGCAAGCGCATTTCCCTGATCGCGCGCAACGCGTGATGAACCGTATTCAGGAAATGCGTGGCGGCAAGGATTACGACAGTGCGTTCAGCAATCGCATGAGCGGTGAGGGCGTCTGGGCCGACTTGATCCGGCAGCGCTTCGAGAAGGCTGTTGCGCGCTACGGCAAGCCGGGCGCACATCGTTTTGCCGGACTGGATACCAGCCAGTTTCGTCGTCCCATCATTACGCCAACAGGCAGAGCGAGTAGCCGTAGTGAGAAAAATGACGGCCAGCTCCATCTGTTCTGATGACGTTTAAAGAAACATGCCGCCCGATGCTTCGATGCGTTGCGCATTGATCCAGCGATTGTCTTCCGACAGCAGCGACGCAATCACGCCGCCGATATCGTCTGGCACGCCGACGCGACCCAGTGCGGTTTGCGAGGCGACAAATGCGTTGAGTTGCTCATTGTCGCGGACGGCGCCGCCGCCAAAATCGGTTTTGATCGCGCCTGGTGCTACGGTATTGACGGCGATGCCACGTGCGCCGAGTTCCTTGGCCATGTAGCGCGTCAAGACTTCGATCCCGCCTTTCATGGTGGCGTAAGCGGCGTAGCCGGGCAGGGCAAAGCGTGCGAGACCGCTGGATATATTCACGATGCGGCCGCCGTCGGCGAGCAAGGGCAGCAGCTTCTGCGTCAGAAAGAATGGTCCCTTCAGATGAATGTTCACCATTTGATCGAATTGTTCTTCCGTCGTTTCGGCAAAGCTGGCGTGCATGCCAATGCCGGCGTTATTGACGAGCGCATCGAACTGTTCACGTTGCCATGTTTGCTGCAATGCCGCATGTACATCCTTGGTAAAAGTCGCGAAGCTGGCTGCGTTGCTGACATCGAGTTGCAGCGCGACTGCCTTGCGTCCCAGTGACTGGATTTCCTGCGCCGTTTGTTCCGCCTGCTGGCGTGCACTCTGGTAAGTGAGGATGATATCAGTGCCTTTGCGTGCCAGCTGCAAGGCCGTGTTTTTGCCAAGGCCACGGCTGCCGCCGGTAATGAGGGCGATGTGCGTCATGTGTTTCTCCTGTCAAGATGAGGTCGATGCAATGCAGTGTATTGCTACATTCAGCTTGGATAAATTGACTAAATTTATTTAGACTGTTCATTCATAGCGAACAATCTAGACAGCATGAACAAACTTGAAGCGATGCAGGTTTTTCGTCGCGTGGCGGAACTGGCGAGTTTCACACGTGCTGCTGACAGCCTTGGCTTGCCCAAAGCCAGCGTGTCGAATTCGGTCCGCCAACTGGAGAACCTGCTCGGCACCCGCCTGTTCCACAGGACCACGCGCAAAGTGCAACTGACGCAAGACGGCATGACCTTCTATGAGCGCTGTCGTGACCTGTTGTCGGATGTGGAAGAACTGGAAACCCTGTTCACACAGACGCCAAGTACGCTTCACGGGCGGTTGCGCGTGGACATGCCGACCGGCATTGCCAAGAATCTAGTGATTCCACGGCTGGCCGATTTTCTTGCACAGCACCCAGGCATCGAGATCGAACTTGGCAGCACGGATCGCCGTGTCGATCTGGTACAGGAGGGATTCGATTGCGTGATGCGTATCGGCGTGCTCGATGACTCCGCCCTGATCGTGCGTTCGCTGGGTGAGTTCGAGATGGTCAATTGCGCCAGCCCATCCTATGTGGCGCGTTACGGCACGCCGCAACACCCAGATGACCTTTCGGACCATGTGATGGTCGGCTACGCCACGACGCTGGGTACACGGCCGGTACCTTTTGAATACATGGATGCGCGTTCGGGCGAGGCCGTTTATACCTCGTGCATGATGAAAACCATCGTCACGGTCAACAATGCCGAGTCTTACAGCAATGCGTGCCTGGCCGGGCTGGGCATCATTCAGGTGCCACGTGTCAGTGCGCGCGACCATTTGCGCGATGGCAGTTTCGTCGAAATTCTTCCTGGTTGTCTCGCGCCACCCATGCCGGTTTCGCTTCTTTACCCGAATCGCCGCCATCTTCCCAAGCGTGTGCAAGTCTTCATGGACTGGTTGAGCGTCGTGCTGCAAACGTATCGCTCAGACGGATCTTCAGCGTAACCAGGGCAGGTTTACGGGTAGCGCACCCATGTAATTTGCCGCGTCCTGCATGGTTTGATTTTATATCGTAATATGGCGATATTAAATTCTGAATTTTTCAATATTTGTTTCGGATTATTTCGAATCATGACGCAATACACCATCGACATCGACGCCATTCACAAGGCGCTGGCAAATCCGGTTCGCCGGCAGATTCTGGCCTGGCTGAAGGATCCAGAAGCGCATTTTCCCGGCCAGGAGCATCCATTTGATTTTGGCGTTTGCTGCGGCCAGATCGACAAGCGCAGCGGTTTGTCGCAATCGACGATTTCCGCCCATCTGGCGACTCTGCAGGCCGCCGGCCTGATTACGCCGCGCAAGATCGGGCAGTGGGTGTTCTTCAAGCGCAACGAAGAGACGATTGCGGCTTTCCTCGAATCCATACACGGCGATTTGTGAGTCGCCCTTATTTCTCATACCGAAAGCTGTCATGCCCTTAGCTCTTCTCGTTCTTGCACTTAGCGCCTTTGCCATCGGCACCACCGAATTCGTCATCATGGGGTTGTTGCCCGATGTGGCACGCAGTCTGGCGGTGTCCATTCCCAGTGCAGGCTGGTTGATCAGCGGTTATGCGCTTGGTGTCGCGATTGGCGCACCAATCATGGCAGTTGCTACCGCATCCTTGCCACGCAAGCGTGCCTTGCTGATCCTGATGAGCATTTTCATCGTCGGCAATGTGCTGTGTGCCATCGCTGGTAGTTACGGCTTTCTGATGGCAGCAAGGGTCATCACGTCTTTGTGTCATGGCGCCTTCTTCGGCATTGGCTCGGTGGTCGCTGCCAGTCTCGTGCCGGAAAATCGCAAGGCATCGGCCGTGGCTCTGATGTTCACGGGTTTGACGCTGGCGAATGTACTCGGGGTGCCCTTGGGTACGGCGCTCGGCCATCTGGCCGGCTGGCAGATGCCGTTCTGGGGTGTGGCCGTACTGGGCGTGTTGTCACTGATCGGTTTGTGGGTCGTCATGCCATCGCAACGCGTGGAAGAAAAAGCCGATCTCCGTGCAGAAATCGGCGAATTGCGCAGCGCGGGACTGTGGGTGGCATTGTCCACGACAGTACTGTTCTCGGCTGCCACGTTTGCGCTCTTCACGTATGTTGCGCCGCTGCTTGAAGAAGTCACGCAGTTGGCGCCGCAAGGTGTGACATGGTCGCTGTTCCTGATCGGTTTGGGCCTGACGGTAGGCAATATCCTTGGCGGTCGTCTTGCCGACTGGCGGCTCGGTACGGCGCTGACCGGCATTTTCATTGCGCTCGCCATCGTCAGTGCCATCGTGCGCTGGACCAGTCCGCATCTGATACCGATGGAAATCAATCTGTTTCTGTGGGCACTGGTCAGCTTTGCCGCCGTGCCGGGTTTGCAGATCAATGTCATGACCTTTGGCAAGGGCGCGCCGAATCTGGTCGCCACGCTCAATATCGGTGCCTTCAATGTCGGCAATGCACTCGGTGCATGGGCCGGCGGCATGGCAATCGATACCGGTTTCGGTTTGCAGGCCGTCCCGCTGGTGGCGGCAATATTGGCCGTCGCCGCGATGATTGTTACCCGGATTTCCATGCGCTTGGCACCGAAGGCTGATCCGGTGCCGCCGGCCGCCGCCGCTTGTTGCTGAATGAAACCTGCTGAATCAACGTTTGTTCTCTTATCGATGAAAGGAACATCATGAGCCGTTTGCTTTTCGAGCCGATCAAGGTCGGCGATCTGTCATTGCCCAACCGCGTTTTCATGGCGCCATTGACCCGACTGCGCTCCAGTCCGGGCCGTGTGCCAAATGCATTGATGGCCGAATACTATGCGCAGCGTGCGTCGGCCGGTCTGATCCTGAGTGAAGCAACATCGGTCACGCCGCAGGGTGTCGGTTATCCGGATTCGCCCGGCATCTGGTCGGAAGAGCAGGTCGCCGGATGGAAGCTGGTGACCGATGCGGTACATCAGGCGGGTGGCCGCATCGTGCTGCAGCTCTGGCACGTGGGGCGGATTTCCGACCCCATCTATCTGAACGGAGAGTTGCCGGTTGCACCCAGCGCAATCGCTGCCGAAGGGCATGTCAGCCTGGTGCGCCCGCACAAATCATTCGAAGTGCCGCGAGCTCTTGCGCTTGAAGAGATTCCCGGTGTTGTCGCTGCGTATCGGCAGGGCGCGGAAAACGCCAAGCGCGCCGGTTTTGACGGTGTGGAAGTGCATGGCGCGAATGGCTATCTGCTCGATCAGTTCTTGCAGGGCAGCACCAACAAACGGACTGATGCCTATGGCGGACCGGTCGAACATCGTGCGCGTCTGCTTCTGGAGGTTACCGATGCCTGTATCGAAGTGTGGGGTGCGGATCGGGTCGGCGTGCATCTGTCGCCGCGTGGCACATCGCATTCGATCAGCGACAGCGATCCACTGGCCACCTTTGGTTATGTCATGCGCGAACTGGATAAGCGCGGCATTGCCTTTGTCTGCATTCGTGAGCAATACACGCCAGACCGTCTTGGCCTGCAATTGCGCAAGCAGTTTGGCGGTGTCTATGTCGCCAACGATACCTTTACGCCGGAACAGGCCGAGCAGGTATTGGCGGCGGGGGAGGCCGATGCGGTCGCTTTTGGCAGATTGTTTATCGCCAATCCCGATCTGCCGGCACGGCTGGCGGTCGATGCGGAACTCAATCCGCCACGACCCGAAAAATTCTATGGTGGTGCCGCAGAAGGCTATACCGATTACCCAAGTCTGACCGCCTGAAATGCCATGTAAAAGCCCTTCATCGCAATTTGTCTTGAAGGGCTTTTTGTTGGGATGTTGTCGATCACGTTGATCGCGGTACATACAGCGATAGGCAAGAGCCTGAATCGAGCTAGTCTTGCATTTCCATCGCAAACAGTTGTCTGACGTTCGCTGTCATCATGTCGTGATGCTTGGGATGTGTACGCAGGTAATGCGCAAAGAAACTGCAAATCGGTACCAGCGGTTGAGGCTGTGTACGGAAATGGGCAATCGCCTGTTCCGCCAATTGGCTGCCATGCCCTTTGCCGGTCAGCGCAGGATTGGTTTCCGTATGGGTAATCACGATGGCACCGCCAAGCGCGTAATAATCGACAAAGCCCAGCAGGCTGCCATCGTGCTCGATGGTCAAACGTTGTGCCTGCGTGGAACGCTTTGGTAAGGGCGGGTTCATAGGTTAATCTGCATCGTGATGCGTGCGACATTCTTTGATGCCAGCGCATTGTTTTTCATCAGCCTCCAGGAGCCTTGCATGCCCGTCGTCCCGATTCCTTCCTCGTCCCTTGCCATGATGCCCGAAGACAGTAGCCGCATTCTCGTGCATGCGATCGAAACGGGCGATATCGATACTATCATCGCGTTATACGAAGAGGAGGCAATCCTCTTCAGCAAGTCTGGTCGTGCGCTGCAAGGCGAGGCCGCCATTCGCGACAATAATCTCGCGCTGATTGCGTTGAAGCCTGCTTTCGCTATCGAGTTCATTACCGCAACCATCAGTGCCGATGGTCAACTGGCGACCAATCGCATGAAGGCGACCTTAAGCTGGAAAACAGAGAGCGGTGAGGAAAAGCAGGCAAGCGTGGATACGCTGGAGGTATTGCGCAAGCAGGAGGACGGTTCGTGGCGTTACGTGATTGACGATCCGTATGGCAGCATGCGCCATGGATTGGAGCGGCGCTGACGGCCGCTCCATGAGAAAAATCAGGACTTGGGCTTGCGCACGAAGCGGCTCAGGTCGCCGGTGCGTTGTTCGGTGTGGCTTCGCATGCAGTTGTAGTACTCGATATCCTTGAGCGCACTGCCGCGGTTGTAGATGCTGATGGATTTGCAGTCTTCTTCCACGAATACTGCCCATGCCTTTTCAGCTTTTTCAAGCTGCTTCTTGACGGCCTTGTATGGAATGCCGTCTTCATCCTTGTCGGGAATCTGCTTGAGCAGAGCGTTATAAGTCCTTTTCAGTTCCTTTTCAGACTTCGTATATTCATCCTTGGCGCAGGTGCTCATTTCCTGTGCATTGCCCTTGGTCACGCAAGGATCAATTTTTTGCGCCGAAGCGGCGAAAGGCAGCAGTGCCAGCACAAACAGCAGATTCTTTTTCATTGTGTGTTCCCTGAAAGTGGAGATGAGAGCGATGGACGTTGGTGGCAACGTCATCATCATGCGCGAACAGCTTGATGCAAAATTTGCGCAACGTCAATAAAGCTGCAATTACAAGTCTACCTCTGCACAGACATCAGTTCTTCAGCCTGTAACCCGTACGGAAAATCCATCCCACCAGCACCATGCAGACGGCCAGGAAAAACAGCGTCATGCCGATACTGATGCCTACATGCACATCGGCAACACCGAAGAAGCTCCAGCGAAAACCGCTGATCAGATAAACCACCGGATTGATCAGCGCGATCTTTTGCCAGATATCGGGCAGCATGCTAATCGAGTAAAAGCTGCCACCGAGGAAAGCCAGCGGCGTGACGATCAGAAGGGGGATGATCTGCAGTTTCTCGAATCCCGTCGCCCAGATACCGATGATGAAGCCGAACAGGCTGAAGGTGACGGCCGTCAGGAGCAGGAAGAACAGCATCCAGAATGGATGCTGGATATGAAAGTCGACAAAGAATTCGGACGTAATGAGGATGAGCAGGCCGAGAATCACGGATTTGCTGGCCGCTGCACCGACATAGCCGAGCACGATTTCAAAATACGAAATCGGCGCCGACAGCACTTCGTAGATCGTGCCTGCATACTTGGGCATGAAGATGCCGAACGATGCGTTGGAAATGCTTTGCGTCATCAGCGTCATCATGATGAGTCCCGGCACGATGAAGGCGCCGTAGCTGACGCCATCGATCTCCGCCATGCGCGAGCCGATTGCCGCGCCGAAGACGATGAAGTAAAGCGAAGTCGAGATGACGGGCGAGGCGATGCTTTGCATCAGCGTGCGCCAGGCACGCGACATTTCGAAATGGTAGATGGCTCGTACGGCGTAAAGATTCATGGAGACTCGTGCCTAAATTTCTTACGAATGGACCAGATTGACGAAGATTTCTTCCAGCGAACTCTGGCTCGATTGCAAATCCTTGAAGGCAATGCCGTGTTCATCCAGTCGACGCAGCAGTTCGGCAATGCCGGTCTGTTCACGCTGGGTATCGTAGGTGTAGACGAGCTCATTGCCATTGTCAGCCAGTTCCAGCGGCAACGCGCTCAATGCCGCAGGGATGACGGTCAGCGCTTGCTGCAATTGCAGGCGCAACTGTTTCTTGCCCAACTGCGCCATCAATGCATGCTTTTCCTCCACTAGAATGATTTCACCCTTGCGAATCACGCCGATGCGATCGGCCATCTCTTCTGCTTCCTCGATATAGTGCGTTGTCAGGATGATGGTGACGCCATTGGCACGCAGGCCGCGCACCATTTCCCACATGTCGCGTCGCAATTCGACATCGACACCGGCCGTCGGCTCGTCGAGAAACAGGATTTGCGGCTCGTGCGATAGCGCCTTGGCAATCATTACACGGCGCTTCATGCCGCCGGACAGGGCAAAAATCTTGCTGTCGCGTTTGTCCCATAAGGAGAGCGAACGCAGCACCTTTTCGATGTGTGCATGGTCCTTCGGTTTGCCGAAAATGCCGCGACTGAAGTTGACGGTAGCCCAGACGGTTTCGAAGGCATCGGTGGACAGTTCCTGTGGCACGAGTCCGATCTTGCTACGTGCGGCGCGGTAATCATCCAGGATGTCGTGACCGTCGGCCAGCACTTGACCGCTACTCGGATTGACGATGCCGCAAATGATGTTGATCAGTGTGGACTTGCCTGCGCCGTTAGGGCCGAGCAGGGCGAAGATTTCGCCGCGCCGAATGTCGAGGTCGATGCCTTTGAGCGCCTGATAGCCGGACGCATATTGCTTGGTCAGTTTTCTGACCTGGATGATGGACTCCAAGCGAACTCCGAAATGCGTTGATGCATGGCATTGTAATGCCCACCGCGAAACTGTGCCTTGTACCTGAGATGCGTTCAGAGATGGATGTTGATACTGACGGGGGGTACGTACATGCCACGCGACATCAGGTCGATGCCGCAATCGAGGCTTTCAATCCAATGCAGAAATTGCGCAATGACTTCACGGCCTTTCATCGGCGCGCCATGTTGCGGCACGATCCATTCGGGATCGAGTTCACGCACCATGGCCGCCCAATAACGGCACACCTTGTTGGCAACCATGTAATGCGCATGAAAACCTTGCATGAAGCGGACATGGGCATTGAAATTCGTTACCACGCTGATCGCCTGGGCTGGCGGCACCATGGAGGCACCCATATCGCCCGAGAACAGAATGCGGCTGGTCGGATCGTAAAACTGCAGGTTGCCTTCGGCGTGCAGAAAATGCGCAGGCAGAATCTGGAATGTGGTGTCACCGAACGGCAGGAGCGTTCCTTCGTCGGGAATATCGATGATGCGCTGGCCGGTTTTTCCTTGCGGGCAGAAATGCGGTACGAAGCGCGACCAGACGCGTGAAATCAGCAAACGCGTTTGTGAATTGCTGAGCCAGCGAGGAAGCGACGCGATGATGTCGGGATCAGCGTGTGAGGCAAAGACGTACTGCAATTGCTTCGGTGGAAAGTAGCGACTCATGCCGACGTACAGTTCGTTGTAGGTCAGTACGCCGCCGGGATCGAGCAGGATGCCATTGCCGTTTTCAACGATCAGGAACTGATTGGACTGTACCGATTCGCCTTCTTCGTCTGCCAGATCGGAAAACATCAGGCAGATGTGTTTGCCGTCGTTGAAAAGTTCGATTGCCATGCGTATCTTCAAAAAGGCGGACGGACTATCCGCACATTCGCGATTATCGAATCCCCACATCATTCACCGGTTGACCTATATCAAAAGTGACATGGCGCGGGCGTTCAGGCCTTTTTGATGTAAATCAATGGCCGGTAAAGGCTGATCTCTACACTGTGCGCATAGTGGTGGCCGGGAATGCCGTGCCACGGTACGGAGTGATGCGCATGACGGATTTCAATGAAACAACGGGCGGAATGAAGGTCGAATTCGACACGGCTCTGATCAAGCGGCTGGACCGCGCCGGGCCTCGCTACACGTCCTACCCGACAGCGGATCGCTTTACGCCGGAATTTGCTTACCGCGATTATCTGCAAACCGTGACCGGTGCGATTGTGCGTGGCACCTTGCGTCCCTTGTCGCTCTACATTCACGTGCCGTTCTGCCAATCCATTTGTTACTACTGTGGTTGCAACAAGGTAGTTACGCGCGACCGCAGCAAGGCAGCGACCTATCTGCATTACCTGAAGCGTGAAATCGACATGCATGGCCGCTTGCTGGCCGGTGTCAATACCGTCGAGCAATTGCATTTCGGCGGTGGTACGCCGACTTATCTCAGCGATGCGCAGATGGATGAGCTGATGCAGCATCTGCATCGCTGGTTCAGCTTCGCCCCTGATACGGAAGGCGAATATTCGATCGAGGTCGATCCGCGTACTGTCAGCCGGGAGCGTATCGCCACGCTGCGTCGCCAGGGATTCAATCGCATCAGCCTTGGTGTGCAGGATTTCGAGCCGGCAGTACAGGAAGCTGTCAATCGGATCCAACCCGAGGCGGAAACTCTGGATGTTATCGATGCCGCTCGTCAGGCCGGTTTCCGTTCGATCAGCATCGATCTGATTTACGGTTTGCCAAGGCAGACACTGGAAACCATCGCGCGCACGCTTGACAAGGTGATCGACGCCGGGCCGGACCGCATAGCGGTCTACAACTACGCGCATCTACCCCATCTGTTCAAGCCGCAGCGCCGTATTGCAGATCATGATCTGCCTGCCGGCGATACCAAACTGGCGATGCTGGCGTTGTGCATAGAACGACTGACACAGGCTGGTTATGTCTATATCGGCATGGACCATTTTGCCCGGCCTGACGATGCCTTGTCTGTCGCGCAACGACACGGCCGGCTGCATCGCAATTTTCAGGGGTATTCGACGCATGCAGAATCGGACCTGATCGCCTGTGGCGTTTCTGCCATTGGTGCCGTGGGTGCGACCTACAGCCAGAATGCGAAAACGTTGGACGAGTATTACGAACGCATCGAGCAGGGGGAATTGCCGATCGTGCGTGGCTTGCAACTCGGTACGGACGATCTGTTGCGACGTAGCGTGATCCAGATGCTGATGTGTAATTTCGAACTGTCGATGTCGGCCATTGAGCAGGCTTATCCGATTACATTCGCTTCCTACTTCGCCCTTGAATTCGTCGAACTGCAGCAACTGGAACGCGATGGCTTGCTGACGCTGGATCAGGAATGGATCACGGTAACGCCCAAGGGCCGTCTATTGATTCGTAATATCTGCATGGTCTTCGACCGCTATTTACGTCTTCCTCGCAAGACCACCGAGACACTTCCTGTTCCTGCCGTATCCATACAACGGTATTCGCGTACGATCTGATCCCGATCTTTTTTCATTGATGCAGCCGGTTGTCGAAATCGATAGCCGGCTGCAACCCGCATGAAACCGCGCTTTGCGATCCGGATGATTATTTTGGATCGACTACTGGCATTTCACGCAGGTCATCATGTTCAAAAAAACGTTAAATTTTTTAGTGATCAAAAGTAGTTTCTCTGCATACAATCAAGGCAATAACTCCTTTTCGAAGGGAAACATTGCCGCAAAATCTTTCTGAAATACATGGTTACATGGCTTGTCAGAAGGAAAGCAATGGTGATGTAAACGGAAAACGACCCTGTTGTCCAACGATCGCTCATCCATTCATCCTATGCCATCGATTTCAAGAAGCGCCTCATCCTTTAGAAACCGTTTTCTGTGCCTGCTTTTGCTCGGCGTGACCGCTCTGCCAGCATGGTCGCAACCAGCATCCGTTGTCACAGATACGACGGATGCGCAATCGTTGCCGTTGGCAAATGGCGCAGCACGCAAGGCCGTCATCACGTTTGAACGTCTGGGGATAGCACGACCGATTGACCTGCGCGGAATCGATGGTTCTGCCGAAATCGGTTTCAGTGTGCGGCTCGACGAGATTGTCAGCCGGGCGCGACTGAATCTCAATTACACCTTGTCGCCGGCACTTTTGCCCGGCATCTCGCATTTGAAGGTCTTCATCAACGATGAAGTCGTGCAGGTGATTCCCGTCACGCGCGAAACCGTACTCGCACCACAACGCCTGACGCTGGAACTGGATCCGCGCTTCATGAGCGATTACAACAAGCTGCGGTTTCAGTTGATCGGTCATTACACGATGGAATGTGAAGTACCATTCCATTCGAGTCTGTGGGCCAGTATTAGTAATCAGAGCACGCTGGAAATGGATTACCGGCCTGTGGTGCTGAATAACGATCTGTCCATCTTTCCGGCACCGTTCTTCGATGTGCGCGACAACAGTCGACTCAATTTGCCATTCGTGTTTGCCGGCCAGCCCGATATCGCCACGCTGCGTGCTGCCGGTGTCGTGGCTTCCTGGTTCGGTAACCATGCGGATTATCGTCACGCGCGTTTTCCCACCTATCTCAACGGCTTGCCCAGTCGGCACGCCATCGTCTTTCTGACCAACGATCAGCGACCGTCTTATTTAGCCAATGTTCCGAAGGTCAATGCGCCGACCATTTCGATGATCGCGCATCCAACCGAACCTTCGCAAAAACTCTTGTTGATTCTCGGGCGCAATGCGGCCGATCTGCAACTGGCTGCCGATGCCCTCACGTTCGGTGAAGCAGCCATGAGCGGCACCAGTATCACTATCAAGGATGTCAAATATCCGACGCGCAAGGCTGCATATGACGTGCCCCGCTGGATTCCGGTCGGACGTCCTGTGCGCTTCGGTGAACTGGTGCAGAATCCGCTCGATTTGCAGACACGTGGCATCGTACTGGGAGGGATTGCGCTGAATGCGCGCATGCCATCCGATCTGTTCGGTTGGGATACCAAGGGCGTGTTGCTCAATCTTAAATATCGTCATACGCCTGTGATGGATGGCGATAACGCGCGCCTCAACATTGAAATCAATGACGAATATGTCGATACGGTTCCGCTGACCAACAGCCGTCGTGACGGTGCGAGTCGCCTGCAATTGCCGCTTCTTGGTGAAGATATGTCGGCCACGCAGAGCAAGCTCAACATTCCTGCATTCCTTGTCGGCAGCAACAATCGTCTGGTGTTCCGCTTCGATATTCCACCCGCCGATGCAGGACATTGCCGGGCGACGAATCTGAGCGAAAGCCGTGCCGAAATCGATCCTGACTCGACACTGGATCTGTCGAAGTTCGATCATTATGCCGCCATGCCGAATTTGTCTTTCTTCGCCAATAACGGCTTCCCCTTCACCAAGTTTGCCGATCTGGCAGAAACCACGGTCGTCATTCCAGATCAACCCAAGGTTGCGGAAATTGCCACCTTCCTGGGCGTGATGGGCAAGATGGGCGCGTCGACTGGCGCGCCGGCGACGTATTACAAGTTGCTTGCCGCGCGTGATCTGGAAAAGGTGGGTGATACGGACGTGCTGCTGATTTCGGACAGCGGTGCCAAGGGCATTCTCGACCAATGGGGCAAATCCATGCCGGCGATGATCGGTGCGGCCGAGCGCAGCTTTGGTCCACTCAGTGGTGCCGTCAATGCGTTCTACGATTGGTTCGGAATCGATCGTTCGCCCAAACCGATTCAGGGTGCCAATTCCACCTGGAGCGGTGATGGTCCGCTGGCCGCCATCCTAGGTTTCGAATCGCCTTTGACAAAAGGCCGCAGCGTGGTGGCGTTGACGGCGACCAATGCCGATTTGCTGCCGGATACCTTGAACGCGATCCAGGATCCGGGCAAGGCGCGTAGCGTGCGCGGCGATCTGACCTTGATTGGTGGTGCACAGGTGCAGGCGTTTCGTACATCGAATGATGTCTATTACATCGGACATCTGCCTTGGTATCGCTGGATCTGGTTTTACTTCAACAAGCATCCCATCCTGGTTGCCATGTTCGGCATTATCGTCTCTATTCTGATTGCCCTGTTTGCCTTCCGCGCCTTGCGCAAATTGGCGGCACGCCGTCTGAAGCGGGACGATGCGCACTGATGGTGAAGGACATGCGCCTTTCCACCTCGCGCCGTCGTTCGTTGCGGCATCTTGCCGGTATGGTTGCAATGGCAGGCGGGATGTCTTCTATGCCGTCACTTGCCGCGTCCGGGGCATCCTGCACGCGTCGTTGGACAGCTTGGGAAAACTTCAAGAAGAATTTTCTGGGCCCTGATGGCCGTGTCGTCGATGCCAGCCTTGAAAGCAAGGGAACGACATCCGAAGGGCAATCCTATGCCTTGTTCTTTGCACTGCTCGCCAATGATCGTCAGACTTTCGATCGTGTGCTTGCTTGGACCGAAAACAATCTGGCCGATGGCGATTTGACGGCACGCTTGCCTGCCTGGCTGTGGGGGCGCAACAAGGATGGCAGCTGGGGGGTAATCGATCGCAATGCAGCGTCGGATTCGGATTTGTGGATTGCCTACGCGTTGGGTGAAGCGGGGCGACTATGGAACAACCGGCGTTACGTCGCGTTGTCGTCATTGCTTGCGAGCCGCATTCTGCGTGAAGAAACGTCCGACATTCCCGGACTGGGCCTGACGCTATTGCCGGGCCCGCTTGGTTTCTTACCGACTTCGACCAGTTGGCGGCTGAATCCCAGCTATATGCCGCTGCAAATCATGCAATGGTTTGTGCAGGTTGGTCATGATCCGCGCTGGAACAAACTGCTGGCTTCTTCGCGGCGCGTCATTTTGGAATCGGCCGCTAAAGGTTTTTCTCCCGACTGGATTATTTACGAGAAGGACAAGGGCTTCCGCATCGACGAGATCGGCGATGAAAAAGGCGAGGGCGCCTACAATGCCATTCGCGTTTATTTGTGGGCAGGCATGTTGCACCCCGAGTGCGATGATCGTGCTGCCTTGTTGGCGCGGTTTGCACCGATGGCCAACCTCGTCGAACAACAAGGGTATCCACCCGAATCGGTTGATATTCGCAACGGCACATTCAAGCGTGCCGGGCCGCCCGGGTTTTCGGCGGCCATGTTGCCTTTTCTTGTGGCGGCGGGCCGTACGCAAGCCTTGGCACAACAAAAGCAACGTCTGGCAGTGACGCCGATTGCCGATGATGCCTATTACGGTCAGGTGCTTGGATTGTTTGCTGCTGGCTGGATGGAGCAACGTTACGCGTTCGCTCGCAATGGCCGCTTGCTGCCGCAGTGGGAGACTTGCCGATGAAACTGCGTTCTTTGTTTCTGGCGATGGTACTGTCCGGAACGATTGCTGAGCCTGTCTTGGCTGCGACATCGTCGCAGGATGAAAATATCAAAGCCTTGCTGCAAGCCGCCACGCTCTGGGACGGCAAGGACCGGCCCGATCTCGCACGTGATTTTTTGCAAAAGGCACTGTTGATCAAACCGGATGCACCCCAAGTGTTGTCGATGCTGGGCGAGATCGCTTTGCGTAGTGGTCGTAATGCCGAAGCACTGGGCTATCTGCAACAACTGGAAAAAGTTGCACCCAACAGTCCATTCCTTGCCGATTTGCGCAACAGTTATCGCTTGGCGACGTATGACAAGGATACGGTCGCTCGCATGCGTTTGTTGGCCCGGGCAGGTCAGATCGATGAAGCCGGACAGTTGCTCAAGCAACTCTATCCGAATGGCCCGCCGCATGGTGAGGCCGCGCTTGAGTATTACAGCATCATCGGCAGTGCGCCGCGCAATGCAGCGCAAGCGGCAAACGCGCTCGGGCAGTTGTATCGCGAAACTGGAGATGTCCGCTATCGACTCGGCCAACTCAATATCCTGGCCAACAACTACGATAATCGTCACGCCGCGATTAAGGGATACGAAGAACTGGCGCGCGCGCCTAGCATCAATACGCGGCGATTGCAGGAAGCCTGGCGGCTTAATCTTTATCGTTTGCCGAATGATGCGCGAACGGTCGCTGCGATTCGCCGTTATCTGAGCGTCTTCCCGGACGATCAGGCCATGGTGACGCAAATTGCATCCGTGCAGCGCAATGCCGAGGAAGAACATCGCGTTGCCGCCGCGGGCGGCTCGGCCGTCGTTAGCGATCTGGCCTCTACCGACCCCAATATCGTGGCACGTGGACGTGCGCTTGAAGCACTGAACAAGGGCGATCTGGATGCGGCGGAGGCACAATTGCAACGGCTGTTGCGTGTTCGTGCCGATGACCCGCAGATATTGGGTGGCTTGGGCATGATCCGTTTCAAGCGTGGCGATCATGCCGCTGCCGACGAATGGTTCGTGCGTGCCAACCGTGCGACGCCTGGTGGCAGCCGCGAATGGCGCGAGATGATCGTCACCACGCGCTTCGCGCAAAACATGCGTGCCGCCGACCAGTTGCTTGAGCAGCAGCGCTTGCTGGAAGCCGAAGCGATGGTGCGCAATGCGCTGAGTTTGCGTCCCAACGATGTCGATGCTTTGGCATTGCTGGCCAATATTCGACTGGCCGATGGTGATAATAAAGAAGCAGAATCGCTGTTCCGCGATGCCTTGAAACGCGAACCGGATAACGGTCGCGCCATGCGTGGTCTCGTCAGCTTGCTGGCACGCAGTGACCATCGCGAAGAGGCCCATGCCTTGCTTGATGCTTTTGCGCAGCGCTTTCCCAAACAAGAAAATAAATATGCCGGTGTAAGAGCCGATTTGCTGAGAGAAGAGGCTGATACCTATCTGGCTGCAGGGCGTCCCAGCCATGCGATTCAGTCGCTGGAAGCGGCAATCGTGTTGCAACCCGCCGATCCCTGGCATCGTTTCACTCTGGCAAAAGTGTATGACAGCCTGAATCTGCCAGCCTTGGCGCGGCGCGTCATGGAAGAGGGCGTACAGCTCGCTCCCAAGGATCCGGGTATGCGTTATGCCAACGCGCTCAATCTGATCAGTCAGGGCGACAATAAGGCGGCCTTGCAGGAGTTGGCGACGATTGTCGAAAAAGACCGGACGCAAGGCATGAAGGACACAGAAGTACGTGCCGGATTGAATCTGGCAGTCGAAGATGCAAGATTGGCATTGGGCCGCGATCTTCCGGAAGAAGCACGCGAAATCATGGCGCAAGCTGAACGCATTGCGACCAATCAGCCAGGCATGACCGCCATCGAACAGGTAGCAGAAGCCTGGTTTTCCTTCGATCAGCCGGAGCGCGGATTGGCACTCATGAAGAGTCGCCTGAAGCCGTCCAGCCCGGTGGAGAATCAGTTGTATTACGCCTCCTTGCTCAATCGGGCTGGCAAGGATGAAGAGTTGCAGGCTTTCATGCCGCAACTGGACGATGTGGTAGCGCAGCAATCGAAAGCGGATCCACTGGCGCCAAATGTCTTGCGCTTGCGTGAAATTCGCAATGCCTTACAGGATCGTGATCTGGTGCGCATGACGGATGCCGGCATGATCGGCGATGCGCGCCGCCGCGTGGCACAGCGTGCTGAGGGGGAACAAAACGACAGTTCCTTGCGTACCCTGGCGCGGCAATGGCTGATTGTGCGCAAACCGGATCAGGCGATTATCTTGCTCAAGGAACTCAAGGCGCGTCATCCCAACGATACCGAAGTGCGCAGTGATTTGACGATCGCTTATTACGATGCACGTGAAATGCGTCTGGCGCGTCAGGAAGCGGCAGAAGTGTTGTCCATGACGCGTGCGGATGACTTTTCATCCAGACTCGAGGTTGCACGCTTGCTGATTCGCATCGATGATTACGCGACGGCTAACCGGATGCTGGCCGATCTTGCTGAACGCTTTCCTGATCAACCTGAAGTGCGCTTCCTGCAGGGACGCGCTGCACGGGGTGCACGCAACTATGCCGAGGCAATTCAGTATCTGAAAGTCAGCGAGAACCTGGCGGTTAAAACCCTGGAAGAGAAAAAGCCGGCAGAAAAAGCCGCGTCTGGTCCCTTGCTGAATTTGTTACCTGCTGAAGCGCCACGTCATTCCGAAGCGGTCAGTTCCGGGCAGGATCGTCCTTGGCTCAAGATGGCAAGCTCGTTGGGTGAAGCTGGCACGACAAGCGATTTGCCGGTGTTGCGCTCTAGTGGCAATCCGGTACGCGATCAGGCGCGGGCAGAAATTCTGGAAATCGAGGCACGTCGCCAGCCGCGTATCGAAGTCGGGCTCGACCTGCTGACCAAATCGTCGTCGGATGGTACATCGACCTTCCGCGGACGGGAGATTCCGATGGTGGCGTGGATGCCGGTGGGGTATGACGGACATGCCTTCCTGCATGTCGATCAGGTGGATATCAATGCGGGTAGCTTGCCGGCCAATTTTTATGATGCATCACTGTTCGGTACGGTCGATCTGACACAAACCGACTTGCCGGCATCGGTACGCCAGCGGGCATCGGGCACATCGGTTGGTGTTGGCTACCAGGGGGACGAATGGCGCTATGACATTGGTGTAATCGGCATGGGCTTCCCTGTGTCCAATGTTGTGGGTGGCGTGCAGCGTCGCTGGTCGGTCGAGGGCGTGGATTACACGATTGGCGTTTCGCGTCGTCCGCAAGTATCGAGTCTCTTGTCCTATGCCGGGGCGGTCGATCCGGTGACAGGGAAGACCTGGGGTGGCGTGACGGATACGGCTGTAACGGCCAGCTTGTCGACGCGTATTGCCGATCATTACGTATTCGCCAGTGCTTCCTACGGTCAATTGCGTGGTCGCAATACCAAGGATAACGACCGATTGAGTGTGCGCACCGGTTTTGATCGTGATCTGTATCGCAACAAGGATCTGATCGTCAATAGTGGCGTCACGCTGTCCTATCTGCAGTATGACAATAATCAGTCTTTCTATACCTTTGGGCATGGCGGTTATTACAGTCCGCAGGAAAGCACCTCGGTATCGGTGCCGTTGCAGATCAATGGGCGGGAAGAGCGTCTTTCGTACATGGTGCGTGCCAGTGTTTCGTACTCGCATACAAAAGAAGACGATGCGCTCCTGTATCCAAACGATCCCGACTTGCAACAGGCTGCACAAAACAGTGCCTTGTTTCCTGCCTACTACGGTAGTGCGATTCATCCGGGAGGCAATGGTGGCGGGTTCGGTTATTCGTTCCGTGCCGTCAGCGAGTACCGCTTGACGCCCCACCTGACCATGGGCGGTCGAGTGGATGTTGATCGTTCGGCCTATTACACGCCGAGTTCGCTTCTTCTTTATCTGCGTTACCACTTCAAGCCGCAGACAGGCCAGGTGAGTTTGTGGCCGGATACGGTGACGCCGTATTCGCGATATTGATGGTTGCTACGCAATTGCACGGAATGAGCGGACCAACAATACGCATGTTTTTCGCTTAAGCCAGACAAGCTGAGTGGTATTGCCACAGCAAACCTGTTGGCTTAAAACAAGAACGCCGTTACGGAGCAACTCGTAACGGCGTTCTTGCTCTGACCGCACTGGCTCATGATCCGGCGCAGATGCTCAGTTCGCGTATTTGATCCAGGTTCCTTCGGGCGAACGCATGAAGAAGTCGTTTTCGCCTTGCATGACGACGATCTTTTCATTTTCGCTGACGAAACGCGTGGTCGGTAGTCCGCGCGCGATGTCGGACAACTGCAAGGTATCCAGACTTGCCGCTTCACGGTTCATGATGTTGGCGAGCAGTGTGAAGACGGCGGTGTAGCTGGTTGGGCGATCGACGAAGATCGGCGGTGCCGATTCCGTATTCTTTTTCATGCCGATGACTTTGACTGCCGCTGGCACCAGTGTGACCTTGGGATTGGGGATTTCACGCATGCCCGCGATCTGCATCTTGTCGCCGCGCAATGCGGCACCATGCTCCGGCACCATGATGACGACGACCGGTCGACCTGCCGCTTCCAGTTGGGCGATGAAACGGTCGAAGTCGGCCAGCATCTTGTCCAGACGGCGTTTGTAAGTTTGCATGCTGCTACCTTGCACGCCGGCGATGATGTTGCCATCGTGCAGGGTGATGGTGTTGTAGTAGAGCGCGGTCGGTTTAGCCGACGCGGCTACCGAAGTTGGGCCGCGATGCTGCTCCCACCATTTGGAGAGAACCGAGAGATCACCATAGATAGGACGGCCATCGAAACTGCGCATGGCAATTTCTCCCCATTTGCCTTCCGCGACGGTTACTGGCAAGCCGGAATACGCTTGAATGTCATCGGCGAAACGGCCAAAGACGCCATCATGATTGAGTACAGCCTGCACATCGTAGCCGGCTGCCGTGAAATTCTTGAACAAAGAGCATTCATCCGGATCGGCTGCGTAAAGCGATGCGTGTGGTGACTGACCGCAGGTGCCACGTAGCAGACGCAACGCTGCTGGACCGCTGTAACTGGCCGCCGAGTTGAAGTTGCGGAAGATCACGTCGAAGCGTTTCAGAACGCTTGGGTCGGCCTCTCCAACGAACGCCAGATCGTCCCACGAGAGTGAACAAATATGCAGCAGCACGACATCGAAGGGAAGTGTTTGCCCAGAAGCGGACGGAAGCTTGATCGGTGCACGTGCGCGTTCTTCGGTATAGAACGCATCCAGCAGCGAAGCCGGGTCTTGGCGATTGGCAACGGCTTCATTGGCCTTGACTGCCAGATATTGTGCCTTGTCATCGTCCTGTTTCTGGAAGTGCGAAATCAGCGGTACCAACAGGATGGCGGCAAACGCAAAACTCGTGAAACGTACGCGGCTCGATAGTAGGCGATACATGATCAGCATCGCGACGACGATCAGAATATCGGACAGATGGACGAAGCGACCGATCAACTCCATCAGATAGGCAGGGCTGAATCCGGCAACATCCTTGGCCGCTGCAAGCGCACGGCCGATCGGCGGCAGATTGGATTCACGATAAAGCAGGGCGAGCGCTAGCGGAATGGCGATCAGATGTTTGGCGATGCGCCATTTGCGCTCCTTAAAACGCAAGCTGACAAAAATGGCGAGCAAGAGATTCAGTGGCCAACTGAAACGGATCGAGTCCGCCAGAAAGAGGCCGAACTTGGCGAAAAAATAGAGGCTCCAATATTGCATGCAGGCGCTTTCTGATGATTATCTGCCGAACCGCTTGCCCAGCAGGGCAAACAGTTCGGATTGTCTTGATTTGAATCCCTCGGACAGAATGTGCAGCAACTTGCGATAGCCCACCACGCCCAGCGTGAAAATTTCATGCAAGCCTTGCATCGGACGATCGGCATCTTGATCGTTCTTCCAGCCGACCCAGGCATCGGCCCGAGCAAAGGTACATTGCACTAGTTTGGCTTCCTGCTCGTTGGTCAGGGGATCAAATTGCAGGCCGACACTGCCGGCCTTGCGCACAATCACGTGCGCCGGGAAAACATGCTCGATGTTCTTGTCCCACAAGGATATGGCAACGTGATCGCCTACCTCTAGCAGAGGATCGCCCGGCAGTTCGAGACCCAGGCCGGTGAGAGAGTAATCCTGCGTGAAGGTTGAGATGAGGCTGCCATCCTGCAAGCGCAATGTTGCCGGCAAGCGGGACGTGACGCGATGTGCGGTACGCACCTGACGCGTTTCGGTTGCCACACCGACTGCCACACCCAGCATCAGGAAGTTGTACAAGGTCCAGACCATGTTGAGCAGCACCGTACCGACTTCGCCTGTATTGAGATAAAACATGCGCACGATACCTGCCATCAGCCCGCCGAAGTTGAGAATGATCAGCAGGATGTAAGGCCGCGAAATGCTCCAGTCGAAATATTCGCGTGTGATGAGGCCGCCCTTGGCGGTCACGTTGAACGTTCCGGCGGATGGATTGAACATCGCAATGGTGGTTGGCAACGCGATGTACCAGGCCAGCACCGTCTCATACACTTCGGCCCAGAAAGTGTGGCGATGTGCGCCCTGGATGTGGGCATTCGCCAGATTCGCCATGATGAGATGTGGCGCCACATATAGCGCGATCATGGCGGCAGCGGCATTGATCAGATGCAGTTCGAAATACAAATAGGCGAGCGGCGCTGTCAGGAAGATCAGGCGCGGGATGCCGTAGAAGAAATGCAGCATGGCATTGCCGTAGCAGATGCGCTGGAAGAAGCTCAGTCCCTTGCCCAGGAAGGGATTGTCGATACGGAAAATCTGCGCCATGCCGCGTGCCCAGCGAATACGTTGCCCCACATGGCTGGACAGGCTTTCCGTCGCCAAGCCGGCAGCCAGCGGGGTGTTGATGTAGGCAGTCGTGTAGCCGAGTCGATGCAGCTTGAGCGCCGTATGGGCATCTTCGGTAACGGTTTCGACTGCGATACCGCCGATCTCTTCGAGCGGCGCGCGTCGGATGACCGCGCAGGAGCCGCAGAAGAAGGTCGCGTTCCAAAGATCGTTGGCATCCTGAATCAGGCCATAGAACAGCGCACCTTCATTGGGAACGCGACGAAAAGTCGAGAGATTGCGTTCGAACGGATCGGGCGAAAAGAAATGGTGTGGTGTCTGCAGCATCGCGCACTGTGGATCACGCTCGAACCAGCCGATGGATTCATGCAAAAAGCTGCGCGTAGGCAAGTGATCGCAATCGAAGATGGCAATGAAATCGCCATGTGTGATCTTGAGGGCATTGTTCAGATTGCCGGCTTTGGCATGCCGATTGTTGTCGCGCACGATGTATTCCACGCCAGCTTCTTCGGCAAAAGCGCGAAATGCCGGACGACGTCCATCATCGAGCAGAAAGATGCGCAATTTGTCTTGCGGCCAGTCCATTCCCTTGGCCGCCAGCACGGTTGGTTTGACCACCGCAAGCGGTTCGTTGTAAGTGGGGATATAGATATCGACAGTCGGATAAGTCGAGACATCTGTTGGCAGCGCCACCGACGGCCGTTTCAATGGCCATGCCGTTTGAATATAGCCAAACAGCAGAATGAGCCAGGTATAGATCTCTGCCATCAGCAACAGTGTGGAAAAAAAGATTTCCCAGCCCGTATCGAGATTCAGCGTTGATGTAATGCGCCACCACGCATAACGAAACGAGGCAAACAGCGACAGGCCGATCAGAATCAGTTTGGACATGTTGCCGGGAATGCGGCGAATGAACATGGCCGCTGTCCACAAGGCGAGCAGGAAGAGAGCCTGGCCTTGCAACGAAAAAGGTGTGGTGCACACAATGCCGAACACGGCCAGCGACAACAGCAAGGCCGCAACGCGTATCAAAGGATGCGCAAACAAGGGGGAGTCTGCAACGCGATCCAGTCGTTGTTCGAGATTGAGGAAATCGACATCGGGCAATCGCGCTGCCATGAAGTCGCCAATTTTCTGGATGAAGAGAATGACGTAACCGAACATGGCCAGCGCGCCACGACTGCCTAAATCGAGGGAGCGAGCCGTGGTTTCCATTGCCAGCCGGCCCGGTCGGAAAATGCTTTCGTGGGCCAGACGTTGCGATGCTGGTACGAACAGCAGGCAGCGTAGCCACTCGCCGGGAGAGCGGTAATTGCGCACGCCGAAATGGGCGGCAATGCGCATGGGAATGCGTGCGATCTGTTTCTGGTCTACCCGTATTGCTGCGGTGTCGGTGGGGCGTAATACCAGCGCTTTCAACCAGCAACGCAGTTGCCCCGGATCGCTGACGCCTAGACGCGTAGCCAGCCACAATACAGTGCGAAACCAGAACGGACTCGTCAACGAGCGTTCCTCATCGGTCGATTGTGGGGAAACGAATATTTCCACGTGTTCAAGCCTGTAGCGCGTTGAAGGGGATGTAGGGGCAGGCGTTTGCCCGGCATTCACATTATTCTAACGTCGTGCCAGAGGGAAATGCGGATTTTCTCCGGCGCTGGCCGATAAAACTGTCGATCGACAACTGGGCAAATCAGGGTGGGCTAATGGCCTCCATGTCATGCGCGGGGACGGTGTCGCCACAACGCCAACACATCATCAATCAGAGGCATGATCGCGATACCCGTCAGCAGTGCAGAAAAGGGAAGCACAGTCGCAAAGCCGAAGGTTTTGAAGCCGATTGCGCCGATCAGGCAACCGCTGAAAAACATGCTGAGGAGGAGCGCCAGCGTCAGCAACTTGTCCGGGTTAGCATGTACGTAGCCTTCCGCCTGACGGTGGTTGCTGCGATTCCAATAGATCATCTTGCCGATTTCGATGCCGAGATCGGTAATGACACCGGTAACGTGTGTTGTACGGATTTCGGCGCTCGACATCTTGGTGACCAGCGCATTCTGCAATCCCATGATGAAGCACAGCAGCAGCACGGTCGCCGGTAGTGTGATGGCGATGAAGGTATTGAGATTGGCACCCAGCAACCCGAATTGTAGAAGCAGCAGTGCCTCGATCACCAACGGTAACGCATAGACGCTGCCCAGCCCACGATGGCGGCTCCAGTTGACGATGACGGCAGTTGTCGCTGCGCCGCACAGGAAGGAGAGGATAGAGCCCAGGCCGCCCAGCACCAACAGGATATTGCCGAGTACAAGATTGTCGGCGATGGCGGATACAAAGCCCGTCATGTGCGACGTGTATTGATGCACAGCCAAAAAACCGCCCGCGTTGACCGCACCGGCAACCAGTGCAAGCAAGGCGCCAAGATGGCGATTGGCGTGCCGC
>NZ_CAJYMD010000054.1 GCF_913776015.1 uncultured Oxalicibacterium sp. | reverse complement strand
CTGGCAACAAGATTCTGATCAACCGTGGATTTGTGACCGCACAGGCAGCGGCGCAGGTGCGCGCGATGCTGGCAGAGAAACGCAAGTTGCCGGCCAGTGAACGATTGGCGGTAAATGGTTTGCTGCGCATCAGCGAGCCGGGCGGCGGTTTTCTGCGTCATAACGATCCGGCGGCGGATCGCTGGCATTCGCGTGATGTCGAATCCATCGCTGCCTCGCGCGGACTGACGCCGGTGGCGCCGTATTTCATTGATGCCGATGCCAGCCCGACGGCACCTGACCCGGTGCTGACAGTGAATGAACAGCCGGTCGGTGGATTAACGGTGATCGCCTTCCACAATAATCATTTGGCCTATGCACTAACTTGGTATGCTCTCGCCTTGATGGTCGTCGCCATTGTGGTGTGGATTCTGCGTACCGAACGTCGGCGCGCACGAGGTACCGGCGACCAGATCGATTGATTCGACGTCACCGGAACCGGCCATGGCAAAGAGCGAAACCGCAGGCAGCGAGCAGGGCGCACGCAGAAGATGGGTGCCGAACCTGGGCGGCAATGTCGCTGGCCACCGCAACATGCAGCAATTGATTCAGTTGCGCTGGATTGCGGTGATCGGCCAGCTTTCGACCATCTTTGTCGTTACCGTGGTGTTCGGTATCGATTTGCCGGTCAGGCTAATGCTCGAAGTACTGGTCTGCCTGATTGCCTTCAATCTGGCCAGTCATCTGCGCTGGCACGAGCGGCCGATCGTTTCGAACAAGGAATTGTTCCTCGCGATGCTGGTCGATGTGACGATTCTCACCGCCCAGTTGTACCTCAGTGGCGGCACCAGCAATCCCTTCGTTTTCCTTTATCTGCTGCAGATCATCCTGAGTGCCTTGCTGCTCGAAGCCTGGTCAACCTGGATGATTGTCGGTATCACCAGCACCTGTCTGGTCGGATTGTCGGTGTTTTCGCGGCCATTGGTCCTGCCCCCTGAAAACGAATCGCTGTTCTTCAGTTTGTATGTGCAAGGCATCCTGATCTGTTTCGTGCTGAATGCGGCGCTGCTCGCTTTCTTCATTATTCGCATCATGGGTAATCTGCGCATGGGCGATGCCGAACTGGCGGCCTTGCGCAATCGTGCGGTCGAGGAAGAACACATCGTGCGCATGGGCTTGCTTGCCTCCGGTGCGGCACATGAACTTGGTACGCCGCTGTCCACGCTGTCCGTGATTCTGGGGGATTGGCGGCGCATGCCCGAGTTCCAGAGCAGCGAAGTGCAGGCCGAGATTGCCGAGATGGAAGCGCAGATTCAGCGTTGCAAGAGCATTGTCAGCAGCATTCTGTTGTCGGCCGGTGAAGCGCGTGGTGAATCGTCGGTCAAGACTACCTTGCGGACTTTTCTCGATGAACTGGTTGCCGAGTGGCGCGAGAATCGTTCCGTTGCAGCGTTCGATTACATCAATCGCATCGAGCAGGATGTGCCGGTCGTGTTCGATTCGGTGCTCAAGCAGATGATCTGCAATGTGCTCGATAATGCGGCAGAGGCATCGCCGCGCTGGGTCGGTTTCGATGTTGCGCGCGAAGGTCAATCGCTGTGCTTGCGCATCACGGATGCCGGGCCCGGTTTTCCGCCGGCGATGCTGCCGCAGCTCGGCAAACCGTATCAATCGACCAAGGGCCGGCCGGGGCGCGGACTGGGTTTGTTTCTGGTTGTAAATGTCGCGCGCAAGCTGGGGGGCACCATCGCAGCGCGCAATCGCGAAGAGGGCGGTGCCATCGTCGAGGTGACCTTGCCGCTGGCCGCGATCAGTCTGGAAGAGGAAGAAAACGATGTTGGATGAACGACAGTTATTGATCATCGAGGATGACACGGCTTTTGCACGAACCTTGTCGCGCTCGTTCGAGCGTCGCGGCTACCAGGTCTTGCTGGCGACCAATCAGGATGAAGCGGCGGTTGTATTGCGTGACCATGTGCCGAGCTATGCCGTGGTCGATCTGAAGCTAGAGGGCAATTCATCCGGGCTGGCATGCGTACAAATGCTGCACAACCATAATCCCGCCATGTTGATCGTGGTGCTGACCGGTTTTGCCAGTCTGGCGACAGCGGTCGAGGCGATCAAGCTCGGTGCTTGCCAGTATCTGGCCAAGCCTTCGAATACCGACGACATCGAAGCCGCCTTCAACCATGTGGCGGGGACGACCGAGATCGAACTGACGAATCGATCGACCTCCATCAAGACGCTCGAATGGGAGCGCATTCATCAAGTCCTCGTTGAAACCGATTTCAACATCTCCGAAACGGCGCGACGCCTCGGCATGCATCGCCGCACGCTGGCACGCAAGCTCGAAAAACAGCGCGTGAAATAATAAGTGCATTGCTCGCCGTCCTTTCATGAGACGGCCTGCTATTTCCTGAGACGAGAATTTTGTAGCTCAAAAGGAATCTTTTCTCGCCTGCGGCCTCCAAGTTTCCACATCGGATTTCTTGCAATCTGATTAAGAGCCGTATCTGGTTCGCAGCGAGCTTACGCGCTCGGGTGTGAAATCCACGTAGTGACTAAGTCTTGTTGGTCTGGAAAACGAATAGTAGGTTTGTTCCGCGTATTGCGGTTTTCCACAGTTTTTCGGTTTTTAACCGCAATTTAATTTGAAAATAAAATATTCACGAGTAGAATAAATTCACATTGCATATTTTTCCGGAGGCGGATCATGTCAGAAGAACAAACAATCGGGCAACAGGTGCCGGCGCAGACCGGCTTCCGCAATCGCTGGGTACAACTGATCCTTGGCATCCTGTGTATGGGGTTGGTTGCCAATCTGCAATATGGCTGGACCTTGTTTGTCGAACCGATGAATGCCAAGCATCAATGGGGTACTGCAGCGATCCAATTGGCATTTTCGATTTTCATCGTGACGGAAACCTGGCTGGTGCCGATCGAGGGTTGGCTCGGTGACAAGTTTGGTCCACGTCCTGTGGTGGCAGGCGGTGCGATCTTTGCCGGTATCGGCTGGGTGCTCAACAGCATGGCCGACTCCCTGCCTTTGCTTTATACGGCGGCGGTGATCTCGGGTATTGGCGCAGGTTGCGTGTACGGAACTTGTGTTGGTAATGCACTCAAGTGGTTTCCCGATCGTCGAGGCTTGGCTGCCGGTCTGACTGCAGCGGGTTTTGGTGCTGGTGCCGCGATCACCGTGATCCCGATTGCCAACATGATCGCCAGCGATGGCTATGAAAAGACCTTCCTGACATTCGGCATTTTGCAAGGCGTGGTGATTTTTGCGCTGGCCTTGTTCCTGGTTCGCCCGCGTGCGCCAAAAGCTGCCGCCAATGGCAAGAAAATCGTTGAAGCGGCTGATTACACGCCGAAGCAGATGCTGAAAACGCCGGTGTTCTGGCTCATCTATGTCATCTATGTCGGTGTTGCCGCAGGTGGCGTGATGGCGACCGCACAGCTAGGCCCGATTGCGCATGACTATGGCATCGCCGGTACGCCGATCACCTTGTTCGGTGCAACCTTGCCCCTGCTGACAATGGCGCTGTCCATCGATAACGTGGCGAATGGCATCACGCGTCCGCTGTGCGGCATGATCTCGGACAAGATCGGTCGTGAAAACACCATGCTGATCGTGTTCATCGGCGAAGGCTTGGCACTGCTGGGTCTGATGCAATGGGGCCACAACCCTTATGCATTCATGGTGTTTGCTGCACTGATCTTCATGTTCTGGGGCGAGATCTTCTCGATTTTCCCAGCCATTTGTGGCGATACCTTCGGTAGCAAGTTTGCCTCGGCCAATGCAGGCACCTTGTACACCGCCAAGGGTGCGGCCGCGGCGCTGGTTCCGGTGGCTTCGCTGCTGGCTGTGGGCGGTAACTGGAATCGCGTTTTCATCCTGGCTGCGATTGTCACGATCACCGCAGGTATTGCTGCCAAGTTCCTGCTGGCACCGATGCGCAAACGCTTCATCGCAGATGGGCTGGAGCGTGCCAAACAGGCGCAGTAATCTGTTGCTGCATCATGAAAAAAGCCGGCTTCAAGCCGGCTTTTTTTATGGCTGGCTGGATCAGCCGGCATCGCCTCCCGAGACAAAACGTTTTTCGCCGCGCAGGTAACGTGACAACCACTGCAGCAAGGCAACCGCATCACCGAACTCAAGGAAACCTTCCTCGCCTTTTTCAGCGAAGACGCGTTTGCCGTTCAGGCTGCTGTCGATTACCAGACCATCGAAGGTTGCCATCGGAATGTAGCCTTCGTTGACCTTGAAGCGATTGTTGTTGAGAAGGGCATTGACGACATGACCGAGAAACTGGAATTCTGGTGTGCGCATCGATGCCATGTCGTGATCACGCATGTAGATGCCGACGGACAGCAGCGAGTTGCTGACCAGCACGCGGGCGTAATCCATTTTTTCCAATGGATGCTCACGCAAATACTCGCTCGCTTCATGGAAATCGATCTCTTCCGAAGGATGTGCCTCTTCAGCGACGATGTTGCCGGCTGAACCGGTCTTTTGCTGACGTGGTTTGCGCTTGAGCAGAAGGCCGGACAGTAAATCGGACTCGACCGAGCCGACCTCGTCTGCCTGCAAAATGGTGGCAACGGAAATCGGCAGGACCTGCAATTGTTCTTCGATCAGATGAAGCGTGCATTGGGAAACGCTTTCCCCGCTCATATTCGTGGCCATGTCGGTTCCTTTCTTGTTGTGGTTACGAGGCGAAAAAGGAAAGGGCGACGGTCGGGCGTATCCCGATTGCCTCCCTTCCTTGACAACTTATCGAGACAACTCATTGTAAGGATGGCAAAACACTTTTTATGTACGTTGACGAACAGTGCTGCTGTGCGCCAAATCCGGCAGGTGCCGGGATCATTGTGAACCAACGCACAGACTTTGGCGAGCGCCATGCCTAAGCTGGTCGCCATATTGCGCGTGCTGCATAGTGCCTGGCATATGTTTCCATGCACAGCGCCAGGCGCGCCTGATCGATAGCGAGAGGCATGTCTTGAAACAACGTTGGGTTGACGGTAATCACTTTGCCTTGCTGGAAAATGGCGAAGCATTTTTTCCTCGTGTATTCGAGGCGATTGCGGCTGCGCAGAAAGACATCTATCTCGAAACCTTCATCCTGTTCGACGACAAGGTCGGACGTGCCTTGCAACAGGCATTGATCGAAGCGGCACAACGTGGCGTGGAAGTCGACATGACCATCGATGGCTGGGGCTCGCCGGATCTGTCGGAGGAATTCATTTCGGCGCTGACGCAAGCGGGCGTGCGCGTGCATGTGTTCGATCCGGCACCAGGCATGTTTCGCCGTGTCCATCTTTTCCGCCGTCTGCATCGCAAACTGATCGTGATTGATGACACCTTGGGTTTCATTGGCGGGATCAATTTTTCTGCCGATCATCTTGGCGATTTCGGCCCCGAGGCCAAGCAGGACTATTCGGTGGAAGTCCACGGTCCCATCGTGCATCACATGTACGCCTTTGCACAGGCAGCGGTGAAGAAGACGCGTGAGCGACGTCGCTGGTTCCGCCGCGACCGTGGTGCAACGCCAAGGTCCTTCGCCGAACCGCAAGGCGCATTGGCTGCTTTCGTCTGGCGCGACAACCATCGCAATCGTAACGACATCGAGCGCCAGTATCGCCTGGCGATTCGGCTGGCGCGACAGCGCATCGTGATTGCCAACGCCTATTTCTTCCCGGGTTATGCATTTCTGAAATCCTTGCGCAAGGCGGCACGCCGTGGTGTGGAAGTGTCGCTGATCCTGCAGGGCAATCCCGACATGCCGATTGTCCAGTACGCGGCCAGCATGCTGTATCACCATTTGCTGAGTGCCGGTGTGACGATTTACGAATACTGCGATCGACCGCTGCACGGCAAGGTGGCTCTTGTCGACGACGAATGGGCTACGGTCGGTTCCAGCAATCTCGATCCCTTGAGTCTGGCCTTGAATCTGGAAGCGAACGTCATGATTCGCGATCGTGCATTCAATGCCGAGCTCGGACGCAGCCTTGATCGGCTGATGAAGGAAAGCTGCAAGAAGCTAAGCATCGAAGACATTCAGGAACCGACCTGGTGGCGTCTGGTGCGCAGCTTCTTCCTGTTCCATATTCTGCGTCGCTATCCGGCATGGATGGGCTGGCTGCCTACACATGCGCCTTCACTCAAGGCGGCGCATCGCACCCAGACCACCGCTTCGGTCGAAGCAGTGACCCAGGAAGCGTGATGCGCACATCGTCTGCCACACTGCCGGCCAAGTCGCCTGGCGACACGGAAGGCGGGTGGCGCGAACGTCCCTGGTGGCCGTGGCTGATGCGCTTTCTCAAAGTTGCCTTCTTTGTCGCCGTCACCTGGTTGATCGTCACACATGCGCGCACCATCGAATGGGGCGATGTCATCAATACCTTGAGGGAACGCTCGCTTTGGGCCTTGTGGCCGGCGATTCTTCTGGTGCTGGTCAGCCACGGTTTGTATGGCTGTTTCGATCTGCTGGGACGCTATCTGGTCGGCCATGCATTACGGGTGTGGCAAGTCATCAGCGTGACCATGATCAGTTACGCCTTCAACCTCAATCTGGGCTCGCTGGTCGGGGGTGTCGCATTCCGTTATCGCCTGTATTCGCGGCTGGGGTTGGATGCCAACACCATCACGCGTGTGGTGGCGACCAGCATGCTGACGAACTGGCTGGGTTACATGCTGGTGGCAGGATTGCTGTTCTGGTTTCGCCCCTTGTCCTTGCCGCCATCATGGAAGATCGATACCGTGCAACTGCACTGGCTGGGCGTGCCGCTGGTCAGCGTAGTCCTGGCTTATCTCGTGCTGTGTGCCGTACGAGGCGGCAAAACGCTATCGTGGCGCGGACATGACATGCAGTTGCCATCACTGCCATTCGGCTTGCTGCAGCTGGTGATGTCGAGTGCCAACTGGATGGTGATGGGCGTGGTGATCTTCTTCCTGCTGGAGCAGAAGATTGCCTATGTCGATGTCTTGAGCGTGTTGCTGATTGCCGCGATTGCCGGTGTGATCACGCATGTGCCGGCAGGGCTGGGGGTGATTGAAGCAGTGTTCGTGGCCTTGCTGTCACATCGCGTCCCGGCGAATGAATTGCTGGCCGGATTGCTGCTGTACCGCACCTTGTATTATTTCATTCCGCTGGGTCTGGCGACGATTGCCTATCTGTTGATGGAAGCCGGTGCGAAGTCATCGTCGATGCAGGCGAATCCTCATCAATCTTCGGCAAGTGGCGGGCACTGATCGGCCAGCAGCTTCTCGAGAAGCTCGGCCAGTTGTGTCTGTTCGGCCTTGCTCAGGTTGCATACGATGGCTTTCTGATTTTGCACATGCGGCACGATCATTTCCTCGATCAGTGCCAATCCCTTCTTGCTCAGTTTGACCAGCGAGCCGCGACCGTCAGTGGGGTGGGCTGTGCGCTGCACGAGGCCGGCTTTTTCCAGCCGTTCGATGCGGTTGGTCATGCTGCCGGAGGAAATCATCGCCGTGTTGTACAGCGCCGTCGGTGTGAGCGCATAGGGCGTGCCGCTACGACGCAAGGTAGCCAGGACGTCGAACTCGCCGGGTTGCAAGCCGTATTCGGCAAATAGCGGATGCAGGCGGTCGCGTGCAATCACTTGCGCAGTTTCCTGCAGGCGACCGAGCAACACCATCGGGCCGACATCGATATCGGGACGCTCCTTGCGCCACTGGCGGGCGGCTTTTTCTGCTCTGTCCATTCCGGGTTTCCTTATATATCTCTACGTAGAGATAAATTTTGCGGTAGTATCACATCTTGATATCTCGACGTAGAGATACTTTATCTGCTTGTATTGTGTTCATCAAGGTCGTTTGACATGGCATCCGCATCCCACGAGCGTTCTTCGGGTACTTCGCTGTTCTGGTTTTCGGTCGCGATTATCGTGATCGGGCTGAACCTGCGTCCTGCTCTGGCCACCATTGGTCCCTTGCTGGACGAAATGCGTATTGCCAACGGTCTTGGCAATACGGGAGCGAGCCTGCTGACGACGATTCCTGTAGTACTGATGGGCTTGTGCGGCTTGATGGCAGGGCGCTTGCGGCAATGGCTGGGCGTGAGTCGCGGCATCCTGTATGGCTTGCTGGCGATTGCGGCGGCCTGTGCGGTGCGTCTTGCTCATCCCGCTGCCAGCACGATGGTGCTGACGGCAGTCGCGGCCGGTCTGGGAATCGCCGTGGTGCAGGCCTTGTTGCCTGTGTTGATCCGCCAGCATTACGCGCAGCGTGCCGGCAACGCGATGGGTTTCTATACCACGGCCATTATGGGTGGCGCGCTGATTGCTGGTGTCAGTGCACCGCGTATTGCGCTCGAAAGCGACTGGGCATTCGCTTTCGGTATCTGGGCCTTGCCTGCGCTGTTTGCCGTGTTGCTCTGGTGGCTGCTACGCGTGGCCGAACCGACTGCAACACCGTCATCGGCACAGGTATCGCCTTCCTTGCTGCGAGTGCCGCGTGCCTGGTTGCTGATGCTGTTTTTCGGTCTGGGAACAGGCGCCTATGCGCTGGTGCTCGCATGGTTGCCGCCTTATTACACCGCTCTGGGCTGGACGCCTTCCGAAGCCGGTTCGCTACTGGGCGTGGTGACATTTGCGGAAGTCGCAGTCGGGCTTGCCGTTTCGACCTGGATCGATCGGCTGCGTGATCGCCGCATTGCGTTGCATGCCGCCATCACTTCCTTGCTGCTTGCACTGGGTTTGCTAATTGCGATGCCGATTGCTGCGGCATGGCCGATGGCGGTATTGCTTGGTTTGGGGATCGGTGCGCTATTCCCGCTTTCGCTGATCGTGGCAATGGATCACGCCGATACACCGCAACGAGCAGGTGAGATCGTTGCCTTCGCGCAGGGTGGCGGTTACATCCTCGCTGCCTTGTTTCCTTTCGTTGCCGGGCTGGTACGGCAATACGCCGATGACTTGCGTTACGCATGGATGCTGATGGCCGTGGGTGCCGTCATCATGTTTGTCATGGCACAGCGTTTTGCGCCAGACCGCTGTCATCTGCATGGCGCAGTCAAAAAAGGGCACAGCATGACATCTTCCACTGCATCGCCGTTGCGTCACGAACATCTGGGTACGGCGGCACTGCTGCTGATGTCGGTTGCGTGCGGCTTGTGCGCGGGCGGTAACTATTTCAACCAGCCGCTGCTGCATTCGATCGCCGCGAGTTTCCAGATCAGCGACGCCACGGCTGCCTTGACGGTGACGGTGGCACAAGTCGCCTATGCTTGTGGCTTGCTGTTGCTGGTGCCCTTGGGTGACAAACTGGAGCGCCGCAGTCTGGTGGTGTTTCTGATGTTATTGACGGCGGCCGGCCAGTTCATCAGCGGCTTCACGCATGAGATCGGTTTGCTATTCGCCGGCATCGTCATGGCGGGCCTGTTTTCGGTCGCGGCTCAGATTCTGGTACCGATGGCCGCTACCTTGTCCGACCCTGCACGCAGCGGGCGTGCCGTGGGTATCGTCATGAGTGGTTTGCTGATCGGTATTCTGGCAGCGCGTAGTGTGGCCGGCTTGTTGTCCGGGCTGGGTGGCTGGCATACCGTGTATCGCGCGGCGGGCGTGGCAATGCTGCTGGTCGCCTTATTGTTGTGGCGCGTATTGCCGCGTTCACGCAATCCGGTTGCCACGAGTTACGTGCAGATATTACTGTCCATGCTGCAATTGATTCGGTCCTTGCCGCGTTTGCGCAGCCGCTCGCTGATTGGCGGCCTGGCGTTTGCGTCGGTGAGTGCGCTGTTTTCAACAATGGCCTTGTTGCTGTCGGGGCCGGAATATGGGCTGGGCGATGCGCAGATCGGTCTGGTCGGACTGATCGGTGTTGCCGGCGCGTTGATGGCGAATGTTGCTGGACGCTTGTCCGACCGTGGATGGGATAGGCAGACCAGCACGGTGTGCGCCGCATTGCTGCTGGCAAGTTGGGGGGCATTGTGGCTGGGTGGGCACAGCCTCTTGTGGTTCCTGCTCGGCATGCTGCTGATTGATCTCGCGCTGCAAGGTTTGCATCTGTGCAATCAGCAAATCGTCTATCGTTTGCAGCCGGAAGCGCGCTCGCGCATCAATGCGGTCTACATGACGAGTTACTTCATCGGTGCAGCGCTGGGCTCGGCAGCCGGCTCACTCGCCTGGCATGTTGGCGGCTGGAGTGCGATCTGTGCAACCGGCGCCTTGCTGGCCGTGCTGACCGGGCTGGTGTTGTGGCGTGATCATCGACTTGCGCTGACGGCATGATTGCTGCACGAGGGCAAGACATCATGTTGCAATATGCCTCGTGAATACGGTTGTTAATCAATTGGCATGAACTTCGTCGGAAACCTTGCGGTCTACCAGACTCGCCGCCTGTTCTGGCCTTGTCTGAACGCGCATGTGTTTCACCCGTCGGCTTGCTCGGCGCAGTTTTCCGCAGTTCCATTTCCACGATGAACGATATGGCAAGACGCCGCTGGGAGCTCGATGCTCTGCGCGGCCTGATGCTGGTCCTCATGTTTGCGACCCATCTTCCCACCAAATACAGCATTGGCCTCGGACAACCTTTGGGTTTCGTTTCCGCAGCTGAGGGTTTTGTGATTCTGTCCGCTTTCATGGCCGGCATGATCAATACGCGCAAGGCCGAGAAACATGGCATTGCCTCGATGCGCCGTTCCTTTTTGCGGCGTGCGCTGGAAGTCTATGGCTGTCATGTTGCCTGCCTGCTGCTGCTATTCACATTGATTGCCACACTGGGCTTGGTGTTCCACCGTGATGAGTTCGTCAATTACCTCGGCTTTTATCTGAGCCAACCGTTGACGGGTTTGTGGGCCGGCATATTGTTGATCTATAACCCGCCACTCCTCGACATCCTGCCGTTGTACGTGATGTTGCTGCTCGTCAGTCCTTTCATTCTTTCGCATGGCATACAGCATGGTTGGCGTGGCATCTTCGTGATCAGCACATTGCTGTGGTTCGTTTCGCAGTTCGAGTTTTCTGCCTGGCTTTATCAGGGATTGGTCATGCTGACGGGCTTGCCGGTGCCATTCAATGAAACAGGCTCGTTCGAAACCTTTGCCTGGCAATTTCTCTGGGTGTTCGGTTTATGGCTCGGTTCGCTCGATGCACGTGGCGTATTGCGCGAGCGCAAGCCGTTTCCGCGCGGGGTGGTCATTGCGGCCTTGCTGACCGCAGCAATCTTCTTTATCTGGCGTCACATCGTGGGACAGGTGCCTTTCGGCGAGAACGAAGCCTTGAATGCCTTGCAGGACAAATGGCATCTCGGCCCGTTGCGCATGCTGAATTTCTTCGCGCTGCTGATCCTGATCCTGCATTACGGTGAACGCATGCGTCAGTCGGTGCCACGCTTGCGCATGTTCGAGGTCATGGGCGCGGCATCCTTGCCGGTGTTTTGCGTTCATCTGGTGATGGTGTTGCTGGCGCTGGCGCTGCTGGGGCAGAACATGGATCACCGCAATGATCTGGGCGATCTGCTGCTGTTGATGGGCGGCCTGTTCGGCCTTTATCTAGTGGCGAAGTTTGCGCTGGGCATGAAGCACAAACCTGCCTTGCCGACATGATGCTGTCTACGAATAGATCGATGGCGTTGGCACTTCACCGCTTAATACCCACTGGCCGACATCCTTGAGCTTGTAATCGAGCGAGTCGTGCAGCGTATGCACGCGTACATTGCGCCAGAAGCGGTCGAAGCCGTATTTGGCTGCCGTGGCGCGTGCGCCCATCACTTCAAAAATCTTCGATGTGATGTCGAGTGCGGCACGCGCTGCAGCAATCTTGGCTTCGTAAATCGTGACCGCCAATGCGCCACGCTCTTCTGCCGTCAGCGCGTCGCCGCGTTCCCATGCCTGTTGCAGATCGCGCGCAGCAGCTTCTGCCAGTGCAATTGCACCGCGCAAGGCAATCCATAAGTCCCCGTAATGCTGTTGCGTAAAGGGATCGTCGATGGCACGTTGCACGCCCGATGTGAACCACGGCCGCCCTTGTTCATGCGTGTAATGCCAGGCATTCAGCAAGGCACCTTGCGCGTTGCCAATGTAGATTTCGATCAGGATCAATTGCGAGACCAGCGTGCGCAAGGTGGCGCGCGGTGTACCGGCCGTGCCCGGCGGGCCCAGCACTTCATGCGGCTCCACCCGCACCTTGTCGAAGCTGACGGAACCGCTATCAGTCTGGCGCTGGCCCAGATTGTCCCAATCGTCATGCACGGTGATGCCGGCACGACTGGTCGGGATAGACAGGAACACGCGGTCGGCAGGGTCGGCCGAGCGGGGGGCGGTGACATTGATGATGTCCGAGCCGGTAGCGCCCGAGCAGAACGACTTGATGCCATTGAGTTCGAAATGTGCGGGATCGTCAGTCTGTGCTTCGCGCCATGTCAGTGTGGTGCGATGGTCGAGTCCGTTGGTTGCATTGCCCCAGAACCAGCGTTCACTCACTGTCTTGCCGAGATAGTGCTGCTTTTGCTCGGGGTTGCCGAACAGGTTGACGCTGGCAACTTGCAGATGCTGAAAACCGAACAGATGGGCAAGCGAACTGTCGACTTCGGCAAAGCGCCGGATGATACGATAGATGGTTGGCCACGGGGCTTCTTCGCCACCGAAGGCCGCCGGTACCGCAAGCGTCAGCAAGCCGCTTTCCCGCAGGGCTTGCCGTTCGGCCCAGGCCGTGCCGCCATTGTGGTCACGCTCGACAGCCGTCAGCGCGAGTGCGGACGCAGCCTGTTCAACCGCTTCGGTCCACGGGCCGAAATCACGCTTGAACAGATGTGTGGGTTCGACTACCGGCGCAGCCTGTCGTTCGTTGAGTTTCAGTAACTGGCCCATGGCGATAACTCCTGTTGTTTCAAGAAAGTGTGCGATTAGAACACCGGTACATTGGTGGCATCGACGCGTTTCGGTAGCAGGCCTTCGCCCAGGAAGGCATCGGCAATCTTTTGTTGCTCACCAAGGCCGTTGGGTGCCACGCTGCGCACGAGGTAGCTACGGCGTGCATTGGCCTGTTCCACCGTGGCGGCATCCAGTCCCCAGACAGGTGCCAGCAATGCCGCGGCCTCCTGCGGTGACTGCTTGACCCATTTGCCGGTTTCCTGCAACGACGTCACGATGGTTTTCACGATGTCGGGGCGGGCCTTGGCGAACGGTGTGGACGCGAGGTAGTAGCGCTGGTAATCCGCCAGATTGCGACCGTCCGCCAATACGCGCACTTTCGACTGTCGTTCGACGGCGGCGAGGAAGGGATCCCAGATCACCCACGCATCGATGGCATTGCGCTCGAAGGCCGCGCGACCGTCAGCCGGTGCCAGATAGGCTTGTTGCACATCCTTGAGCGAAAGACCGGCCTTTTCCAGTGCGGCTATTAGCAGATAGTGCGCGCCTGCTGCCTTGGCAAAACCGACGCGCTTGCCGCGCAGATCGGCAATTGTCTTGATCGGCGAATCGGCCTTGACGACGATGGCTTGTGCACTTGGCGATGGTGCTTCCTGTGCGATGTAGGTTAGTTGTGCGCCGGCTGCTTGTGCGAAGACCGGCACCGTATCGGCCACGTCTGCCGAGACATCGACGGCACCGACATTGAGCGCTTCCAGCAAGGGCAGGCCGCTGGCGAATTCATGCCAGGTGACCTTGACGCCGAGCGCGCCGAGTTTCTGTTCGAGTGTGCCGCGTGTCTTGAGCACGGTGATCAGTGTCGAGGACTTCTGATAGCCGATGCGGACGGTATCCGGCGTCTTCTGCGCATGTACGGATGTGGTTGCGAGCGGGGCGAGTGCCAGCAGCGCGAGCAGCGTGCGGCGGATGGAACGGCGGGTATTCACTTGTTGCTCCCTGAAGGTGTGTTTGCCATAACGGCATGGAATGAGAAAAATGGTTGAAGCATCAGATGGCGTGTATGTCTTCCAGCACATCGAGGATGCTGTCACGCGCATGTGCCAGTGCGTCTTCGTGGCGATTGCGTGGCCGTGCAATGCCAACAGGCAGTTCGTCGATGATTTCGCCCTGACCCATGATCAGTACGCGGTCGCTCAGATAGGCCGCTTCATCGATATCGTGCGTGACCAGCAGCACGGCAAAGCCATGTTCGGCGGCAAGTTTCAGCAGCAGATCCTGCAGGCGCATGCGGGTAAAGGCATCGACCGCCGAAAACGGTTCATCAAGCAATAGCAGTCGCGGTTGTCCGTAAAGGCCGCGTGCGATGGCGGCACGCTGTGCCATGCCGCCTGACAAGTGCTTGGGCAAGGCATCGATCGCATCGATCAGGCCGACTTCCTGTAACAGCGTGCGAATACGTCCTTCCTGATTTGCCGGGCTGGTCGTGCCGCGATTGAAGCCGACATTTTCGGCAACCGTCAGCCATGGCAACAGCCGTGGTTCCTGAAAGATCAGGCCGATCTCCTGATTCACGCCATCCAGCGGTTTGCCGTGCAGAGCGATGCGTCCGTCGAACTGACGATCCAGCCCAGCGATCAGACGCAGCAAGGTACTCTTGCCGCAGCCCGACTTGCCGACCAGACTGACGACTTCGCCTGCATCCAGCGACAGCGAGACATTCTGCAAAACGGCGCGTTCGCCGAAATGTTTGGCGTCGATGTGCAGATCGAGAAGGGCGCTCATGGTTCTTTCCTCATGCCGATCGCGTGGCCAGTGAGTCGGACCACGACAGCTTGCGTACTTCCAGCCACTTGAGCAGGCTATCGGTGAGTTTGCCGAGCAGTGCCAGCAGCAGGATCGCGGCCAGGACGACATCGGGACGGCTGGTTTCACGTCCATCGGTTAGCAGATAGCCGATACCGCGCGTGGCGGCGATCAGTTCGGCCGCGACGAGGAACATCCACGCCAGCGACAGACCATTGCGCAAGCCCGTGAACAGGCTGGGCAAGGCAGCCGGCAATACGATGCGGCGTGCCAGTGCTAACGGTGACAGCGCATACATCTCGCCGAGCTCGATCAATTTGCGATCGACGTTACGGATACCGGAAACCAGACCGAGATAAACGGGAAAGAAGGCACCGATGGCGATCAGCGTGATCTTGGGTGTTTCATCGATACCGAACCACAGCAGCAGCAAAGGTACCCACGCCAGACTCGGAATCGCCCGCAGCGCCTGGAAGGTCGGATCGAAGAAGGCTTCGACCTGCCGGTTCAATCCGACCAGCAGACCGAATGCGATGGCCAAGAGCGCACCAATTACATAACCGGACACCACGCGCGTGGTGCTGGCAGTGATGTGGCCAAGCAGCCCCTGATCGAGCAACGCTGCCAGAGTCTGGATAATTTCGGACGGCGGCGGCAACAGACGCGCTTCGACCCAGCCGATGTGCGCGGCCAATTCGGCGAAGGCGAACAGCGAAACCGGCAGTACCAGCCCCAACCAACCCAGATGGCGGCGCGCTGGCTTTTGCCGGATCACGCGATCATTGGCGGCATCTTCGCTACGCGGCTTGTGCGTCGCAAGCGAAGCCGCCGATGCGCCGGCGACGCTGGCTTGCGGCGTGAACGAAGGAAGGGAAAGCGAGGAAGGGCGAGACATGGCAGTTCCTTTATGGCCGATGTGTCAGGTCGCGTTGCACTTATCAAGCCGGCTTGCGCACGACGATGCCTTGCACGAAACGCGGATCGATCAAGGCATCGATGACGTTGTTGACATCGGTGCCGCGCTTGACGAGGTCTTCCTGCAACAGGATGGGGGCTGCCGCTTTCAGTGCATCGCTATGCTCGCGTCCGATCACCGGATTGGAAAAATCGGTGCGGTTGAGCTGTACCTTGGCAACGGCCAGAGAGATCTTTGCTTCTTCCGCCTGAATCTGCGATGCCTCCTTGGGGTTGGCAAGAATCCACAAACGCGTGCGTTCATACGCGGCGATGACCTGCTTGACGGTGTCCGGATACTTGCTGGCAAAGTCTTCCCGTACATTCAGGAAGCCATAGGTGTTGAATGCGACATTGCGATACAGCAGGCGCGAGTTGGCTTGCAATTCGCTGGCTGCCATGTGCGGATCGAGTCCGGCCCAGGCATCGACGCGGCCACTTTCCAGCGCGGCGCGACCATCGGCGTGTTGCAGGTGGACGATCTCGACATCTTTCTTGCTCAGGCCATTGAGCTTGAGGGTACGCAACAGGAAGAGATAAGGATCGGTGCCCTTGGTCGCGGCGATTTTCTTGCCTTTCAACTGCGCGACTGACGTGATCGGCGAATCTTTCGGTACCAGCAATGCCGTCCATTCGGGACGTGAATACACATAGATACTCTTGATCGGATTGCCATTGGCTCGTGACAGAACGGCGGCAAGCCCGGCCGTACTACCAAAATCGATGCTGCTGGCCGACAGATATTCGAGCGCACGATTACTGCCTTGCGATAAGGTCCATTTCACGCTGATGTTGGCTGGCTTGAGTGCTTCTTCGAGCCAGCCGAATTTTTTCAGCACCAGACTGGTCGGAGAGTAATACGCATAATCGAGTCGCACTTCCTGCGGTTGGGTAGAGGTGGAAAAGGCTGGCAGGGCAATGCCCTGCGTCAGACCGGCCAGTGAAACCAGTGAAGTCTTGCGAAGAAATGCTCTGCGATTCATGTTCTGCCTTCTCGAGTAGCGATACGAGCGCTTATGTATGTGGCGGCTGCATCAGCGTTGGAAAACGGCAGTGGTGAGCGAGACTCGTAACCACTGCGGATGTTGTAAGCGAACAAGAGTAGCGATGGCGAACCGGCATGTGAACGAATCTCTTCGCGCATGCATTCGCGTATTTTGCATAAGGCGCGATGCGCATAAGCGCATGCAAAAAACGCATTTGGCGGGTGCAGTCGATATCCCCATTCGTGGCGGGGATGCTGACGATGTGCGATGACTTTTGCGCTAGCATGCATTGATACGGAGCAGCAGCGTCAACCGATCAGACAAGGAGATGTCATGAATACCCGAATCGAACGCGATACCTTCGGTCCCATGGAGGTGGAAAGTGCGCGCCTGTGGGGCGCCCAGACGCAGCGTTCACTGCATCATTTCCACATTTCGACCGAACGCATGCCGCCCGAGCTGATTACTGCATTGGCAGAGGTCAAGCGTGCTGCGGCTGTCGTCAACAAGACGCTGGGGCGGCTCGATGAGAAGCGTGCCGATGCCATTATTGCTGCCGCAGATGAGGTGATTGCCGGGCAGCATCCGCAGGAATTTCCGCTGGCGGTCTGGCAAACCGGCTCGGGCACGCAAAGCAACATGAACATGAATGAGGTGCTGGCCAATCGTGCGTCCGAGTTACTGGGGGGCGAACGTGGAGAAAAACGCACGATTCATCCGAACGATCACGTCAATCTCGGGCAGTCGTCCAACGATATATTCCCGACCGCCATCTATGTGGCTGCTGCCTTGTCGGTAGCACGTCTGTTGCCGGCGGTGAGTGCCTTGCGTGCCACGCTGGAAGACAAGGCGGAGGCGTTTGCCGACATCGTCAAGATCGGACGCACGCATTTGCAGGATGCGACGCCACTGACGCTGGGCCAGGAATTTTCGGGCTATGTCGCCCAGCTCGACCAGGCGCACTACACGATCACGGTTTTGCATCCGCTTCTGTTCGAACTGGCCGCGGGTGGTACGGCGGTGGGCACCGGCTTGAATACGCATGCCGAATTCGGCGATCGTGTGGCTGTGGAATTGTCGAGCCGTACCGGTTTGAATTTCCGTAGTGCCGGAAACAAGTTCGCCGCCTTGGCTGCACACGACGGATTGGTTGCCGTGCATGGCGCCATGAAAACGCTGGCCGCAGCGATGATGAAGATTGCCAATGATGTGCGCTGGCTGGCTTCCGGGCCGCGTTCCGGTCTGGGCGAACTGAGCATTCCTGAAAACGAACCCGGCAGTTCGATCATGCCGGGCAAGGTCAATCCGACGCAAAGCGAAGCCATCACCATGCTCTGCTGCCAGGTTTTCGGCAACGATGTCGCCATCAATATTGGCGGTGCCTCCGGCAACTTCGAACTGAATGTGTTCAAGCCGCTGCTGGCCCACAATTTTCTGCAAAGCGCGCGTATGTTGACCGACGGTATCCACAGTTTCGATGCACATTGTGCGCAGGGCATCACGGCCAATCGCGATCGCATTGCCGATCTGATGGCGCGTTCGCTGATGCTGGTGACGGCGTTGGCTCCCCATATCGGTTACGACAAGGCAGCACAGATTGCCAAGAAGGCGCACAAGGAAGGCAATAACCTGAAAGAGACGGCGGTTGCCTCAGGTTGGGTGACGGCAGAAGAGTTCGATCAATGGGTGCGACCGGAAGACATGATTCATCCGGAATGATGACCGGCGTTTCAGATAGCACGTCATCGGCAGGGGAACGCAGCGAACGATTTTTCGCTGCTTGTCGCTGCTTCGTGATTCAGCTAGCGCTAGCCGCCTTCAGTCAGCGGCATCCTGCGTATGCAGGACATGCACGATGGCGAGCAGGATCAGGGCGCCGCCTACGGCGGAAATCATGTTTGTTTCATCGAACGCAGCGACCACACCTTGCGGTTCGAATACGGGGCCGAGCAGCCAGCCGCCAAGTACCGCGCCGGACATGCCGGTCAGCAGGTTCAATGTGACATCGGCGCGTGAATGTGCGGTGGGAACGGCGAGCATGGCACCGAGTGCCAGACCAGTGGCAATACACAGAATCAGTGGCATGGTAAGACTCCTTGCAGCGCATCGCTGCTGAAAAAAACGACCCCACCGGCAATGCCAAGCGGGGTCGTTCCGTTTGTTGCTATCGCGTGCCAGAGATCAGCTTGCGATTGGCATCAAATTAACGCTTGTCGTTGGCAGCGCCGATGCAACGCGATTTGGCTTCACCGCTCAGTGCATCGCACTTTTCTTTCTCTACCTTGATCATGGCGTCTTTCTTGTCTTCCGCTGCATCCTTGCGTGCTTCCGACACTTTGCGTGCTGCTTTGGCATCGGCTACGGCAGCTTCATGCTTAGCCTTGGCTTCTTTTTCGCACACGTCTTTTGGATTGCCGCTCAGGTCATCGCATTTTTCCTTGGCGACTTTGTAGTCGGCATCAGCGATGTCTTTACGTGCGCTTTGCAGTGCTTTGTCCGTACCTTTGTAGGCAGCTTCGGATTCGGCTACGGTGCGGGTGTGGGCAGCTTTGGCTTCTGCCTTGCAGACGTCCTTGGCATTGCCGCTCATCTTGTCGCATTCAGCCTTGGCTGCTTTTTCATCGGCATCTGCGCGTTTTTTCGTGGCGTCGTAGTCAGCCTTGGTCACTTTGCCTTGGTGATTGTCAGCGTGCGAAGTTGCCATGAAACCGAAGCTTGCGGAGGCAATGATGAGCATGGAGAGCGTTTTTTTCATGATAGTCGTCCTTTTTTAGTTGGTTTGATTTGCCTGAGCGATGAAATACGGCCTTGTGAGCCGGTTACTACGGGTACTGCGATTACTTGAAGCGCGGATCGTCGCCGTTACGTGCTTCGAAATCCTTGATTTGCTTTTCAGCTTCGTCCTTGCTGACGCCATAGGCTTCCTGAATCTTGCCGGCGAGTTGATCGCGTTTGCCTGCGATGACGTCGAGATGATCGTCGGTGAGCTTGCCCCATTGCTCCTTGACGTTACCCTTGAGTTGTTTCCAGTTACCTTCGACGATGTCCCAGTTCATGCTTTTCTCCTTCCAGTTCTTTTCATGGCGGCAAAATGCCTGCGTGACACTATGCAATCACTGGGCCAGGTTTTTAATCATTTAAAAACAATGACTTACAATTTTTCTTTGGGCTTTGTGTAAATATTGCAGAACGGATTGCAAGCGCTACATGTGGGAAAAAAGGAAGGCTTTGCAGGATAAGCAGCGACATCGTTGTCAGTGCGCGCGATGCGTGCGCATGCTGTGATGCAAGGAGGTGGGTTCAGGTTTGCTGGTTGCCGCAGGCGGCCGAATCGGCATGTGCGTGCGCATCGTTCCGCAAGGTGCCGAACCAGAGTGCGTACTGGCGTGTGAAGCTGGCACCAAGGAAAAAAATTTGCGCCGAGTAGTAGACCCACATCAGCAATGCCACGAGTGAGCCGGCAGCGCCGTAACTGTTGGCGATACCGCTGTTGCCCAGATAGACGCCGATCAGATATTTGCCGAGGATGAACAGCGCAGCGGTGCCGAGCGCGCCGATCATCACGTCGCGCCACGACAGCTTGATCTGCGGCAGCGTCTTGTAGATGACGGCAAACAGGATCGCAATCACGCAGTAGGAAAGCAGATTGGCCAATGGCCACAGATAGATGGCGGTTTCCTGCCACAAGCCGTTCCAGTATCGCTGGATCAGCGCCAGCCCGGCGCTGATGACGAGCGACACCAGCAACAGGAAAGTCAGCACCATCACCATGCCGAAAGACAGCAGGCGTACCTTGAGTACCTCGCGCAGCCCTGCCTGGCGTGCGATCGGCACATGCCAGAGTTCATCGAGACTGTCCTTGAGTTCGGCAAAGATGGTAGTGGTGCCGACGATCAGCACACCGGTCGCGATGAGGGTGGCGATGAAGCCGGCATCGCGGTTCTGTGCATGCGTAAGCAGCATTTCAATCGCCTGCGCGCCGGTCGGACCAACCAGGCTGGTCAATTGCGCAAAGATCTCGCCGCGTGCAGCTTGCGGGCCGAAGAATGCGCTTGCCACCGCAACGGCCAGTACGAGGATGGGCGCCATCGAGAAGAGCGTGTAGAACGCCACGGCTGCGCCCTTGCTGCCGCCGCGCAGTGCAAACCATTCCGTGATCGAGCAGACGGCAACAATGCGCATACGCCGCCAGACGGAGAGTGTGCTTGCTGTATCGGCAGTCGCGGAAGAGTGTGCCATGACGATTCCATTCAGAGGACGCGAACAAGCTGGCGTCATGTTGAAAAGACTGATGCGCAAGGGAAAAGTTGCGTCGGCACTGACTTGGGAGCTTGGCCCATAGCTTGATCAGCAGGATGCCATCTTTCTTGCTTTCCTACATCTTGACGGGCGTTCGGCCTATAGAGGCGCGCCTTGCTGGCTGCTAGGATCGAAGCGTTTCTGAAATGCATTGTCGGCGTTGCGCCGCCAGGGTATGAGGATTGACGCAAAACATGAAAGGAGAATCGTCATGGGAAAATACTTCATCGCATGGTTGCTCGGTGTACCGGCTTTTGTCCTGGTGCTGATCTACCTGATTTTTTGATGTTTCAGTTTTCGAAAAAGGAAAAGTCCGCTGCGGCGGACTTTTTCATTTCTTCTGGGTTTTGAGGAATTTCCCTTACCAGAGGAATTCAAGAATCGGTCCTTCTTGCGCATCTCCGTGTCATGCGTTCGACTGCGGTAGCGTGAATCCTGTGTTCTTACGCAAGGTTTTGCTGCATTTCCATAAAAAAGACGCAAGACGGATGCATGTCCTCGTCAAAAAGTGGACAATGCTCAAGGTTGTTCATACTCCAGTCGCACTTGTTTTTCACAGGTAGCTGGTCTCATTTGCCGGAGTTTCCAACATGTTCCGATTGCTCGGATATCGTGCGCTGTATGCGCCGCTGCTGGCGGCCTGTTTTCTGGCTGTCATCGGCTTGACCTCCATCGTCAACGCCCAGCAGCAATACTGGATTCTGGAGTATCCGGTGGCCGATTTCGTGCCGATGAATCCCAATACCGGTCTGGCTCTTGTGCTTGTCAGCATGGCGCTCGCATTGCGTTCGATGCGTTTCCCCAGCAGAGTGGTGAAGGCGGGGGCATCGATGCTGGCATCGATTTTCTCGGTTGCCGTCATCGCGGCAGGCACGCTGGCGCTGTTGCGTGAATTGTTCAATGTGCAGATTGGCGAAGATTATGTGATCTCTGCCATGCAGGCGTCGATGCAAGGCGCGAACATCGTTCCGCTCGCGGCAGCCGGCTTCGTGCTGGCAGGAAGCTGCCTGCTGTTCATCGATTACCGTACGCCTTCCAATCACTATCCTGCTGAATACAGCGCTGTCATTCTCGGGGCTGTGATGAGCGTCCCGCTGATCGGGCATATCTATCATGTGATTTCTTTCAGCGACACAATCACCACGCGTGATGTCGCACCGATGACCTCCATTGCTTTCGTGGTACTGGCCCTTGGGATTCTGGCAGCAAGGCCTGGGCATCGTTTGATGAGTTTGTGGAACAGCCAGTCGCCTGGCGGGCCATTGCTGCGTCGCCTGTTACCCAATAGCCTGCTGTTATTGATCGTGCTCGATTTTCTGGTCAAGTGGGGCGCGCAGCATGGCTTCTATCATGCCGACAAGACCTCGCCCATTCTGATTCTGTTGGCCAGTTCGCTCTTGTTCATCATGTTTTGTCGTACGGCGAACTTGCTGAACCGCGAGCACGAAGTGCGTCAGCAGGGGGAAGAGGCTCTGGCCGAGAGTAATGCGTTGCTGCGCGCCGTCAGCGACAACACGCCGGATGCCATTTTCGTCAAGGATCGCGCAGGCCACATGATCTTCGCCAATCCTGCCAAGTTGCGCTTGCTGGGCAAGGAAAGTGATGAAGTCATCGGTTTCCGCAGTCAGGAACTGTATATCGATAGTGAAGATGCCAATCGTGTCATGCATGAGGATCGGCTCGTGCTGGAAAGCGGTGTGGCGCAGGTATTCGAAACCACCACGCATTTTCCCTCCGGCATGCGCACCCTGCATTCGACCAAGGCGCCGTGGCTCAATGCCAAGGGCGAGATCATGGGCTTGGTCGGCATCAGTGTCGACATCACGGATCGCAAGCGCATCGAAGACGCCTTGAAGGCGCACGAAACGCAACTCGAAGCATTGGTCGCATCGCGCACGGCGGAGGTGAATGAACTGATCGGCCACCTTGAAACCACGCGGGAAGAAGAGAAGAAGGCCATCGCCCGTGAATTGCATGACGATCTGGGTTCGGCCCTGACGGCGCTGAACATGCATCTCTCGCTGATTTCACAGCAGATGCCGGACGAGCCGAAATTCACCGAACGCATGGCCAAGATCAAGACCTTGCTGACCTCCATTACGACCGCAACGCGCCGCATCCAGAATGGCTTGCGTCCCGACAAGCTCGACGTATTCGGGATCAAGGTGGCGATCGCCGAGCAGGCGCTGGAGTTCGAGAAGTATTCCGGTATCAGTTGTGAGGCCAGTCTGCCGGACGACAATCTGGCTTATGCGCCGCGTGTCGATATTGCACTGTTCCGCATGGTGCAGGAATCGCTCAACAATATCGCCAAGCATGCACAGGCTTCGCACGTGGACATCATCCTCGACGACACGGATGATGAAATCATTCTGCATATTCGCGATGACGGTATCGGGATTGCGCCCGATCGCCTCACTGATGTCATGACGCATGGATTGCGTGGCATGCGTGAGCGGGCAACTTACCTGGGCGGCGCCGTCAACATTCGTAATGCGCCGAATGGCGGGACCCTGATTTCGGCGATCATTCCGAAGATTCCGGCCAATATGCGCTATGAAAACGGTGTGGATCTGGCCGGGGAGCTGGAAGAAAGGCAGGACGGTGTGCTGTAAGGCAGCACCGTGCTAACGCTGATGCATGCTGAAGCTTGAGGAAAAAGGAAGACGGTATAAGACTGCGACGCCTCAGGCGCGGGAACCGGAACGTCCGTCTCTTCCTGGAAGAGCGTTGGCGTCACGGCATTCCTGGCGTGCAGCGGTTTCTTGCAAAAGGGCGAATAGCTGCGGGAATTCGGACGTCTTGTCATAGAAGTGGTTGACGCCGTACTGCCGCCCCACACGGCGGAACACTTCACTGGCATTGTTGCTGCAGATGATTTTGAGCGCAGCAGCGAATTTGGTGTTATCTGCAATATTGCGCAGCAGATTGATGCCATTGCCCTTCTTGAGCTGGATATCGACGATCAGAATGTCGAAGGTATCGGCTTGCAGGCGCGAGAGCGCCTCGTCTTCTGACTCCGCCATGCCGGCGACCGTCAGGCCTTCGATCATGGCCATGTTCTCGACCATCAGATCACGAATTTCCAGAGAGTCTTCCACCAGAAAAACCCGTAGCGGATGATCGCAATGTGCCATGTTCAGTTTATTGATCGTGTCGTTCATAGTGTTGCCGCTTCTGCGTTCCTGCTTGCCCTTCGATGCTGACCGGATGCTTGTCTTGATCAGTCGATCAGATTTTGCTTGATGGCGTAATAGATGATGCCCGCATTGTTTTCCATATTCATCTTCTGCAATACGCGGGCGCGGTAGGTACTGACCGTCTTGACGCTCAGGCAAAGATCTTCGGCAATCTTGGTGACGCCATGCCCTTGGCACAGCTTGTAGAAGATTTCGTATTCACGTTTGGACAGCGTTTCGTGCAATGGCTTTTCGGTATTGGCATCCAGTTCGGTCGTCAGCAATTCGGCGACGGCGTGGCTGATGTACTTGTGGCCGCGCAAAATAGTCTGGATCGCATTGACCAGTTCATCGGCCAGTGCTTCCTTCTGGACGTAACCGCTGGCGCCGCTGCGCAGAATCTGCACGGCATAGCGGCTTTCCGGATGCATGCTCAGAATCAGCACCGGCAGATTGGGTTTTTCCCGCTTGATCTGCTTGAGCACTTCCACACCGCTCTTGTCGGGCATGTTGATGTCGAGCAGGACGATGTCGTATTCCTGCGAGCGGATCATGCGGATGGCTTCCTGCGCAGTGCCTGCTTCGCCTTCGATTTTCATGTCCGGCACTTGCGAGATGAAGTGCTGGACACCGGCCCGGACTACTGCGTGGTCATCGACTACCAGAATTTTGATCATTGTCGTGATGTGAGGTGAGGTTTGAGCAGATGTCAGTTACGCGCCTGTACGCCGTATGGCCGTGCATGTGCGATGGCATCTTGCAGAAACAACTTCGATTGATATTCGTTCAATCGATTGTAAAGGGTTTTCAAACTCACGCCCAATACCTCTGCAGTCATGGTTTTATTGCCGCCACAGTGGTCTAGTGTGGCGCAAATCAGTTGCTGTTCGGCTTCGGCGAGTTTGCAGCCCAGCGGTACGGTCACCGACTCGCTGGAGGATTCGCTGACGGCCGGTACGGCCTTCATCGGGCCCAGTGCAGCGGCGATGTCCAGCTCGCGATCGGCCAGGATAAAGGCACGGTGCACGATGTTCTTGAGTTCGCGCACATTGCCAGGCCAGGCATAGCTTTGCATCAGACGCAGTGAAGCACGCGAGAAAACCTTTTTGCCATCTTCCTCGTCGTTGAGCTGTTCGAGAAAGAGATTGGCCAGCAGCGAGATATCGTTGCCGCGCTCGCGCAGGGCCGGCATGCAGATGGGGAAGACAGCCAGACGGTAGTAGAGGTCGCTGCGCAACAAGCCGGCTGCGACTGCTTCGGCAGGGTCGCGGTTGGTGGCGGCGACCACGCGCACGCGTACTTCGGTTTCTTCATCGGCACCAATCCGATAGAAGCGATTGGTTTCGAGTACGCGCAGCAGCTTGACCTGCATGTCCAGCGACATTTCCGTGACTTCATCGAGAAACAGCGTGCCGCCGTCGGCGCGTTCGAAGCAGCCCTTTTGCATGCGGATGGCGCCCGTAAAGCTGCCGCGTTCATGGCCGAACAATTCGGCTTCGATCAGTTGCGGGGAAACCGCGCCGCAGTTGAGGGCGACAAACGGTTTGTCATTGTTACGTCCCATCTGATGGATGACGTTGGCCACCAACTCCTTGCCAGTACCGCTTTCGCCGACGATGAGAACGTTGGCATTGGTTGGTGCGACCTTGCCGATCATGCGGAACAATTGCAGCATGGGTTCTGACGCCCCATACAGTTTGCCGCAGCGTTGCAGCACATTGTCCATGTCCGGCAGAGGTCTCTCGTGCAGAGACGGTCGAGTTTGCGCATCCAGCATCGGCAGGCCGACGACATTGCCACAAACATTCAATCCGTTCGACATGGGTTTCTCCTCTGAAAACAAGCTGTATTTTTTACAGGGAAGATTGTCTGTCGGGTGTCCATATTGCTGAATCGGTGCTTCACCAATTGTGATGTAGGATTATCCCTACAAAACAACACTGCTGTCGGGCTGTCAGCGAATGCAGTGCGGAGGAGCGCTTGATATGACGGAAAAAATGTCGATGGCAGTATTTGCCAGCTCGCTGTTATCTGCCGCCGTCCACATGATCCACTTCAGCGTTCTCTCGTTTTTGCATGACGGTAGAGCACGATGTTTCTTGATCGCAAGTGGAAATATGGCGTTTATTTGCCCATCCATACGTTGCTCTGCTGGCGCACAACGTCGGACAGTGAGCCGCTCTTCTCATAACTGGCGCGCAGCCACGTGGCGTCGCCCTGGGTCTGAATGCGCTGACGCAGCAGGGTGATGGCATCGCCGGTGCCCAGTGCGTCGGCTGCGTCGGCAATCAGGTCGAAAGTGTGCAGGATATCGTCCTGAATCGAGGATTGCGTGCCCGTGATCGGATTGATGAACGCCCCGTGCAGGCCAAAGCGGCAAGCCTGGAATCGATTGTACGAATAGGTCAGATACGTTTCCTGGGCAGGATGCAGATCACGGTTGTCCATGAAGTATTTGCTCAGGGTTTGCGCATAAGCGGCGAGCGCTACGGCCGTTTCGATCGACAGCGGCGTATCGCAGACGCGAATCTCGACGGTTCCGTATTCCGGCTTGGGGCGCAAGTCCCAGTAAAAATCCTTCATGCTGGCAACGATCCTCAGACTCGACATCTTGGCGAAATACGCATTGAAGCCGGCCCAGTCGCAGATGAAAGGCATGTAGCCACTCAAGGGGAAGGCATTGATGCTGGTCAGTCGTGAGGACTGGAAGGTGGTATCCACACCTTGGTAGAACGGTGAGGAGGCCGACAGCGTGATGAAGTGCGGAATCGTGCGCGACAACAGATGCGACAGTCGCATCGCTTCATCGCCACTCGGGCAACCGATGTGAATATGCTGGCCATATACGGTGAACTGCTTGGCCAGATAGCCATAGAGATCGGAGACGAGGCGATAGCGGTCGGTCGGATAGATGCGCTGGTCTTCCCAATGCTGGAACGGATGCGCACCACCGCCGGCAAGGCCGAGGTTGAGCTTGTCGGCGGCATTGACGAGCAGTTTGCGCATCTCGATCAGCTCGGCCAGCATCGCGTGGTGATCGGTGTGCACGGACGTCGCGATCTCGATCATGCTTTCGGTGATCTCGGGCTTGATGTCGTAGCCGTGCTCGGTGCGATTGATGATCTCCAGCAGATCGTCGGAACCGCGCGTGAGGTTGTAGTCGCGGCGGTTGACGATTTGCAGTTCGAGTTCGACACCCATGGTCAACGGTGTCGAGTTGTTGAATTCCAGCATGCGTTTTTCCTTGATCCGCTTGTTGATTTAGTTCCTGGCTTCGCCCGAAGCGACCAGTGCATGGCGCGTGAAGATCGGGCCCAGCAGTTCGAGGATCACGAGAATCGATACCACCAGCGCGCTCAATTGCGCACCGAATTGCGGGTAGTAGCCGACGGCGTGTTGCACCATGATGATGTTGAAGCCGGACAGCGGAATCAGGCCCACACCGAGCAGCGCACCCTTGCGTAGGGCAATGCCGTTGATGCGCGCCATCGCGGTGGTGGTGGTCAGCGTGATCAGCAGGCGCAGGGCGATGAAGGCCAGCGCTGCAGGCCATAGCATCAGCAGGTGCGACAGTTCGAGGCGCGCGCCGGCAAACACGAACAGGGCAACGTACAGCACGCCGGTGAACGGGCTCAAGTCGGTTTCCACCACCGTGTGGCGCGGATCGTTCTTGCGGCTGGCGATGCCGAACAGCAGCAGCGCGATCAGCGCCGACAGATTCAGCATGAAGGTAATGCCGACCGTGGCGGCGATCAGTGCCAGTGCGAGTATCGTGCGCGCCTGCACATCGCGCCCCAGAAAATGGCCGATCCATACCAGCAGCCGGCTCATGATCCATCCCAGCAGGGCAGAACCCAGCAGCAGGTAAAGCGGATGCAGCAGGATGCTCTTCCAGCCGGCATCGTATTCCACATGGACGGCAATCAGGCCGATGGTGAAGGCGACGAATCCCAGCGCGTTGCCGATCACCACGATATGCAGCAGGCGTTCGGTCAACTGCCCCTCGGCCCGGGTTTCGCGCACGACATTGAGTACCACGGCCGGTGAAGTCGCCATGCCGAGCGCTGCCACCATGGTCGCCACCAGCTTGCTGACGCCGAACCACGTCATCAGCAGGAACAGCGCAAAGAAGGTAACGACGCTGAGTACCACGCCCGTCACCAGCAGGCCACGTTCGCGCAGCAACCACTGGTAATCGACGCGCCGCCCAAGCTCGAACAGCACCAGCCCCAGCGCCAGATCGACCAGCAGGCTCATTTCACCGAGCAGGGAGACATCGATCAGATTGAGGACCGAAGGGCCGATCAGCAAACCGGTCAGCACGTAGCCGGTAATGGCCGGTACCTGTGGAAACACGCGGCGCAGCAGGTGCGCACCCAGCAGGCCGGCGATCAGCAGCAGACCGGTGGCGGTCAGGACATTCAGTGCGCCTGGTAGCGCAGGAAAAAAACTATGCGACGTCATATTGCTCCCGGCAATCGATTGCGGCAGGTCGGCCTGGTGCAGCGATGTTTGTTTGGCACAAGCGCCAATGCGTCGCTACAGAATGCGAGCCGGGCAAAAACACGGTGTGCCCTGGCTGATCAGGCTGACTGCTTTGCCATCTGGCAATGTTGGATACTTTTGTCACGTTTTCGTTGCAACACGATGACGTGACGAAGTGCGTGGTGACAGGCAAGTTGCGGCGGACTATCGACCGACAGCGCAACCCGCTGTCCGGCAAGGAGATGCTGGCGTCATGCAACATGCTTCTTGCGGGAAACCCGGCAATGTCTGCCGGGGTGCCGATTATAGTGGAAAAAATCCCCTATCCTCGGCGTGGGCCAATCAATGCAGTTTCACGCGTGGTGACGTCTTGCGCTGCAGCCACTGTCCGAGCGAATCTGCGGCAGTACGCAGCCAGCCATGCAGGGCGGCCAGATGCATGCGGTACAGCGAGATATACAGCAGGCGCGCCAGAATGCCTTCGATGAACAGCGTGCTGCCGATCAGTGGGCCCATCAAGTTGCCGACGGCATCGAAACGGCCCAGCGATACCAGCGAACCCAGATCCTTGTAGTGATAGCGTTCCAGAGATTGCCCGGCCAGCCGGCGCCGTATCGCATCGAACATGAATTGGGCTTGCTGGTGTGCCGCCTGGGCACGTGGCGGCACCGTGCTGTTCTTTTCAGGCCATGGGCATGACGCACAATCACCGAAAGCGAAGATATCGGGATCGACGGTTTGCAGTGTCTGTTCCACGTCGAGTTGCCCCAGTCGATTGACTGGCAGGCCGAGTGTGCCGAGTACGGGCGGCGCCTTGATGCCGGCAGCCCACACCGTCAGATCGGCTTGAACACTGCGACCATCGGCCAGCAGCACGCTGTCGGCACGGACTTCCGACACCTTGGCGTTGGTCAGCACCTCCACCTCGCGTTCTATCAGCAGGGCAGTGGTCTTCATCGATACCGGTTCGGGCAGCGCCGACAGGATGCGTGGTGCTGCTTCGATCACGGTAATGCGGATATCCTTGCGTGGGTCGAGATGATGCAGGCCGTAGGCACTCAGCACTTCGGCCGTGTTACGCAATTCTGCCGACAGTTCGACGCCGGTCGCGCCACCACCGATGATGGCGATATGCAGTTGATGCTCTTGCTCCTTGCTGTGGTGACGCAAGCCGTGGTCGGCACGCATGCACAGGCTGATCATGCGACGGCGGAAATGCTCGGCCTGATGCAGCGCGTCCAGCGCAATCGCATGCTGTTCGGCACCCGGCACATTGAAGAAGTTGGTGACGCTGCCAATCGAGAAGATCAGCGTGTCATAGGCAATCTCGCGTTGCGGAATCAGTTCTTCGCCGCTTTCGTCGTTGATCGGCCCGATGGTGATGCACTTGCGCTGGCGGTCTAGCGCCTGCAACTCGCCTTGATTGAAGATGAAACCGTGCCAGCGCGCCTGCGCTGCATATTCAAGCAGATGGGTGCCCGCATCCATGCTGCCGGCCGCGACTTCATGCAGCAGCGGTTTCCAGATATGGATAGAGCCACGATCCACCAGCACGACTTGCACGCCGCGATCGCGTTTGGCCACGCGGTCGCCCAGTCGTGTCGCCAGTTCGAGCCCGCCGGCACCACCGCCGACGATCACGATGCGGTGCGGCACGCGCTCGGCCTTGCCGGCCGGTATCAGTGCATTGCTGGATGTGCTTTCTGTTGTCATGTCTTCTCTTCTCCCTTTTGACGTTATCTTTTTCACGCCATGCACCGTGTCGTACGGCGAGTGTCTGTTTGGAGAGAGCAGATGCGAGGTTTGTTCCTCGCCTGCAATATCGACGTTCAGTCAAAGGCGAAGTTGTAGAACAGCGTTAGTGCGCTGGTGGTCCCGGCTTCACCCTCCACCGTGATACGCGGTGTCAGCGTGTAACGCAGCAATAGTACGCTGCTTGCCGTTTCCAAACCTTGCTTGTAGCTGACATACAGGCGCGATGAAATGCGCTTGCCCAAGGTGACGATGCGTTGCTGCAGGCCGGTATCGCTGGTGCCGATGCTGAAATCGTCGAGGCCGAACGCCGTGGCGATCTGCGACGACACGCCGGCAGCCGCGCCCTGCGTGAGCAGCGAACTGGCCGCTGCCTGCAAGGCGCTGATATCGCCTTCGCCGGCACCCGACAGGCTGCGCCCCAGCACCAGCCACGACAGCTTTTCGGCGTCGGCAACGACCGGATCGGATACCAGCGTGATACGCGGCGTCATCACCGTGCCGCGTACCGACACACCGGCTTCGACATCCTGTCCGCGCCGCATCGCGAGAATATCGATGTTCGGATTGTTGAGCGGGCCGTTGAAGCGCAACAGGCCCTGTTCGATCGCCAGTTCGCGGCCGTAAGCCTTGAACGTGCCCTTGGCGACACGCAAGGTACCTTCGGCACGCAGCGGGCCGCCGGCATCGGCCAGCAGGCGAATGTCGCCGACAATGGTGCCGTCGATGCCGCGTCCGGTCAGCTGAATGCCCTTTCCGAGATCGATGCCCACATCGAGCGCCAGCACGGTACGTGTGCCTTGCTTGTCGCTCTGGCCGACCACGATTACGTCATCCGACAATTGCGGCGCTTCCGAGGAACCGATATCGATCATGCCGGAATCGACCGTGAAGCGGCCATTGGCCTTGGCCTGACCAGCGCGCCAGCCGACCACGCTGCTGCCGCTGATGACGAGCTTGCGATCGAAACGGTCCAGCAGCAGATAGCGCGAGGCGTTGACGTTGAGTTCGAGCGCCAGTTCCTGTCGCACCATGCTCAGCGGGCCGCGAATGTTGAGCGTGCCTTCACCGTTGCGAAAGGTCAGGTCATCGACCACCAGTTGATCGCCCTGGAAGTGGCTACGCAGGGTACCGTTGCGCAGATCCACACCGGTATCGGTCATCAGGACGCGCAAGCGATCGGCATTGATGCCGCCGCTGAAGCGCGGCCGGCCGAACGTACCGTCGATGGCGACATCCGCCTTGACGCTGCCTTCGGTGACCAGCGTTTGCGAGACCAGCGGGCCGAGCCAGTTGAGTGTCGGTGCATCGACACGGGCGCGGCCTGTGAAGGGGGCGCTAGGTGCAATCGAGAAGCGGCTGTCGGCGCCGCCGATCACGGTATCCAGATCGACTGCGATACGACCCGGCTTGCTGCCTTCGGCAAGGAAATGCAAGCCGAGGCGGCCGTTGTTGCTCGTGCCGTTCAGGCTCAGCGTCGTCAATCCCAGACGTGCCGACGTATTGCTCAGCATGGCGATGTCGCCACTTTCACGCCGCAGGTTGAAACTGCCATCAAGGCGGTTGCTCATGCGCAGATCCCATTCGCCGCCGACCGTCATGTCGGTATTGATGGGTGCCTCCGCCGCGCCATAACGCAGCAGGTCGGCAAGCGGCAAGCGGGCGATGTGGCCGCGTGTCGTGATGCCGCGTTCATTGCGCAGGAATTGGTCGATGGCGATGCTGCCGCCACCAAGTGCCAGATTGAAGCGTTCAAGCAATACCTGCTGCTGCGATGCCTGCAAGCTGGCAGCCTCGCTCAGCTTGACGTTCAGGCGACCATCGGCATCAAGCCGGGCGATCGTGCCGCGCCATTCGGGATTGCGCGCGAGATTCTGCAGCCCGCCACGCGCTTCCATGTTCCAGTTCTGTTGCCGTTCGGCCAGCACCGCACGTAAAACATGCTGCGCCGTCGTGCCGTCGCCACTGATCTCGAAGTGCTCGGCATCGAGTTGCGCGCCGCTGATGCCGTCGCCGCGTACACGCAGCATCAACGGCGCACTGGCTTGGCCGCCAAAACGGGCGCTGGCAGTCAACTGGCGCAGTTGCTGGGTTGAAGTACGCAAGCCTTGCGCATCGGCTTCGAGGCCAAGGCTGGCAAGCAGGAAGGCGTTGGCGCGGCGGTCCAGCGCCACATCGAGCTTGCCTTGCGTACCGTCCACTTGCAATTGGCCCGGCAGGCGCAGGCCTTTTGCGGTCCAGTTGGCGGCCAGCTTCGGTTGCTGCACGTTCCCACGCACGTCGCCATCAAGTTTCAGCACGCCACCGAATTGCTTGCCAAGTTGTGCCAGATTTGGCGCATCGATATGGAATTCGATGCGTGCATTCTGTTCGGCCAGACTGCCTTGTGCCGACAGGCGGTTGCTGCCGGCGGTCAGTGTCAGTGCCGGGATCGACAGGGTTTGCGCGCGCAAGGCCAGTTGCCCGTTACCGGTCAACGCTTGGCCTTCGAGCTGGCTGTCATTGATGCGGAAGTTCGCATCGGCTTCCAGCGCCGGGTGTCGCTTGCCCTTGGCAGCAAGGTCGGCGTTAAGCATCAGCTTGGGCGCATCGGCAAAGTCACCGAAATTGCGCGGGTCGAAGTTGCGTATTTTCGCTGTGGCATCGAAAGCTTGTGTGTCGGCTAGGCCGATGCGTGCGGTGACATCGGCCGCGGAATTGCCTGCGCGCAGTTCTGCCTTGTCGATGACGATGGCATCGTCGGCAACCAGTGCATGCGCCTGCAAGGTCAGCGGATTGCGCTTGAGCGGCTCGGCCAGCGACAGCGTGAATTCCTGCCGGCCCGTCGCATGGCGAATGAGCAGGCTGCCGGCCAGTTTCGTCGCACGCATGCGGCCATCGAGCCGTTGCAGATCGAGTGCATCGGTCTTGAGCGTCATGTTGAGCGCGCCATCTTTCATATGGCCACTGCCCTGGATGGTTCCGGCCGGACGTTGCTGGCTGCCGAGGTTGGCGGCAATGTTGGAAATGTCCAGCCGCTGCGCTGTTTGTGAAAAATCGACTTGCAGGCGCGACAGCGGCGCACGGCCACCGTCGTAGAGGCCGGCTGCAGGATTGCGCAGCGACAGCGTGCCATTGCCGCGTTCGTCGGCTTTCAGGTCGAGATCAAGAGCCGTGGTCGGCAAGCCCTCGGCGAGCAGCGCGAGATCTAGTTGTCGCACCTGCAGATCGGCCTCGCCCAGCGTGCGATCAGCGAATGGCTGCAATTGCATGTGGCCTTCGATACGTGCCGCGTCGATGCGCAGGTTCGTTCCCAGTTGTATCTGCGCCAGCGAGCCGCCAGCCGTGATCTTGCCTTTGGCGGCAATGGTACGTTCGCCGACCGTGTTCTCGCTATCGATGCTCAGCGCGGCATCAAGTGCATAGGGTTTGGCCGTTGCCAGTTCGAGGCGACCTTGCACGTCACCGGCGAACGCATTGGCACCCGAGGTCGAGCGCGCGCTGAAGCGGTCGAGGTTGAGCAGGTAGCGTTCGCCGTCGTAATCGAGGTTGAAGGCGAAGGCACCGAGCGTGACGACATTGAGCGGTCCCCAGGCCAGTTCACCGCCTTCGACCTGTACGCCATCGATCTTCACGCGCAACGGCAGGCTGATGCTCGTTGGCAGCGTGGCGGGTTCGCTTTTCTGATCGATCTTGCTGCTGACGTTGAGCTTGCCGATGTTGAGTGTCGTTACATGCAGACGGCCTTGCAGCAATTCGCGTGGGCGCAGGGACAGTGCGAGGCGATCGATGACGATCGTCTGGTTTTCCAGTTTGATCTGCAGGCGACCGACGCGCAGCAGACTATCGAAGCTGCCTTCCACCTGTTCGACCGTCACCATACCGACTGTGAAGCGTTCTGCCAATGACAGGGCGGTTTGCGCGCCGCGTTCGCTTTGCAGTATCCAGCCAGCGCCACCGATGCTCAGTACCAGCACCAGTAGCGGCAGAGTGAGTGCAACGACCAGCCAGCGGCGCGCCTTACGCGACTTGTGTGTGGGGCGCGGTGCTGGTTGCGGTGCGGAGGGTGTCGTGTTGTCAGAAGCCATAGCCGATCGAAAAATGGAGGCGTGGTTCCTTGGTTTCGTGTCCGTAGGCCAGATCGAGATTTACCGGCCCAATCGGACTGCGCCAGCGCGCACCGACACCGCTGCCATGCATGAACTTGAATTGTCCCCACGAGTCCGCCGCATTACCGGCATCGGTAAAGACCGCCGCTCCCCAGGACGGGTTGATGCGATAGACGAGTTCGGCGCTGGCAACGGCCGTCACGACGCCACCGACGATGGCGCCGTCCTGCGACACGCCCAGTCGGTTGTAGCCATAGCCACGCACGGTCTGGTCACCACCGGTACGGAACAGCAGATCGCCGGGGACCGTATCGCGACCGGCGCCAAAGACTTGTCCGACCTGTCCGCGCAGAACGGCTTGCAAGCGTCGGTTCCACGTTGGCGATAGCCAGGCGGCACGCGCGACCACGCGGGCGATGTTTTCTTCGTTGAGAATGCCGCTGGGGCCGGCACCGAGTTCGATCGAGGCGACATAGCCACGCGTCGGCGAAATCATGTTGTCCACGCGGCGCCGCGTGTAGGTGTACGAAGCCAGCAGCGCCTGACGATCGGCGCGATAGGTGTCGCCCACGCGTTGCTGATCGGCGTAAGCCGTCAGTGCCCACACCTGTTCATTGTTGCGGTCGGGGCTGGTCAGGCGTGGTCCGGCCTGGATCTTGTTATTGATCTCGCCAGCGCTGTTGGTGTACTCGTATTGCGCACCCATGCTAGGCCGCCAGCCATTGCTGATCGGCGGCAGATAGACGTTGGAGCCGATCAGGCGATTGTCGCGATCGACCTTCAGGTTGGATTCGAGCCGCCAGTCGCGACCGAGGAAGCTGCGGTTCAGCCATTTGACTTGCAGGCGAGCGCCCGAATCGGTGGAGAAGCCGATACCCAGCGACAAGCGCTTGCGTTCGTTTTCGTTGAGGTCAAGCCGCACTGGCACGTTATTCGGTTTGGCCGGATCGATGTCGACGGTGGCAAAAGCGGAACGGAAGTAACCCGTATCCTGCACACGCGCCTGCAATTCGTTGAGCTTTTCCTGCGAGTAGGGATCGCCGGGCTTGATCGGATTGAGATCGGTGACGATGCGGCTTTCGTAGCGTTGCAGACCCGTGATCTCGACTTCGCCAAAGGTGAACGCCGGCCCCGAATCGACTTCGATGCGCAACGTGGCGCTGGCGGTCAGCGGTTCGATGCGCGCTTCGCTGTTGGTGATCGCGGCAGCGGGGTAGTCGCGCACCAGAAGTGACTTCAGCATCTCGCTTTTGGCATCGTCCCAGGCTTTTTGCTGGAAGATGCCGCCGACTTTGAGGCCCCACTGGCGGCGCAAGCGTTCTACACGACGCGGATCGGCTTCGGTGATATGCCCGGTAATCACCAGATCGACCGCCGTAACCAGCGTGCGTTCATTGAGTTCGACGCGAAAGCGTGCGACCCAGGGCGAGCCATCGCGTTCGACTTCATGCGTGACCTTGGCTGAGAAATATCCTTCCGTTGCCAGCAGCGAACGGATCTGGTTGGGTGCGATGGCAATCAGCCGTTCCACCTCGTCTTCCTTCAGCGATTGGTCACGGCGTTTGCTCAGTTCGAGGTTGTCGGTCAGAAAGGGCGTGAGGCCGCCTGCACCTTCGATCTCGACGCGATAAGGCATGATGCGGTCGCCTTCGCTGGTAGTGGCGGGGCTGTCGGCGTTGTCGGATGAGGCCGCAGTCGTGGCCGGTGTGACGTTTTCCGGAGCCAGCTTGTCCTGCGCCCATCCCTGACCTGCCAGCAGGCAGGTGAAGAAAAACAGCGCGACCAGCAGCGTGCGCGTGCTAAACAGCGGCGCGGCATGTGCAGGCCGGGCGAGAGTGGGCAGAGTGATTCTGTTCGGCACGATGTCGGACGTGGGGGCAAGCGGGTTGGCAAACTGATGTCGTGCAGACATCGACGGAGCGGCAGCGTGAACGCATTGCCAACTGTGCAAGCTTAGCAGTTTTGCAGCAGAGACGGTTCGACCGGGCGGACAATAGCCGAGCGACAGATCGCGCCACCTGTCCGACCTTCATGCCCGACCATGGTTCCCGCGCTTGTGGCAGGCTGCGCCCGTGTTCGCCCGAAGTTGTCCTTGGCGTGCAAAGTGCCTATAGTGGCGGCTCACCCGCCTTTGCGCGATTTTCTGCCGTTTTCCGTATTGCCATCATGCCCCGCAAACAGACCTCTCCTCAATCCTCCCCTGACTTGCCTGCCGAGATTCGTCCCGGCCAGTCGATCGAACTTTTGAAGGAACTGCACATCCTCACGCGCGACGGCAAGCTCAATCAGGACAGTCGCCGCAAGCTCAAGCAGGTCTACCACCTTTACCAATTCATCGAACCGCTGCTGCAACAGGTTTCGCAGGATCACGCCGACATCACGCTGGTTGATCATGGTGCCGGCAAATCGTATCTGGGCTTCATTCTCTACGATCTGTTTTTCAAGCAGCGTCAGGATCAGTCACATATCTACGGCATCGAAACGCGTGAAGAACTCGTGCAGAAATCGACGGCGCTGGCTGAACAGCTCGGTTTTCCCGGCATGTCGTTCCTGAATCTGTCGGTGGCCGATTCCATCGTCTCCGATCGCCTGCCAGCCAAGGTCGATGTCGTGACCGCCTTGCATGCCTGTAATACGGCAACCGACGATGCGATTCATTTTGCCTTGAAGAAACAGGCGCAGTTCATCGTACTGGTGCCGTGCTGTCAGGCGGAAGTGGCAACCGTGCTGCGCAAGAACAAGGGGCAGGCGCTGGCCAATCCCTTGACGGAAATCTGGCGACATCCGATTCACACACGTGAATTCGGCAGCCAGGTTACGAATGTGCTGCGTTGCCTGCAACTGGAGGCACACGGCTATCAGGTCAACGTGACCGAACTGATCGGCTGGGAACATTCGATGAAGAACGAACTCATCATCGCGACCTACAAGGATTTGCCGCGTCGTCGTCCCGCCGAACGTTTGCATGAAGTGCTGCAGACATTGGGTCTGGAAGAAATGTCGTCACGTTTCTTCACGCCAGCCTGATTGACTCAGTGCCGTTGCTGCGCCATTTGTTGCAAGTAGGCCAGCAGGTCATCCAGTTCATCTTCGTTCAATGTTTTTTCACTGAAGCCGGGCACGCTCGATTGCGCCCAGTGCCGTACGCTGGCCGGATCGCGAATCAGCTTGCGCAACCAGCTTTCCTGAAAATACTCGGTCGGATTGGCGGGCAGATTCAAATCCGGCCCGATCGCTGCATCGCCGCCGCCATTCATGCGATGGCAACTGGCGCAATGCGTGGTGAACAGAGGCAAGCCGCGTTGTACGCTGGCGTAACGTGTATCGGTGGCCGCCAGTTTCGGCAGCAGTTGCGGATAGCGTACTGTCAACGCTTCGACATTGCGCAGGCTGGCAATCTGGAACGGCCATTGTTCAGATGTGATGCCGGCCTTTTCGGGATGCAGCCAGACCAGATAGAATGCGCCGGCACTGCCGCTGCCCGGTTTGCGTTCAGGCCACGGTGCATTGGCCGGTTCAATGGCGATCCACGGTTCGGCTTCTGCGCGCAGCAGTTCGCCACGGATGTTGGCGACGAAGCCATCCGTTGCAACGACTTGCAGTGTATCGATGGCCGACACTTGACGTACGATGGCTTTCAAGGGAATCGCACGGTATGTCATGCTGCGGTGATAGACAGGATCATCGTCAATCGTGATCGTGCGTATCTCGGGATGGCGTAGCAGATTGTTGCGCGCAAGTTTCTGTTGCTGGTTCGGCAGGACAAGTTCGAGTACGGGTTCGTCGGCTGCATGCGCGGCAAGTTGCGAGGAGGCACAGAAGGCCGCGATGGCGAGTATGAGGATGAAGCGAAGGTTGAGAGACAGCATGCCTGATTTCCCGAAGTATGTCGTGTCGCTTGTGAGGCGATATGCCGCCGCACAGTATAGCCAGCCACGCCAGGCTATCCATGGGGGAGAGTCACAAGCGTGAGTTGGTATCTGTATATGCTCGAATGCTGCGACGGCAGCATCTACACGGGTATTGCACGCGACGTACAGGCGCGTTTTGCGCAACATCGGTGCGGCAAGGGCGCGCGTTACACGCGTTCGCATCCGCCACGTCGCCTGTTAGCCACCGTGACTTACCCTGATCGTGGCACGGCCTTGCGGGCCGAGTATGCAATGAAGCGTCTGAGTGCGCGTGAAAAGCGCCGCTTTTGCCTGCAGCAGGCGCAACTGTGGCGGGTTGGCAGGGAACAGTTGCTTTCACCTATTTGAGTCTTTGCATAGCACCGCTCTCGCGTCGTGTACCCTTGAGGCTTGAGTAAAAACAGGGAGTCCGATGAAGAAGCAATTCTCCAGCGCCTGCGAGCGCAATGCAGAACCCATTTTTTCCATCTTGCGCGATGTGTTCGCGTCTGTGCAGCGTGTGCTGGAAATCGGCAGCGGCACCGGGCAACACGCGGTCTACATGGGGCAGCGGTTACCGCATCTGATCTGGCAGACCAGCGATCTTCCTGCTTATCACCCCAGTATTCACGCCTGGTTGGCCGAGACGCCGCTCGACAACGTCTTGCCGCCGTTGATGCTGGACATGACACAACCGCACTGGCCGCCGGCAGAATTCGATGCCGTCTTCACGGCCAATACCAGTCACATCATGTCGTGGGACAAGGTCGAGACCATGTTCGATGGTGTCGGCAAGTTGTTGCCATCAGGTGGCATATTCGCCGTCTACGGGCCGTTCAATATCGGCGGCACATATACCAGCGATGGCAATGCGCGCTTCGACGAAGCCTTGCGGGCGCAAGACGTACGCATGGGGTTGCGCGATCTGGAGGAGGTGCAGAAATTGGCCGTGATGAATGGCTTCATCCTGCATGACGATCACCCCATGCCAGCCAACAATCGCCTGCTGATCTGGCATAAGCGTTGATCGCATGCCGTGCCAGCCATCCGGTGATCGGGAAGCCTGGCAGGCATGACGCGCTGTATTTACTTCTTCACAGGTTTGGCAGGGGCCGGTTCGCGGTCCACGTGGCAACCCGTATATTCCTTGCCATTCATTTCGAACAATGCGGTATCGCCCTTGTTCCAGAACAGCGTCTTGCCATCCGTGTAGCGCGCACCCGAGGCTGATACCACCTGCGGCAGCGCGATCGTACGGCCGGCCAGCGACAACTCGACCACGCCTTCCGAGAAGTGCGCGATCATGCTGATCTCGTCACATTGGAAGGGCACAGCGCCCTTGGCGACCGGTTTCGGTGGTTCGACCGGATTGCGCATGCGGTTGACGGTAATCGCAATCGGCTTGTCTTGCTCGGCAAAATTGACAGCGACCGGTTGATCGGTTGACCACAGAATCTGCTCGGTGCCGTCGATGATGGTGGCGCTCAACGCATACTGGCGCTTGAGATCGATGGCCTTGGGTTGATAGCGCAGATTGAATGCCACCGGTACCTGCGTGCGCGGTTCGATCACCTGTTGTGCGACGAACGTGCCGCTGCTCTCGGCGCGCGTACGGTCTTCAAGGCTGACGATTACTCTGGCATCGGGTGGTAGGGCAGCGCGTTCGCGGTAGGTGACGCTGCCTGACAACTGACCCGACAAGCTCGCGCTCGCATCTTTTTTGAACATGCTGGAACAGCCCGCCAGCAGGGAAATCGAGAGAACCACGGCCGTGGTGCGGATGGATAAGATCATGGCGTTTTTACTTTTCCTGTCAGAGTGCGTGAACAATCTCGTTATCCTCGCATATTACTTGCTTCGACTGTGTGGGCTGGCGTACCCGCGCACGGTGCGCGAATGGCGTATGATGCCAGCCGCTTCGTATTCCTTGTTTTCGTTCCCGTTTTGAACCGACCATGCGGATGACCTGATGATGCCCATTTCCTTGCGCCTGGCTTGCCTGACAAAGCTGCTTCTGTTTTGCATGACGAGCGGTCTTGCGCACGCTGCTGATACGAAAGACTACGAACATACACGTTGCGGCGAGAAGCCCACCGTTGGCGAATTGCGCAACTACCCCGGCGTCTACAACTTGTATTTCGAAAACGATCTGTTCGCCGGCACCGATAACAACTACACCAATGGCGTCAAGCTGTCGTGGATCTCTGCCAACTTGCAGGATTACACCAGCGATCCCTGCCTGCCTTTGTGGATACGGCGATTGAACCGCCTGTCGCGCAATCTGCAGCCGGGCGCCTACGAGTCACGCAATATGGTGTTCAGTCTTGGACAGGAAATGTATACGCCGACCGATCGCACGCGGACGGATCTGATCACCAATGATCGTCCCTACGCCGGCTGGTTGTATCTTGGCATGGCTTATAACGCCCGTACCGAGAAGGAAATGGATACGGTCGAGCTCGATATCGGCATGGTCGGTCCGGCATCGTTGGCACGACAGTCGCAGAATTTCATTCACGATCTGCGCGGCATCGATCGTTTCAACGGCTGGGACAACCAGTTGAAGAATGAACTGGGCATCATCTACGTACGCGAGAAAAAGCAACGCGTGCTGGAAATGGGCGAGTCTGGCGGGCCGAAGATGGATGCCATCACGCATTACGGCTATGCACTGGGCAACGTGAAAACGTATCTGAATGCCGGTGTCGAATTCCGTATTGGCAGCTACCTGCCCAACGACTTCGGCACTTCGCCGATTCGACCCGCATCGGACAGCAACGCGCCGCTGGCAGGAAAATCGTGGCGTCGTCTGTCGGAAGGTGGCGTGCATGCCTTCGTCTCGCTGGATGGACGGACGATGCTGCGCAATATCTTCCTCGACGGGAATACCTTTGCGGATAGCCATAGCGTATCCAAATACTATCTTGTGGGCGATGTGGCCGCGGGGATTGCATGGCAATGGCGCGGCGGCAAGATCACCTATGCGCAATATCTGCGCAGCAAGGAATTCCACGGCCAGGTCAAACCGCAGAGTTACGGTTCGATCACGCTGAGCCTCGAATACTGACCAGACGGTTTAGGCAGCGCGCAATAAAAAAGACGGTATCGCTACCGTCTTTTTTATTTTTGCATGCAGCTCTTTTATTCCGGGAGGCCGTCGAAGAATTCCACTTGGCCGGTTTCGAGCGAGTATTCGGCCCCGACCACGACCAAGCCTTCGTTCTCGATCAGGTTTTCCAGCAGTTGCGAACCGTGGCGCAACTGGTTGCATGAGGCGCGAATGTTGGCGCGTACCGATTGATGCACGAGGGCATGCTGATCATGCTTGAGATCGGTTTCCATCAATGTCTTCAGCGAAGGGCTGATGCGATCAACGATCGATTTCAGATGAGGCGACTGGTTTTCACTAGGACGCTTGAGTTCTTCCAGCGTGGCGAGAATCGCACCGCACTGCGAGTGCCCGAGTACGACTACCAGTTTTGTGTTGTAACGAGCCGCGGCAAATTCCACGCTACCGATTTGCGATGGAGCCACGACGTTGCCGGCAACGCGGATTACGAACAGATCGCCGAGGCCTTGATCGAAGACCATTTCGGCCGGTACACGCGAGTCGGAGCAACCGAGGATGATGGCAAACGGATCTTGTCCATCGACGACTTCACTACGGCGCACCTTGGTCGTCATGCTTTCGATACTGCGAATATCGGATACGAAACGTTGGTTGCCCTCACGTAGGCGTTCGAGTGCTGCTTTGGCTGTGCGCTTTGGCATGGGAAATTCCTGTAAGTGTCTTGTTGGCGTTACGGACGAGCGCCCTGAATGGCGTCGCGAAGACGATGTTTTGGCAAACAGAGCGTCGCTGAGGGCATTACTTTAAAGCATTCGGCCAAATTTTGTCTTTGCAAAACGTTAAAGGAATATCGGCAGGTACGCCGTCAGGCGCAATTCAGGCGTTTGAGCATAAAAAAAGCAGGCGGCAAATTGCCCGCCTGCTTACGCGGTGCCTTCTTTCGAAGTCGGATCAAAAATCGAAGAGTTCGGCCAACAGGTTTTTGCGCTGTTTCTGGCCATAACCTTCCTTGACGTAACCGTAGCGGGGATCCTGATAGAGAAGCGGTGGACGACGCGATCCTGCCGCTTGCGGACGCAGCGGGCTGGGCGGCTCCGGCGGCAGGGCGCTGATTGAACGTTCAATCAATTTGTCGAGTTCGCCACGGTCCATCCAGATGCCGCGGCAATTGGGGCAGTAGTCGATCTCTATTCCGTGTCGGTCGGACATGATGAGTTGCATGTCCTTGCAGATAGGGCATTTCATGGTGTGCATCCTGTAGTGCGGCAGTACCGCGGTCTCCCTGTACCTGTCCACTTGCGCTTTTATGGACGGCAACTTTTCTGTGTCTGGACGTAATGTAAGGGCAGTTTTACTTCATTAAAATTCGAATATACTCAGCTTTTCGTTCGTAAAAACTGAAGAGCGAGGCGCTATGAATGCAATCAACTACAAGCATTTGCATTATTTCTGGGTGGTCGCCAAGTCGGGTGGCATCGGTCGCGCAAGCGAGCGCCTGCACTTGACGCCACAAACGATCAGCGGTCAGATTTCCTCGTTCGAAGACATGCTCGGCTATCCGCTCTTCAACCGCGTCGGTCGCCGTCTGGAACTCAACGACGCCGGGCGTGTGGTGCTCAGTTATGCCGACGAAATTTTCACCATCGGTGAAGAGCTGCAGGAGATTCTGCGCACGCGGCCCGATGGTTTGCCCATGCAATTCCGCGTCGGCGTCGCCGATGCCGTACCCAAGGCTATCGCCTATCTGCTACTGGAACCATCAATGGAGTTGCCGGATTCGCTACGGCTGGTTTGCCGCGAAGGGACATTGACGGACCTGCTGGCCGATCTGGCGATTCATCGTCTGGATATCGTCATTGCCGACAGCCCGATGCCGGCCAATATCGATGTGCGCGGTTACAACCATTTGCTGGGCGAGTGTGGTGTGAGTTTCTTTGCGGCCGATGGATTGGCCAAGCAATACAAGAAAGGATTCCCGAAGAGTCTCGATGGTGCGCCATTCCTGATGCCGGGCGAACTGGCTGCCGTGCGGCCGCGTCTTCTGCGTTGGTTTGAAAAAGAACGCGTGCATCCACGTATCGTCGGCGAATTCGATGATGGCGCCTTGCTGCAGGCATTTGGTGAAGCAGGAAAGGGGATTTTTGCGGCACCGTCTGCGGTGGCCGATCAATTGCGCAAACAGTCAGGCGTGACTGAACTTGGCAGCACCAACTTGGTGACCGAGCAGTTTTATGCGATTTCTGTGGAAAGACAATTGACGCATCCGGCCGTCGTGGCAATCAGTTCCGCTGCACGCGAGAGTCTGATTCGTTGACGGCCGAATGGTGGTGATGGTGGTGACTTACTGGAATGAACCTACCTGAACTGGATTGAAGGGCACGACCGTGATGTGGCTGCCTTCACGCTTGTCGAGCTCAACTACTTCATGGGTGTCGGACTCGGTGTTGCGGTCTTGTTCGTCCTCGGCACTGCTGCTCATGGACAAAATGCGGGTGGTGATCTCATCGTGAGTCTTATACATGATCGTTCCTTTCCTGTGGCGGATCGAGCATTGCCTTTCGGCATGATCGATACTGGCAAAAATTCTGCGCAATATGCATTGCGGAGAATAGAGGAGCCCTCGTTGGAGAGCGATCAGCGCTTGTCCCAAAATCGGGTAGGAATGCACTGACCCGTGTTCAAACTGCATGTGACCATGTTGTTCGACTGCGGTGTACCAGACTGGCGTCCGACCAACAGTGCGTAGAGTCTAACACACGATGGTGAAATGATTGTGGCGGGCAGTTATGACGGCAAGATGACTGCACAATGCGTGTAATTGCACGAAAGCAATAGGGCTGCGCCGGCTGAAAAATGCCGGCGGCAGCGAGGAAAAACAACGGGGAATGTAGCAGGAGCAGGAAGCGGGGCCGGAAAAAGCGCCCAAAGCGGCTTAGGCTGCGGGGATGTCGTCGACAGGTTCGGCTTCGCGCTGTTCCTGACGCCATTCCATGAAGGCTTTCAGCACCAGCGTTATCATCGCCATGCAAGCCAGCAGACCGGCCGCAGTAAACGCGGCAGCCGTCTTGTAATCGTTGTTGAGTTGTTCGACCAGCAATGGCAGTGTCAGGGTCTGATTCATGATGGTGCCGGATACCACCGCGACTGCGCCGAATTCGCCGACGGCACGCGCATTGGTGATCACGCAGCCGTACAGCAGCGCCCACTTGATGTTGGGTAGCGTCACCTTGCGGAAAATCTGCCAGCCGCTGGCGCCGAGCGAGAGGGCCGCGATTTCTTCTTCGGTCCCTTGCTTTTGCATCAGTGGCATCAGAATGCGCGCGATGTAGGGTGCCGTGACGAACACCGTCACCATGATGATGCCGGGCCACGCGAACATCAACTGAATGTCTTCCGCGTACAGCCAGCGACCGATTGCGCCTTCAAGGCCATACACCACCAGATAGCAGAATCCGGCGACCACGGGTGAGGTGGCATACGGGATTTCGGTCAGCGTGATCAGCAGGCGACGACCCACAAAATCGAAATGCGTCACGCACCAGGCCAGCAGGATGCCGAAGACCAGATTGATCGGTACGGTCAGCACGGCAGCCAGCAAGGTCAGTCCGATCGCGTGCGTCATGTAGCTTTCGTTAAGGTTCTGCCACAGCAGAGCGACGCCGCCACTCAGCGCTTGCGCGAAGATCAGGCTCAGGGGCAGTACCAGCAGAACGACTGCCATGAAAATGCCGAGGCCGATCAATACCCATTGATGCCATTCGTTCGGACGTTTGATTGCTTTTGCCATGATGTTCTCCGTCCTTATGCGCCTGTCGATTTGTTGAACAGACGTCCCTGTACCACTTGCAGCAGGAACAGCAAGGTCAGCGAGGCGAACAGCACGACCGAGGCGATGGCTGCAGCAGCCGGATAGTTGAATTCTTGCAGGCGCACGAACAGCATCAGCGAGGTCACTTCCGTTTCGAATGGGATATTGCCGGCGATCATGATGACGGCACCGAACTCACCGAGACTACGAATGAAGGCCTGCGACGAACCGGCGATCAAGGCAGGAACCAGCGTTGGCAGGATGACGCGCCAGAAGATTTGCCATTTGTTGGCACCCAGCATCATGGCGGCTTCTTCAAGTTCCTTTTCCATGTCTTCCAGCACGGGTTGCACCGAACGTACGATGAATGGAATGCTGGTGAAGATCATGGCGACGACGATGCCGGGGAATGCATAGGAAATCTTGATGCCGACTGCATCGAAGAACTGGCCCAGCCAGCCGCTTGGGATGAACAGGGTGGAAAGCGTCAGGCCGGCGACCGAGGTGGGCAGCGCGAACGGCAGATCCATCAGCGAGTCGAGCAAGCGACGACCGGGGAAGTTGTAGCGTGTGATGATCCAGGCCCACAGAAAGCCGACTGCGGTCACTACCAGCGTCGAATAGAGCGCGCCCAGCAATGTCACCTTATAGCTTTGCAGCACGCGCACATCGGTAATGGCGAACCAGTACTCTTGCCAGGTCATGCCGCTGACATACAGTATCAGCGCGGAAATCGGCAGCAGGATGACCAGGCTGATATAGAGCGTCGAAATGCCGAAGCTCAGCGAAAAGCCGGGAAGAACCGGTGTGCTGCGGAAAAAGCGTAAGGACGGAGTTGCGTTCATGGCGGAGTCATTGCGGCAGGGCCGCGGTTACCTGTTGCCAGGCAAAGCCTTGGCCGAAAAACAAACGACCATCACAACGGATGGTCGTTTTGCAGGGTGGCATTGTAAACCACCCTGGGTCTGTGGGCGAAACCGGCAGTCTTTGACGCTGCCGGCCGGCATCAACGACGCTGGGCCAGCAGCTGATCGAGCACGCCGCCGCTACCGAAGTGCTTGTCCTGGATCGTATCCCAGCTACCGAGCACCGTGTTCGGGTTGATCAGGCGCACCTTCGCGTAACGATCGGCCACGACCTTGGCAACGTCAGGGTGATGGACGCGGTAGTTGAAGGTCGTCAGCAGCAACTGGATTTCACGCGAGTACTGATAGTTCAGGTAATCGGTTGCCAGTTTGCGTGTGCCTTTTTCATCGACAACCTTGTCGACCACGGCAACCGGAAATTCTGCCAGCACGGAAACCGGGGGCACGACGATTTCATAACCGCCCGCCTTGAACTCATCACTCTTCGCAATGTTGATGACTTCCGATTCGAAGGTCAACAGCGCGTCGCCCTGGTTGTTCTGAGCAAAGGCCACGGTTGCACCACGACCGCCCGTTGGGAAGTTGACGACATTGCGCAGCAGCTTGCCGACGAATTCCTTGGTTTTGGCTTCGTCGCCCTTGAATTTCTCATTGGCGTAAAGCCATGCGCCCAGATAGCTGTAGCGCGCATTGCCAGAGGTCTTCGGATTCGGGAAGACGACTTTCACGTCATCACGTACCAGATCGTCCCAGGTCTTGATGTTCTTTGGATTGCCCTTGCGCACCAGGAAAGCGATCGTGCTGTAGTAAGGCGAGGCATTGTTCGGGAAAGCCTTTTGCCAATCCTTGCGCACCAGACCGCGCTTGGCCAGGATGTCGATGTCGGTGACCTGGTTGAAGGTGACGGTGTCGACCTTTTTACCCTGGATGATGTCCTGTGCCTGACGCGACGTACCTGCAAACGATTGATCGATCTTCAGATCCTGGCCGGTTTCCTTTTTCCATTTTTCCTGGAATTTCGGATTGATCGTGGCGAACAGCTCGCGGGCGACGTCATAGGACGCGTTGAGCAGCGGCTTTTCCTGTGCTTGCGCAGCGCCGGCGAACAATGTGGCGGCGATGGCCGACAACAAGACAGCTTTCTTGAACATGTGAAATCTCCATCAATGAATGTAGTACGGCAAATTTCGTTGCCTGACGCAATCTTTTGCGATGAAGGCGAACTATAACAAACGTGCTTATGCGCTCAAACGATATCTTTCATATTTAAATATGCGGAAAACGTATAAGGCGGGGTGATCGTGTTCAGCCATCTGAGGGCCGCTTTTGCGTCAAGTTTGTGCCTGTTCATAGGCTTAGTTCTCGTGGATGCACCTGTTTTGCGCAAAAGGCTGGCTGAATCGTCCTAGGCTGGGCTAAATGGCCTGGCATCACTATTGCTTGTAAAAGCATAACGAGAGGCGGGTGACCGCTTCTTGAGCATGGAAGCTAGGGTTCCGGTCGCGCAAGCGATGCTGGTCCGAGAGCATCCGGTCGCACCCCTTGGGGCGACTACACGGAGGGATAAAAACCCGGGAGGCCATCACAACAGGTTTTGTGATCGCTCGCCTCTCATTTTATCCACCCTCTGGGAGCGCTTTCATGCTGACATCCGTATTTTCCCGTCTGTCATCTTCTTTCCTTCGCAAATTTTCCGTTTCGCTGATCTGCCTGTCGCTGGGCCTTGGCGCACTGGCGCCGGCGCATGCCGAAGTCAAGGTTGGCGTATCCGATTGGCCGGGCTGGGTTGCCTGGTATGTGGCCGAACAAAAAGGCTTCTTCAAGAAACATAACGCCAAGGTCAAGCTGGTCTGGTTCGCCAATTACACGGATTCGATTTCTGCCTTGTCCGCCGGTCAGCTCGATGCAAACTCGCAAACCTGGTCGGACACCATGACCCCGCTGGCCAAGGGCGTCAAGCTCAAAACGGTTCTGGTCAACGACAACTCTGCTGGCAACGATGCCTTGATGGTCAGCCCCAAGATCAAGTCGATCGCCGATTTGAAGGGCAAGACGGTCGCGCTTGAGCAATACAGCATTTCGCATTTCGTCCTGGCGACTGCACTGGCCAAGAACAAGATGAAGATGTCTGACGTGAAGATTCAGAATCTGTCGGCTGGCGACGCGGCCGCCGCGTTCATGACAGGTCGTGTCGATGCTGCCGTGGTGTGGAATCCATGGGTATCCAAGATCGAAACCAGCGGCAAGGGCCGCGCATTATTCACCTCCAAGGAAATGCCAGGCCTTGTGCCCGATCTGCTGGTCGCGCACGAAAAAGCGCTGCTCGACAAGACCAAGCGTGCCGATCTGGTTGGCATGATCGGCGCATGGTTCGAAACCGAAGCTTTCATTCGCAGCAATCCGGATGAGGCGATCAAGATCATGTCCAAGGTCGTCGGCATGTCGGCTGCCGAGTACAAGGTCTTCCTGCCAGGCACGCGTTTCTTCACAGCCAACGACAACAAGAATGCGATGGATGCGGCGCAAGCGCAGTCGCTGGTCGCTGTCGGCCCAACCATTCATTCGTTTCTCAAGGAAAACAAGCTGATCGATGGTCCCGTCGATTTTGCGAAAGGGATCGATGCCTCGCTGCTGAACGATGCGTTGAAGAAGTAAGAGGTCGATCATGTCCGAGCTTGCTCCTGACGTGACGGCTGCGTCTCCGGTAACGCGTAGTCGCCCACGCAATCGCCGCCTGCCCTGGGCAGTGCGCGGCGAGATGCCGCGGTATGCGTTTGTCGTCCTTGCCGCCGCCGGTTTTGCCTTGCCATTTCTGGCATGGTTGATCGTTTCCGGTCTGGCCTTGTTCGACCCCGTCTTTCTGCCGACGCCATGGAAGGTCATGCAGCGCACGGCCGAATGGTTGGTGGAAGACGAACTGCTTGGCGATATCGGTATCAGTGTTGCGCGCGTGTTCGGCGGCTTCATTGCCTCGGCGGTCATCGCCGTGCCGATGGGTGTGTTGATTGGCACGTACGCACCGGTGCGCGCCTTGCTTGAGCCGCTGACCGACTTCAGTCGCTATCTGCCTGCTGTTGCCTTCATCCCGTTGATCATGTTGTGGGTCGGCATCGACGAGAGCGCCAAGATTACGGTGATTTTCGTTGGCACCTTCTTCCAGATGGTGCTAATGATTGCCGACGACGTGGCCCGCGTACCGAATGCTTCGGTAGAAGCGGCGCGCACCATGGGCGCCAGCAACAGCGAAGTGCTGCAGCACGTGTTGATTCCCGCCGCGCGCCCGGCGATCCTGACGACCTTGCGTACGATGATGGGTTTGTCGTGGACGTACCTGGTGGTGGCCGAGCTGGTGGCGGCGAATTCCGGTCTTGGCTTCTCGATCCTGAAGGCGCAACGCTTTCTGCAGACAGACAAGATTTTCGCCGGCATTTTGCTAATCGGTCTCGTCGGCCTGCTCACGGATCAAGCCTTCCGCTGGTTGCACCGTCGCTGCTTCAAATGGCATCACCTGCGAGGTGGCGCATGACTATAAAAATTAGCGTGCGTCAGCTCGACAAGTTTTACGGCACGGGTGAACGACGCAATCAGGCATTGCAAAACATCAACCTCGATATCGGGAGTGGCGAGTTCGTTACGCTGGTCGGGGCATCGGGCTGCGGCAAGTCCACGCTACTGCGCACGATCGGCGGTCTGGAGGAGTACGCGGACGGCGACATTCTGTGCAACGGCAAGATGGTCGACGGGCCGGATTCGGATCGCGCTATGGTGTTCCAGAGCTACAGCCTGTATCCGTGGCTCACGGTGATGGAGAACATCAAGTTCTGTCGTCGCCTCAAGCGTCATCGCGAAGGGGCAAGTTCGGCGGACGTTGAATTCGCCGCCGGCAGGGCGGATGCCCTGATTCGGCTGATGGGACTTGGTCACGTCGCCAACGCCTATCCCTCCGAACTCTCGGGCGGCATGCAGCAACGCGTCGCCATTGCGCGTGCCTTCATGGTGCAGCCGGACGTGCTTCTTATGGACGAACCGTTCGGTGCGCTCGATGCACAGACGCGTGAAGTCATGCATGACCTGATTCGCTACGTCTACAAACTCGAAAAGACCACGGTCGTGTTCGTCACGCACGACGTGGAAGAAGCCATTTATCTCGGTCAGCGTGTCGTCGTGATGGCACCGCGGCCCGGTCGTGTCGATTCCATCGTCGACGTGCCGTTCGGCGACGAGCGTCATCTCGACATGAAGCTCACGCCGGAATTCGGCGCACTGAAAAAACACATCCTCGATCGCATTCGCGAAACCTCGGGCATGAAGACCGACCTCGAACAACTCGGGAAGCTGGTACGTACGGCCGATCCCGCAATGAACAAGTAATGGAGAAATTGACATGACAAGCGAATCCATGGATGTCGCAACCTCACAAGGCAGCGCGCCTGATTTTGTACCCGATTATGCGCACGAGCTGGCGCCCGATCTCGTCGGAAAAGTACTCTGGACCGAGATGTTCCCCGGTGGCGCGCACTGGTCCTACCGTGTGCGGCGCGGCACGACCTTGCGTTTCATCGATCTGGAAGGTGGTGCCAACG
>NZ_CAJYMD010000053.1 GCF_913776015.1 uncultured Oxalicibacterium sp. | reverse complement strand
CATCACCTTTGCAAGTACTTCCTGCAATTTATTTGAAAAATGTTTCAACATATTCACCCAATCTGCCGCGAAGCTATAGCCCGCCTAGTTTTGCGATATAAAACATTCGCAAGACAAATCCGCATCCAATTACAAAACTTAAAATCCAGCACCCAAAAGCATCAGGCCCGCTAACGCGGGCCTGATGCTTTTGCAGATCGTCTGCTCTTTTTGCCTATCGATTATTGAAGCGGGGGGCACGCTTTTCAATAAATGCCTGCATGCCTTCTTTCTGATCATCCGTCGCAAAGGTGCTGTGAAACAAACGCCGCTCAAACAACATGCCCTCATTGAGGGCCGCCTCATAAGCACGATTGATCGACTCCTTGACCATCATCACGGCTGGCAGCGACATGGATGCAATTGCCTGCGCCGCCTCCATCGCCTCATCCAGCAGATGTTCGGCCGGCACCACCCGCGACACCAGCCCGGCGCGCTCTGCTTCCTGCGCATCCATCGTGCGCGCAGTCAGACACATATCCATTGCCTTTGCCTTTGAAACAGCGCGCGGCAAGCGTTGTGTACCACCGGCTCCGGGAATAATCCCGAGCTTGATTTCAGGCTGGCCGAATTTGGCGGTTTCCGCCGCGATAATAAAGTCGCACATCATCGCCAGTTCGCATCCTCCACCTAGCGCATACCCCGCCACGGCAGCGATAACCGGTTTGCGTACATTCCGAACGTGCTCCCAGTTGCGCGTAATGAAGTCGCTCTTGTACGCATCCATATAAGAGTAGGTAGCCATCGCACTGATATCCGCGCCAGCGGCAAAGGCTTTTTCACTGCCCGTCAATATGATGCAGGCGATTCCATCATCCGCATCGCATTGCTGCAGGACATGGCCAAGCTCATCCATCAATGCATCATTCAGTGCATTCAGTACGGCAGGACGATGCAAGGTCACGAGGGCGACCTTGCCTTGCGTTTCGACCAGCAGGTGTTCGTATTGCATGCTCACTCCTCTTATATAGAACAGCGCGATTTACTTCGGCAGCAATACCCACATGCTGCCGCGCTGCTTCATACGACCGGCAATTTCACCCGCTTGCGCACCGAAGCCCCAAAAGAAGTCAGCACGGACCGGATTCTTGATTGCACTGCCGGTATCCTGCGCCATGACCAGCCGCTGCAATAACGCTTTGCTGCCGGGCTGCGTAGTCGATAGGAAAACCGGTGCGCCAAGCGGGATGAATGCAGGATCGACCGCAATCGAACGCTGCGGCGTCAGCGGCAAGCCCATTGCACCTTTCGGCCCGACCGATGGATCAGCCATTTTTTCTTCGCTAAAGAAGATATAGCGCGGATTGGCATTCAACAACTCCTCCAAGCGCGCTGGATTGGCGGCTACCCATGCCTTGATGCCTTGCATGGAAGCCTGATCCATCGTCAGCTCGCCTTTATCGATCAGATATTTACCAATCGATTTGTAGGGCTGTCCATTCTGGTCTGCATAGGCCAGGCGAATGACTTCGCCATGCGGCAATTCAACGCGGCCCGACCCTTGCACCTGCAGGAAGAATGCCTCGACCGCATCATCGACCCAGACGATTTCGCGTCCGGCCAACGCCTTGGTGCGCATGAGTTCAGCACGCGTCGGATAGGCCACCACTTTCTTGCCAACCAGCTTGCCACGCAGATTCTGCCCCTTCAGGTCAGGATAAATGCTCGTAAAGTCGATGGTCAGCAAATCGTCGGGCGCACGATGCAGAGGCGTTTGATACACACCACCACGCTGCCGCGAACCGCGCAACAAAGGCTCGTAATAGCCGGTGACCATGCCGGTTTGCGAACCGTCAGGGTTGTTGACCTGATACGGCGTGAAATTGGACTCGAAGAAATTACGCACTGCCGCATCGTCCTTGCCATTGACGCGTTTGGCTGCATCGCAAGGCTTGCGCCAGTCGGGGCGACGCGTCAGCACCGAACAAGACGTAATAAAGGCATTCCAGGCTTCGCTTTGATTGTCCGCATTCCAGCCGGGCAAGCGTGCAAAACTGGATGGCTGCAGAGCCGAGCTGATGACGGTGCGCGGCATATCGATCGGCACCGGCGTATCGCGCGGCTTTTGCGCGCCAGGAGAGACTGGCTGCTCGGATGGCGTTTCAACACCGGGTGCCGTTGCAGGTTCACGCTTGATGGTGGAGCAAGCTGCGAGAGAAAGAATCAGGGAAGCAAGTAGACTACGACGTATAAGGGACATAAGGAGATGACTCTATGTGGCTATTGTTTGTAGAAGCGGGCATCGCGCTGTTTCTGTTGATTTTCATTGTCTGGTGGACCATGTTTGCCGGCCGCAAGCAACCCCATCGATCCGTCAGAAAAACACCATTGCCGAAGAAAGAAGAGGAAAAAACCGACAAAGATGCCTGATGCAAGACACAGCTTCCGACAGTTCTAGTCAATGCAACGTTCGCGGCAATGAAAGGACAAATTCCGGAATCGGCGCCTCGAAACGATGGCCGTCTTCGGCGACACAAAAATATTCGCCGCGCATCGAGCCCTGCGGCGTCGTAAGGGCAGCGCCGCTTGTGTATTCAAATTGCTCGCCGGGTTGCAGCAAGGGTTGATTACCGACCACCCCCAAGCCGCGCACTTCCTGCACATGGTTGTTAGCATCGGTAATGATCCAGTGTCGCGAAATCAGCTGTGCGGTTTCCGTACCCGTATTGCGGATCGTGATGGCATAGGCAAATACATAATGCGAATGATCGGGATCCGATTGCTCAGCCAGATACTGCGTTTTTACCGATACCGTGAATTCGTAAGCCGCCATGTTTTCCATCCTGAAAGCGTGTCTCGCCGGGCAAGACACGCCACGCATTGATTCATACCTGTTTGACAAGAGCGCCCATTGCACACGAAAAGCCGGTAGGGCGCAAGCCAGCCGTAAGAGCGCCGCGGTAAAATAGTGGCTCCGTATTTGCTAGCCTGATCATGCCAACCTACCGTATCGCTCCCAGCATCCTGTCCGCCGATTTTGCCCGTCTCGGCGAAGAAGTCCGCAATGTCGTCTCCGCCGGCGCCGACATCATCCACTTCGACGTAATGGACAACCATTACGTTCCCAATCTGACGGTCGGGCCGCTGGTATGCGAAGCGATTCGCCCGCACGTGCAGGTGCCGATCGATGTACATCTGATGGTCAAGCCGGTCGATCGCATCATTCCCGACTTTGCCAAGGCCGGTGCAAACATCATCACCTTTCATCCGGAAGCATCGGACCACATCGATCGCAGCCTGCAACTGATTCGCGACAACGGCTGCAAGGCCGGCCTCGTGTTCAACCCGGCCACGCCGCTGCATTATCTGGAACATGTGATGGACAAGCTGGACATCATTCTGCTGATGTCAGTCAATCCGGGCTTCGGCGGCCAGTCTTTCATTCCACATACGCTGAAGAAGGTGGAAGACGTACGTCGCCTGATCGATGAATCGGGTCGCGACATCATGCTCGAAGTCGATGGCGGCATCAAAGTGGACAACATCGAAGCCGTCGCCCGTGCAGGCGCCGACACCTTCGTGGCAGGTTCGGCCATCTTTGGCAAACCCGATTACAAGGCCGTCATCGACGCCATGCGCAACGAACTGGCCAAGGTGTGATTTGACAACCGCCTTGCCAACCGTCTCGCCTGCTCACTTTCGCAATGTCCGCGGGGTCATCATCGACCTCGACGGCACCATGCTGCATACCGCACAGGATCTGCACATGGCGATCAATCGCCTGCGTCATGATCTGGGCTTGCCACCGCTATCTGAAGAGCAGGTGCAACGCTTTGTCGGCAAGGGCGCAGAAAATCTCGTCCGCAGTTCCCTGCGGGTCGATCTGGACGAAGAGCAGGTCGAATCGTTGTTCAAGCCAGCCATGCAAGCCTTCAATCATCACTATCAGGCAGTCAATGGCGAGTATGCGACACCGTATCCGGGCGTACACGAAGGCTTGCAAGCGATGCAGGCGCAAGGCTTGCGCATGGCGTGCGTGACCAACAAGCCGGTTACCTTCACCTTTCCGCTCTTGCAGAAAACCGGGCTGCGCGATTATTTCGAAGTGGTGTATGGCGGTGATTCGTTTTCGCGCAAGAAGCCCGATCCGATGCAACTGTTACGCGCCTGCGCCGATTTCGGGCTGCCGCCGGCGCAAGTCGTCGCCATCGGCGATTCGATCAACGATGCACAGGCTGCGCGTGCCGCCGGTTGCCGCGTGCTGACCGTCCCGTATGGCTACAACCACGGCCACGCTATACAGGACGTCGACAGCGATGGTATAGTTTCCTCGCTGCTCGAAGCGGCGCATCTCTTTTCAGACTGAAACAATTCCATGTCTTCTCCTGACAAAAAACGTTTCGCAACACCCGGCACGCATGAGGCCTGGCTGTGGCGACGCTGGCAATTCTGGTGCTGACCACCATTTGCCGCTGACTGCGCACGCCTTGCGCGATCAGCAACGTTTTTTGCAGACTCCCTAATAGGAACAGACCGCTCGTCTACAATAGCGGTCGGAGAAAATCATGACTGAAACCGAATTTCATTCGCTGGCCGCGCAAGGCTACAACCGTATCCCGCTGATCGCCGAGGCATTTGCCGATCTCGAAACGCCGCTTTCCCTCTATCTGAAACTGGCGCAAACCCAAAACGGTGGCAAGAACTCCTTCCTGCTGGAATCCGTGGTCGGTGGCGAGCGCTTTGGTCGCTACTCCTTCATCGGCCTGCCCGCCAATACTTTATTGCGCAGCATCGGCACCCGCGTCGAAGTTGTACACGATGACAAGGTCGTAGAAACGTTCGACGGCAATCCGCTGGATTTTATCGCCGCTTACCAGCAGCGCTACAAAGTTGCGCTATTGCCCAACATGCCGCGTTTCTGCGGCGGGCTGGCCGGCTATTTCGGCTACGATGCCGTTCGCCATGTCGAGAAACGGCTGGCGCACAGCGCCCCGAAAGATGATCTGAACCTGCCGGAAATTCAGTTGCTGCTGACGGAAGAACTGGCGGTCATCGACAACCTTTCCGGCAAGCTGTATCTGATCGTCTATGTCGATCCGGCACAAGCCAACGCCTACGAAAAGGGTCGCACGCGCCTGAAAACCTTGCGCGCGGCCTTGCGTGCCGCTGTCGAAGCGCCACTGACAATGGCCTCGCAGCGCACGGAAACCATTCGCGAATTCGACAAGACAGACTATCTGGCTGCCGTCGCCCGTGCCAAGGAATACATCATGGCCGGCGATCTGATGCAGGTACAGATCGGCCAGCGCATCAAGAAGCCTTACGCCGATGCGCCGCTGACGCTCTACCGCGCGCTGCGCTCGCTGAATCCATCGCCGTACATGTATTTCTACAATTTCGGTGACATGCAGATTGTCGGTGCCTCGCCGGAAATCCTGGTACGCAACGAAACCGTGGCCGATGGCAAGAAGAAAGTCACCATTCGCCCGCTCGCCGGAACACGTCCACGCGGTGAAACACCAGAGAAAGATGCGGCACTGGCCAAGGAATTGCTGGCTGATCCGAAAGAGATCGCCGAGCACGTGATGCTGATCGACCTCGCCCGCAATGACATTGGCCGCATCGCCGAAACCGGCAGCGTGCGCGTAACCGACAAGCTGGTCATCGAAAAGTATTCGCACGTGCAGCACATCGTCTCCAACGTCGAAGGCACGCTGAAAGACGGCATGTCGAATCTCGACGTGCTGAAAGCGACCTTCCCGGCCGGCACGCTCTCGGGCGCGCCCAAGGTACGTGCGATGGAACTCATCGACGAACTCGAGCCGACCAAACGCGGCATCTATGGCGGTGCCTGCGGCTATCTGTCCTTCGGCGGCGAGATGGATTTGGCAATCGCGATTCGTACCGGCGTCATCAAGGATGGCATGTTGTACGTGCAGGCTGCGGCCGGCATCGTAGCCGACTCGGTACCTGAAATGGAATGGCAGGAAACGGAAAACAAGGCCCGCGCTGTGCTCAGGGCAGCCGAACAAGTACAAGACGGCCTCGACGGGGAGATCTGACATGCTGCTCATGCTCGACAACTATGATTCCTTCACCTACAACCTCGTCCAGTATTTCGGTGAACTAGGTGAAGACGTGCATACCGTGCGCAACGACGAGATCACGCTCGAAGAAATCGAAGCGCTGAAACCGGAACGCATCTGCATTTCGCCCGGCCCTTGCACGCCGCACGAGGCAGGCGTATCGATCCCGACCCTGCAACACTTTGCCGGCAAGCTGCCAATTCTCGGCGTCTGCCTTGGTCATCAGGCGATTGGCGCAGCATTCGGCGGCAGGGTCGTGCGCGCACAGCAAGTCATGCACGGCAAGACCTCGCCGATCGAACATACGGGCGTCGGTGTATTCAAGGGCTTGCCGAGTCCTTACACGGTCATCCGCTATCACTCGCTGGCGATCGAACGCGCCTCGCTGCCGGATTGCCTGGAAGTGACGGCATGGACGGCAGATGGCGAAATCATGGGCGTACGCCACAAGGAATTCGATATCGAAGGTGTGCAATTCCATCCGGAATCGATCCTGTCCGAACACGGCCACGATTTGCTGAAGAACTTTCTTGTGCGCTGAGTAGAAGGATCGCCATGCCCATTACCGAGCAAGAAGCCCTGCTGCGCTGCATCGAACACCGCGAGATTTTCCACGACGAGATGCTGCATCTGTTCCGCAAGATCATGAGCGGCGAGATGTCGCCCGTGATGATCGCGGCACTCACGGTGGGATTGCGCGTCAAGAAGGAATCCATCGGCGAAATCACGGCAGCCGCGCAAGTCATGCGCGAGTTTTCGACCAAGGTGCCGCTGGACGATACCACCGGCCTGCTGGATATCGTCGGCACCGGCGGTGATGGCGCGCATACCTTCAACATCTCGACTGCATCCATGTTTGTTGCTGCTGCCGCAGGCGCACGCGTCGCCAAGCATGGCGGGCGCAGCGTGTCGTCGTCATCAGGCAGCGCCGACGTGCTGGAATCGCTGGGTGCCAACATCAATCTGCAACCGGCACAAGTAGCGGAATCGATTCGCCAAACCGGCATCGGCTTCATGTTCGCGCCCAATCATCACGCCGCGATGAAGCATGCCGCGCCCGTGCGCCGCGAACTCGGCGTACGTACCATCTTCAATATTCTCGGCCCGCTGACTAATCCGGCCGGTGCGCCAAATATCCTGATGGGCGTGTTTCATCCGGATCTGGTTGGCATTCAGGTGCGTGTATTGCAGCGCTTGGGTGCGCAGCATGCGGTGGTGGTGTGGGGCCGCGACAATATGGATGAAGTATCGCTGGGAGCCGCCACCCTGGTGGGCGAACTCGTCAATGGCGAAGTGCGCGAATATGAAATTCATCCCGAGGATTTCGGCTTGCAAATGACGGCCAGTCGCAACCTCAAGGTGGCAGATGCCGCCGAATCAAAAGCCAAAGTGCTTGAAGCGCTCGACAATGTCGATGGCCCTGCGCGCGATATCGTCGTGCTCAATGCCGGCACGGCGCTGTATGCTGCCGGCACGGCCAGTTCGATTGCCGACGGCATGAGCAAGGCACGCGCCGCCATGGCATCCGGCGCAGCACGTGCCAAGCTCGAACAGTTCGTACGCGTGACGCAGGAACTGGGCACGCACTGAGGCGCAACGGAAAACGAATATGTCAGACATCCTCAACAAGATTCTCGCCGTCAAGGCGGACGAAATTGCCGCCGCAAAAAAATACCGCAGCCTTGCGAGCCTGCGCGATGAAGTCGAAAACGACAAAGATGCGCGCGCCGCACTACGCGGTTTTGAAACTAGCCTGCGCGGCAAGATCGCTGCAGGCCAGGCTGGCGTGATTGCGGAAATCAAGAAAGCGTCGCCATCGAAAGGTTTGCTGCGCCCGGATTTCCGCCCGGCCGACATCGCCGAAAACTATGCCAGCCACGGTGCGGCCTGCTTGTCGGTACTGACCGATGTACAGTTTTTCCAGGGCTCGCCGGATTACCTGAAGCAGGCCCGTGCTGCATGCGACCTGCCAGTGCTGCGCAAGGACTTCATCGTCGATCCTTATCAACTGTACGAAGCACGCTCATGGGGCGCCGACTGTATTCTGCTGATCGTGGCAGCACTCGATCATGGTTTGATGGCCGAGCTTGAAGCCTGTGCACATGAGCTTGGCATGGATGTGCTGGTGGAAGTGCATGATGGCGACGAACTGCAAGCCGCACTGCGCTTGAAAACCACGCTGCTGGGCATCAACAACCGCAACCTGCGCACCTTTGAAACCACGCTGGATACCACGCTGGGCCTGTTGCCTCGCATTCCTGACGACAAACTCGTGATTACCGAATCAGCCATCGTCACCCCGGATGATGTCAAGCGCATGCGCGATGCCGATGTACACGCCTTCCTCGTCGGCGAAGCCTTCATGCGTGCGCCAGAACCGGGAGTAGAGCTGCAGCGCCTGTTCGGCTAAGCAAAGCGACGCCACACAACACATGCAACGACTGCATGCAACCAAATAAAAACGCCGCTCACGATTTCGTAGCGGCGTTTTTAATTTGATGGCATCGACCGTTAAATCAGGATCGATGGCAATTCGGCGATGTAGTCGTTGCTGCGAGAACCTGCCTCGCCATCTTCATTTACGCCCCAACCAGGCCGTGCGCAATGCAGGATGCTTGGCTGGCTTGCCATCCAACGCCATCGTCACGTTAGGGAAATCGGAAACGATCATGCGCGCCGGGAACACTTTGAGTTCATCGCGACGGAAAGCATGGATATCGAAGCGATCGCCGACGCGATAACGCGCGAGTAAGGCATCGATGTTGCCGCCGTTGACGCGCAAGCCATCGATGGCAATGATGATGTCGCCTGCCGACAAACCCGCCTTTTGCGCAGCGCTGCCCTCGAAAATGGTACCGACCTTGCAATCGTTGCCTTCGCGTATGGTGCGCATTCCCAGAGCACCACGCCCGCGGCTGCGTTCGTCCTTGTAGATGACACCAAACGGTGCCAGCAAGCGCGCCAGTGGTAAATCCTCGGTACCACGCACCCAGCGATCCAATGTACGTTTGAGCTTGAGCCCCGTCACGCTGTCGAACAAGGCATCCACTTCCTCTTCCGTAATCCCGCGCCCGCCCTTGGCTGTATAAAAGTCGCGACCATATTGCTGCCATAGTGCGCGCATGACGTCGTCCAGCGATTTGGCACCATCCGTTTCAGCGCGAATCATCAAATCCAGTGCCAGCGCCACCAGCGATCCCTTGGTGTAATAGCTGACGATGGCGTTCGTTGCATTTTCGTCTTGCCGGTAATACTTGATCCAGGTATCGAAGCTGGATTCGGCCACGCTCTGCTTGGTGCGCCCCGATCCGCGCAAGACACCATTGACGGTTTTGCCAACTAGCTTGAGATAAGACGACTCATCGATCACACCACTGCGCACGAGTATCAGATCGTCGTAATAGCTGGTAAAGCCTTCAAACAACCACAGCAGTGGCGTATAGCTCTCGGCACGCAGATCATAGGGAGCAAATTCTGCCGGCTTGATGCGCTTGACGTTCCAGGTGTGGAAATATTCATGGCTGCACAGACCGAGGAAGGTGCGATAGCCTTCGCTCATCTCGTCCTTGCCCTTGACTGGCAAATCACTGCGCGAACAGATCAGCGCCGTCGATGCGCGATGTTCAAGACCACCGTAACCTTCGCTGACGACCATCGTCATGAAGACATAGCGCTCCATCGGCGCACGTCGCGTGCGCGGCTCGAACAAGGCAATTTGCGCTTCACAGATTTTCTTGAGATCGTGTGTGATGCGATCGATATCCAGATTCGGCACCTTGCCGGTAAAGACAACGTCGTGTTGCACACCGTACGCCTTGAAACTCGCTAACTGGAAGGTCCCCATCTCGACCGGATGATCGATCAACTCGTCGTAATCGGCGGCAATGTATGTACCAAAACCGTAGCGACGCGCCTTGAGTCGCGGCATGGCAGTCGCGACACGCCATTTCGCTTCTTCCACGCCTTGCGGCGGCCGGATATCAACGACATGTGGCTGCGCCTCCTGCCCATGCACGCACAAGAAGACACTAGTGCCGTTGAAGAAGCCGTGAAACTGATCCAGATGCGCGGTACGCACCGACAGATCCCATGCATAAACTTCGTATTCCAGCACCAGCGGGCCATCGCATGGCGCAGCTTGCCAGGTATGCTTGTCCAGTTTCTTCAAAGCGATTTTCTTACGCCCCGATTTTGCGGCTATCTGCACAATATTCTTGGCAAATTCGCGAATCATGTAACTGCCGGGAATCCAAGCAGGTAGCGAAACGACCTGACCATCAGGATCGGGATGCGCAATCGTCAGCGTCACGCCGAATAGATGTGCGGCCAGGTCTTTGGGCGTAATCGTGTACGAAATCGTGGATGAAGCGGAATGCATCATGGGCATGGTGAAATAGAAAGCGGATGGCGTAGTGTAGCGAGATCGCTGCTGCCACGCAGCATGGCAATGGCATAGCAAAAACGCCGGCAGGAGCGCCGGCGTTTTTTATGCATCATTTGATCGTGGCGAGCTTGGCTTCCAGCGCCTTGGCATCAATGGCGCCGGGAATGCGTGAGCCATCGGCGAAGATGATAGTTGGCGTGCCCGTAATCTTCATGCTGCGCCCCAGTTCGAGCACTTTGTCATGCGGCGTCACGCAGTTGGGCGATGCAGTCGGCGGCACCTTGCCATTGAGCATCCAGTCATCCCAGGCTTTCGTGCGATCCGCCGAACACCAGATATTGCGCGACTTCTCTACCGAGTCCGGCGAGAGGATGTTGTACATGAAGGTATAGACCGTGATGTTGTTCACACTTTCGAGCGTGCGGCGGAAACGTTTGCAGTAACCGCAATTCGGATCTTCAAACACCGCGATCACGCGCTTGCCATTGCCCTTGACTTCCTTCATCGCCAATTCGAGCGGCAGACTGCCGAAGGTGACCTTGTTGATCTCGTCAAGGCGCGCCTTGGTGTAGTCCTGATAGGTACGCGTATCGACCACACGGCCGACGAACAGGTACTCGGCTTTCGCATCGGTGTAGATGATATCGCCATTGACCTGTACTTCATACAGGCCGGAATACGGTGTTTTCGTCACCGATTCAACCTTGGCCTCTTCACCGAGACGCGGCGTGATCGCCTTGCGGACTGCGGCTTCCTGCGCCGTTTCGGCATAAGCCACCAGCGACACCATACCGGCCAGTAAGGCGGCGATCCATTTGCTTGCTTTCATCTTGTTTCCGTTATCAGTGATGGGAAAGAATCGGGGCGACATTGCCGGGCAATGCGCGCACTTACAGCGACTTGCCAAGCGCATGCCCGATCAGCGTTCGTTTTAGGACAGGCAGGCGGTTCACGAGGTTCAATCCCAGATTACGTACCAGGCGCACCGGCTCGAAATCGGTACCGAACAAGCGCGCCAGGACGTCTGTCGTGAATTGCATCAACAGGATGTCCTCCTTGCGCGAACGTGCATAACGCGCCAGCATGCGCGCGTCGCCGCAATCACGATGCTCACCGCGGTTAGCAACCAGTTGCAACAGCGATTCGACATCACCAAACCCGAGATTCATGCCGTGACCAGCCAGAGGATGCAACACATGCGCTGCATCACCAATCAGGGCCACACGCGGCGCGGTAATTGCATGCGGGCGGATCAGCGCCAGCGGGAAGGATTTGACGACTTCAGGCTGCAGTGGCCTCAGTTTTCCCAGCGCGGGTTGCGCGTAGGCAGCAAGACGCTGCGCCAACGCGTCCATGGATTCTGTCAGCAAGGTGTCGGCCAGCGCATCGGGGGCCGACCAGACCAGCGAGACACGATTGTCAGGCAATGGCAGCAGGGCAACGATGCCCTCCTGCGCGGAAAACCATTGGTGGGCGACGCCATGATGCGATTTCTCGCAATGGAAATTCGTCACGATGGCTCGCTGGCCGTAAGCGCGATAGTCGAATCCGATCTCGCACTGGGCGCGCACCCACGACTGACCGCCATCCGCACCGACCAGCAGTTCGGCGGACAGCGTATTGCCATCTTCCAGCGTGACATGCGCGGCCTTCTCATCCGTTGCAATCGCCATGGCACGACCGCTGACGATCTGCACATTCGAAGCAAACTTCAGGGCGGCATCCAGCGCCTGATTGAGATTACTGTCCTCGACAATCCAGGCCAGCGTACCGACACGTGCACCATACGCATCGAACAGCAATTTCCCTGCCGCCGCCCCATCGCCCTCAACAGCCATCGCGTCGACCGGCGCGACACGCGACATATCGAGTGCATCCCATACCTTGACCGATGACAGCAGAGCATGCGCCGTGTGATTGACGGCGTAGACACGCACATCCCATTCATCAGAGGCGGGCTTTGCACCTGCCGCACGCGTAGGCCGCAGCAAGGTAACTTTCAAGCCGGCCTGGGCAAAACCCAGCGCCGCAACCTTGCCGATCGCGCCATCGCCGACAATGCAGATATCCGTTTGTGTGTGCATGAATGCGAACCGGAACAGGAAAAATGGACAGAGTCGTCATTATAGCGGCGACGCCTTCAACATTTTGCAAACAAAAGCTTGCATATCGCGCCAGCTTTGCTATACTTGCCGACCTTGGCCTGGTAGCTCAGTTGGTAGAGCAGAGGATTGAAAATCCTTGTGTCGGTGGTTCGATTCCGCCCCGGGCCACCAAATATAAAAACCCGATGCATTGCATCGGGTTTTTTCGTTTCTTCCCCACCAAAAAAAGAAAAATCCGCCTTGGCAGGCGGATGGTTGTTACCTCGAATAACGGGGTTCGATGGTCAAGCGTTCAGAGTTTTATCGTCATGAACGCCTTTCAAGAGTTACCCGATGTGAGGCAGAAATGGCATGTCCCAGCCAAATACGGCGTTCAGGATAGCCAGCATCAGCAAGGTGGCGAAAAATACACCAAACGTGAATTTGGCAACCATTTTCAGATCTTCCTTATCGGTGAGATCCAGACGGCGGTGAGACAAATGAGGCAGATGCCAGGAATCAAAAATATGCGTATTCATGATTACCTCCTGTAGGTCTGACTTCATGGGTACTGCGATTTCAGTATAGAAAGCGTTTGTCGATAATCAACCAAAATTTCACGCTTTCTTCACATCTCGCTTGAGTGTTGAGATGGCTTCTCGGCCCATGCCCATTTTTTGAAAATAACAAAAATGCACAAATGCATGGCGAAAGTTGTCACAAATGCGCTGAAATTGCGCGGAAATGTGTCCTGCAAGCCGCGATTTTGTGAAATATTGTCACAAGGCAATCGCAGAGCCCCGACGGCAAATATGTTTTGTTAAATTAGCCTCCATCGATTCCTTTTACCTTTCAAGCGACTCATCATGCGAATTGCCGTCCTTGACGATGACCGTAGCCAAACCGACCTCGTGTGCCAAGTGCTTAGCGCCGCGGGCCACGCCTGCCATCCATTTCAGCGCGGAAAAGAGCTGCTGAATCAATTACGTCGCGAGAGCTTCGACATGCTGATCATCGACTGGCAAGTGCCTGATCTCAGCGGTGCCGACGTCTTGCATTGGGCGCGCGAAAAGCTGCCTGCCAATTTACCTGTCCTGTTCATGACCAGCCGTTCAGGCGAAGACGATATTGTGGCCGGACTGGCTGCTGGTGCCGACGATTACATGATCAAACCTATCCGCCGCGGTGAGCTCGTGGCGCGTGTACAAGCCTTGCTGCGTCGCGCCTACCCGAGTCAAAACCCGGTAGAACAGATTCAGTTCGGCCACTATGTCTTCGAAACGCGTACCGGCCGCCTCACGGTCAGCGGTGCACCGGTCGAAGTCACGCAAAAGGAATTCGATCTGGCGTTGCTGTTCTTCCGTAACCTGGGGCGCCCACTGTCACGCGCCTACATCCTCGAAGCAGTGTGGTCACGCGACATCGAAATTCCGTCTCGCACCATGGATACCCATGTTTCGCGCGTAAGGAGCAAGTTACAATTGCGACCAGAACACGGATTTCGCTTGGCTCCGGTCTATAGTTACGGCTATCGGTTGGAGCAAGTTACCGGATAGACGCGCAGGGTCGCGCGGAGAGGATGTATGCGCATCGCCCTTGATCACTTGAGAAAAATATTGACGGCACTGTTTTTCGGTGCCGTTGTGCTTTCCGCAAGCCATGCGCAAACGCCGGGCAGCATTACGGTTCTTCCATCCGGCATCATCTATCATGCACAAGCCGGCGATACGCTGATGTCCATCGCCAGCGCCTACACCACACGCATCGCCAACTGGACCACACTCGGGTCGCTCAACAATATTGCCAAGGACAAGGGCATACCGATCGGCACACCGATCACGATCCCGGCCGATCTACTGCAAGACGAACCGGTAGAGGGCAAGGTGATCGCGCGCACGGGCACGGTAACCGGCACTCTTGCTGATGGCACGAGTGGCGTGCTCAACATCGGCAGCCGCATCGTCGAAGGCATGCAAATCACCACCGCGGCAAACAGCTTCCTCACGATCGGTCTGCCCGACCAATCGCGCGTCTCACTCCCGTCCAACAGCAATGTACGCATGACGACGCTGCGCAAGACACGTTACACAGCCAGCCCGCGCGTTGAAATGATGGTGCAACGCGGGCGCGTCGTGTCGCGTGTCTCGCCACTGGAGACGAACAAGGGAAGCTACAAGGTCCGCACACCTGTTTCGGTTGCAGGTGTGCGAGGTACGGAATTTCGTGTGCGCGTCAATGACAAGCAAGTTGCAACCGAAGTACTCGACGGGCGTGTAATTGCCAGTCTGGCGCAAGGAAGCGAACAACGCAGCCTGCCGCGCGCCAAAGGCAACATTACCTCGCGCAACAAGCTCGGGCCGGCAGTGGATTTATTACCGCCACCACAACTCGCCAGCACACCTTATCGGGATGACACGCAGGCACATTTCGCCCTCGCGCCCATTACCAACGCTGTCGGTTATCACATCGAACTTGGCACCGATGCCGAGATGCTGAATGTCATTGGAGAAGGCTGCAGCGATTCAGCCGAGACCGTCACCATCGACAACATCGCTGTCGGCACCTATTTCGCACGTCTGACAGCATTCGACGCCAACGGTCTGGAGGGCATGCCGCGCGTACTGGAAGTGAATTTGCGCCAGAGAAGCAAACCTGTTGGACCGTCATCCAAGCAATCGGCCCCAACCGTTGCCACCAGTAACCCACAGGAACTCGTCCTTCAGTGGCAGGGACCCACGACCGACCGCTACAACATCCAGGTTGCGCGTGACAGCGACTTCAGTTGGCTCACCTACAATGCACAAGTAATCGGCACGCAGGCGCGCTTTCCGCGCCCGGCATTCGGCACGTATTTCGCGCGGGTGCAGAAAATCGGCATGGATGGCAGCAGCGGTGGGTTCTCTCCCGCTCAGGCATTGATCGTCACAGACCAGTGGATCATCAACGATGGTCACCCACTGCAACCGAAGCAAACCACCAGTGCGGCCCGCTAAGCGTCGCTCTTGATGCAAAACCACTGGCTTTCTCCGTTCGCGCGTCATCTCGCCCTGCGAGAATGGCTGGTGATGTTTGCCAGCCTGCTGTTGCTGACGGTATTGCTTGGCTGGCAGAATGGGCTGGGACGACTTGATCAATCGCTATACGATCTCTTCCTTTCCTCCCATACCGAACCTGTGCGCGACGACATCATCATCGTTGCCATCGATGACTACAGCATTGCCGAACTCGGCCGCTGGCCATGGCCGCGCAGCAGGCATGCAGACCTCATCGATCAGATCAGTCGCGCCAAACCGCTTGGCATCGGGCTGGATGTCATTCTCTCCGAACCAGAAATCACGGCCCAAGGTGATCGCACGGGCGATGCCCACATGGCCGCCGCACTACGTCAGAATGGACGCACCGTACTGCCTGTCGTCATGACCAGTAACGGTCGCGGGCTGACAGCCGGCACACCGATCCCGGAACTCATCGAAGCAGCCGGTGCGCTGGGACATATCGATCTCGAGCACGATAGCGATGGCGTGGTGCGCAGTGTCTATTTGCGCGAGGGACAATACGGACAATGGTGGCCGCACTTCACGGCTGCGCTCGCTGCGATTGGTAGCGGCAAGGACATGCGCGACACGCGTCGCCTGCCTGACATGCATGTCGGCGCTCCCGATGAATGGCAACGTGCGGACCGCATTCATATCCCATTCAACCACGGCATCGGCCAATTCCCCACTGTGCCTTATGTGGCCGTATTGCGCGGTGAAGTACCGGATGATTTCCTCGCCGGAAAATATATCCTGATCGGTGCAACCGCACTGGGCATGGCCGACTCTTATCCCACGCCGGTCTCGGGTTCCCAAGGCGCCATGCCAGGCGTAGAAATTCATGCCAACGTACTGTCGAGCCTGCTCGACAAGCATCACATCGGCTTGGCACTACCGGCACACACGGCACTGTTCAATCTCATGCCGGTCTTCATAGTGTTACTGGGCTATTTGCTCTTTTCGCCGCGCGCCTCGCTTGTGTGCATGGTGGGTGGCATCCTCGTCATTCTGGGGGCCAGCTATATGAGTCTGCGTGTCGGTACATGGCTGCCGCCATCGGCAAGCATAGTGGTGCTGCTGGTCTCGTATCCGCTTTGGAGCTGGCGCCGTCTGGAAGCTGCGATCACCTATCTGGGGCAGGAATTCATTCGCCTCGATCGTGAACCGCATCTGCTACCCGAACCGCCAGCCTCACCCAATCAGGAACTGGCAGACATGCTGACGCAGCGCATCTCCGCCATGAAGCGTGCAGCGCGACGCGTACGCGATTTGCGCCAGTTCGTCTCGGACAGCCTCGACAGTCTGCCCGATGCCACCCTGGTAACCAACGTCGATGGCAGTATCGTGCTGGCAAACCGCCACGCAATTGATTACTGTCGCGATCTCGACTGTCATGTGCAAGCGGGCGAAAGCATTTTCACCTTGCTCGAACAACTGAATCACGCCAAGCCGCTGGGACAACTTGCCGGCAATCCTTTCAAATGGGCCGATCTGTTCGACCTGCAGCAGACCGCTACATTTGCCGACGGCATTTCAGCACAAGATGCACGTGGGCGCGATCTGCTGATCAAAAGCGCACCGAGTCATTCTTCGACAAACGCGCTCAACGGCTGGATCGTCAACATCGTCGATATCTCGACCATCCGCGCGGCCGAACGCAGTCGCGATGAAACTCTGCGCTTCCTGTCGCACGACATGCGTGGCCCGCAAGCCTCGATCCTCGCCCTGCTCGAATTGCAAAGCGAAACCGCCTCCGCTCTGCCGCTTGACGAACTGTTCGCACGCATTGAAAAGGCCTCGCGGCGCACGCTTGGCCTGGCCGATAATTTTGTGCAATTGGCACGTGCAGAGTCCGACGAATATCGCTTCGAGGAAATGGATTTTCACGACTTGATGTTTGATGCTGCCGATGAAATCTGGTCCCTTGCCAAGAGCAAGCACATCACGGTGCAGGTGGATAACGAATATACCGACTGTCCAGTCAGCGTGGATCGCACACTAGTTACGCGCGCCATTACCAATCTGCTGTCGAATGCCATTGCCTACAGCCCCGAGCACACGACCATTTCATGCACGGTTCACTGTGCGCATGGCAAAGTGATTTGCAGCATTCGCGATCAGGGCTACGGTATCGCGCAGGAAGATCAGGCACGGCTGTTCCGCCGTTTCCAGCACATGGAATCGCCCAATCTTGCGCGTCACGATGGTGTCGGCCTCGGGCTGGTATTCGTCAAAACCGTTGTCGAACGGCATCAGGGCGACATCAGCTTCACCAGCGAATTGGGCAAAGGCACCACGTTTACGCTGTCATTGCCCGTCGTTAGGGATTGCCTGGACGACACATGCTGCGCGTAAGCAGGGCATCTGACCGGCTATAATGTCGACTGTTACAAAGAGATGCGTGCCACTCATGCAACTTGTTGCCGTCGGGCTCAACCACACCACCGCGCCGCTCTCCTTACGCGAGAAGGTTGCCTTTCCCGCCGACCAGATTGGTCAGGCGGTGGCGTCAGCGCGATCATGGTACGGTGAACGCGCACCCAAGACGTACAGCGACGAAGCCGCGATTCTCTCCACCTGCAATCGCACCGAACTCTACGCCGCCAGCCATCTGCCGGGCGGTGTCAACGAAGCAATCGACCTGACCGCGCATTTCCTCGCCAGTTATCACAAGCTGCCTTATTCCGACCTGCGCCCATACCTGTACGCGCTGCCGCAGGAAAATGCCGTGCGCCATGCGTTCCGCGTCGCTTCCGGCCTGGATTCGATGGTGCTGGGCGAGCCGCAAATTCTCGGACAGATGAAAAACGCCGTGCGCCAGGCCGATGCGGCGGGCGGACTCGGCACGTATTTGCATCAGATGTTTCAGCGTACCTTCGCTGTTGCCAAGGAAGTGCGTAGCACTACGCAGATTGGCGAACATAGCGTGTCGATGGCGGCAGCGGCAGTGCGCCTGTCGCAACGCATCTTCGATAGCCTGAGCGAACAGAACGTGCTCTTCATCGGCGCAGGCGAAATGATCGAGCTGTGCGCCACGCACTTCGCGGCACAGAATGTCAAATCGCTGACGATTGCCAACCGCACGCTCGAACGCGGCGAAACGCTGGCCCATCGCCTGCACGGCACACCGATCCGATTGGCCGACCTGCCCGATCAACTGGCACAATTCGACGTCGTCATTTCCTCGACTGCCTCGTCGCTGCCTATCATCGGCTTGGGCATGGTCGAACGTGCGATCAAGGCACGTCGCCACAAGCCAATGTTCATGGTCGATCTGGCCGTGCCACGCGACATCGAAGCCGAAGTCGGCCGCCTGAATGACGTCTTCCTCTATACCGTCGATGATCTTGGTGCCTTCGTGCAAAGCGGTGTTGAGAATCGCCAGGCTGCAGTGGCCCAGGCCGAAGCCATCATTGAACATCGTGTACAGGCGTTCATGAACTGGATCGATGCGCGCGCCATCGTGCCTGTCATCCAGGATTTGCACGAAAGCAGCGAAGCGATGCGCATGATGGAACTGGATCGTGCGCGCCGCCTGCTAGAGCGTGGCGAAGATATCGACACGGTCCTCGATGCTCTGTCACGCGGACTAACTGCCAAATTCCTGCACGGTCCGCAACAGGCACTCAACAACGCGCAAGGCGACGAACGCGCACGCCTTGCCGCCCTGCTGCCGCAACTGTTCCGCACCAAGCGCTAGCGACCCTTCTGCTGCCCGCCGGCGTCACGTCGGCATTCGCGCATGTTCGCCATCGCGGCCAACATGACGCGCCCGCGAACCACTTGATTTTCAGGATACCTTTTCATGATGAAACCTTCGATGCTTGCCAAGCTCGATCAATTGACCGAACGCCTGGCTGAACTCGATGCCCTGCTGATGCAGGAAAATGCCACCGCCGATATCAACCTGTATCGCAAGATGACACGCGAACACGCGGAACTTGGTCCGCTGGTCGCCCTGTATCGCGATTACGTGCAAGCCGGCAACGATATCGTGGCAGCGCAAGAGATGCTGAGCGATCCCGACATGAAGGAATTTGCGCAGGACGAGATTGCCGCGGCGAAGGAGCGCATGGCGCAGCTTGAACTGGATCTGCAAAAGATGCTGCTGCCCAAGGACCCGAACGACGAGCGCAACATCTTCCTGGAAATTCGCGCGGGTACCGGCGGCGATGAATCGGCGCTGTTTGCCGGCGATCTGCTGCGCATGTACACGCGCTACGCGGAGCGCAATCGCTGGCAGGTTGAGATCGTGTCGGCTTCGGAATCCGAGCTCGGCGGCTATCGCGAAGTGATCGCGCGCATCGTCGGCATCGGCGCCTATTCCAAACTCAAGTTCGAATCGGGTGGCCATCGTGTACAGCGTGTGCCGGCCACTGAAACGCAAGGGCGCATTCATACCTCAGCATGCACGGTGGCCGTGATGCCGGAAGCGGACGAAGTGGAGGATGTCGACATTAATCCGGCCGACCTGCGCATCGATACCTTCCGCGCTTCCGGTGCCGGTGGCCAGCACATCAACAAGACCGATTCCGCTGTGCGTATCACGCACATCCCGAGCGGCATCGTGGTCGAATGCCAGGATGATCGCAGTCAGCACAAGAACAAGGCGCAAGCCATGAAGGTACTGGCCGCACGTATCAAGGATGTGCAGTTGCGCGAACAGCAATCGAAGGAAGCCGCAAAGCGCAAATCGCTGATCGGTTCGGGCGACCGCAGCGAACGCATTCGCACGTACAATTTCCCGCAAGGCCGCATGACGGACCATCGCATCAACCTGACGCTCTACAAGCTCGACTTCATCATGGATGGCGACCTTGATGAACTCACCACCGCCCTGACGACCGAACATCAGGCAGAATTGCTGGCAACGCTGGCCGATGCTGCATAAATCCGGATGTCGCCCTTGCAACCATTTCGGCCCGACACCACTCCTATCGCGCATAACCTGATGCCATCATGATGAAAACCAACAAATCCCTGCTGATCCTGATCGCCCTGCTCGCCCTCGGCTTGCTCGGTGTTGCGCTCTACCTGCAACACATTCTGGGCATGCAGCCTTGTCCCTTGTGCGTGATCCAGCGATACGCCTTTGCCGCCATCGCCCTGAGCTGCCTGATTGCCGCCGCGCTACCGCCAAATGGCGAACGTATCGGTTCGGGTCTGGGCGCGCTGGTCGCACTTGCCGGTGCCGGCGTCGCGGCATGGCATCTGCATGTGAAAGCCAACCCCAGCGTATCTTGCGGGATCGACCCGCTGGAAACCTCGCTCAATCACTTCTTCACGGCCGACCTCTTGCCATTCCTGTTCAAGGCCGATGGCCTGTGCAGCGCAGACTATGCACCGATTCTCGGCCTATCGATTCCGCAATGGTCACTGCTCTGGTTTGCACTATTCGGTGTGATGCTGATGCGCATCACCTTCAAGCGCCACTGAGCTTCGCATGAATACCATTGCCGTCGGCAGCACGCTGGAAGACGTGCTGCGTCATGCCGCCCTGCCGCCACTGGAAATACGTCTTCTGCTTGGTCATGCATTGCACCTGACACGCGTGCAGATGATCACACAATCGCAACGCGTGCTTAACGAAGAAGAGGCCGGCATCATTTCGCAATTGATCGCGCGCCGCCATGCCGGCGAACCGATCGCCTATCTGATTGGTGAACGCGAATTCTATGGGCTGCCCTTCAGCGTCAACCCTGCGGTACTGATTCCGCGACCGGAAACGGAATTGCTGGTCGAATGTGCGCTCGAACGGTTGCCACCTCAAGGCAGTGTGCTGGACATGGGCACGGGTTCCGGCGCGATTGCCGTCGCCATTGCGCACACGCGCACCGATGCCCGTGTACAGGCGCTCGACGTCAGCGCCAAGGCATTGGCAACGGCGCAAGGCAATGCCGCTCGCAATGGCGTGCGCATTCAATTTCTGCAAAGCGATTGGTTTACTGCGCTCGATTCGGCTGCTGGTACGCAAGCCTTTGATCTCATCGTTTCCAACCCGCCTTACATCGTCGATGGCGATGTCCATCTACAGCAAGGCGATCTGCGGTTTGAGCCGATCGATGCGCTGACCGATCATGCTGATGGCTTGTCGGCGTTGCGCATCTTGTGCAGCCAGGCATCGCCTTATCTGCAGACGAACGGCTGGTTGCTAATGGAGCATGGCTACGATCAGGCAAAGGCTGTGCGCACACTGCTGCAAGAGAACGGCTTCACGGATGTACAAAGCTGGCGCGACCTGGCAGGCATCGAACGCGTCAGTGGCGGTCGCTGGACGGCCGCATCGCAAACCTAGATTACAAACATGGCGCGGCCAAATGGGCCGGGAAGAATTCAGCGGCAAGGTAGCTCGGCGCAAGCGGTCTGCGCGCCCTGCCAAGACGCAACGAAGATTAACGTTTGTTGTGTGCGTGGTCAGGCAGCAAGCGCTTTTTCGAGCAGACGGTGCAAGCCATCGAAATCGGGTTCGCCAACGTAACGCTTGATCACTTCTCCGTTCTTGTCGATCACCAGCGTGGTCGGCGTCAGGCGAATGTCGCCAAACGCTTTTGCCAATTCACCCTTCACATCAAGCGACACGATAAACGGCAACTGGCGTGTTTCGACAAAATTGAGTACGTAGTTCGGCGGATCGTACGCCATCGCAACCGCAATCAATTCCAGTCCATCCTTGTGATAGCGATTGTAGGTCGCCACCATGTCCGGCATTTCCTTAACACAGGTCACACAGGATGTCGCCCAGAAATTCAGGATGGTCACCTTGCCGCGCAAATCCTGCGAGGTGATGTTCTTTCCTTGCAGATCGACAAAGGTCACATCGGGAATCGTTTCCTTTTTCGTCATCGACAGATAACCGATGCCGGCGAGCAAGGCAGCGACGAGCGCAACGATCAGCGGCAAAAAACGACGGCGCGGCGGCTTGGAGGAAGCAACAGACTCTTGCATGGGCGACCTATGCGGCAATCAATGGATTTTCATTATAGCGGGCACGTCATGCGCCATCGCGCATGCCCGCAAGCTAAAATCGCTAGCGAGAAATGAAGTCGCGCATGCGACGTCGCAGTTCGCGCTCAGCGCGCTGCTCCTCTCTCCAGTCGTCGCGCACCGCCTGCCACAATGCGATCGCCATCAAGATCACCACCATGGCAAAAGGCAGTGCAAACACGATGGTCGCTGTCTGCAAGGCATCCAGCCCACCCGCCAGCAACAGGCTGATCGCAATCCCCGCCACCAGCACACCCCAGATGATCTTGATGCGATTCGGCGGATCGGCCTGACCGCCGGTACTCATCATGCCGAGCACGAGAATAGCCGAATCACCCGACGTGACGAAGAACACCAGCACCAGAATAGTGGCCACTACCGACATGATGAAACCCATCGGCAGTTGCCCCAACATGGCAAACAGCGCTGTCGACAAATCGTTCTGCACGGCCTGCGCCATTGGCACGTTTTGCCAGATTTCCATGTTGAGTGCCGTACCGCCAAAGACCGAAAACCAGACGAAGGCGGCAATCGATGGTGCGATGACGGTGCCGACCACGAATTCACGTATCGTGCGTCCCCGCGATACGCGGGCGATGAACAGACCCACAAATGGCGACCAGGAAATCCACCAAGCCCAGTAAAAGACCGTCCATTCACCGACCCATTCGCTGTCGCGGAACGGTGTCATGCGCAAACTCATGCGCACGAATTCGCTCAGATAACTACCGAGCGTGCTCGTTAACGTATCAATGATGGCCACTGTCGGGCCCAAAAGAAAAACGCATAAGGCCAGCAAGGCGGCAAAGATCATGTTGGCTGAGGACAGCCATTTCACACCGCGCTCGACACCACTGACGGCAGAAGTGATAAACAGTGCCGTCGTAATCACGATGATGATCACTTGTACATAAGCTGTCACCGGAACACCAAATACTACCGATAAACCGCCGTTGATCTGTAACGCTCCCATGCCCAGAGACGCCGCCACACCAAAAGCGGTGGCAATCACAGCCAGCCCATTGAAGACGCCACCCAGCTTTTGCACGATCTTCCAAGGCAGGCTATTCGTCGACTCACTAACCAGCGAAACGCTATCACGCCGATACAAGAAGAAGGCAATCGTCAAAGCGACGACACTATAGACAGCCCACGGATGCACGCCCCAGTGAAAGAAGCTGTAACGCATCGCCGCATTTGCAGCCTCCGGCGTCTGCGCGACGATACCCGGTGGTGGCTTCATGTAATGGGAGAGCGGTTCCGACACCCCCCAGAACACAAGTCCGATGCCCATACCGGCGGCAAACAGCATGGCGAACCAGGATGGCAAGGAGAATGCCGGCTCTTCATCTTCCTTGCCCAGCTTCAGATCGCCGTAGCGACTGACGGCCAGAAAAACGGAAAAGATAACGAGGCCGAGTACGACCCACAAGTACAGCCAGCCAAAATTCTTGGTGATGGCGGCCATGATCAGATGCGACATCTCCCCGAGGGAGGCGGGCGAAAAAATTCCCCACAACACGACGATCGATATCAGGCAGGCTGGAAAGAGCAACTGCATGGTTCTTCTCCTGAATCAAAAGTGCAAAAACGTCTTTATTGTCAGACTGCGCGATTCGGTCCGCAGACCGGTGAGCCGTGCGGCTCGATGATGAGTGAGGGCTGTATTGTACGCTCGACGATACGAGATGTTCCGTGCGAGAACGTACCGTTCACAACGCCTGCCAACCGGCTTCGGCATAGACGGCGGCAACGGCATTGGGCATCGGGACATCTAGCGCTGCACACAAGGCTCGCAACAAATCCGCCAATGGCAATGCCAATGGCGATTCAGTACCCGCCACAGCCAGCATCGCCTTGACGAGAATCGGCTTGGTCAATGGCGCAAGCTGATTACTGCGCTCAAGCACACGCTTGATCTCTTTCTGCCCCAACGCATGACGTGGAACAAGCTCTGCCGCTGTAAAAGCAACCCCTGGAATGGCGGTGGTAGCACGCAGCAATGCTTCTTCAGCCGCAACGCGTTGCCTGCTGGCTGTGGCGTGCGCCACCAGAGACAACAGGATCAGGCACTCGCTACGCAGTTCATGCAAGTCGTGGAAGCGCACCGGCACGGCGCGACTGGCATGTCCGTCCAGACGGCGCATCAGTACCAGTTGCATCGCCATCTCTTGCAAACTCACGCGCTGATCGCTGGCAACCAGTTGCGCGACATCGTCCAGCATGCGCATGTGGGCATTGACAGGCAAACGGCGCAAAGTCGGTATCGCCAGATCCAGCAGCGGAAAGCGTGTCACGGGGGAAAGCGATCGGATCGCCACAATCATCTCCATGACGCTGTCGAACTGTTTTGGCACCTGTCTTTGCAAAACCGCCTGCTGTGGTTCACGCAACATGCCGTCGGCCTCCGCAAACAGGGCCAGCACCAGCAAGATCGCCGTATAGGGTTCGTGCACGGCGCGCTCGATAAGCGGATGACGACGAATCTCGACAATCGGTTGCTCGCGCTTGCCTTGATGGGCTGCGGCGACAATCTCGGCAGCTGCCTCTTGTTGTGCATCGCGCACTGTCACATCGCGTGGAGCCAGCGCGGCATACGGCAGGTCCGGCAACGCCTCTGCGACAGGCATGGGATCGACCGGCGTCTCGATGACAGGCGCTTCCATCATTGCCACATGACGGCCATAGATACGTCGCAGACGCTCGGACAGAGAAGGATGCGTGGCAAACCAGCCATCCAGCAAACCGGGGCGCACTGCACTCAGGAAAAGATGCGAAAGATGTTCGGCATTGCCATGCATGATGCGCGATGCCTCGCCACCTTCACGCACCAGGCCACCTATCTTGCGCAAGGCTTGACCGATCCCATCCGGATTGCGCGTGAATTGCACGGCACTCGCATCGGCCAGGAATTCGCGCTGGCGCGAGACGGCCGATTTGATCAGGCGCCCGAACACGATGCCGATATACCCAATGGCAAATAGTGCCGCACCTGCGGCCATGATGAACAGCTGCACAGGCACGCCATTGTTGTCGCGTCGCCGTGGCGCAGCGATTACCGAGGTACGGGCACCGATGCGCATCATCTGCTGACCGAAACCGGCCACCATCTGAATACCGAACAAGACACCAATCAGGCGCACATTCAGACGCATGTCGCCATTGAGAATATGACTGAATTCATGTGCAACCACTCCTTGCAATTCATCACGCGACAAGCGTTGCAAGGTGCCTTGCGTGACAGCAATGACGGCCTCGTTGGCGTTGTAACCTGCAGCAAAGGCATTGATCGACGATTCGCGATCCAGCACATAGGCTTTGGGGCAGGCAATGCCCGAAGCCAGTGCCATTTCCTCGACGACGTTGAGCAACCTGCGTTCCAGCGCATCACGCGTATCGGTAGCAACCAGCCGGCCACCGGCCATACGCGCCACCGCATCGCCACCATCGCGCAGATTGAACAGTTCAATCATCGTGCCACCGACGATCAGCATGAGCGTGACCAGCGTATTCGTCAGGAAGAAGGCTGGCGGATACGTGACATGCTGCATCCCCTGCGCGGTACCATGCAACCACGCCCACAGCAAAGTCATTGCCACATTGACGGCAAGTACGATGGCGATAACGGCGAGCACGAAGAGCCAGATCAGCCGTCTCGTCTGGCGTCTTGCATCTTCCTGCTGCTCGAAGAAACTCATGCGTCAGCGAGATGCATGCAGCGTGCATGCAAGGACAAGGCATGTGACATCACGTTACGACACCGGCAAGACGAGGCGCTCAGAAACGCACCTTGACTGCCTGGCGCTCCTCGGGCGAATCCGTGACCTGCAACAGTTCCGCCGGGCGGAAGCCAAAGCTGCCGGCGATCAGTGAACCGGGGAACTGCTCAATCGCCGTGTTGTAACTCATAACGCTGTCGTTATAACCCTGGCGCGAAAAGGCAACGCGATTTTCGGTGCTGGTCAGCTCTTCGCTCAGTTGCATCATATTCTGATTGGCCTTCAGCTCCGGATACGCTTCCGACAAGGCAAACAGGCGGCCCAGCGTATGACCGAGCGCGCCTTCGGCGGTAGCCATCTGGCGCACTGCCAGCGCATCGGTCGGGTCGGCGGCTGCCTTGCCGGTTGCGGTCGCTGCCTGATTGCGTGCCGCGATCACGGCTTCCAGCGTCTCGCGCTCGTGTGCCATGTAAGCCTTGGCGGTTTCCACCAGATTGGGAATCAGATCATAACGGCGCTTGAGCTGCACATCGATCTGCGCAAAGGCATTCCTGAAATGATTGCGCAAGGCGACGATACGGTTGTACACGCCGATCGCCCAGAACAGCAACAACGCAACAATGGCCAGAATGACGAGCATCGCAGTCATAGAGTCTCCATAATGAAAAAGCCGCATGGCAACCACCATGCGGCTTTGACTATACCATCCACACCACCCGTGAATCCGTGATCCTGCGTTCAGATCAGGGGCAGGCGCGCAGCATCAATTATCAATGATCGAGTTGCGAATCGCGATCAGCCTTCTTTTGTGTATCCGGTGTATTGGACAGCGAGTTGTACTCTTCATCGCTGATGTATTCGAATACACGCACGACTTTCTGTACGCCACCAACACCACGCGCAATCTGTGTCGCCAGATCGGCTTCACGTTGTGTGACACGGCCCATCATGTAGACGACGCCACGTTCCGTCACCACTTTGATGGCGTTGATGTACAAGCCTTTTTCATCCAGCAGCGATGCCTTCACCTTGCCGGTGATCAGCGTGTCGTTGGAACGCGAACCGAAGCCTGCAGTACCGGACACGGCCAATTCATTGATGACTTCACGCACACCTTCGACCGCCCGCATTTCACGCTCTGCCGCCATGCGCGAATTCTCGTCACGCACTTCACCGGTCAGCAGTACACGACGGTTGAAGCTGGTGATTTTCACGTTGTCGCTTGGCGCGATCACGCTGTAGATACGCTGATCGCCCTTGAAGGCAATCGCCTTGTCATCAGCTTGCGTACCGATCGTACGTCTATCGGTCGCAGCCAGCGAGCCAACCACGGCCGCACCACCGATTACCACGCCAGCACAACCCTGCAACGTCAGCGCGGCAGCACCGCACAACAATGCCAAGGCAACCGGACGACGCATGGCCACCAGGCAGCGATTCAGATCAATCATTTTCATCCCCTCCAAAAAGTGCGACGTCAATGCCATCGCACAAACAATGCAACGTTAACAAATGGACTTCCTTGATGCGGGCAGTACGCTCATGCGGCACGCTGATATGCACATCGGCATCCGTCAGCAACTTGCCGATCGCGCCGCCCCCCTTGCCGGTCAACGCCACCACACGCATATCGCGCTCAAGGGCGGCATCAATCGCAGCCACGACGTTGGACGAGTTACCGGAAGTCGAGACGGCAAGCAGCACATCGCCATACTGGCCGAATGCCTGCACCTGTTTGCTGAAGATTTCCTGATAGCTGTAGTCATTACCGATCGCGGTCAGGATCGATGTATCGGTCGTCAACGCCATGACTGGCAGCGGCAAACGTTCACGTTCGAAACGGCCGACCAGTTGCGCTGCAAAGTGTTGGCAATCGGCGGCAGAACCACCATTCCCGCAAGCCAGAATCTTGTTTCCGTTAGACAGAGCGGCAAACATTAGTTCCACCGCTTGCATGATGGGATGAGCCAGCTGCGAAGCCGCTTGAATCTTGAGCTCGGCACTTTCGTGAAAGTGGCCAAGAATGCGTTGAGTATTCATGATGCGGCGATTATAGAGCAGGCATCGGGATTGCGAATGCTCTCGCCAGTTGTCTTCACACTTCCATCACATTTCGCAGCCATTCCAGCTCATCGCCATCGATGGCGATGACATCGAAACGGCAAGCCGGTGGTTGTCGATAACGTTGCAGGAATTGCTGCGCCGCGCAGATAAGCCGTCGCTGCTTGGCGGGCGTAACGCTTGCAGCCGCGCCGCCAAACTGCCGACTGCTGCGTTTGCGTACTTCGACAAATACCAGCGTAGCGCCGTCCTGCATGATCAGATCGATCTCGCCCCCGCGACACAGAAAATTGCGCTCGATCAGTTGCAAGCCATTTTTCTGCAAGTGCAGCAGCGCGACATATTCGGCCGCACTGCCGGTCACTTGTCGGCTGGTGCGCGACCGCGAGAACAAAGCCATGAGTCGATGCGCCGCGTTGCGATCAAGGGGCCTGCAACGGCTGCACCATGCCTTCGCGGTAGATGGCCGGTTGCAGGACGCGCTCGAAGCGCGAGGAACGACCATCGAAATGAATCATCAACTGTCCGGTCACACCATCGAGACGGAAGTCGCTTTGCTTGAGCGCGATATTGTGTGCGACGCGATAGGCATCAATACCCAGCGCATACAGCCGCTCGACATCAGGACTGCGACGTTGATCGGCCACCTGCGGCAACTTGGGATACGTCATCACTGCCGCATGATCGGCCTGCAATTGCCACGGCATGTCGAGCAGACGCACGCCTTCCAGATCGAGCAGACGCGTCGCCGTGGGCCAGTCGGCCAGCGAGTACGGATTCATTTGCGACGTACCATACGTCGACACTTCGCCGCCGATGCCGAGGCGCAATTGCACGGTTTGCGCCGCATCGAGCGCCACGAATAGCAAGGCAGGGCGTGCCGCCTGAATACGGTTACGCAGCTCCAGCAAACCGTTTGCATTGATGAAGCCGCTGGTCATCGGCAATTCGATGGCTTCGGCCTGCAAACCCATGCCGCGCCATGCCGAGACAAAGGCAGAAGCCGCACGACGCTGCCACGAGACGCCCGTCGAAATGGCGAAAGCTTTCATCGCCCCCTTGCCACTGCCGACCTCGTGTGCGACCTGACGTGCCTCATCCTCTACCGACAAGCCCATTGCCAGCAAATTGGCAGAAGGCGCGTCGTTGGTTTCGGGTTGCGCCAGCGCGATGGTCGGCTTGACGACGGCCCGGTTCTGCAGAATCGCGGTGACGCCACTGCGCGTGAGCGGTCCTACGACGAGATCGTTGGCAGCGGCGGCTGCCTGATAGCTGGCAAGTACATCCTGTGGTGCATCGCCGGTCTCAACGAGATTGACCACGATATTGGCGCGTTCATGCTGCCAAGCCGCCATGAAACCTGCACGCACGGCATCGGCAACTTGCGCCAGACCTTCGGACCGCGTCGGCAACAGCAAGGCGACACGGGTCGGCGGCAGAATCGGCATTACTGCCGGTGCTTCAACAGGTTCGGCGATCGCACCACCGACAAACTCATCGGCCAGACCTTCCAGCACCAGATCGGTCTGGGCAAGCTGCATGCCGTCAAACGGACGTGCCGAAGCGGATGACTCGGTTACACTGTGCGCGACAATATCGGCGGCACCAGCGCCTGCCCATGCGGGCGCGCCCAATCCGCCGATCAATCCTGCTGCCAGTACAATGCTTCGCGCCCAATGTCTCAACATCCGAGTCCTCCCATGACTGAATCCGTAACCGATGTCTCTGCGATTATGCACGAGGTCGCCCGCCAGACTTTTCTTTCCGGCACATTATATGTGGTGGCCACGCCGATCGGTAACGTCGGCGATATCACCCTGCGCAGCCTGCATGTGCTCGGTCTGGCCGATGCCATCGCCTGCGAAGACACGCGCAATACACGCAACCTGCTGGCCCGCTATGGCCTGAACAAGCCACTGATTGCTGCCCACCAGCACAACGAGCGCGAATCCGCCGACAAGCTCATCGCCCGCCTGCAAGCCGGCGAACGCATCGCACTGGTATCCGATGCCGGCACGCCTGCGGTTTCCGATCCCGGCGCGCGCATCGTCAACATGGTGCAGGCTGCCGGTTTGCCGGTAGTGCCGCTCGCCGGTCCTTCTGCGGCGATTGCCGCGCTTTCTGCCAGTGGCTTGATCAATGACCGTTTTCAGTTCGTAGGGTTCCTGCCGGCAAAAGCCGGCCAGCGCGAAACCGTATTGCAAACGCTGCTTTCTCTACCTTCCACGCTGGTGTTTTACGAGGCACCGCATCGCATTATCGATATGGTCACCGCCCTGACATCGGTGTTCGAGCCACAACGCGAAATCGTGTTGGCGCGTGAACTGTCCAAGCTGTTCGAGGAAATCCATCGCTGCCCGCTGCAGGATGCACAAGCATGGCTGGAAGCGGATAGCAATCGGCAAAAAGGGGAATTCGTGGTCCTGCTGGAAGGAGCCCCGGAAGAGCGCGACGCACGCGATGCACAAACCGATCGCATCCTCGCCATCCTGCTGGAAGAGTGTCCGGTCAAGCAGGCTGCCACACTGGCCGCGCGCCTGACAGGACAAAAGAAGAATGCACTGTACGACCGCGCACTCGAACTCAAGGCTGCCAGCGCAGGTGACAATCGCCTCGCCTGAACTATCTCCGCATCGTCAGGCAAACCCTTGAGTTATTGTTGCCGCACAACTGCAATACGTCGATTATCTTCACGAAGCGAAACCGGCAACGCATTACTCCGGGCACCTTGCGCATACGCTCAGATACTGTGCGGCCTGAGCGATCAAACGCAACTCGTCAGCGTTGCACGATGAACGGTTTGACGCCGGCTTCCTGCTCTACACGATGCGCGATCGATACCGCATCGTCGCGTGTGGCAAACGGGCCGCTGTAAATGCGATAGAGATTGTTGACCGATTCCACGCGCAACGATGCCAACAGCGTGCCTGTGCTCTGCGTCAGTCGCATGCGCGCGGCTTCGGCATTGGCGGCCTGCGAATAGGCACCGAACTGCAGGTAATAGCCACTGGCTAGTTGTGGCGGTGCCGGCTGTCCCATGACAGTCTGGGCAGCGACAACAGAATCTGTTGATGTACTAACCGGCACTGAAGAGGCAGTTGGCGACGCCGCCGCAACCGGCGCAAGCGGTGCGGTCTGCACATTCGGCATCAGCATCGTATTGTCTTCGACGCGAGCTGCTGTATTGGTGCGATTGTTTTTGCTCGCCAGAATCTGCTCGATGTCTGCCGGCAACAGGCGCTCGACTTCCAGCTCCGTACTGCCATGGCCGATGTAGCCGAGTTTCAGCGCGGCCGTATAAGATAAATCGATCACGCGTTCGGAACGGAACGGTCCGCGATCGTTGACGCGCACGATCACTTGCTTGCCGTTGCTCAGGTTGGTCACGCGTGCATAGGAGGGAATAGGCAGCGTCGGGTGTGCGGCACTCATCTTGTACATGTCGTACAGCTCGCCGGACGACGTTTTCTGGCCGTGGAATTTCTTGCCGTACCAACTACCGCGGCCGCGCACCTTGTACGGACGTTCGTCCGTCATCGGCACATAGCGCTTGCCGAATACGACATAGGGATTATTACCGCGTTTGGCATACGGTTCGATGCGCGGTTCGGCATCGGGGACATCCAGCAAACCTTCGGGAATATTGTCACCGGGGCCGTCATCCATGTAGTAACCGCCACGGCCTGAACCTGCGGGAGGCAACACCGGATAACCGGAAGGTGTCTTGCTTGCCGACTTCGGTGCCGGTTGCGAAACCGGTGTCGTAGTGCAACCGGCCAGCACCATCAGACCGACAGTGGCACCGACCAGAATGAGGCGGTGAAAAATGCGTGAAACCATTGCGACTCCTGTTGATCGATGCTGCGTGGACAACATCGCACGCGCCGGCAAATGCTTGCCGGCACGCAATCGTCAAAGGAAGGGCGGCAAGGCCGCCCGATGCATCAACTCTGTATCAGCTTGCGATGCCGCTGAATACTCATCAGCATGCCAACGCCAAGCCCCAGTGTGACAAAAGCAGTGCCGCCATAACTGAAGAACGGCAGCGGCACGCCAACGACCGGAAGAATACCACTGACCATGCCCATGTTCACGAAGGCATAGGTGAAGAACATCATCGTCAATGCGCCAGCCAGCAAGCGGCTGAACAGGGTCGCCGCGCCGGCAGCGATCATCATGCCGCGAATGATGAGCAGCAGATAGAGCGCCAGCAAGACCAGATTGCCGATGAGGCCGAATTCTTCGGAATAGACGGCAAAGATGAAATCCGTCGTGCGTTCGGGAATGAATTCCAGATGCGCCTGCGTGCCATGCAGCCAGCCCTTGCCGGTCAACCCACCGGAACCGATCGCAATCGTGGACTGGATGATATGAAAGCCCTTGCCGAGCGGATCGGTGGTCGGATCGATGAGTGTCATCACGCGCCCGCGCTGATAGTCATGCAGCATGTTCCACGCAATCGGCAAGCTCGCCAGTACGGTGATCAGTCCTGCCACCATGATTTTCCACGACAGGCCCGCAAAGAAAATCACATAGAAACCTGCCGCCAGCACCAGCAATGCCGTTCCCAGATCCGGTTGCCGCATGATCAGCGCCACCGGCACGAGCAGAAGCAGACCGGCAATCACGAATTCGCGCCAACGCGTCAAACCTTCACGCTTCTGAAAGAACCACGCCAGCATCAGCGGCATGGCGATCTTCATGATTTCGGATGGTTGAATCACGACACCGATATCGACCCAGCGCCGCGCACCATTACGAATCAGGCCGAACGCCGCTACCGCGACCAGCAGCACGATACCGAGCACATACAGCGGCACAGCAAGCCGCATGAGTTTCTGCGGTGGAACCAGTGCGGTGATCCACATCATCAACAGCGAAATCAGGATGTTGCGCAGATGATCTTCGATACGACCGGGAAAATCGATCCCGGCCGAATAGAGCGTCACGCTACTTGTCAACAGAATAAGTCCGACGATCACCATCAGCGGGCCATCGAACACGGCCACATACGGCTTGATAATTTGCAGGGGCGAACGCTTTTCCATGGATTAATCCGTCATCCCGTCTTCGACCGGCATGACAGGCGCGCTCGTCGGATTGCCGTTCTTGTCCTGCGGACGCTTGCCCAGCAAATAATAATCCAGCGCTGCCTTGGCAATGGGTGCGGCAGCAGCGGCACCCCAACCACCGTTTTCGACAATCACCGCAAGTGCGATCTTCGGTTTGTTGACAGGCGCAAAAGCCGTGTACAACGAGTGATCGCGCTGCCGCTCTTTCAGTTTTGCCGCATCATATTTTTCGTTCTGACTGATCGTAATCGCTTGTGCGGTGCCGGTCTTGCCAGCAGAGTCGTAACCCGCATTCTGGAAGACGCGCGATCCGGTACCTGTCTTGACCACACCGGCCATCGCATTTTTCACGAAGTCGATGTTTTCCTGCTTGAGCGGAATGCGATAGCTTTCCTTGTGAACGGTCAGGGTGCGCTGACCGCTCATGCCATCCTCGATCATCTTGACCAGATGCGGCTTCATTGCGACACCATTGTTGGAAAGAATGGCAATCGCATTCGCCAGTTGCAGCGGCGTAAAGGCGTTGTAGCCCTGGCCAATACCGATCGAGATCGTCTCACCGGCATACCAGCGCTTCTGTTCGGGGCGACGATAGGCTTCGCGCTTCCACGCGGTCGAAGGCAATACGCCGCTGCGTTCGAAATCGAGATCGATGCCGGTTTTCTGGCCGAAGCCGAACGGTTTCATGAAGTCGTGAATGGTATCCACGCCGAGGTCATTGGCCAGCGTGTAGTAATAGGTATTACAGGATTCCACGATGGACTTGTACATGTCGACAATGCCGTGGCCGCCTACCTTGTCGTCGCGGAAACGATGATTGCCGAACCAGAAGTAACCCGGATCAGAGATGCTGTCCGACGGCTTGCGTTTGCCCGTTTCCAGCGCAGCCAGAGCCATGAACGGCTTGTAGGTCGAGCCCGGTGGATACGCTCCTGACAGTGGTCGGTTCAACAAGGGATGATCGGGTGAATTGTTCAGCGCATCCCAGCTCTGCTGATCGATACCTTCGACAAACAGATTGGGATCAAAGGTCGGCATCGACACATAGGCGAGGATGTCGCCCGTCTCGGGTTCGATCGCAATCAATGCCCCGCGACGATTGCCGAATGCCTGCTCGACCACTTTCTGCAATTCGATATCAATCGAGAGAATCAGATTGGAACCAGCCGTCGCCGGCGTGCGCGACAAGGTACGAATCGGGCGCCCACCTGCCGACACCTCGACCTCCTGATAGCCGGTCTTGCCATGCAGATACTGCTCGTAGCTGCGCTCGACACCTTCCTTGCCGATATGCTCGCTGCCACGGTAATTGGCAGTCTCGCCGTTTTCCTCGATGCGGTCGGCATCACGCTGATTGATGCGACCGATGTAACCGATCACGTGCGAGGCCGTCGCGCCCAATGGATATTGGCGGAATAGCCGCGCCTGCACTTCCACACCGGGGAAGCGATAACGCTGCGCGCTGAAACGTGCGACCTCTTCATCGGTGAGACGCACGCGAATCGGCGAGCTGGCGAGGTTGCGCGACTCTTCGCGCAACTTGCGGAAGCGCCGCAAATCGCGCGGCTGAATTTCAATGATCTGACCCAATTCCTCGATCACGTCATCGAGCTTGCCCTGAATCTTCGATGGCGTAATTTCCAGCGTGTAGGCAGAGAAGTTGCGTGCCAGCACGACGCCGTTACGATCGGTAATCAGGCCGCGATTGGGAACGATGGGGATGACGGAAATACGGTTGTCTTCCGCCTGCGCCACATACGCGTCGTGACGCACCACCTGCAACCAGAAAAAGCGTGCCGTCAGCACGCAGAACAGGAGAAATACTAGCGTGCCTGCCACCGTCAGGCGAAGTCGAAATCGCCTTAGCTCACGCTCGGTATCTTTGAATTCAGTCATGCGACATCAACCTCGTGCACATACACGTTCCTCAGATCGGACGCGTATCGTCGCGATTGGTTGCGCGACGTTGCGGCGCCAGCAACAGCCAGGTCACGACGGGCCACAGCACGGCGGCCAACAGACTTTCCGCAAAGAGCAGGAAACCGGGAAACTTGCCGCCGACGATCAAGCGCACGATCAGACTCACCAATTGCGCCAGCAGCAACAGCACGAACACATGCATGGCCTGCACCCCCATCGGGAACCACAGCACGCGGCGATGAATCATGATCGCGAAATACGACAGCAGCGTATAGGAAAGCGCATTCTCGCCCAGCAACGCAGCGTCGTGCACATCCATCAGCAACCCCATGAAAAACGCAATACCGATACCGACCTTGCGCGGCTGATGAATACTCCAGAAGACGAGAATCAAGGCCACGAAATCCGGCACGCCGACCCATTGCCCCCATGGCAAGAGATTGAGCAGGAAGGCAACCAGCAGGCTGAATGCAATGAACAGCGGATTGGCTGGCAACAGAATGTAATGCGGATGCTGACTCATCGTGGCACCTTCAGCGTCGGTTGCGTGGCGGCAGCATCTTCAGCTGGCTGGGCCGACGGTGCGGCCGGCTTCTTGTCTTCCACCACATCGCCGCGACGCGTGGCATGTTGCAGCAAGCCTTTCTTGTTGACGTTCTGCTTGCTGTCATCCGCCGGCCGCGGCTCGTACTGGTTATCGACCAGCAAGATCAACAACTGGCGATTGCGATCGACACCGGCAAGCGGTGCGCAAACGATGCGCGCAAAAGCATCCGACTTGCGATCAACCTCGATCACCTTCGCCACCATCAGTCCGGCCGGGTAGACGCCATCGATGCCCGACGTCACGAGCGTATCGCCTTCCTGGATATCGACATTCGATGGCAGAAAGCGCAAATCCAGCACGTTCGACTGACCACGCCCGTAGGCCACGCTACGCAAACCGTTACGTACGACCTGCACCGGCACCGCCTGATCCTTGTCGGTCACCAGCGTGACTTCGGAGCTGAAAGGAAACACACGCGTCACCTGACCAACCACACCAACATGATCGATCACCGGCTGTCCACGTTCGACATCGTGCTGGCTGCCGCGATCGAGCATGATCTTGCGCGTGAAGCGATCACGCGTGTCGTAGAGGATTTCCCCCATCACGGATTTGACGGGCAAGCGTGCCTTGGCATCGAGCAGATTGCGCAGTTGTGCATTTTCGGTCAGCAGTTGCTGGCCTTGCTGCAAGGCATGCGCATCAAGTGTCTGCTGGCGTTTCAGCTTGTCGTTTTCGGCCTTGATCTCCGCCACGGTCGTGAAGTAGCCGGTCATCGAAAAGAACGCATCACGCGGCGCAAGCGCAGCCACCTGCAAGGGGTAGAGCGCAGTAGAAACTACCTGGCGCACGATGCCGAGCGAACGCATGTGCGAATCGACGAAGAGCAGAACCAGCGCGATCAGGGCGAAGCACACCATCTTGGCACGTGCCGAAGCGCCTTGTTTGAAAAGCGGTGGTGGGCTGTATTCCATGAATGCCTGAAGACCTGCAGAGACGGGCGAATGTCAGCGAGAAGAACGCCAGACCGTCCGATACGAAGCGATGATGGCAGACAAAAATGTTTCGCTGCGGACTGTCATCGGATCATGCGGCGGCTGCGCAAGAAAATCGGGCCGTTCTCGAAAGAGAAACGACCCATCGAACTTATTCGTGCGAGAAGATGGAACCGAGCTTGTCCATACGCTCGAGCGCCATGCCGGAACCGCGCACCACGCAAGTCAGCGGATCTTCTGCAACGATAACCGGCAGACCGGTTTCTTCCATCAGCAGACGATCCAGATCGCGCAGCAAAGCGCCACCGCCGGTCAGCATCATGCCTTTTTCGGCAATGTCGGCACCGAGCTCCGGCGGCGTCTGCTCCAGCGCGTTCTTGACGGCGGAAACGATGTTGTTCAGTGGATCGGTCAGCGCCTCGAGAATTTCGTTGCTCGAAATCGTGAACGAACGAGGAATACCTTCGGACAGGTTGCGCCCCTTGACTTCCATCTCACGCACTTCGGAACCCGGGAAGGCAGAACCGATTTCCTTCTTGATTGCTTCGGCAGTCTGTTCGCCGATCAGCATGCCGTAGTTGCGGCGAATGTAGTTGACGATCGCTTCATCGAACTTGTCGCCACCAACACGGATCGAGCCTTTGTAGACCATGCCGCCCAGCGAGATGATGCCGACTTCGGTCGTACCGCCACCGATATCGACGACCATCGAACCAGTTGCGTCTGCCACTGGCAAACCTGCACCGATTGCCGCAGCCATCGGCTCTTCAATCAGATAAACCTGCGCAGCACCGGCACCGAGTGCCGATTCGCGAATCGCACGGCGCTCGACTTGCGTGGAGCCGCAAGGAACGCAAATGATGATGCGTGGCGATGGTTTGAACAGCTTGGTGTCGTGCACCATGCGGATGAACTGCTTGAGCATTTGCTCGGTGACGGTGAAGTCGGCGATCACGCCATCCTTCATCGGGCGAATTGCTTCGATATTACCCGGCACCTTGCCCAGCATCTGCTTGGCCTCCTTGCCGACTGCCATGATGGTTTTTTTGCCGTTCGGGCCGCCTTGCTGGCGAATGGCGACGACCGATGGTTCGTCGAGAACGATGCCGGCGCTACGTACGTAAATCAGCGTGTTGGCGGTACCCAGATCGATCGCCAGATCGTTCGAGAAATAACTGCGTAAGAATCCAAACATGAATTGTCCTGAGGCGCGAGCGTGCGCGCATGTGTCGATAAAAAATACAAACGGGGGTATTCGTGCCGCGGCGAGCCCAGTATTTCCCGGCGCCGGCAAGGCATTAGCCGGGTATTCTACCTTATAATCCAGCCTGATTTGAGCCACAAAAATCGTAAAAACAGGTAGCGCTGGCGCGATTCTGCGCCGATCTGGCAGGAATTGGCCCGCATTTTTTACGAACCGGTTTTTCTTAACATTTTGCTAGCGGTTTCCCCGCGCCTTTCTCATGTCCCTCGAACTTTCCGATGTCAAACGCCTTTCCGTCCTCGCGCAAATCGAGCTGACCGAAGAACAGTCTTCGCAGACGCTCGACAAGCTCAATGGCATTTTTGCCCTGGTCGAGGAATTGCGCGCCGTCGATACCAGCGGCGTCGAACCGCTCAACCATCCGATTGCCGCCATGCAACCTGATTTGGCGCTACGCCTGCGTGACGATGTTGCCAGCGAGCCGAATCGTCGCGACGACTACCAGAAACCCGCTCCTGCCACGCAGGATGGCCTGTATCTGGTGCCCAAGGTCATCGAGTAAGGATCGTTCAAGCATTCCTTGCTGCCTCGTCGCAGCGTGCACTGCACCCGCTGCCTGTTGCTACCGAAACCGATTTCATCATGCATAACAAGACCATCAAAGAACTCTCCGATCTGCTGCAATCACGGCAGGTCTCGGCCACCGAACTCGCTTCACAATATCTGGCTCGTATTGGCAGCAGCGATCTCAACGCTTTCCTGCATGTCGATGAAGCATTGACGCTGGCGCAAGCGGCCGAAGCCGACAAGCGCCTCGCCGCCGGCAACGCCACGCCGCTGACCGGTGTGCCGATTGCGCACAAGGATATTTTCGTCACGCGTGGCTGGCGCTCCACTGCGGCATCGAAGATGCTGGAAAACTATGTGAGCCCGTTCGATGCGACGGTCGTGGAGCGCTTCAATCAGGCCGGCACGGTTACGCTGGGCAAGCTGAATTGCGATGAATTCGCGATGGGCTCATCCAATGAAAATTCCTTCTTCGGCGCGGTCAAGAATCCCTGGGACAAGACCGCCATTCCGGGTGGCTCGTCAGGCGGCTCCGCCGCTGCCGTTGCAGCTTGCCTGACACCAGCCGCCACCGCCACCGACACCGGTGGTTCGATCCGCCAACCGGCAGCGCTGTGCGGCGTGACGGGCATCAAGCCAACCTATGGTCGCGTCTCGCGCTTCGGCATGATCGCCTTTGCTTCGTCGCTCGATCAGGGCGGTCCGATTGCGCGCACGGCCGAAGATTGTGGCCTGCTGCTCAACGCCATGTGCGGTTTCGATGAGCGCGATTCGACCAGCATCGAACGTCCTGCAGAAGATTTCAACCGCAACCTGCAACAGCCGTTGCAAGGTTTGCGCATCGGCCTGCCGAAGGAGTATTTCGGTGAAGGCCTGGCTGCGGATGTCGAACAAGCAGTGCGCGCCGCACTCGCCGAATTCGAGAAACTCGGTGCCACGCTGGTTGATATCTCGCTGCCGAAAACCGCGCTGTCGATCCCGACCTATTACGTGATCGCACCGGCAGAAGCCTCGTCCAACCTCTCGCGTTTCGATGGCGTGCGTTACGGCTTCCGCGCCAAGGAGTACAAGGACCTGGCCGACATGTATCGCAAGACACGCGCCGAAGGCTTTGGCGATGAAGTACAACGCCGCATTCTGGTCGGCGCGTACGTGTTGTCGCACGGTTACTACGACGCCTACTACGTGCAGGCGCAAAAGATTCGCCGTCTGATCGCGCAGGATTTCCAGAATGCGCTGTCCGGACCAAACAAACAGTGCGACGTCATCATGGGTCCGGTTGCGCCGACCGTGGCGTGGGATCTGGGTGCGCGCGCCGACGATCCGGTCGCTAACTATCTGGCCGACATCTTCACGCTCTCGACCAGTCTCGCCGGCTTGCCCGGCATGTCGGTGCCATGCGGTTTCGGTCAGGGCGAAAAGAATGGCAAGCGCCCGGTCGGCCTGCAGATCATCGGCAACTATTTCGACGAAGCGCGCCTGTTGAATGTCGCACATCAGTATCAGCAAGCGACCGACTGGCATATGCGCCAACCGACCGGCATCTGAATCATCGAACAACGTACGCAGTGAACAAGCACAACGCCTGAGAGCGAGGAAATTATGCAGTGGGAAGTCGTCATCGGAATGGAAACGCATGCGCAGTTGACCACCGAATCCAAAATCTTCAGCGGTTCGCCGACACGCTTCGGCGCCGAACCGAATACACAAACATCGCCAGTCGATCTGGCATTGCCCGGCTCGTTACCGGTGATGAACCGTGGTGCGGTCGAACGCGCAATCCAGTTCGGTCTGGCAATCGATGCGCACATCGCACCGCATTCGGTTTTCGCGCGCAAAAACTACTTTTACCCTGATCTGCCCAAGGGCTATCAGATCAGCCAGATGGAGCTGCCGGTCGTACAAGGCGGAAAGGTGTCATTTGCGCTGGAAGTCGATGGCAAGACCGAGATTCGTTCGATCCAACTGACACGCGCGCACCTTGAAGAAGACGCCGGCAAATCGCTGCATGAAGACTATCAGGGCATGACGGGCATCGATCTGAATCGCGCCGGTACGCCGCTGCTGGAAATCGTGACCGAACCCGACATGCGCAGTGCCGCCGAAGCCGTGGCGTATGCCAAGGCATTGCACTCGCTCGTCACGTGGCTCGGCATTTGCGATGGCAACATGCAGGAAGGTTCGTTCCGTTGCGACGCCAACGTATCGGTCCGTCCGGTCGGACAGAAGGAATACGGCACGCGTTGCGAGATCAAGAACCTCAACTCGTTCCGCTTTCTCGAAGACGCGATCAACTACGAAGTGCGTCGCCAGATCGAACTGATCGAAGACGGCGGCCGCGTCGTGCAAGCCACCCGCCTTTACGATCCGGACAAGCGCGAGACGCGTGAAATGCGCAGCAAGGAAGATGCGCAGGATTACCGCTACTTCCCCGATCCCGACCTGCCGCCACTCGTCATCAGCGAGGCATGGATTGCACGCGTGAAGGCGGCGATGCCGGAACTGCCGGCGGCGATGCGCGATCGCTTCGTACAGGACTATGCGCTGTCCGAATACGATGCCGCCATCCTCACGCAATCCAAAGCGATGGCCGCCTACTTTGAAGCAACCGTTGCTGCGGCGGGTAAGGCACAGGCCAAACCGATTGCCAACTGGCTGATGGGCGATGTTGCCTCCACGCTGAATCGCGAAGGCACGGAAATCGATACTGCCCCCGTCAAACCTGCACAACTGGCGCAACTGTTGCAACGCATTACAGACGGCACGATTTCCAACAAGATCGCCAAGGAAGTATTTGCCGGCATGTGGGAAGCCAAATCCGACAGCGCCACGCTCGCTGATGACATCATCGAAGCCAAGGGCCTCAAGCAAATCTCCGACAGCGGCGCACTCGAAGCCATCGTTGATCAAGTACTTGCTGCCAACGAAAAGTCGGTCGCCGAATATCGCGCCGGCAAGGAGCAAGCCATCAATGCACTGATGGGCCAAGCCATGAAAGCCTCGCGCGGCAAGGCCAATCCGGCACAATTGACCGAACTGCTGAAAAAGAAACTGGCGGGCTAATGACTGGCGATGCGCTCGAAATGGACGCATCGAACACAATCCCCATTCTGCCAAAAACAAAAGCGGCGACCAAATAATTGGTCACCGCTTTTTTGTTTCAGAACCTCATCGCTCTCATCACCTGCATGTTTGCCAAGTCCGACAAATTCCGCTTGTACGCAGCCGCTGATGACATGTGCAAATCGGATCAGAAACGAACGTTGTCTGAGCGAAGCGAGTTTCGTTCGTTTCCCGATTTGGGCGTGACAGCAGCGGGAACCCGAAGGGCTGCGTACCGCGGTCGCCTTTCTTTGCCTACTTTCTTTGGCGAACGCAAAGAAAGTAGGTAGCCGCCGGGCTACCCCCGGCAAGTCTCTTCGAAGAAAGCCTATTTTCAGTACCGCAAATAGTCTCCATTCGCTAGCACCATCAGCCTTGCTCAAAGAGCAAAACCAAACCACCCGGCGAATATCCCTCAGCAACACTGCCTTTTAGAACGCCACAAACAACGAGCAACCAAACTCGTTCACTCAAGGCAGCGCACTACCCGCCAATTCACGATACCGCTTCAGCATGCCATCGAACTTGGCGTTGAGCTGCACCAGATCGCCTTCGCTATCACGCAAACTCTTGTCGATTTCCTGCACGCGCTCGCCCAGCAGTTGCTGACGGGGCTTGTTGCCGTCCGCCGCGCTCCAGTCCTTGCGAGCCACATGCAGCGCTGCCTTTTGCTGCACGATCAGATTCGAAAGCGTAGCGCTTTCGCGTTGGCGTGCGGCTTCGATTTCCTGTTCATTGTGGAAGCGTGCCAGTAAGGCACGATCACTGCGGCGACGTTCGGCCAATGCCTCTTCTTCAGCCTGACGCTGGCGGCGCTGCGCTTCCAGCTGCTGCTTCTGTTCAGGCGTCAACGGTGCGGCGATCTCGCGCTTGAGCACACCCTTGTCGCTGTATTCGCGCATGACGCGATCCGCACATTCAGGGATCGGGCGATCGGAAGTCAGTGTGCGGCCGCCACCATCCTTGCAGATGTAAATCCCCGCCTGCGCCATGACAGGACACCACAACACGACAACCACCAGCTTTCTGCCTGCACCTGCCATGCTACCCGTCATGTCGTCCCCTCAACGAATCATGCGGCGATGCCGTATCGCCTGCGATAGGCTGCCACCGCGTCCTTGTACTGCGCCTGTTCCGACGCTGCACCTGCATTCGAAATGTATTCGAACAAGTCTTCCAGATTACCGATCGACACCACCGGAATGCCGTAGGCGTTGCTGACTTCCTGCACGGCCGAGTGCGCAGACAAGGCATCGTCCTTGCCCGAACGTTCCATGCGGTCGAGCGCGATCAGCACCGCGCAGGGCGTGGCACCCGCAGCGCGAATCATGTCCACCGATTCGCGCACCGAGGTACCGGCCGAAATCACGTCGTCGATGATGACCACCCGACCTTCGAGCTTGGCCCCCACAATCGTGCCGCCTTCGCCGTGATCCTTGGCTTCCTTGCGGTTGAAGGCAAACGGCACATCGCGCCCCTTGTTCGCCAGCGCCACGGCTGTCGCCGACGCCAGCGTGATGCCTTTGTAGGCAGGGCCAAACAGCATGTCGAACTCGACGCCCGAATCCAGCAGCGTTTGCGCATAGAACTCGGACAACCGCGCCAGCGTGCCACCCTGGTTGAACAGACCCGCATTGAAGAAATACGGCGAGGTCCGGCCAGCTTTGGTTACAAACTCACCGAAACGCAAGACGCCGGTCTCTACTGAAAATTGAATGAATTCCTGCCGCAAATTGTTCAAAACGACTCCATACAGGCGAAAAGGTGACGAAATTTGTCGCTCAAGGCGACCAAGCGCCACATTTTAAAGCCTTCCCGCGCGAATCATGGCGGGAATGCAAGCGTTGTGCCCGATTTGGCAATGTTTTCAAGGCTTAAAAGCGACTAATAAATTAACGAGCGAGTGTGACCAAGCGATGCTTGCATACGGTACGTGGAGTAGACAAGTCGCGATAACGACGTCAGATGGGTTGATCAGCTGTGCAAGATAGGCCGACTCGGCATTGCACATTCGATCATGGCCGCACTGAAACACGGGCGCGGATCGGTTATCCTGACGCCTCTTTTTTGTCTTGCTCGCGTGGTCTTCATGAAAATCATCTCCGCCAATCTGAACGGTATCCGTTCCGCTGCCCGAAAAGGTTTCTTTCCCTGGATGGCAAAACAGAACGCGGACTACATCTGCGTGCAGGAACTCAAGGCCCAAGTCGGCGACATGACACCTGAATTCCTGACGCCCGAGGGCTACTACGGCTTTTTTCACTATGCCGAAAAGAAAGGCTATTCGGGTGCCGGTGTCTATTGCCGCACGCAGCCGGACAACGTACAGATCGGTTTCAACTGCCCCGAATTCGATGCCGAAGGGCGTTATGTGCAATGCGACTTTGGCAATCTGAGCGTGATCTCGGTCTATTGTCCATCCGGCTCATCGAGCGAGGAACGCCAGCAAGCCAAGTTCCGCTTCATGGACTTGTTTCTGCCACACCTGATCGAGCTGAAAGCATTGGGGCGCGAGTTCGTCATATGTGGCGACTGGAACATCGCACACAACGAAATCGATCTGAAGAACTACAAGGGAAATAAAAAGAATTCAGGCTTCCTGCCGGAAGAACGCGCCTGGCTGACGCGCATTTTCGATGAAGTCGAACTGGTCGATGTATTCCGCAAGATCGATGCACGGCCCGAACAATACACGTGGTGGAGCAATCGCGGTCAGGCATGGGCCAAGAACGTGGGCTGGCGTATCGATTACCAGATTGCCACACCCGCTTTCGCTGCCACCGCACAAGCAGTGTCGATCTACAAGGATGAACGCTTCAGCGATCATGCACCACTGACGATTGAATACGGCTGGCAGCCTTGATTCCATCGAATTCATCAGAGTCATCTACACGCATGCCGAAATGCCGCACGGCATTTCATCCCGCCGTCATAAACCGCGATCAGACTATGCATGCTGGCGCTTTTCATCGCCCAAGCACAGGCTCCCAAATGTAACGGGCTGCGCCGGCGTTTTCTGGAGAATGCCGCATGTCTGATTTGCCCCAACCATCACGTCGTCAGGTTCTGCAATTGCTGGCAGGCATGCCGCTCTTGCCGTTGGCCGGCTCTGCCGCGCTACTCGGCGGCTGTGCCCTTGCCAGACAATCCGATGCGACGCATGTCGCCACGAGCTTCAGCGGCATGGCGGCACCGTCGCTGGAAAATCCGGCGGCGATGGCGACCAACACGGTCGGCTCGCAGATGCATGTGCATTTCAGCGATGGTGCAACGCGTTCTTTCCGTCTCGCCTATCAGCCATTCTTCCTGACCGGCCAATACGTGCCGGATGGCAACGGCGGCACGATACTCGCGGGTGGTTATGTCGATATCCGGAATCGTCCCATCATCGATCGCTCCGTTCACGGCAAGGAACGGCAATGTTTTTCGGATGGGCCGGATGGTTCCTCGCTGCTGAGCGTGCCGGGTGCGAAAGTGAAAGGCGTGAACGGCAATACAGTGTTTGCCGTGGTGCAGTTTGAATACACGACGCGCGATCAGCTTGGCGCGCAAACCGACAAGAACAATGCCTACGGCACGCTGCCGTCGCCGATTGCGGTACTAACGCTGGATCAGGATCCTGCGACTGGCAAGCTCTCGCTGGTCAAATACCACAACGTCGATACATCGCAAGCACATGGCTTATGGATCACCTGCGGTGCCAGCCTGTCGCCATGGAATACGCATCTGTCGAGCGAAGAGTACGAACCCGATGCGCAGTTCATCGAGGATGCGCCTTTCTTCAAGACCTTCAGCCGCAATCTGTATGGCGATGAAGGCCGCGCCAATCCTTATCACTACGGCCACCTGCCCGAAGTGACCGTGCACGCAGACGGCACCGGCAGCGTGACGAAGCACTATTGCCTGGGCCGCATCTCGCATGAACTCGTGCAAGTGATGCCCGACCAGCGCACGGTATTGATGGGTGACGATTACACCAATGGCGGACTGTTTCTGTTCATTGCCGATCGCGCCGCCGACCTGTCGGCTGGTAAGCTGTATGTGGCGAAGCTCGACCCCGGCTTTTCACTCGACCCGGCCGCACCGGGCGCCAAGTTGCGCTGGATTCGCCTCGGCCATGCGCGCAGCGATGAGATCGAAAAGCTGGCCGATACGCTCAAGCCGAGCGACATCATGACGGTGACAAAAAGCGAGCCTGCCGAACCCGGCTTCATGAAAATCTATGCCGATGGCATTGCCAACTGGGTCAAGCTCAAACCCGGCATGGAAAAGGCAGCCGCCTTTCTCGAAACGCACCGCTATGCCAATCTCGTCGGTGCCAGCATGGGCTTTACCAAACTCGAAGGTACGACCGTCAATATCAGCGACAAGGTCGCCTACTCTGCCTTGCAGAACATACAGACCTCGATGGTGCGCAATCATCCGGCATGGCGCGCGTCAGTCAACATCACGGTAGACAAAGCCGTCAACGCCGGCGGCATCTTTGCACACGATTTGCGCGGTGGTCAGCGCGATACCGATGGCAACGCGATGGATAGCGAATGGATTCCGGTGCGCACGCGCGCCTTGCTGATCGGCGAAGACATGGCGGCCGATGCGTTGGGCAACCTCGCCAACCCGGACAAGATCGCCAACCCCGACAATCTCAAGTTTTCGGAAACCATGCGCACGCTGTTCATCGGCGAAGACAGCAGCAGTCACGTCAACAATTTCCTGTGGGCGTACAACGTCGATACGCGCCAGCTTTCGCGCCTGATGTCGGTGCCGGCAGGTGCCGAATCGACAGGGCTGCACGCTGTCGATTCGATCAATGGCTGGACCTACATCATGAGCAACTTCCAGCATCCAGGCGACTGGAGCGACAAGCTGCACGGCAAGGTGAAGGCGCAGCTCGATCCGCTGATCAAGGCCAACTATGGCGATCGCTTCAGCGCTGCGATCGGCTATCTGACGGCAGAGCCTGTGCAACCATCGCTGATGAAAAAAACATCTGCTTGAGCGACAAAATATTTGGCTGAATTTTTGTCAATTTTCAGCCAGAATCGCTGCCTCACTTACCGCTCAGATCGCTATTCAACCACCCGCTCCATCGCAACGACCAGCCTCATCGTGCCAGTTGAAAGCAAGCAGACTTTCAACCTATGGCGCACGTGGCTGACGCCCGATTCAGCGAAGCCCTACAATGACGGTTTGCCGCAGTTTGCGGCCTCTTTTCTTCCATCCCGCATGAGCACCATCGCCGTTCCCGCGCCACGTCTGGCGCGCATTGCCACCCCGTTCCTGTTCATCCTGCTGGGCGTCGTCTACGCCTCGTGGGCAGCTCGCATTCCGGCGATTCGCGACAATTTGTTGCTTAGCCCTGCCCAACTCGGCTTCGTGTTGCTGGGCGCAGGCTTTGGCGCCGTTACGTCGTTTCCACTGGCAGCGTGGCTGGTTGATCGCTTCGGCGGCCCCAAGGCTGCATGGTTTGCCGGACTCGGTCTGCTGCTCACCATGCCATGCCTTGCCATTGCGCCATCGCTTGCCTGGCTGATCGCGGCAGCTTTCGTGCTCGGCGCTGGCTCTGGCTGTTTCGATGTCGCCATCAATGCGATTGGTACCGAGCAGGAGAAACTGGCCGGACGTTCGACAATGTCGCTGCTGCATGCGTGGTTCTGCGTTGGTACGCTTTCCGGCGCCTTGCTGGGTGCGGCAATGGCCGGCATGGGTATCACGGTTGTCATGCATTTCAGTCTGGTTGCCATCGGCATGCTGCCGCTGCTCTACCTGTGCGCGCACAGTCTGCCCTCGCTACGCGCCGAGCGTGACCCGACGCGCAAGCTGTTTGCCGTCGCGCACGGCCCGCTGGTGATGCTGGGCATCATCGGTTTTTGCGGCGCCGTGGCGGAAGGATCGATTGCCGACTGGAGCGGCGTCTTCATGACGGACCGCCTGCACGTGCATGATGGCGTGGCACCCCTGGCATTCGCCGGTTTCGCCTGCCTGATGCTGTTGGCTCGGTTGGTATGCGACCGTTTCAAGGATCGTTTCGGTGCGCGCAAGGTGGTCAGTAGCGGTGCCGTGCTGGCCGCCATTGGCATTCTCGTAGCCATTCTCGCCATCAATGTGCCGCTGACGATTGCCGGCTTCGCGCTGGCGGGTGCCGGTCTGGCCGCCGTGTTTCCCTTTGTCTTCAGCGCCGCCGGCAGACATGGTTCGACGGCGCTGGCAGCAGTCGCCACCTTCAGCTATAGCGGTGGCTTGATCGGCCCGCCCGTGATCGGCTTTCTGGCACAGCATTGGGGTCTTTCGATCGGATTGACCTTCGTGGCGGTGCTGGCCATCGGCATTGCGATTGCTGCCAGCCGGGCGCGCTGGCTCGAATAAAACCGGGGCAATGCATGTCGATGCCGACCATGCGTCCTCGCTTCGGATTGCACGACGCATCTGGTGCCCATTCGCCGTGTTGCTTGACCGCTGTTGCCATTGCGTCGCACCCCTGATCCCGCTTGCTGATGCCATGCTCTTGTGTCAGCATCAGCCACTGACCGGCAAGCAGCCGGCGTCTCTTTTATCCAAGGCAGCAGAAACATGATTTTTCGCAACAGCAGCGTCCCTCGACGCTCGTGGTCGGACACCCTCAAGGTCTACTTTGAACCCGCCACGTTGCGCATGCTGTTTCTCGGCTTTTCTGCCGGCCTGCCGCTGATGTTGGTGCTGGGCACCCTGAGTTTCTGGCTGCGGGAAGCCGGCATCGACCGCAGCACCATCGGTTATCTGAGCTGGGTCGGCCTGGCCTATGCATTCAAATGGGCATGGGCACCGCTGGTCGATCGCATGCCGATTCCTTTGCTGACGCGCAAGATGGGCCGTCGCCGTAGCTGGCTGCTGCTGTCGCAACTGGCGATCATTGGTGGTTTGTGCGGCATGGCATTCAACGATCCGCAACTCGCGCTGGAACCCGTAGTCTGGTGTGCGCTGGCAGTCGCCTTCGGTTCGGCGACGCAGGATATTGCGCTCGATGCCTTCCGTATCGAATCTGCCGACACCGACCGTCAGCCAGCGCTGGCGGCCAACTATCAGACCGGCTATCGGCTGGCGATGATCTGGGCCGGTGCCGGCGTATTGTGGATTGCAGCGCGCGCCGAACTCAGCGATGTGGCCGGCTATCAGGCGCTGGCCTGGCGCACCGCGTATCTGGTGATGGCGGCATCGATGCTGGTAGGCGTAGTGACCGTACTGTTCTGCAAGGAGCCTGCACGACGTGTCATGCCGCCAGCCAAGAATCTGGCAGCATGGATCGACGACGTCGTGATTGGCCCGTTCCGCGAATTCATCCTGCGCTATCGCTGGCAGGCCGTGATCATCCTTTCGCTGATTGCCGTCTATCGCATCAGTGATGTGGTGATGGGCATCATGGCCAATCCGTTTTATGTGGACATGGGCTACAGCAAGGATGAAGTCGCCGCGGTCACCAAAGTGTTCGGCGTGATCATGACGCTGGTAGGTGCCTTCATCGGTGGCTCGCTGTCGATGCGTTTCGGCATGATGCGTATCCTGATGCTGGGCGCGATCCTGAGCGCTGCAAGCAATCTGCTGTTCGTCTGGCTGTCGCATCACGGCCATGACGTGACGGCGCTAATGCTCGTCGTGTCGGCCGACAACCTGGCTGGTGGCATCGCCAGTGCAGCTTTCATCGGTTATCTGTCGAGCCTGACCAACATCAGCTATTCGGCCACGCAATACGCGCTGTTCAGTTCGATGATGCTGCTGGTGCCGAAATTCATCGCCGGCTACTCGGGTGCGTATGTGGATGCCTTCGGCTATGCGAATTTCTTCACGGCGACGGCGCTGCTCGGCGTGCCGGTGCTGTTCCTGCTGTGGCTGGCCGCCCGCGTGGTGCCAGCCCGCAAAGCGGAGTGATCTGAAGCGATGACGACTGACGCGTCAAGCTTTGCGCAAACGGAATACGGCCAGACTGCCGCGCCAGTTGGGTAGAAAGTCGACCGGCTTGCCGTCATCGAGCGCCACGCAATCAATCACCTGCAAACCGACTTCGACTGCCAGCGCCTCGAAATCACGAATGGTCGCGCAACGTAGGTTGGGCGTGTCGTACCACTCGTAAGGCAGGCTCTTGGAAACCGGCATGCGGCCCCGCAGTAAGGCGATGCGATGCGGCCAGTAACCGAAATTGGGGAAGGAGACGATCGCCTCGTGCCCAACGCGCGCGATGTCGCGCAACACGCCTTCGACATCCTTCATCATCTGCAGCGCGGACAGGCACAACACGGTATCGAACGTGTTGTCGCGGAAGATCGATAAACCCGTTTCCAGATCGCGCTGGATCACCGACACGCCGCGTTCGACGCACTGCGGAATCATGGCGTCATCGATCTCGATGCCGTAACCGCTGCACTGCTTGTCGGTCTGCAGATACTGCAGCATGACACCATTGCCGCACGCCAGATCAAGCACGCGCGTTCGCTTGCGAACCCAGTGCGCGATGAAGGCCAGATCGGGACGCAGGATGCTCAATTCGTCGAAAGTCATGCCTGCTCTCCTGCCAGTTGTTTGGCGCCGATCTCGGCTGCCATTCCGTCGAAATACGCACGCACCACGTTCATGTAGCGGGCATCGTCGAGCAGGAAAGCATCGTGACCATGCGGCGCGTCGATTTCTGCATACGTCACGACACGCTGGTTATCGACCAGCGCCTGGACAATCTCGCGACTGCGCTCCGGCGCAAAGCGCCAGTCGGTCGTGAACGACACCACCAAGAATTTGGCGCGCGTGACTTCGAGCGCCTTCGACAAGTCGCCACCGTGATCACGTGCCGGATCGAAATAATCGAGCGCCTTGGTAATCAGCAGATACGTGTTGGCATCGAAGTATTCGGAAAACTTGTCGCCCTGATAGCGCAGATAGGACTCGATCTCGAAATCGATCCCAAAGCCGAACTGATAACTGCCCGAACGCAACTCACGCCCAAACTTGGCCGCCATCACGTCGTCAGACAGATAAGTGATATGGCCGAGCATGCGCGCCACGCGCAAACCGTTTTTCGGCACCACGCCATGCTCGTAAAAATCGCCGCCGTGATAGTCGGGATCGGTCAGAATCGCCTGCCGCGCCACATCGTCGAAGGCGATGTTTTGCGTCGACAGCTTGGGCGTCGAGGCAATCACGAGGCAATGTCGCAAGCGTTCAGGAAACTGGATGCTCCACGACAAGGCTTGCATGCCACCCAGCGAACCGCCCATGACCGCTGCAAACTGCGTAATCCCCAACGCATCGGCTAGGCGTGCCTGCGCCTTTACCCAGTCTTCCACCGTCACCACCGGAAAATGCGCGCCATAGGGCTTGCCCGTCGCCGGATTCGTATGCATCGGCCCTGTCGAACCGAAACACGAACCAAGGTTATTGACGCCGATGACGAAGAAGCGATCCGTATCCAGCGGCTTGCCCGGCCCTACCATGTTGTCCCACCAGCCACGCGTGCCCTTGTCGTCACCATAGGTGCCCGCCACATGATGCGAGGCATTCAGCGCATGGCACACCAGCACGGCATTGGAACGATCGGCATTGAGCGTGCCGTAGGTTTCATAGACAAGCGTGTAGTCGGCGATCTGCGCCCCGCTCTGCAAAAGCAGCGGTTCGGCAAAAAACATCGATTGCGGCGAGACGATTCCGAGAGAAGTCATGGCATCCGGTCAATAAGGCACAAACCCGCAGCGCGTGAAATATTCCACCACGCACCAAAAACAAAAAAGCCCGGAAGCAAGTTGCTTACGGGCTAATGTCTGAACTCTGTCGAGTACGCTTTAGCCGTATTTGTTACGCGCCCGCAAGCTGATCTCAAATCGGCGCAATGGTGCAAGGATAAACAAGTCGTGCGAGGCCGTCAAACGACGTCTAAAATTGTCTTTTTACAAAGGTCGAAAATATTGTGAATAGCCTGACATCCTGCCCAAAAAATTGTCTAGACCTATTCCTTTCGTTCACCTTGCTCTCACTGCAGGGCTTCGGTGGCGTCATGGCGGTGGTCCAGCGCGAACTGGTGGAGCGCAAGCGCTGGCTGACACGCGAAGAATTCATCGAGGATTGGGCAATCGCGCAAACCCTGCCGGGACCGAACGTGGTGAATCTGTCGGTCATCGTCGGCAATCGTTATTTTGGCGCGAGCGGCGCATTGGCTGCATTTGCCGGCATGCTCATCGCACCGTTGCTACTCATTCTCGGCATCGCCATTCTTTACGCTCCTTTTGCCGATCAACCGCAAGTGGGTGGTGCGCTCAAGGGCATGGGGGCCGTTGCGGCCGGACTGATCCTGGCAACGGGCATTCGCTTGATGGGTGCCTTGCGCAATAATCCGCTCGGCATGAAATTGTGTCTGCTGTTAACGGCAGCCTGCTTTATCGCGGTGGCACTCTTGCGCTTGCCATTGATCTATCCGCTGTTCAGCATCGGCTTACTCGGCAGCCTGCTTGCCTATGCGCGGCTCAAGTCATGAGCACCACACTTTCCCTCTCGATGCAGGCGAACGAATGGTTGCACCTGTTTTTGCATTACCTGGCTTTGTCACTGTTATCTGTCGGCGGCGCACTGGCTACTGCTCCCGAGATGCATCGCTATCTGGTCGATCAACAGCATTGGCTCACCGACGCACAATTCAATAGCTCGATCACGATTGCGCAGTCTGCGCCGGGCCCCAATATCCTGTTCGTGGCATTGATGGGCTGGAATATCGGGCTCAATGCCGGCGGCATGCTGCCCGGCTTGCTGGGCATGCTACTGACGATGACCGGCATGCTGCTGCCCAGCACACTGTTCACCTACTACGTTTCACGCTGGGTGCAACGTCATCGGGACATATGCGCCGTACGTGCATTCCGCCTCGGCTTGGGGCCGGTTGTGATCGGCCTGGTACTCGCCACTGGATGGTTGATGGCCGGCACACACGGCTTGCCATGGCAAGCGTGGCCGTTGTGGCTGATGACGACGGCAACGGTTGTCCTGATGCTCACCACGCGCATTCAAATTCTGTGGTTGCTGATTGCAGGTGCGGTAATCGGTGCCACGCTGCTAGCGTGATGCATCCATAAGAACACGACGGGAAAAATGGCGTAGAGACGATGACTAGAGGCCACACTGTGCACGGCATGCGCATTGCACAGCCAATGGCATCACCGCACGACAAGCGGCAATCGCGCGTTATAACTGCTGCAGCTTTTCGATCACCTCATTGATGGCGCGCGGCTCGTAAGTGCGCAACAGCTTGCGCGTCACGGGCTCGATCAAACCGAGATCACTGTTGATGATTTCATTCTTCACTGCCAGCAACTGGGCCGGATGCATCGAAAATTCACGCAATCCCATGCCTAGCAACAATCGCGTCATCTTGATGTCGCCTGCCATCTCGCCACACACGGAGATCGGCAATCCCGCCTTGATGGCGGTACCGATCGTGTGCGACAGCAGGAACAAAATCGCCGGATGCAGCGGATTGTAAAGATGCGCGACTTCATGATCCACACGGTCGATCGCCAGCGTGTACTGAATCAGGTCGTTGGTGCCGATCGACAGAAAGTTCAGACGCTTGATGAACAAGGGCAATGCCAAAGCCGCTGCCGGGATTTCGATCATCGCACCGATCGGCAAGGCTTCATCGAACTTGATCTTTTCCTTGCGCAACTGGGTCTTGGCCTGCTCGATCAAGGCCAGCGTCTGCTCGATCTCGGATGCATGCGCCAGCATTGGAATCAGCAACTTGATCGAACCAAATGCCGAAGCACGCAAGATGGCGCGCAACTGCGTCAGAAACATTTGCGGCTCGGACAGGCAGAAACGAATCGCACGCCGCCCCAGCGCCGGATTGAGCGAGGAATGTTCCATGAAATCGATCGGCTTGTCGGCACCGCTATCGAGCGTACGGATCGTGACCGGCCGCCCCTTCATCGCAATGACAGCCTGCTTGTAGGAAATGAACTGCTCTTCCTCGCTGGGCAGCGGCGCGCCCTCAGGGCGATTCATGAACAGGAACTCGGAACGGAACAAGCCCACGCCATGCGCACCGCCTTCGAGCGCCTGCGGGCAATCGTCGGGAAATTCGATATTGGCGAGCAGGGTGATCGGCGTGCCATCGCGCGTGACCGATGGCGTCTTGCGAATCTTGCCCAGCTTCTTGCGATCGCGCACCTGCCTGGCGTGCTTCTCGCGATACTGTTCGAGTACCAGCGGCGACGGTGCGACGACCACCACGCCGGCATCGCCATCGATGATCAGCCAGTCATTCTGCTTGACGAGTGTGGAAGCATTTGAAACGCCGACCGTGGCCGGAATATCAAGACTGCGCGCCACAATGGCCGTATGCGAGTTTTGTCCGCCCAGATCGGTGATGAAGCCGCTGAAGGCACGGTCACGGAATTGCAGCATGTCGGCAGGCGAAATGTCGCGGGCCACCACGATCATGGCGGGCGTACCTTCGCTGACTTCATCGATGCGTGGCAGCAGATTAGCTGTGCCGGTCAACACCTTCAGCACGCGCTCGCCAACCTGTTCGATATCGGCCTTACGCTCGCGCAGATAGGCATCTTCGACTTCGTCGAACTGCGCGGACAATTCCTCGATCTGCGTTGCCAATGCCCATTCGGCGTTGTAATGACGCGTGCGGATGATATCGAGTGGAATTTCCGACAGCATCGGATCCGACAGAATCAGCACGTGGACGTCGATGAACGCACCCAGCTCGGCGGGCGCATCCTTGGGCAACTCGCTCCAGAGCGTCTGCAATTCGGTGTGGACGGTGGCAATTGCCGATTGCAATCGCTGCACTTCGGTTTCCACCTGATCAGCAGCGATCAGGTAATGCTGTACATCCAGTGCAGCCGGCGAAAGAATGTGCGCACGGCCAATCGCAATACCGCGCGAAACCGGAATACCGTGGAGCGTGAAGGAAGTCATCGGAGCCGCCTGGATAAAAGCACGAAATTCAGAACACGAGAAGCAAAACTAAAAGTCACGGCATGCCTGCACGCATGGCAAACAGTGCACCTTGCACACCGCTATCGAGCTTACTCGCCTTCGCCGAACTTGTCCTGCACCAGACCGACCAGCGCATCGAAACATTCCCGCTCGTCCGGACCATTCGTTTCCAGCGTGACCTTGGATCCCTTGCCGGCAGCCAGCATCATCACGCCCATGATGGACTTGGCATTCACCCTTCGCTTGTTGCGCGTCAGCCAGACTTCACTTTTGTATTTGGTCGCCAGTTGCGTGAACTTGGCAGAAGCACGCGCATGCAGGCCGAGCTTGTTGATGATTTCGATTTCCTGTTCGATCATTTTTATTATCGTCGCGAGGATGAAGAAGAATCAGTTGGGAGAAAGTCGTACACGATTGTCGACTCGCACGGCACCGCCCTGTGCACCGGCGAGCGCCATTTCCACGGTCACGTCGAGCGTATCGTTGCGATACGTCATGGCACGCAGCAGCATGGGCAAACTGATGCCCGCGATCACCTGCACATTTTCCACGCCGCACAAACCCAGCGAGCAGTTCGATGGCGTGCCGCCCATGACATCGGTAATCACCAGCACGCCCGCGCCGTCGTCGAGCGCAACGATGGCATCGCGTGCCAGTCGCTCCACCTCGCGCGTATCCTGATCGGCCATTACATCGATCGCTTCGAGCCGCTCGGGCCGCGTACGAAAGACGTGCGTTACCGCAGAAATAAATGCCTGCCCGAGAGGGGCGTGGGTCAACAAGAGAATACCGACCATCGGTCTATGTCACATCCGCATTAAAAAGGGCTTCGACCGGCAGCACAGCCGCCATCGATGCCATCACATTATGCATTCCAGTTTGCCGCGTGCTTTTCCAGCGCGTCGATGAACATGGCGGCCACATCAAAACCTGTCTGTTGCTGAATTTCCTGGAAGCAGGTGGGGCTGGTCACGTTCAATTCGGTCATGAAATCGCCAATGGCGTCCAATCCTACCAGCAACAACCCGCGTTGCAACAATACCGGTGCCAGACTTTCACCAATTTCGCGGTCGCGTGCAGAAATCTCACGCGCTTCGCCGCGCCCACCGACTGCCAGATTACCGCGAATCTCCGTTCCCTGCGGAATGCGCGCCAGGCAATACGGCACAACCTGCCCGCCGATCAGCAGGATACGCTTGTCACCCTGCGTGATCTCGGGAATATAGCGCTGCACCATGATGGTGGCGCTGCCGTTGGCCGTCAGTGTTTCGATGATCGAGCCGAGATTCATCGCATCTTCCTTTACGCGGAAGATACCTATGCCGCCCATGCCATCGAGCGGCTTGAGGATGATGTCCTTGTGTTCCGCATGAAAAGCCTTGATGCGAGCAGCATCACTGGTCACCAGCGTCGGCGCGATGAATTGCGGGAATTGCGCGATCGCGAGTTTTTCATTGAAGCTGCGGATCGCCTCTGGCTTGTTGAATACGCGTGCACCCTGCTTCTGCGCCAGCTCCAGCAGGTAGGTGGCGTAGATGTATTCCATGTTGAACGGCGGATCGGTACGTTCCAGCACGGCATCGAATGCAGTCAGTTCCTGCGCGACCGGCGCCTCCTGCCGAAACCAGTCCTTGTCATCGCCCGTCAGCGTCACGCGCGAAACATTCGCCACCACGCGGCCGCCTTCGAATGCCATATCCTTGTGCTGGAACACGTGGATCGCATGTCCACGTCGCGCCGCCTCAAGCATCATGGCGTAGGTAGAATCCTTGTAGATCTTGAAGCCGTCCAGCGGGTCGGTGACAAAAGCCAGTTTCATTGCATTCTTTCGAGAGAGTCAGCTTACCGTCGCACTTTATGCAAACCGCAAGCACACAGCATGGTGGAGGCAAAGCGCAGTATGCCGTTCAGGGCATTGACCGCACAGTTGCATCGTAATTAATAGACCTCTGGATTCGGATCGGTCTTTTCCATTTCCAGCGACGCTGCCAGCAAGGCCAGTCGCGCCACCACGCCATAGATGTAGAAACGGTTCGGGGCCGCGGTGCCCGGTTTGGCTTGGTAGTCCGGCAAGGCATGCTGATGTGCGAACGCCAACGGTACGAAGTGTGCGCCCGGCGCATTCAGATTTTCGTGATTGCCGCGCTCGGCATGCACGCGATAGAAACCGCCGACGACATAACGGTCGATCATGTAAACCACCGGTTCGGCTACAGCTTCGTTGATGTGCTCGAAGGTCGGCACGCCTTCCTGAATGATCACGTCATGCACTTCGAGGCCGTCCTTGATGACCGACATCTTGTTGCGCTGCTTGCGATTGAGATCCTTGACCTCGCTTGCATCATGCACCGACATGATGCCCATGCCATAGGTACCGGCATCGGCCTTGATGACCACAAACGGCTTTTCCTTGATGCCGTATTCCTTGTACTTCTTGCGCATCTTCGCCAGCAAGGTATCGACGTTGGCAGCCAGACGATCTTCTCCCGTCGCTTCGTTGAAATTGACGTCGTCGCATTTCATGAAGAATGGATTGAGCATCCACGGATCGACATCGATCATCTTCGCGAACTTCTTGATCACTTCATCGTAGGCAGCAAAGTGATTGGTCTTGCGGCGCACGGCCCAACCGGCATGCAATGGCGGCAAGAGGTTTTGCTCGTTCAGGTTTTCCAGAATCGAAGGCAGGCCGGACGACAAATCGTTGTTCAGCAGGATCGTACAGGGGTCGAAATTCTTGAGGCCGATACGACGACCGTTCGCCGAGCGCTCGAGCGGCTCGACGGTCAGTACCGAACCATCCGGCAATTCGATGGTGGACGGTTCCTTCAGGTCCGGCGACAGCGAACCCAGACGCACATTCAAACCCGTCTGCCGGAAGATCTGCATTAACCGCGACACGTTCTGCAGATAGAAGGTATTGCGCGTGTGACCTTCGGGAATCAGCAACAGGTTCTTGGCATCGGGACAATATTTCTCGATGGCCGCCATCGCCGATTGCACAGCCAGCGGCAGCATTTCGGGCGAAAGATTGTTGAAACCACCTGGAAACAGATTGGTATCCACCGGCGCCAGCTTGAAACCCGCATTGCGCAAATCAACCGAACAATAGAACGGCGGCGTGTGTTCCTGCCATTCGAGACGGAACCAGCGTTCAATGGCTGGTGTGGCATCGAGAATCTTTTTCTCAAGATCGAGCAGGGGGCCATTCACGGCCGTGACGAGGTGGGGAACCATAAAAACCTTTTTAACGACGGCGAACACTGCGTGTAAAACGCAATTTTACGGGAAAGCCCGCTTCTTGCTGCGAACCAACCCATGATTGAAAGAGGCTATCTATATAAGGCCACCCATTGCAAATAAAAGTCCATAAAAAAAGCGCCCCAAAATGGGGCGCCTCTCAAAACGCCCGGAATAAACCGGGCAGGAACATCAATGAAACCGATTACGAGTGGTAAGCCGATTCGCCGTGGCTGGTGATATCCAGACCTTCGCGCTCTGCTTCATCCGATACACGCAGACCGATGACCAGATCGACCAGCTTGAAGATGATGAAGGAAACTACACCCGACCATACCAGCGTGATTGCCACACTCTTGACTTGAATCATCACTTGGTGAGCCATGTTGAAATCAGCAGCACCGGTACCACCCAGCGAAGGCGCAGCCAGCACGCCCGTCAGGATTGCGCCCAGGATACCGCCAACGCCGTGAACGCCGAACACGTCGAATGCATCGTCAGCACCCAGCATGCGCTTCAGACCGCTCACACCCCACAGGCAGACCACACCAGCCAGCAAGCCGAGAATGATGGAGCCCATCGGACCGACGAAACCGGCAGCAGGCGTGACCGCAACCAGACCAGCAACGGCACCCGAAGCAGCACCCAGCATCGAAGCCTTGCCCTTGAGCATTGCTTCAGCACCGATCCATGCGACAGCAGCAGCGCCGGTAGCCAGAATCGTGTTGATGAATGCCAGGCCGGCAACAGGACCGGCGGACAGTGCCGAACCGGCGTTGAAACCGAACCAACCGACCCACAGCAGCGAGGCACCAACCATCGTCAACGTCAGCGAGTGCGGAGGCATTGCTTCCTTGCCGAAACCGATACGCTTGCCAACCATGTAGGCACCGACCAGACCGGCGATACCAGCGTTGATGTGAACGACCGTGCCACCAGCGAAGTCAAGCGCGCCATCCTTGAACAGCAGACCTTCCGGAGCCCAGACCATGTGCGCCATCGGAATGTAGCTGAAGGTAAACCACAGCACGGCGAAAGCAATCACGGCAGCGAACTTCATGCGTTCGGCAAAGGCACCGACGATCAGCGCGCAAGTGATAGCCGCAAAGGTCGATTGGAAGCCGACGAACACATATTCAGGAATGGTGCCGGACAACGTGTCAGGCTTGATGCCGCTCAGGAACAGCTTGTCGAACGTGCCATAGAACGAACCGCCACCACCGAACACCAGGCTGTAGCCATAGATCGACCACAGAACGGTAATCAGCGAGAACAGCACAAATACTTGCATCAGCACCGACAGCATGTTTTTCGAACGACCGAGGCCACCATAGAATAGTGCCAGACCAGGGATGGTCATCAGGATGACCAGCATGGTCGAGGTCAGCATCCAGGCGGTATCGCCCGAATTCAACACCGGCTCAGGAGCAGGTGCTGCAGCTGCAGGCGCTTCCGCGCCAGGAGCAGCGGCGGCTGCCGCAGCAGCAGGTGCTTCGGTGGTGGCCGGAGCCGCCGTACCTTCCTGCGCGAACGCAGGGGTAGCGACGCCAACTGCCATCAACAAAGCGCCTGTTGCCAACACGCTCGCGAACAATTTCTTGATACTCATCATGTTCCCCTTAAAGTGCTTCTTTACCGGTTTCGCCGGTACGGATGCGAACGACTTGCTGCAGATCGTAGACGAAAATCTTGCCGTCACCGATCTTGCCGGTGCGAGCAGCGGTTTCGATGGCTTCGATAGCGCGATCAACGATCGCATCATCGACGGCTGCTTCGATCTTGGTCTTCGGCAGGAAATCGACCACGTACTCAGCGCCACGATACAGCTCGGTATGGCCCTTTTGACGACCAAAGCCTTTAACCTCGGTCACGGTGATGCCCTGCACGCCGATCGCCGACAGTGCCTCGCGCACTTCGTCAAGCTTGAACGGCTTGATGATGGCTGTAATCAGTTTCATTGGAACCTCTAACGTTAAGTTCGATTAGAACGATTTGGAGATCGACAGAACGGCAGCCGTACCGCTCAAATCTTTGGATTTGGTACCAGCAGCATTGGGGTAGGTGTATTTAGATGCATCTGCATCAGTACCGATTACTGCCAAGCCAATGGTTGCAAAGCCAAAATCACGGGAGAGCGAGACTTTATAATCGGTGTAATCCAAATCACCATTACGACGTACTTTTTGATGACCGACGTGGAAACCCAACGTCGTTTTTTCAGCCACTTCGAAGTTCGCATTCAGATCCAAATAGCCAGAGCCTTTGGTGTCATCCAGACCGAAGAAATCCGTAACGGTATGGCTATATTTGGCCGAGAACCATTTGTAGGAACCTGCAACATAAGCTTCCGTCGTATTTGCGCTCGTGTTCGTACCAGGGTAGTAGTAACGCAGCATACCGACATCCATCGCGAAATCAGGCGTTATATTGAATTTGTAACCACCGTACAGATCCATCTCGACGTTACCACCTGGGAACACCGCATCACTCACGTTCGAGTTCCAGTTACCAACATAAAAACCGCTCGAGTGTGCGTAGTCAAAACCGCCTTGTACAGCTGGTTGCTTGAAGGTCTGTGAAATACCACGGAAGCGATAGTCGGTGACAACAGAAACGTTACCCGTGAAAGAATGTTCTGGCGTAGCAGCTTCTTGTGCGTGCGCAACGCTACCAACAAATACACCTGCTACAGCTGCTGCAAGAATCAGTTTTTTCATGATGTTCCCTTTAAAGTTGAATGTAGAAACCAGATATTGGTTGTCCTCGGTCATCATTTAGCAGAACTCGTGCCAGCTTTTTTTGTCAGGATGTATTATGGTTTTTGCCAGTTAATACGTTACACGACCGGGCTTTGCTTGCTCGCACATCGGGCAAACGCACCTTTCCCGAGCAAGCCAACCCATTTTGCACACTTTTGGCGCAAAAACACGACATTTTTATAAGAGGTCATCATGGACAAGTCGAATTTCATTAACGATATGCAAAATAAAATCAATCAAGTCCTGGAAAACTCACCCGCAAAGGACATTGAGAAAAACGTCAAGGCGATGATGACGCAGGGTTTTGCCAAGCTGGATTTGGTCACACGCGAGGAATTCGACGTACAGGCGCAGGTTCTGGCCAATACCCGAGCCAAGCTGGAAGCACTGGAAGCACAAGTTGCGACATTGGAAGCGCAACTGAAAAACAAACCCTGATCAACTCTGACTTATGCGCCAGCCAAAGTGATCAAATCCATAATCCATCAATCGCTTTGGCTCGGCGGCTAATATATCCAGTGCAGTGCCGCCAGTCGAACAGGGAGGAGACATGCGGACCAGCGATGAAGCCTACTTTCGTACCTGCGTTGCACAGGAGCGCCGACTGGCCCATTTATTGGGCCATCACAATATAGAAGAATTGCACGATAGTGCGGGCGTACTTTGGGAAGGCAATCAAGCACTGCCAAAATGGACACGCTGCTGGGAGGCCTGCGGTCCGCTGATCCCCCGCTATAAGCTGAACATCACCTATGGCAGGGATGCAGAAGATCACACCATCACAGTAGGCCACGCCATTGTGCATTGCAGTGAACAGCCCTCACCTGACCACGCGCTGCGGCACGCCATCGTCAAGGCTGTAATTCATTTGCTGGAACACGCCCATCACAAGCCGAACCAATAATAGGCGGGCAGTAATAGAAAGGTGCGTTGACAGCACCACGTATTAATAAGAAGAAAAACAGGGAGTAAGTGCAATGAGTCTTGCCGTCTTGAGCAGCCGGGCATTGGCTGGCATGCAGGCGCCGGAAGTCATCGTGGAAGTACATCTCGCCAATGGCCTTCCCGCCTTTACGATCGTCGGCTTGCCCGAAACCGAAGTCAAGGAGGCCAAGGATCGCGTTCGAGCCGCCTTGCAAAATGCCGGCTTTGAATTTCCTGCGCGCCGCATCACCGTCAACCTTGCACCTGCCGATCTGCCCAAGGAGTCGGGACGTTTCGACCTGCCCATCGCACTTGGCATTCTGGCGGCGTCCGGGCAAATGCCCGCCGATACACTGGACCGCTACGAATTCGCAGGCGAACTGTCGCTATCTGGCGAGCTGCGCCCGATACGCGGCGCGCTGGCGATGACTTTCGCGATGCAGCGCCTGCAAGGCAGCAACCCTCGCGAACGCGCCTTCATCCTGCCGCGCGCGAATGCGGATGAAGCCGCACTGGTGCGCGACATGACGATCCTGCCAGCCGATTCGCTACTACAGGTAGTCGCGCATTTTGCTGCGCGAGACAACGAAAGCAGATTGCAGGCGCATCGCTTGCCGCATACATCTATGCATGCACCGCGCTACCCGGATCTGGCTGAAGTCAAAGGTCAGCAGTTTGCCAAACGCGCAATGGAAGTCGCGGCGGCCGGTGGACACAGCATGTTGATGGTCGGCCCGCCGGGCACCGGCAAATCGATGCTCGCGGCCCGGTTTGCCGGCATCCTGCCGCCGATGAGCGATGAAGAAGCGCTTGAATCAGCAGCGGTGCAATCGCTGACGAACGGCTTCGACGCGGCACGCTGGGGCGTTCGTCCATTTCGGTCGCCGCACCATACGGCATCGGGCGTAGCACTGGTTGGCGGTGGCGGCACACCACGACCCGGCGAAATCTCGCTGGCGCATCGTGGCGTGCTGTTCCTCGACGAGCTGGTCCTTAGGTTGCTGTTAGCACTGCCTGTCCGTTTTGCCTATCCGTCCAAGCCTAAGCAAACAATTTTTGATCGGGTCTTGTAATGGTTACAGCCCGGCAACGGCCATCAATTGCGCCCCGGAAATGCCGAGCGCGCGCCTTATTTTAAGCAAATTCACAACTGCTAAGTTTCGCTCTCCTCGCTCTATGCGCCCCATATGGCTTCGATCAAGTCCCGCAAGATCGGCCAGAGCCTCTTGAGAGAGGCCTATCTCTTTTCGTAGCATCCTAATTGTCGCGCCGAGCGCTTTCAACTCTCTCTCATCGACTTCGACAATTTCCCGGGACCTTTGCATTTCATCATGATCGATTTATCATGCATGCACGGCCACGGCATTTACGGCCCATTTAGGGTTCTTTATTTATATCACTTTAATTATGGATGACGTGTGAAAGTTAAACCTTCGTTCGAAACGAGACCAGTACTAGTCAGGTTTCCTGCTGAGCTTTACGAGTACCTGCTCGAGATATCTGCAGCGGAAACTCTAAAACGAGGAAGTCCCGTATCTGTTCCTCGCGTCATTAAAGAACTAGTTCAAACATCTAAAACTAATCGTTAAGCCGGTGAGTGTTGTCTGATCTGGCTGCCCCACATAGACGAGTTATCACGAACCTATGCGGGCGGAAATTAAACATATAGGGGACAACTATGGGCTCCGAAAGGAGTACGTACAACTGGAGATGCTGTGAGGGCGACCTTAACGTGCCATACAAACTTCGGAACATCCACTTCTTATTGAGATATATCCTAAGCGTTGTAAACCTGTTGAACTCTGCGATTACTTTTATCTAACTGGAGTGCCCGCACCTGAAATGCAACAGAAATGGCGCGCGCCTCACAGGCACGATGGACTAGGCAACCGCGGCACTGGCAAGCGCTATAGCGCGAGACCATTTCCTTTTACGAACAGGAATAAACTTCTGAAATGTGGAAATAATAAATAGGAACTTTTCGCTAAAGGCACCGAGTTTGACTTTCAACGCAAATTCATCAAGTTTCTTCCCAGACCACTCCAAACTCTCGTCGTAGCTGCCAGCGAATCCGGATGCCACTAGTATCAAGATGAGATGAATAAGTAATTGTTCGGGCTCATCAATTTCCGGCAATCTCCGAATCACTTTAGTGGCAGTTACTTCAGCAAGAGATAAGTTCTGCTGAGAGGCTGCGATCAATGCCATTTCTTGGATGAGGTTCAACTCATCATCTGCACCAGACATCGTTGAGTCAATTATTTCCACTGCGACCTTGTACAGATGCTCTATTAAGGTCTCGTCGAAAGCATAACTGTATGAAAGAAGGGACAAGTGACTCCAGAGAGCCACCTGATGAGGAAGGTCCTTCTTACCGGCATCAAGGTTTTTGAGAACATCGAGGCTAAGAGTTTTCTGTCCATTATTAGTACTCTTCTGCGGCCTTCCAGAAAGCAGGTCAGGTATCTTATACAAGTGACTCAACGCAATAAATTTTAGCGGAACTTCTGATTCGGAAAATCTTTCGTAAAAAGTTGTGGGAGGAGCGATGCCATATGACGAAGCTATTTGTCTGGCCCTTATGAAAGTCAGTTGCCAGCTCACTTCCGCATATTGATTTCCCAAGTGCCATGTTGGATCCTTTACATGATCCAAGACAGCAATTGCAGTATGTTCGATGCTGCGATGCTTCGCAGCCCATTCCACCAAAGATTCGATAAATTTGTCATCATATTTTGCCGCAGCGCAAAGCAAATTTGCATGGGTACTAGCAGCAAGCCTTTTCCAATATGGCGGAGCGTCTCTAAACTCTTCGGTACTCCCCAGCTTAAAAAGGGTTAGGCTGACAAATGCGGCGTATAGCGACGGCACTCCTGCCTGATCAGATAACCTTTTGTCTGCATTGTCTGCCAAAACATTTATTGCTCGTTGGGCTACGTCATTAAGACCACTTATCGAAGCGGCTCGAGCCAAGGCCAGCTGGTAGGTGGTTAAGACTGCATAAGGAAGATTGGCATTATTTCTCTGTGCAAGAGTGTCACTAATAGTTTCGTCTGACACCTTAGCGCAAATAGAAACTGGATCAATGCGATCAGTAATATTGCAACCTTCAATGCAGCTTAATCCCCAAATAAAGTCTTTCTCGATTAGCGTCTTTAAATGTGGGATCAATATACAGTCGATGTATTCCGCGGCATCATTGCAGCTCAATACCGACCCAATAAGCGCCTCATAGTAAATTCGCGATGACGGAATAATGTCATCAATAGTGAAGCCCCCCTGATCGAGCATGTTGCCGATTTTACGCAAGGTCTCGCGCGGGAAAGTTGAGCGCTGCTGAATGAAGTCATACAACTGCGCGTCAGTCAATGGAGCGTTCTCTAATGATTCTCTCCATATATCTAAACTAGAGCCGTAACAAAGATTCTGATTTTGGATATTTTGAAGTCCGCGCAATCGAATTTCTGGATCCGGATCCAGAAGCGCCAATTCCGGCACATATAATTTTGCACCCTTCTGACTCTCTATTTCGTGCTGACCATTTTTTGAACGATGAATTGCAAAGTGGGTTTCATTTCCCACCACAGCAATCAGCCGCATGTCATCAGAATGACAGTTAGACAAAGCAGATCTTATAGCTTCTAGAGGTATAGTGCCTAAACCATCAACATGAAGATCGCTAGCGATTAATGATCGCAGTTTCGGATGCTGCGCGATCCTACCCGCAATCGTAGGGGGGGCGATCTTTTCGAAAAAAATATTCATAGCGCGCGGATATGTTATGAGCCTTTTACATCCAAGGTTTGCACAAGCACATCAACAAAATATTCCACAATTCTATTAATAACATCGCAATTTGCCGGAACGTAGCTTCTTAAAATTTCGTCTAACCACGCCGCATGCGCCGATCGGCGGATCGGATCATCGGTCAACAAGCCGAATAGAGCTACTAGCTGCGTCTTTATTTGCTCTTCATATTTATCATCTTCTGTCGGATTCGGGCTCCAAGTTAAATCCGTTTTTAGCACCACGAAGTTCCAGAGCCAGTTAGCTTTGATGGCTGCTTCTTCCGCTGGAACACACGCGTCGTTCCAAATTTCACGGATAAGGAACGTACCTGTGAGGCGTATCGACTGCTTATAAATTTCGTCGTTAGGCGTGCACAATACTCCTGATGCATTCAATCTAGCGATGTATTGACGAAGCACCTTGAGTTCGGCCGTTTCCACTAGCTTCTTATTTAAAACTTTAGACTTGCTCACATGTGAGCGAAGTTCATCAATGGATATCGGCAGACAGTAAAAGCATTGATTACGCAGCAGATGCATTCTTGCCCAATGATCTTCGATACTTAATTGACCTCTTTGTACCAGATCATCCAACAGATCAAAGGTAGTAACTATCTCCGTAGATTTACCTTTTCTGTCCAATAGCCCTCGCTCTGTATTGAGCATACGATCATCAATACAAACGACCTCCACGGGAGATGTATCGTTAAGCATGTCAGCAAGAATATGAGTTCTTACATCCTGCCAATTTTCTTTACGAGGACTTTGAGCCAACACTTTTAACTTCTTAGAAGCGAATGCATCTCTTAAAGATCTCCTTAACTTCCCAATCGCTTCAATCATTTCCGAATCGGTATGTTCGGTTCTAAGTAGGGCAATCCATTCCTCATGCAAGCTAGAATGAATGAATAATTTTCTGGAGGAAGAGAGTAAATGGTCAAAGATCTCGCTCTGCTTTAAGTACGTGATCGCAAGCCTGTCTAAGTAAAGGGCCCTGTCGTCATCCAATCCTCCACGAGGAATTGGGTTAGTACTTTCGAGTTTTCTTGTGGCGGCCTCCAAAACCGCCTCAGTTATATACCCCTCCGCGCATAAAGCGTTGGCTACATCAATTGAGTCTCTAACGTATGGAGAGTATTCGTCAATCGAAGCGGGCTTCTCCATAAATGTCGCAGCGTTATAAATCACCCCAGGATGAATATAGTAACCACCCGAATTTTTTGCAGCCTCTAGCAAAGATGCGGATTCCTCTCCGATCTCTGAGCTAAGCGCATGTCCTCCATCGACGTCCACAGTGCTAAGTCGGCCGCTGGCAACTTGCGCGATAAGAAATTTAGCTTCCGTTATTCGTGATGGCTGGTGGAATACGACCTTATCTCGCTCATCCAACAAAACTTCCATCACCCGAGAAGAGATATACACTTCGTCAAATCTCCTCAGAACCATCTCCAAAAGCCCCATTTCACTTAATAAAATCAATGTAGAAATGTCTAGCGCGATTCGCGTTATATGCGAAATGTCTACTAGCAATCTATTTCCCGATCTAATAGGGATAGGAACGCGGAGGCGAGGATCGCTAGTCGCGTTAGATCGGGCCGCCCCCCCGAGCAAGTTGAACAAAGGGATGTTGAACATGGCCACTGCCATGTGTAATGGTACTTTCGCCTCCCTAAAGAGATCATTCTTGGTTTGCCAGCTTTTGGCATTTCTTTTAAAGTATTCCACTACTTCGGAGCCATCCAAAACCTTGACTGGACCAGTTCCCTTAGATAGTTCAGCCGCCTTATGCATCCATGGCATAGCGAGGTCATCTCGGCGAACTGAAATAGCTATTTGATGAGCACCAATTAAAGCCTCCGCATCATCAGACGCTCTTGCCGCCACCTTCTGCGCCAATGCAAGCGCCTCATTCTGATCAGAAAATCCTATTAGCTTTGCCAAGCTAAGCAACGTTCGATTATCCAAGCGATCGCTTATATCCTTGGCTTTTACAACTATCGATGAAAATCTCTCCCAGTCGCCCATTGAAATTGCAAGGTTCATATCCAAGAAAAGATCTTGAGCATCACCACGCCGGGTCATCAGTACATCGTTAAGTAATTTTGCGCCTTCAAAATCTCCTGACTCATGGAGCAACCAAGCACGCTGTGAAAGCATGTCATCGTGCTGTTCCACTTGACTGCTAATGCTTTCCAGGAACGCACTAATTTCATTAGCCGAAATTTGGTTCTCTCGCATACATCGGACACAAACCATAGCGTGTGCAGAAGTAGGTGATCTTGAGTAAAGTTCTTGAGCTAGTGGCATTAAGCGCCTCCATGCTCCGCGCGCCTTTAGTACGCTGACCGCATTCATCAAATCGGGTAACGACTGAGTCCGCATGAAAAGATCAATCGCATGCTTTGTCGGATCCTCTCCCCGCTTATCAGAAAGCATCAAATCGAGCCGATTAACTAATTGCTCCTCGCATAACTGTCGATGTTCTTCCAAGAATTCCGAAGCACTTTCGTGCAACCCTAGTTCGGCTAAAGCCTGAACTTTTTTTACGATCAGCGGTGAAGGACCGTAAACAGCGGCAAGGGCATCCCATTCTTCATCCAAGAAAGTTACAAACTCTGCATACCTGGTATGGTGATCAAGAAGGTCAAACTTTGCGTTCAGCTGATCTAAAGAAAATCCCCCCGTCCTCTTAGCGTTTGCCAAGTACTTCTCAATAGGCTCAGGGTCAAACTCAATAGAATGAGCCCTTGCAATTGAAATAAGCTCCACCGCCTTGATCCCGTCAGCCATCGCGCTTCGAATTGCATCAGCCTCTTCCTTCTTAGTAGAGGAATCAAGCAGCTTTAAATGTCTTATGCCCAGCTCGCATTTTTTAGCAACACGATCATCCCCAACTTCTTTAGCCAAGGCCTCTGTTTCTTTTGCGGCTATTAAAGCCTTTTCCCGTGCTTGTTGAACATCAATTCCTTCTAAAACATGATCCAGCAGCGAGCTAAAGCCAGCATCCAATAAATGATAATGACCTTCCTTCGAGACCAATGGCAATAGGTGATAGACGGCGTATTGGTACGCTAAGTAGGTGCATTTGGTCCTGATCGCGCTAGGTAGATTTATAAGGATTTTATTTGCCTTATAAATCTCGTCATTTATCTTCAGCGCAAGACAGACATTATTCCAGCCAACTGGAGTAAAGAAGTCGGCGGAAAGATCGCCTAAACCATCTAAATAGTCGCATGCCTCCTTAGCACCTTTTTGCTTAAAAAGAATTTGAAAAAGTACACTGCGGCTATCCGAATTTTTCGAATCTCTGAGTAACTGCATTGCAGTATTTGCGTCGCCTTTTGACATTAAAAGCAAAGCCTGAGCGGCCTCAGGTATCTCAAATCCAGAATTGGCTAATTCCTGTAATTTTTTTTCCGCCGCATCTGTTTCTCCACCCCATGCTTCGGCCCTTGCTAGCCAGCAAGTGGCTTCCATTTCGAGTGCACGCTCAGCTTGCGCAAACTTTCCACCAGCATCAAGCTCACACAGAAACTTTTGCAGTTGCCCGCGGAAATCCTCTTCAGGAGTAGCTCTCCTCACAAGGATACGTTCCAATTCACTTTTTGCTGTTTGACTTACGTATGAGTTCGCTAGTGGACTCTTGCCATTTGCGGTCTCATGAATTTTTTGGAGTTGCCTTGAGATATCCTCATGGCTAGCGGTCACCAAGGTTGCAGTGCCAGTGTCCTTAATATCGGCGAAAACGCCTGCACGAAGCACTGCCGTAATGAGTGTGATCGCCGACTCTGCATAATGATGACTTTCTCCCGTTGCATTGCAGAATTCATTGATGAGTCGATCTTTAACATCTAGAGGCACCGCGACCTTCAACATCTGAGCGTGCACGAGGTTTCTAAGATCTCTTCGCACCAAGTCTGTACCAAGCCAATCTCGATAAGCTGGTTTCTTAAAAACATCGGGACTGATGTAGGTTGCATCAAGTTTACTTAGATAGCTCCTCCAAGTCTTATCCTGTTCAGCTTCAACTCCGAGTCTGGAAAAAATCCGTTCGTATAAGTCATCTGAGATAGATATCGGGACTGACTCTGGAGCCCGCGCAGCTCTCATTTGCTTATAACGCTTCACAAGAGATGGGGCAACAGCGCTCAACACGGCTGACAACGGGCGAATTAAATCCATGAATTTGAGATGCTTATCTAGGCGATCGTTTCATATTGACTGTGATTACATCGCCCCTTCTAGAATAAGACGCTATACAGCCATTATTTTTTAGAGCTTCCGTCAATCTAGAGTTGACATCGGTATCCTCAAGCGAAAATTTGTATTTCGATCGTTGTGCCAGTACGCCGAAACCACTTTCTGAAAACGTATTGAGAATAGTATTTAGCTTACTCTGTGAAAGATATTGCAAAAGCTGGATGAGCCCCTCTTTTCGTAACTCCTCTGCTAGTGAACTATCAGATACTGCTTCGAACAAAGTCTCTGAGTTACTAGGCAAGGCTAAAAACATTTGTTGTCGATTCGCCTCAGCACAGATACGCATTAATTCGTTTTTTCCTTGCAAACTATTTGCGACTCGATTGGCATCTAATCGTGACCATAGCTCGATTTTTTTCTGAAGAGTTACCTCATTATTTGTAGAAATCTTCACCAAAACCGCAATCGGAATTGCGTTAGGATCGACATCATTAGCGGCCTCACCCCAATGCCTTAATAAATATTCCGACAGCAAGTCTTCTCCTTGTGCAGCGACAACCTCTCGCAATTCCGAGGAGTAAGGAACATTTTTAAGTGCCACCACAGTCTTCCACCTATGAGCTGAGGCGTTCGCTGTGGAGAAGTTATTAGTGGGCCCCAAAAGCGCAACGAATATATTTCTGAATCTTTCATCATCTAGATCTTCGTCTTCAAGCAGGAACACTTGCAAACGCGTTCTGAGATCGCTAGTATCCCCTCTCAACGCAACTCGGAGATCGGACAAATTCGCTTCGAGATAATGAAAGAATGCCTCAGCCGCAAGCTGATTCGCCTCTTCGACAATAAACCTCTCGAAATACAGTGAGAGATTAGAAGCATTTAACTTCACGCGAAGTTTGCTTACTAAACTGACCCAGTGGTCTTCACTCACAGACTGAATGTTTTCCACTGCGACAGAAGTTTTTTCTATCAACTCACTACCTAAAGTGGTATCTACCTCGGACAAAAGAAATAACAAGGATTCTTCTGACTCTTCTAACTCTCCATCCTGAGTTAAGAGTTCGCCTACCACGAAATTCAAGTTTTCGTTGACTAGCTGCATCATAGTCGCACTCGGCAACCGTTTTAACTCTGTGTAGCTGATAGTTCCAGGACGCCGGTTGTCCCATAATCTATTGCAGATAACTTTTAGCGTGCGCAGATTAAGTTTCACGCATCGCAAATCTATCAGGTACCGAAGTGCATCTAGTGAATTTGATTCGCTTAGATTGTGGAACTGTATCGGGCGCTGTCGCAACCAGCCCCATCCGCCCAAACCTGACTCTAAGTCCAGGTAGAGGCTTGATACCATGTCAAACTTCTCAATCGCTGTTACGAATGCCTCAAGATGTTCGCGTGGAATAGATTCGAAGTCTTCAGCGTAAAGCGAACTAACGATTCTATGCAACAGCAACTCTTGATCGTAAGAATCTAAAGGTCGCTCAGCTTGTGTGAATATGAGGGACAAACATTCTGGATTACACAGACTTAATTCTCTGAATAAGTTGTGAAACGGTTGATGTTTCAGCTCCAGAAGTACGTCGACTAACCTATCAATGTGCCGATGTGCATCCTCAAGAATAGTCGCAAGTATCATCGCGTCCTGAGAGCCAACAGCTGCAGTGTCCAAATAAGCTATTAGGGCACAAACTAGACCGCGACCTTCAGCCAGTTCGCTCGATTTTAACTTTTTGAGCACTGCGCCTGGGTCATCAAGCTTTACTGAAACCGGACATAGCTCTCTGTTTCGGATAGCCACCAAAAATTCTTTATCGTTTGAAGTTTGTGCTCCGGGATAAAAGTAGCCAATATAATCTTGGTAATCGCTTCCGAAAAAGCTTGACCTCACTAGATACGGAAGAGCTCGCAGATCAGGACAGATTTTAGGAATGCTTGCTAAAAAAACTTCATCTTTATGAGCCGTGTCAAATCCTAGGGAATTAATTTTTCTAATATTCTTTTTTAGAACCTCAATTTGAACCGATCGATCGTGCTCAGATTTTTCCAACAGCGTGAATGCAGACTTATATGGTGGGAACCCCGCAGCCATCAGTTGGCTTACTTTGACGGCGGTACCTGTCTGGCTATAATTGGTAGCGTCCGCATGCAGAGTTACAGTAACGGAATTTAAAGTAAGTTTGTTAAAAATGTCTTCATCGTCAATAAAGTCGTTAACGCTTATGCGTGTTCGATTGTCATCCAGCAAATACGATACCGTGTCCTCGTGAGAGACACCAGCCATTTCCCTCATACGCAGATATACAAGAGAACGGAGTTCCTTTTTTTTAGTAGTGAAAAGACTCCGATAGCGATCTAACTCTTCCAGTTGAATTTTTAGCTGCTGTTGCAACTCTCTATGTTGAGAATCGATATGTTTATCAAAAGCGAGTAAAAGGTTATATAGAACACCTTTTCGATTTGTGAGATCGACGTACTCATCAGGGTAGACATTTCTAATAAATGTCATAGCAAACAATCGGTTGCAATCCAGATTAGTGATGCTTTTCCTAAGAGCACTTAGATAAATGTCATACTCATTGACGATATTTTTAATCAACCGCATGTCGTCAAGGTGATATGAAAGAGTTTCGATGAGCTCTGCGCTAAGGTCAGCATTTAAACTCTTATTTTTTAGGAGTTGCATCAACAGAACCCCCGAATTCGCGCTATTTACAAAAGGAATGATTGGGATAACGAGATCAAAGAATTTTGTTTTTTCACCTAATCCGAAAAATTCCTCACGCAACGCGTAAATGAAGTGAATTGGCCGCGTGATTTGTGGACAGTTCTTCACGATGAAATTGATTTCTCGAAGCCTGAAAAACACGTCTTGAATATTAAAACGGTCCAGATCCTCAATGATGACGACATCGATTTCACTTTGTTCGAAGCAGTAGATCAACTCATCCACATTTTTGTGCAGGGCTGTACCTTCTTTGGCAATCTCTACCTTTCCCCCTTTTACTGTCAGGCCATCAATTTTGATATTTAGCAGTATCCTGAGCAGTTTGTGGAGACCATATAGAGAACTTACTAAAGCAATGCTTAATGCCCATTCTGCGGGTATGGTGGACAACATTTCGATCGCCCACTGTGGATGTGTTAATCCGTAACTGCCAAAATTCGCGAGATACAATGATGCAACCGAGACACCCCATCCCAAACTTAAAATCGTGTACCAAATTACACTGCTAGCTGGGACTTGCGTAATTCTTTTTAAGCGTGTTTGAGGTAACGATTGAGACGGAACGGAATACAGCAGTTGTTGTACGATAGTTTCTTCAATCTGCTTGATAAGCTCACTGTTACTCTCATTATCGGTTTCGCTTTGACTTAATACCGCGCTGTTTTCTTCGTCGGATGCAGACTCTATGTTGTTCTCCGGGCGAAGTCGCTCTTTTCCGAACGAAGCCAAGGAAATCCACGCATAGTTGTACTCTGTATGAGCTTCTGCAAAGGTCTTCAAGAGGCTACTTTTGCCAGCTCCATACTTGCCTGTAATTGCAATGTTGCGAACATCTCTATGAAGCAATCCTTTCAAAAGCTCTGTCTCATACCGGCGGTACTGATCAGGCTTTACCTCAGTTGGAGTTAACGTCTCAAATGAAAAGTTATAGCTTGAACTTGTACCTCTAACTAAAAATTGCCTCCATTCTGACAACCCAAATTTAATAGCCGCGCTGTGAAATTTGAGCCGTTTAACTAGGCTTCGCCCCTCTCTGCGCTTTCTAATCTTACATCTACGGATTAATTTTTTTGCTTCTAGCGATAGCACTGTTTTCACCTATATCCGATATCGGATTAATTAGAAAATGACACATCTCTTCGAACTGAACTGTGTCGGAGGCATGCATTTTTATGCAAATGGGAAGCTCCATAATAAATCAGGATTAGTACGAATCTGCCCCCATAATTTGGGGATCCGTACGTTCTGTCATACAGAACCTAGTTAGGTGGATAACTACATGACTCAACAAATCTTCATCGATACCGAATTCACAGACTTTATTAATACAGAGCTGATAAGCATTGGAATGGTCACCAGTAAAGGTGCAGAGTTCTACGGCGAAGTCCCTTTCGAGTTGCAAGCCTGCAGCCCGTTCGTTCTCGAAGCGGTTGTTCCACAACTAGGTCAGATAGAGGGCGCAATGTTTTCTTTAGCAGAATTAGGTACGGCAATGCTTTTATGGCTAGAAAAAAATAGAGAAGCCACTTCGAACGTTGAAATAATTTATGACTACTCTACGGATTGGGATTTGTTTTGCGACGTTCTTAATTATCGTCAACCGGCATGGTGTCGTCCCAAGCGCGTATCGAATCTATGTGAAGCAGATAAGCATTCGTTTTACATACGAGAACGATTGTCCCGCCATCATGCTCTTTATGATGCAAAGGCACTTAAGCACGCATACGCTCAAAATCAAAAAATTGACTTCCGAACCGTAGGCTAGTGAATTCCTCTCTCACTACAGCTCGGCATTTCTTGTCTCAGATTGCTGCCGCTCTAAAAACTTGAGGTGCTTAGCAATTGCCTCCAGATGTTCCGCCTCGGGGTTCGGTGATTTTTCATAAAGAGCCCATGAGGATATGAAATTCGCACCGATAGAAGCCATTACGGCCGGGAGTATAACCGTCCAAAGACTAATTGCCTGACTCGCAATTTGAAATTGCTCAGAATCCAATTTCTTCACGTCACGTAGCAGCGTAAAGAAGATCTTCATGACCTCAAAACTGTTCAATGTCCATACTGCCAGCCCAATTAACAACAACCCAACGAATAGACTTGTATGCCCAGAGGGATTAGCGTTCCGTACTCGGATAACGCCCATGAATGTTAGGAAAGATAAAGAGAAGGCAATGAAATGAGCGTGATTTTCTAATGGCATGTTTTTGTCATGAGCTTGGGACACAGACCGTAGTAAAAAAATCGGCTCGCCCCATCGAGCCGATCCGGGGAGCGAGAGGAGCTTGAGAACTTCCCGCGCTGCTACTTATTTTTAGATCTGAGGGATTTTATTTCGGCACGCAACAACTCATTCTGTTGAGACTGGCGTCTTAATTCGAGATTTAGCTCAACGCAGATATACCTCAGTGCTTTTATGGTTCTCTGCAAGTGTGCCGCTTCATTTGTTCTTCTCACCTTAGGAGACGCGACCTTAGCCGTAAAACTTCCTAACTGTTTAATTTTTTCCAGTAGATCTGGATGATGCGCATACAGCGTCGCTCGACTGACGGCAGCCTGCCTGCACAATTCAACGATAGATATACCTACACCAGGATTATTTGACGTATGCACCAGAAAAGCGGCTTCGAGGCGCTGCCTTACGTTGAGAGAAATACCGGACTTGCTACCGAGATTTTTTTTCATTTTTCTTAACCAAACTGCTCAAAATCTGTTTGGTGAAATCGAACTGCCTTTCCACTACTCTACGTGTTTGATCAGGCAGCATTTCCTTCCGCAAAAACCCTTCTTGCTGCTCATAACGTCGCTCCCACCAAGCTGAGTAGGCCTTAGTTACAGCGAAGTTCTTACAAGATGCACACACAGAGGGTGAGCGACGCTCAGCATTTGGTCCAACCTCGCTCCCGCCACACATGGAAAGATCTTTTGCATATACACAGTATCCCCAATCACAGGGAGCAAGAACAACTCCGTCTTGAATGAGTTGATCTACCATGTTTGTCAAAGCTGCTTTGCCATTGAAACTACTTTGCGCCTGCCGAAACTTCATCAGCTTATCTCCAGCTTTGCCTCCAATCACAGTTGCATTGAGCAAATCGGTTAAGCCCTCCCTCATCTCCCTCTGGTTCTCATCGCGCAGTAAATCTTCTAAATCAAAATCGGTGCCAACATATGATCGATCTAATACTGCCGTATATAGATGCCCGTAGTGATAAGCTAGTGACTCGAGCGCACTTTTGTCGCGTAACGCAACAAAGCGGGCAAAGGTTTTTCTAGCCCTATGTGCATGGAATTGTGCCGGTGTAAAAGATGCTATATCGACTCTTTTTGCGATGAAGTGTCTCAACAGGTGGTTCGCCTCCATACCGCTCATTTGAGTAAAAGTACAAGAATGCGTTATTGCCGAACTTCCTCCAGGCCGCTTTAAAAACAACGGTGTATTTATAGCGTTGCCAGATAGAGGGCGAGAAAGCTCCTTGACGAAATTAATTGCATCAACGGCCGGCGAAGCCAGAATCCATTTCCTAGCCATTCCCTTCTTCTTACCTGCTATACCGTTGACATACCAATATTTTTCTTTGTCAGAATGAGAGATCAGCTCAAGGCATTTACGACGCAAAGATAGAACTTCGCCAATTCTCATTCCACTGAATAATAATATGACAAGCAAAGATGCACCCAGTGCACTGCGTACTAGTTCTATGTAATCCGAAGAGAAATTATGATTTTGTGGAAAAACAATTTGTCTAACCCTGGTCCCTTCATCAGAACTTTCAATTCCTTTATATAATTTTTTAGACAGCATTGCCCTTTGGCTTTTAGATACACCAACCCATTTCCTTCTTTCCCTGCGACACACGCTTTCTATCGAAAGAATTAGTGGGTAGTGCTTTTGCCAGTCTAAAGCCGTTGAGAGCATTTTTATCGCATCTGACATTGCAACAGGCTTCCAGCTCTCAATCACCTTGCATTGAGAAATTATTTGCGTAATTTCTGGAATCCCTTTAGGTGAAAATTTGAGTGCTGAAGTGTATCGGTCGCGAAGTATCCATAAGGTCTCTAGAAAGGTCACATATTCTGCGATCGTTCTGTCGGTTACCACACGGGATTCGTCACGGCGCAGAGGACTTTTGCGTTTTAATCTAGACTCCAGAAACGCTAGTGCATCTTGCTCACTGATCAAGTTGAATCGCCAAATGTTTCTGGCCACCATCCAGCGAACTAAGCACCTTAGTTTTTGGAAAGTTACTTGAACCGTCCCAGGACTCAATCTTCCAACACGTGACTCGGATAACAGAATCATTTCAAACATCAACTCTTTTGTACTCCTTTTCAAATACTCTCGTTGATGTTTTGTTCCATTAGAGGCCGTCCCAAAGAGAGACTCCCAGTTAACTGTCAATATTCGACCTGGATATAGAGGGTGCGGCCATAATCGCCAGGTTTTACTTCCCTTATACGAAATCGTACCGGCACCAATCATACTTATTCCAGTTCGGGAAACGCCCATTGTTTTTTTATTTGCTGTGCTACCTTCATCACCTCCGAGGCAACAAATGGCAATAGCTTCTGCTCGATTGCATCTAAAGTAGGTTGATATAGCATCCGAAATCTCGGTAGCCGGCCTTGATTAATAAATGCATCTTTTGAACTCAAAAGATGATCGCGTGCAGCCAAAAGCTTTGAAACAATCGAAGGATCGTCTAGCGGCACAAGTGCGCCTGGACAGGTTGCGCACCGAAAAAAATGGTCGCAAGGCCCTTTACTTCCGTGAGAATCTCCATATCCGTTGAAAGGATTCGAACACAGAAATCCAAATACGGTTTGTGCAGATACAGATGACATCTCAGGCGATGAGGCAGTTGCGAGCGTTGAGGCTAACACCAACTCATTTAAAGCTGCTTGGCTTTGCGCAATAAACTTATTATGATCAAATGCGCGATCGTTTAGGCTCGTGTAATTAGCAGTAGTAGCGACTGACTTGTGATTCAACCTATTTTTAGCGGCAAGAATAGATCCGCCAGCTTGATGATGTAGTCTCGCATTTGTTTTTCGGAGATCTACAAAATCGAAGTCTGGGAGCTCATGTACCTTAATGAAATTTGTTAGATAGTTGTGCCAAGACTGCGCACTTGGAATCTTGACTACCCTTCCATTTGAGCACGCGATAAACAACCTATCCTTAAAGTCACCTGCCCTCGGGACTAGTCGCTCATTTAGCGCTTTCAACCTTCTAACTAAAGAGGGTGCCGAATTCCATTTTTTTGCTGGAAAATCTACTCTCTGGAATTTTTTAGCCCGAGGCTTTTCCCACGCTATCCACTCTCTATCGTCTCGCAAGGGATTCGCTTCTATACAGTTTCGCCGCAGGTCTGCCGTTGAGTGGGGATTCCCAGCAATTTGAAGTTGTATGGCTAAGTAAAAAGGCAGTAAGTCCTCATTGGAAAGAAAGACGTATCTACTCAACTCTCGTAGACCGCCAGCCTCCAACACTCGTCGAGCTAAGCTCTCACCACTAGTGCCGATTGCTCGTTGAGTTGGAAAATTGCCTTGACCAAGCTCGAGTAGCCTATTCACGAGCTTGGTCTTAGGATTGGTTAAATCCGTAAGCTCAACACTAGCAACCTGCAAACGCTTCTCGATATTCTCAATATCACTCAGTGCGCAGTTAAGTATCTTCTCCGCAGTCTTCTCATCAATTTCCGCACGTCTAGCTGGGGGTTGACGAGGAAAACTTCGAACATCAAGGGTCAAGGGGCCGTCAATTGCATTGCTACGATTGCGACTCACCCAAGAAATTACACTTCTTACGCTATTGAATAGAGACTGCTTCGTTGAGCCACAAAGAACTTGTGGTGCAAGCCAATCATAGAAAATAGAAACAATGTTTTTGGGCAATGCATCGGTATGTGCCAGTCCATTCTGGACCATACATAACGCAAGTTTTCTTAAACAACGCCAGGTTTGCGCTTGGGTAGTTTTAGCTTGGTGACCGCATAGCGCTCGATGCGCCTCGATGAGAGCTTTATTTATTTTTTTAGATAGACCAAGCGATCTAGTGTTGAAGGGGATGAGGCGACTCATTTTTTCATCCCTGGAGAGATTCCATATCCGTATAAAAATTGAAGCGCTTTCTCAACAGCTGGCGAAGTAATCTCCAAACTTCGCAGATAAATGTCTGTCGTTTGCAAAGAAGAATGGCCCATAAGTATTTGCAGAACTTTTAGGGAGTTGAAATTGCCATTCTTAGTAGAAGATTCCTCCAGAATTTTTAACGCGGTAATAGCAAAAGTATGACGCAACCCATGAAACGTAGCCTTACAGTCAACTAGATCGGCGGCTTTACGAAACTGCTTAGACAACGTTGTCCGATTTACCGGAGTTCCAGAGCTATTCAGGAAAACATAACTCTCTGCTCCTGGGATAGGTTCTGGTCTTTCAGTGGCCACATACCAGAAGGTTTCATTCAATAACTGTGGGACGACATAGATGCTTGTTCGCTTCCCACCTTTTCTATCTACACGCATCTCATGTAAAGATTTTTGCGAGATATCTGACTGCGGCAATGACCTTAGCTGCAGGTTACATATCTCAAAACGTCTTAACCCAGTGGCGATACCCCACTTGAACATGAGCCTATACAAAGGTGAGAGCATCGACACTAAGCTTGCCAACACATCCGGGCCAACTGGAATCGGAATGCGACTGCTAATCCTTGGGCCTAAAATGGATGGTTTCAAGGGATTGAAAACCGATCTTGAATTCGGCCGATATGACGACGCACTCGCTCCGCACATTTCTACTTGCTTCCCAAACCGACTTTTTGACCACCCCTCCTTGTGGCTCCAAACTACGAATTGAACTGCGACCGTCAATCGCAAAGCAATCGTTGCTGAAGATAAGGAATATGGAAATTGTTTGGACAGAAAAAGCCGAAATTGTTGGATTTCAGCTTCACTGACATCTAAATGAGGTATGTTTTCGCATGCTAGAAAATCAAGCCATACGATTAAAGATTCCGCATAAGAGCGAACAGTATCCCCAACTACGCTTCTGCTTTTTGATGCCACATATCCGAGATATGCGGTAGCTGACCATTCTATGTCGTCATGCTCATTAATCACGAGCGACATCAAACTGAGATTTTGGAAGCGGCGAGGGAATTCATGATTGTTCAGCCTCAAACACTTAAGCTCAGCGTCGATCTCTTTTGCCAAGGCCGATGGACGAAATGAAACTATTTTGAACTTCATATCATTCCTCATGCTGGACTTAGGAGCTACGACTTTAATACTAAAACTCGTCGACGTAACACAGACAGACAATTGCGGGAACCTAATACCCGAATTTCACCGCTCGGTACTGGAGGTTTTGCGCGAACCACTCGAATCCGGCCAGATCACGATTTCGCGTGCAGCACGACAGGCGGACTATCCCGCACGCTTTCAGTTGATCGCCGCCATGAACCCCTGCCCATGCGGCTACCTCGGCCATCCGGCCAACAAATGCCGTTGCACGCCCGATCAGGTCGCGCGCTATCAAGGGCGTATTTCCGGCCCGTTACTGGACCGCATCGACATGCAAATTCAGGTGGGTGCCTTGCCGCACGACGAGTTAATGAAGGAAAGCGATGGCGAACCGTCCGCCACGATCGCGCAACGCGTGGAAAACGCGGCAACAATGCAGATACAACGCCAGGGAAAACTCAATCATTTGCTGGGCAGCAGCGAAATCGATCGTTATTGCCAGCCGGACGAGGAAGGCGAACAGCTATTGCGACAAGCCATGGTACGTCTGCACTGGTCGGCGCGCGCCTATCATCGTGTGCTGAAAGTCGCACGCACCATTGCCGATCTTGCCGGGGAACCCCGCGTTCGTCGCAACGATGTCGCGGAAGCCATTCAGTATCGCCGTGCGATGCGGGAGCAATAGCACAGCGAACAGAAATTTGGTGTCGTTACTACGTTTACGGGTGTGGTTCGCCACTTGCGACAGAGTGTTTAGCCGCAACTGTATGCGCAAGCTTTATAACTGTGCGAAAAAATCACCTTATTTAATTGCAGGTGCCTCGGCGATTTCAGGCCGGCCTTTGGGATACGGATGCAGGCAGTACACGCTGCCGGTTTTTCCCTGCATATGTGCTTGCGGATAGGTGCCATCAATTCGATACAGAATATGTTTGGCGAAGACAACACGATCACCATTGATGACCGGGTCTTTTAAGCCACTCTTTTTCAGACAGGCTTTACTGGTGCGGTCATAGAGCGCATTCCAGGCCCCTTCCGAGGAAGCCCACGCACCGCTGGTAATCGCCGCCAGCGTCAGCAACAAGAACGTTTTTTTCATGCCTACTCCTTGCCGTTTCCGATAATGCATGGAGCCGTCGTCAAGACACGAAGTTCCATGCAGGACATCAAGAAAAGAGATCGATCACGCCATGTCTGCTGCATCAAAAGCCAGCATATTCCACGTAACGCCCAAGCGCACATCCGTTTTCAGCGCCACCAGTTGTCGCGAGAGCGCCAATTGCGCCGCGCCCTGCCGCAAACGCTCTCCCATGGCATCCTTGAGAATGCCTGCGCCAGCCATGATGTGCTCGATGTCACCATAGCTTTGCAACAGCTTGGCGGCCGTCTTGATGCCAATCTTGCGCACACCGGGAACACCATCGGTCGCATCGCCAGTCAACGCCAGCAAATCGGGCAACTGTTCAGGCGGCACACCGAATTTGCTTTCCACCCAGGCGCGATCATGCCACTCGTTGCGAAAGTGATCCCACAGCAAGGCGCCGTATGCAATCAGGCCATGCAGATCCTTGTCTGTCGAAGCGATGATGGCATCGCCTCGCTCTTCATCCAGCCAGCGCATGACACACGTTGCAATGACATCGTCGGCTTCCACATCGGAAATGACGACGCTGTGCACACCCCATGCTGCCAAGCGTTCGCGAAATGCGGCCAGACCATTCTGCAACGCTTCCGGCATGGGCTCTCTCTGCTCGCGATAGGAAGGATGCAAAGCATGCCGCCAGGTCGCTCCGCCCGCGTCGAACGCGGCCAGCACATGTGTTGGCTGATGGGTATGCAAGAGCTTGCGAAAAGAGGACAGCGCATGCCGCAAGGCACTGTCGGCTCGCGCAACCGGATCAGGCTCGTCATTCGCCTCGTAGACACGGCGCACAATATTGAGCGCATCGATTGCAAGCAGTTTTCCCATCGGTCCTGTCGTCGGTCTTTTATTGGCTTGAATGACAAGTAAAGAATTCTACGCGCCCCGCCTCGACATGCAAGGCCATCGGTGTACCATGATGGCGTCAACCTTTCGGTATTTTCGCCCTCTCACCATACGCAAGACATCATGCAGATCACGTCGCCATCGTTTCTGTTCGTCGCTGTTGCCTTCGCCCTGACCGCATGCTCACCGCATCTGGATTGGCGCGACGTGCATGTACAGGAAGGCGCCTACTCGATCGCAATGCCTGCTACACCGACCGGCGCGACACGCGATATCAATCTGAACGGACGACAAGTCAGCATGAACATGACGGCAACCGAAATCGATGGCATCACGTTTGCCGTCGGCACGGCCGTATTGCCGGATGCAGGCAAGGCACAAGCAGCCTTGGCCGATATGCAAACCGCCTTGGTGCGCAATATAGACGGCTCACTGACAAACGAACGTACCCTGACCATGCCGTTCGATCCGAATGGCAGCAAAGGCACGCTCGCCGTGTATGCAATCGAAGCGCAGGGACGTGCCTCGCCAGCAACCGACAATCAGCCACGCACCCTGCATGCGCGCTTCTTCGCGCGCGAGAACCGTGTCTATCAGATCGTCGTTACCGGCGCAAAAGACAAGGTCACGAAGGACATGACCGATGTCTACTTCTCTTCCTTCAATTGGAACTGAACGGAACCGCACGAAGTTTCCCGCTGTCTATTCTTCACATCGCCGCATGAACGAAAACATGTCGCGATATGCGAGTGAATCGATGCTCGCTGCACGATGCGGGTAGTGCTATTGCGCTGCAGAAAATCGTGATATCTTTTAATCACGCTTATAAAACAAGGAGGCGCTCATGCTAGTCACATTCAAATCCAGGGCCAGTGCGGAAGTTGTCATGTATGAAGCACACGCCAACCGGATTCTCGATCTCCTGCATAAAGATCACAAGCGTGGCGTTATTACCGCAGAAGAAACTGCCAACGCCATCCGGATTCTCGAATCCGAAATCAAGACTTCCAAGGCACATGAAGCTCATGCCGCGTCCGAAGCCATCCAGCGCGACATCGTCACGCATCATGGCGAACATGGCGATGACAACGAACATGAACAACCTGAAACCGTTACCTTTTCGTCGCGCGCATTCCCTCTTCTGGAAATGCTGAAAGCCGCCAACAAGGAAAATCAGGATGTGTTGTGGGGTGTGCTTCCTTAAGCGTACATTATTCATGTGAAGAAAATGTGAGGCGAAGCATTACCTCAAACGGCACGCCAAGGCGTGCCGTTTTCTTTTCATGCACAACCAAGCGAGATCGCACGTCAGCAGCATTGACCGTTACAATGGCTGCCGTCCCGATTTTCACGACAGACAAGTTTTTCTTGCTGTCGAACACCGAGCCCATGTCGTCAACCGCATCACCACTTCCCTTCGATTCCCTGGCTTTCAGTCTGCATTGCGCTGCGCAAGCCATTGCTGCCGTTGGCGCGGGTGTGGCGCTGCCGCAGGCACTGGACAAGGTATGGCGGCAGACTTCCGCACCACCACAGGCTCGTGGTGCCAGCCAGGATCTGTCCTTCCATACGATGCGCAACATGGGCCGCGCCGAAGCCTTGCTCAACAGCATGACATCGCGCCAGACCGAACCGGCCGTGCTTCATGCCCTGCTGTGCTGCGCGTTGGGTCTGTTATCCGATGACGAACAAAATGATGGGCCGCACTACAACGCTTTCACGCTGGTCGATCAGGCGGTAACGGCGGCGGCATCCGATACCACGATGGCGCATGCCAAAGGCATGGTCAATGCCATTCTGCGGCGCTTCCTGCGCGAACGCGATGCCTTGATGAAAGAGGTACTGCGCACACCGATTGCGCGCTACAACTATCCAACGTGGTGGATTGATCGCTTGCATTCGGCCTATCCCGGTCGCTGGCAAACCATGCTGCATGCCGGCAATCACGCACCGCCCCTGACACTGCGCGTCAATCGCCGCCATCTGACCGCGCAGGATTATCTGCACCGCCTTGCCGCACAAGATATCGCCGCAACGCAAATCGGACCGGACGCCATCCGGCTCGCGCTGGCAACGCCAGTGCAGGCGATTCCCGGTTTCGCCGAAGGCTGGGTGTCCGTACAGGATGCCGCCGCACAACTGGCTGCCGATTTGCTGGATGTACAGGATGGCATGCACGTGCTGGACGCCTGCGCCGCCCCCGGCGGTAAGACCGGCCATATTCTGGAACAGGCCGATTCGCAGGTACTGGCGCTGGATCACGATGCGCAACGCCTCAAGCGCGTCGAGGAAAATCTGCAACGTCTGGGATTGCATGCCACGCTGAAGCAGGGCAATGCCGCTTTCACCGACTGGTGGGATGGCACATGCTTCGATCGCATTCTGGCCGATGTGCCCTGTACTGCTTCCGGCATCGTGCGTCGGCATCCGGATATTCGCTGGCTGCGGCGCAAGACCGATACAGTGCAACTGGCTGAAGTGGCGCGCGACATTCTCGACAACCTTTGGCAGATGCTCAAGCCGGATGGTAAATTGCTGTTTGTGACCTGCTCGGTATGGCCGCAGGAATCGGAACAGCAGGCGGCTGCGTTTGCACAACGCCATTCGGATGCGATGCGCCTGCCAGCACCCGGCCAGCTTTTGCCGACCGCGACGGATGAACAGGATCACGACGGCTTGTTCTACGCGCTGTTTCAAAAAACGGCGTCATGATTTCTCGCCAAAGACAAACCCCTATATCGGCCCACACGGGCCATCCATAGCGTGAAAAGCCGACGAACCTTTTCTTCCTTCCTGCTGTGCGCGCTCCTGCTGCTGACTTGCATGCTGCCGCTATCTGCTGCCCATGCGGATGGCGTCACGGTTCGCGATGTGCATCTCGAAAATTCGGAAGAAGGCTATCGGCTGTCGGCAGCATACGACCTTGAACTCAATCGGGGCCTCGAAGACGCCCTGGCGCGCGGTATCCCTCTGTATTTCACCACCGAGGTCGAAATCATTCGTCCGCGCTGGTTGTGGTTCGATTCCAAGGAAGTGTCGCGCACGCAAACCGTGCGCATTTCCTATAACGTGCTGACACGCCAATACTATGCCGCCATGACCGGCCGCATTCATCAGAGCTTCACTTCTCTGGACGACGCGCTCTCCATGGTACGTCGCCCGAATCGCTGGCTGGTGGCCGATCAAAATACGCTCAAGCCCGGCGAGACCTATGAAGTTGCCGTACGCATGCAACTCGATGTTGCCCAATTGCCGAAGCCGTTTCAGGTCCATGCGATGAACAGCAGCGACTGGCGCCTTTCCTCCGACTGGCAACGCTTTACCTTTAAGGCGGAGTAGGGTGTGACGAGGCTGCTACGCTATTTGCTGGTTGTCGGTGGCGCCGTCGTCAGCATCATGCTGTTCCTGCTGGCATCGGCCTCCGAAAATTCCAATCTCTTCGAACGCAATTATCCTTGGCTGCTGATCCTGAATGCCGTGGTGGCGGCGTCGCTGCTCGGCCTGGTTGGCCTGTTGCTGTTCCGACTCTACAAGCGCTACCGCGCCGGCAAATTCGGCTCAAAGCTGATGGCGCGACTGGTGATGCTGTTTGCGCTGATCGGCATCTTGCCGGGTGTGCTCATCTATACCGTTTCGGTGCAATTCGTCTCGCGCTCGATCGAGTCATGGTTCGATGTGCGGGTGGAATCGGCGCTTGAGGCCGGCCTCAACCTTGGGCGCTCGGCGCTGGATTCATCGTTACGCGAATTGCAGGGCAAGGCGCGCAGCATGGCACTCGAACTGTCCGACATGTCCGATGCCACGCAGATCACACAACTGTCGCGCATGCGCGATCAGAACCTGATTCAGGACGCCCTGATCGTGACCAGCACCGGGCAGATGGTTGCCAGTTCGGGTTCACAACTGAATTCCCTGATGCCCGATTTTCCGACCTCGGAAATGATGCGCCAGGCACGCCTGACGCGCAGTTACGGCGTCATCGAGGGCACCAACGAGTTCCAGGATGGCAACAGCGCCGTCAACGCGCCCAACACCATCACCGCACCGGCTGCGCATTCGCCGAGTCTGCGCTTGCGCGTGCTGGTGGAAATCCCGGTTTCGTCACGAGCCTGGTCGCTGCAAACCGAACAACGTTATCTGCAACTAATACAACCCGTACCGGAACAACTCGCACAGAATGCGGAATCGCTACGCGTCGCCTACAGCGAATATCAGGAACGCTACCTCGCGCGTACGGGCTTGCGAAAGATCTATATCGTCACGCTGACGCTCACCTTGCTACTGGCGATCTTCGGCGCGATTGCGGCAGCCTTTCTGATCGCTGGTGATCTGGCCAAACCGCTGTTGCTGCTGGCCGAAGGCACCAAGGCGGTGGCTGAAGGTAATCTGTCGCCACGTCCGATCGTCGCCAGTTCCGATGAACTCGGCACACTGACCAAATCGTTCAACACCATGACGCGTCAGCTTTTCGATGCACGTGCCTCGGTCGAACGCAATCGCGCCGAACTGGAATCGGCCAAGGCGTATCTGGAATCGGTACTGGCCAACATGTCGGCCGGCGTGATGGTGCTGGATCGTCATTTCCATCTCGTTACCTGCAACGAATCGGTCGAACGCATCCTGCAGCACGATTTTTCGCAATACATCGGCAAGCCGCTGCAGGAGATTCCGGGTCTCGAACACTTTGCGCAAGTCATCACGCAATCGTTCTCGACGCTGAGTGCACGCACCGCTGCCGGCAATGTCGATGCAAATCTGCATTGGCAGCATCAAGTCGACATTCCGCGCCGCAGCGGTGGCAGCAACGAGGCCGACAACGACATCGTGTTGCTGGCACGTGGCTCGCGCCTGCCGGCAATTCGCGAGAGCGGTTATGTCGTCGTGTTCGATGATATTTCGGATGTCATTTCCGCCCAGCGCTCGGTCGCCTGGGGCGAAGTCGCGCGTCGCCTAGCGCACGAGATCAAGAATCCTCTGACGCCAATCCAATTGGCTGCAGAACGCCTGCACATGAAGCTCGACGGCAAGCTCGACGAAAGCAATGCGCAGATACTCGAACGCAGTACGGAAACCATCGTCAATCAGGTCGCGGCGATGAAGCGCATGGTCGATGATTTCCGCGACTATGCACGCACGCCGCCGGCCGTGCTCTCAGCGCTGGACCTGAACGCACTGATCGAGGAAATCCTGCATTTGTACCTGGCTGGCGATGGTGCCGACATCATCCATGCTTCGCTGGCCGATGGCTTGCCGCAGGTGATGGGCGATGCCACGCAATTGCGCCAAGTGATTCACAACCTGCTGCAAAATGCACAAGATGCCGTCGCCGAGAAAGCCAATCATGATCGTGCGGTCAACGGCGAGGCCGCCCCGCGCATTGATATCATTACTGAAGAAATTCACTATCGCAGTGCGGATGGCGCCGTCAGCAATGCCGTGCAATTGACCATTACGGATAACGGCCCGGGTTTTGCTTCCAAGATTCTGGCGCACGCATTTGAACCGTACATCACTTCCAAACCACGCGGCACCGGTCTTGGGCTGCCGATGGTGAAAAAAATCGTCGAAGAACACGGCGGACGTATCGATGTACGCAATCGCACCGATGGGACAGGTGCAAGAGTGGCAATTTTGCTGTTAAAGTTATCTTCCTGAGAGCAACAGCCATAGAAGCGCCGGGAATGCACGCAAGACAATCGAAGAGGACAAACTGATGGCCAATATCCTTGTTGTTGACGATGAGATGGGAATCCGGGAATTGCTGTCCGAAATTCTCGGCGATGAAGGGCATGTCGTCACCACGGCCGAAAATGCACATCAGGCCCGCGTGGAACGCGCCGCAACCAAACCCGATCTCGTATTGCTGGATATCTGGATGCCGGATACCGATGGCGTTACGCTACTGAAGGAATGGCAACGCGATGGCTTGCTGACCATGCCCGTCATCATGATGTCCGGCCATGCCACCATCGATACCGCCGTCGAAGCAACACGCATCGGTGCGCTCAATTTCCTCGAAAAACCGATTTCGCTGCAAAAGCTGCTCAAGGCCGTGCAACAGGGACTTTCGCGCGGACAGGAACCAGCGCGTTCTGCCATGCCGCCAGTACGCGCACCGATCGCACAAACTGCCGACACCGCGCTGCAAGTACGCCATGTGACGACCGACAGCAGTCCTGCGCCACAACCCTTGCCCGTGTATGCAAGTGCTACCGCATCTGCGCCCGCGGCATCGGGGCCGGACATGCACTTTTTCACGGCCTCCTTCGAACTGCCCTTGCGCGAAGCGCGTGATGCCTTCGAACGCGCGTATTTCGAACATCATCTGGGCCGTGAAGGCGGCAGCATGACGCGCGTGGCAGAAAAAACAGGGCTTGAACGCACTCACCTCTATCGCAAACTCAAGCAATTGGGTGTCGAACCAGGAAAAGCTTCCAAGCGGGGCGTATGATCCCTGTCACGATCGTGACAGGCGGCCGTGCTGCCGATCGCGAAGCCGCCATTCAAGCCAGACTCGATCCTGCGCTTGTCACAGCCGTCATCATCGAAGGCTTGCCGGACGGCACCACGCGGCTCGATGTTCAGAGCTCTACCCAACCGCCTCACCTCCAACTGCAACGCATCGCACCCGGCTGTCTGTGCTGCACCGGCAATCTGGTCATGCGCGTCACCCTCAACCGGCTTTTGCGCAGCAAACCCGCCCAGTTGTTCATTGCCATCTCGAATGCCAGCCACCTGCCACAGTTGCGCGCAGCGCTCGGCTCACCGCCCTACGATACGTGGCTGAGATTGCACGAAGATATGGTATTGCCATAAGGAAACAGCAACTTTCTTCCCGTTTTTGCTGTCTCTTGCATGAAGGCGCATGAAAATTTGTGACAAGGCACCCTTCTTGCTCAACCTTTTGCGTCTTCAACCGTTAATCAAGGCAAGAAGCAAGAGAAGACGAAAGCTGTATGCATGCACGTAGGCAATCTTGAAATTCTGCATTCAAGGGCCATGTTCCTAACAACGCGATCGCTCTGATCGTGACAGCAACGGGAGAATGTTATGAATCTGATTTATAACAGCGAGCAGTACAGCGTCGTGGAGTTTGGTGTTGATGATGATATGGATGCGCTGCGATTTGGCGGCTATGAAATCATGGACAAACCGGCAAAACGCGAAATCTTCATCGCCGGTCCAATGGCCGAACTGTTCAGGCAAAACGTGCGCGAGCTGATCGCCAGCGAACCAACACAGGAAGAGATCGATGACTTTCTGGGTTCGTATGACATGATGATGAATCATCCGACAACCTATCACTGATAGTGCTCCTGCTTCACCGCAACGAGCAAGATGGATCGGTCGTTGCAAACCGTTTCACATTAACTGTATGGCCTGCACCTAGTCGACGCCCGACACTCGTGTCACAAGCGTTTCACGAGCTGCGCTAGACTGATGGCTTCAAGTCGGATTTATCTGCTCTTGCTTGCTGTTCCATCGCGGTGAAATGCCTGCATGTTCGGCAACGATCATGCAGGCATTTCTGTTTTCAGCGTCTTGTTTGCTTCGCTCCATGTTTGCCAATTCCTCTTCTATCACCAGCAGCCAGACTGGCATGCATGAACAATTGGGCGATCTCGTCGCCCGCCATGCCGCACACGTTTTCCAAAAGCCCATACTGGAATACAACCGCAACGCCTTCCTGCATAGCCTGCAGGCATGGCAAGCGGCGGGCAGCAAGCCTCTGATCCTCGATACCGGATGTGGGGTCGGCCTGTCCACCCTGCATCTGGCCCAAGCTTTCCCCGATCATTTCGTCATCGGTATCGACCAGTCAGCCGATCGCCTGTCGCGACACACGCATTGGGAAGGCGAACTACCCGTCAATCAGATTCGTGTACGCGCCGATCTCGTCGATTACTGGCGCCTGCTGCATGCAGAACGCATTGCCCCGGCACGGCAATATCTGCTGTATCCCAATCCGTGGCCCAAGATCGGCCATCTGGCGCGGCGCTGGCATGGGCATGCCATTTTCCCGACGATTGTCGCGCTGGGCGGTGCCATCGAATGTCGCAGTAACTGGCACATCTACATTGATGAATTTGCCGCAGCACTCACGCAACTTGGCGGCGTATCCGTACAAGCCGAACCTTACCTGCCACTACCGGCGATCACGCCATTCGAAGCCAAATACCTGGCTTCCGGCCACGGGCTCTGGCGTTGTCGTGTGCAATTGCCGGCAACGTTCTGATGCAGCACCTCCCTCAACTGTACATAGCGAATCACGAGCATCCATAACATGCAATGCGCCTGCAGATCGTGATACTGTGTGTGCCGTTTTCCCGCCATCTTTTCGTATTCCGCCATGTGCCAGCTGCTCGCAATGAATTGCAATGTCCCGACCGATATCGTGTTCAGTTTCACGGGATTCGCAACGCGCGGCGGCGGTACAGACCATCATGCGGATGGCTGGGGCATTGCGTTTTTTGAGGGGGCAGGCGTTCGACATTTCGTCGATCACGAAGCGGCCGTGCGCTCACCGATCGCCAACCTGATTCGCAACTACCCGATCAAGTCCAAAAACGTGATTGCGCATATCCGCAAGGCGACACAGGGCAGGGTAGCGCTGGAAAACTGCCACCCCTTCGTGCGCGAACTGTGGGGCCGCTATTTCGTCTTCGCCCACAATGGCGACCTGAAGAATTTCACGCCCGAATTGAATGGTCCGTATCAACCGGTCGGCACCACCGATAGCGAAGCGGCTTTCTGCTACATCCTGCAGGAACTGCGTCGTCGCTTTGACGATGCCTTGCCGATGCTGCCCGAACTCACCGCCACCATTGCCGAGCTGGCAAAAGAAATCGCCCAACACGGCACCTTCAACATGATGCTGTCGGACGGCTCGGCGCTGTTTGCACACTGCTCGACCAACTTGCATTACATCGTGCGCAAGTACCCGTTTGCCGAAGCTGTACTCAGCGATGAAGACATGAAGGTGGATTTTTCCGAAGTGACGACGCCCAACGACCGCGTCGCCATCATCGTCACCGAACCGCTGACCACCAACGAAACCTGGACTTCGTTCAAGGCGGGTGAACTCAAGGTCTTCATCGACGGCTTGCCGCAGGACTAAACGGGTACTACGCCAGCATAACGTCGAAAATTCTGCTGGCAACCTTGCCTACAGCAACGGCCCCAGCCACGATGCAATGCGCTCGTGCACCTTCTCGCTGAACGGCCGGTTTTGCCATTCTTCATACGTGATGCGATGCGCGTGGCGTAGATCGTCTTCAAACACCTTGATCTGCTCGGCGGCAAATGCCGCGTTGTAGATATTCAGATTGGCTTCATCGTTCAGCCGGAACGAACGATCGTCGAAATTGGTGGAGCCGACCGAGACCATCAAGCCATCGACGATCATGACCTTGCAGTGATACATGGTCGGCTCGTATTCGTAAATCTCGATGCCGGCCTGTAGCAACTCGCCCCACATGCCGCGCGACGAACGTCGCACCACATCCACATCCATATGTTCACCGGGCACGATGATCTGCACCTTCACGCCGCGTTTGGCGGCATCGATCAGTACACGGCGCGTCATGTCATCCGGCACGAAATACGAAATGGAAAGATGTAGCGTCTTTTGCGCCGCCGTCATCGACATGAGATACATGAGCCGCATGCTTTCGCTGCCGCCCTGTGGCGAACTGCTGAACATTTGCGCGTGATGGTCGCCCACCGCTTCCAGTGGCGGGAAATAATCGGGACCGTCGAGCACCTCGCCCGTGGTCTTGATCCAGTTATCGATGGCGACCGCCTGCATCTGCGCCACCACCGGCCCTTCGACGCGATAGTGCGAATCTCGCCAGTGATCCGGGTCTTGTGCATTGCCGGTCCACTGGCCGGCAATGCCGACACCACCCGTGAAACCGATCTTGCCATCAACTACCAGCAACTTGCGGTGCGTGCGATTGTTGATGCGCGCGACGTTGTACCACTTCAGCGGATGGTATTTGCGCACCTCGACACCAGCCTGTTCCATGATGTCGAGATAGGATTGCTCCATCTTGCTGCTACCGACCCAATCGATCAGCACATGCACCTTGACGCCGGCACGCGCACGCTCGGCAAAGGCTTCGGCAAATTCCTTGCCGATCGCTTCGGACCAGTAGATATAGGTTTCGAAATTGATGGATTTCTGTGCGCCGCGAATCGCTTCGAGCATGGCCGGGAAGATTTCCTCGCCATTGATGAGCGCCTGCGTGCGGTTGCCGTGGACGATTGCCGGACCAAGCAGCGCGCCCATGCTGCGCTCGAACTGCGGATCGTCAATGGAATACAGACGCGGAATCTCTTCCTGCACCTTTTTCTGTCCCATCGAGAAATTGAGGAACAACAGAACGACCGCCAGTGTCGCCACGACGCTGCCGAGGATAATCAGGAATTTGCTTTTCTTGCTGCGATCTTTCCAGATTATTCTCGTGCGCATGGTCTATATCGTCATAAATTGGGAGCCAGCCAGCGCTCCACATCGTCCTTGGAAACCCCGCGTCGCTCGGCCATGTCGGTCACCTGATCGTCGCCGATCTTGCCCACCACGAAATACTTGGCTTGCGGATGGGCGAAGTAGAAACCGGACACAGCAGCACCGGGGAACATCGCAAAGGAATCGGTCAGCATCATGCCGATCTCTTCCGCCTTCAGCACCTTGAACATATCGGCCTTCACGGTATGTTCGGGACAGGCCGGATAGCCAGGTGCCGGACGAATGCCGAGATAGGCTTCCTTGATCAATTCCTCATTGCTCAGCTTTTCGTCTGCCACGTAGCCCCACAGATCGGTCCGCACGCGTTCATGCAGATACTCGGCAAAGGCTTCGGCCAGACGGTCGGCCAGCGACTTGAGCATGATCGACGAATAATCGTCGTGCGCATCCTCGAATCGCTTTTCATACTTCTCGATGCCCAGACCGGCGGTCACCGCAAACAGGCCGATGTAATCGGCCACACCCGATGCCTTGGGTGCAATGAAGTCGGATAGGCATTGATTGGGCCTTTGTACCCCGTCGACGACCGGTTTGACTGTCTGTTGCCGCACACCGTAATACGTAAAGGCAACTTCCTTGCGCGACTCGTCGGTATAGACCTCGATATCGTCGTCATTGACAGTATTCGCTGGCAGCAGGGCGATCACGCCATTGGCGGTCAACCAGCGGCCATCAATGACTTTCTTGAGCAATGCCTTGCCTTCTTCGAAAACTTTGGTCGCGGCTTCACCGACAACTTCATCCGTCAGAATTGCAGGGAAAGGGCCGGCCAGATCCCAGGTCTGGAAGAAGGGGCCCCAGTCGATGTAGCGCGCAATGGTCGCGAGATCGACATTACGGAATTCGCGGCGACCGATGAACTTCGGCTTGACCGGTTTTTCGGCACCTTCGAACGACAGTTGCATGCGATTTGCACGCGCCTCAGCCAGCGTCAGCAGCGGCGTCACCTTCTTGTTGGCGTGCTGCTCGCGGATACGTTCGTAATCGGCAGCAATTTCAGCAATATAGGCATCGCGCTGTTCTGGTGTCAGCAAGGATTGTGCGACCGAGACGGAACGCGACGCATCCGGCACATACACCACCGGGCCTTCGTAATTGTTGGCAATCTTGACCGCCGTATGTGCACGGCTAGTCGTCGCACCACCGATCAGCAACGGCATGCGCAGACCACGGAAATATTCATCGCGCTGCATTTCCTTGGCGACGTAAGCCATCTCTTCGAGCGATGGTGTGATCAGACCGGACAAGCCGATGATGTCGGCATTTTCTTCCTTCGCCTTGGCGAGGATCTCTGCGCACGGCACCATCACGCCCATGTTGACGACTTCAAAGTTGTTACATTGCAGGACCACCGAAACAATGTTCTTGCCGATGTCGTGCACGTCGCCCTTGACGGTCGCAATGACGATCTTGCCCTTGGGCTTGGACACCACGCCGGTTTCGATTTCGAGTTGGCGCTTTTCTTCCTCGATGAAAGGAATCAGATGTGCCACGGCCTGCTTCATCACGCGCGCGGATTTGACAACCTGCGGCAGGAACATCTTGCCCTGACCGAACAGATCGCCGACCACGTTCATGCCATCCATCAGCGGGCCTTCGATCACGTGGATCGGACGGCCGCCGTTATGCAGCAATTCCTGCCGCGCTTCTTCGGTATCCTCGACGATCCATTGCGTAATGCCATGAACAAGGGCGTGCGACAGGCGCTGCTGCACCGTGCCGGCACGCCATTCGAGCGTGGCTTCTTCCTTCTTGTCGCCAGCCTTGAGTGTGGCGGCAATTTCGATCATGCGTTCGGTCGCATCTTCCCGACGATTGAGTACCACGTCTTCGACACGTTCACGCAACTCGGCCGGCAAATCGTCGTACACGCCGACCATGCCGGCGTTGACGATACCCATCGTCATGCCGGCCTTGATGGCGTGATACAGGAACACTGTGTGAATCGCCTCACGCGCAGGATCATTGCCGCGGAAACTGAAGCTCACGTTGGACACACCACCGCTGATCTTTGCGCGTGGCAGGTTTTCCTTGATCCAGCGCACCGCGTTGATGAAATCGACCGCGTAGTTGTTATGTTCTTCGATACCGGTTGCGACAGCAAAGATGTTCGGATCGAAGATGATGTCTTCCGGCGGGAAATTCAATTCGTTGACCAGCAGCCAGTACGCTCGACCGCAAATCTCGATCTTGCGTTCGAAGGTATCGGCCTGGCCTTTTTCATCAAAGGCCATGACGATCACCGCCGCACCGTAGCGCTGGCACAGGCGCGCCTCGTGCAGAAATTTTTCTTCGCCTTCCTTCATCGAGATCGAGTTGACGATGGCCTTGCCCTGCACGCATTTCAAGCCGGCTTCGATCACATTCCATTTCGACGAATCGATCATGATCGGCACGCGCGCGATATCCGGCTCGGAGGCGACAAGATTCAGGAAACGCGTCATGGCCGCTTGCGAATCCAGCATCGCTTCGTCCATGTTGATATCGATGACCTGCGCACCGTTCTCGACCTGCTGGCGTGCGACAGCCAATGCCTCGTCGTATTGCTCGTTGATGATCAGGCGCGCAAACGCTTTCGAGCCTGTGACGTTGGTGCGTTCGCCGACGTTGACGAACAGCGATTGATCATCGATGACGAACGGCTCCAGGCCGGACAGCTTGAGCGTCGGTTCGATCTCCGGCATCTTGCGCGGCGCAATCGACTTGACCGTTTCGGCAATCGCACGAATGTGATCGGGCGTGGTACCGCAGCAGCCGCCGGCAATGTTGACGAAACCGCTGTTGGCAAAATCTTCCAGCAGCGAAGAGGTGACATCCGGCGTTTCATCGAACCCGGTATCGCTCATCGGATTCGGCAAACCCGCATTCGGATAAATGCAGACGAAGGTGTCAGCAATCTTCGACAATTCTTCCGCATATGGGCGCATCAACGCGGCCCCCAACGCGCAGTTGAGGCCAACCGTCAACGGGCGCGCATGACGAATCGAATGCCAGAAGGCTGGCACGGTCTGGCCCGAGAGAATGCGGCCCGACGCATCGGTGACAGTGCCGGAAATCATGATTGGCAGGCGCTTGCCCGATTCCTCGAAGAACTGGTCGATCGCGAACAAGGCTGCCTTGCAGTTGAGCGTATCGAAAATGGTTTCCACCAGCAGCACATCGGCACCGCCTTCGACCAGCGCGCGCGTCTGTTCCAGATATGCCGTCGCCAGTTGGTCGAAGGTCACGTTGCGCGCGCCCGGATCGTTGACGTCGGGCGAGATCGAAGCCGTCTTCGGCGTCGGGCCGAGCGCACCGGCCACGAAGCGCGGCTTGTCGGGTGTCGAATACTTGTCGCAGGCAGCGCGCGCGAGCTTGGCCGAGACCACGTTCATCTCGTAGGCCAGATGCGCCATGTGGTAATCGTCCTGCGCGACCGTGGTGGCACCGAAGGTATTGGTTTCGATCAGATCGGCACCGGCGGCCAGATACTGTTCGTGAATCGTGCTGATGACATCGGGCCGCGTCAGCGACAGCAATTCGTTATTGCCCTTGACAAACAATTCGCGTCCTTCCGGCACCGCAACACCGGCTGCTGCCAGATCGGCAAAGCGCGTGCCGCGATAATCTTCCTCGGTCAGCTTGTACTGCTGAATCATGGTACCCATGGCGCCATCCAGAATCAGGATGCGCTTGGCCATCAATTCGCGCAGGAGGACTTCGGTATCGGAAGGAGCGGTTTTCATCATCGTTTCTCTGGCAATGTCATGGCGGCATCAAATGCAAAAAACCCGGCCTGCAGTCGGACCGGGTTTCGCACCAACGCCGCTTTAGCAGTATTTGGATGAACGGCACGTTGCCGTCCTGCGCCCGCAAGCTGGTTTGATCTGTTCAATCAAATCGGCGCAAAGGCAAAATTATACGTGAAATCAAGGATTTGCCGCCATCTGCCATTAGCAGAATTGACCGCCTTCCAGCGGAAACCCCTTGAGAAATTCAGCCGCTGGCAAACGCTTGCCACCGGGCTTCTGCAATTCCGTCACACGCAATGCGCCCTCGCCACACGCAACCAGCACACCATCCTGCGCATTTGCGGCAATCACCTGGCCCGGTTGCCAGTCGCCGCAGGCCACAGCTTCGGCGCGCCAGAACTTGACTGCCGTGCCGTCGAAATCGGCCGATGCGCCAGGAAACGGCATGAACGCGCGAATCTTGCGCGCCAGTACTGCTGCCGGCTGCGTGAAATCAAGCGCAGCTTCTTCCTTGGCGATCTTGGCGGCATAGTTGGCACCGTCAGGCTGCGGCGTTGCCGTGAGCGGCCCATTTTCCATCTGGCGCAAGGTATCGACGATCATCTCGCCACCCAACGCGGCCAGCTTGTCGTGCAGGCTGGCAGTCGTATCGTCAGCCGCAATCGGCAGGGCGCGCATGGACAGCATCGGGCCGGCATCCAGGCCCAACTCCATTTGCATAATGGTCACGCCGGTTTCCGCATCGCCAGCTTCGATCGCGCGATGAATCGGTGCCGCACCACGCCAGCGCGGCAACAGCGAAGCATGAATGTTGATACAGCCCAGTGGAGGAATATCGAGCACCGATTGCGGCAGGATCAAGCCATAGGCGGCCACCACCATCACATCGTGCGGCGTATTGCGTAACAGCGCATGCGCCTCGGCCGCCACCTCGGCATACTTGCCATCGAGTCGCAGCGAGACTGGCTGTGCCACCGGAATACCATGCGCAACGGCAAACTGCTTGACGGAAGATGCCTGCAATTGCATGCCGCGTCCGGCAGGGCGATCGGGTTGCGTAAGAACCAGCGGAATCTCGAAGCCGGATTCATGCAAAGCAGCGAGAGCGACGGCGGCGAATTCCGGCGTACCGGCAAAAATGATTTTCATGATGGCAATCGCATCCGCAGAAATGAAAATGAAAACGGGCGACCGCGCCTGTTTCTTCGCGTCGCCCGCTCGATGCAAGGAAGTCGTTCAGCGTGACGCTGTGCGCTGTGCACTGCGCGCCAGTTCGCGCTCTTCCTTGACAAGTTTGGTCTTGATGCGATTACGCTTGAGTGGCGACAGGTATTCCACGAAGACCTTGCCCAGCAAGTGATCCATCTCGTGCTGAATGCAGACCGCCAGCAAGCCATCGGCATCGACTTCGAATGGCTGACCGTCCACATCCCAGGCACGTACCTTGACCCGTGCCGGACGTTCGACCCCATCGTAAATGCCGGGCACCGACAGGCAGCCTTCGTCGTAGACTTGCTTTTCTTCGCTGGCCCACAGGATTTCAGGGTTGATATAGGCGCGCAACTGATCGTGCGCTTCCGAGGTATCGATGACGATCACTTGCTCATGCACATCGACCTGCGTCGCCGCCAGGCCGATGCCTGGCGCGTCGTACATAGTTTCGGCCATGTCCTCGACCAGCTTCTTGATGCGCGCATCAAACACGGTCACCGGTTTGGCAACCTTGTGCAGACGCGGATCGGGATATCGCAGGATAGGCAGTAAAGACATACGGGCTTTTGCGCAACAGGGTAATGAAGGGTTGACGGGCTTTCTTGCTGTTTCAACAGTTTGTGTGCAGAATTTGATTCACCACGGCAAGTTTTTCGACGAGGATGCTCGTTCGATACCTGCAGCAGCACACGACTCAAATGGCGTCAGAATTGGTCGAAACAACCGGACACACCATGAAAAATTTTAGCACAGCTGCCCTTCTCCTCGTACTTGCCTCCGCCTTCGTTCCTACAGCCCAAGCCCAGACCAGCACCGACGCCAATGTGGCACGTTGCGCCTTCCGCGCCGATGCGCCGGACCGTCACGTGGTCGTGCGCGGCGATACGCTGTGGGACATCTCGGGACGTTTTCTCGAAAAACCTTGGTGCTGGCCACAGGTTTGGAACCTGAATCGCGACCAGATTCGCAATCCGCACTGGATCTATCCGGGGCAGATCGTCTATTTCGATCGCGCCCAAGGTCGCCTGCGCATCGGTGACGGTAGCGCAAGCGCCGCAGACGGCGCGACAGCGACCGTACGCCTGTCTCCCCGCATTCGTAGCGAAGAAGCTGGCAATCAGGCCATCGCGTCGGTATCGCTGCGCGAGATCGGCCAGTTCCTGACCGAGCCGCTGATTGTCGATGCCGATGAACTGGCCGGCACGCCGCGCATCGTCGCCACACGTGAACAGCGCGTCGTCGTCGGCAATGATGACACGGCGTATGTACGCGGCGATCTGGGCGACAACAAGGAATTCCGCGTCTTCCGCTCCGGCAAACCGCTCAAGGATCCTTCGACCGGCAAGGTGATCGGCTACGAAGCCGCCTTCCTCGGCACCATGCTGCTCAAGCGCACCAGCACCGAAGAAAACCAGCCGCATACCTTCGTCGTCACCAGCGTCAAGCAGGAAATGGGCGTGGGCGATCGCCTGCTGCCGATCGAACCGACACCCTTTATCAACTATGTGCCACATCCACCTGCACAGCCACTGCAAGGGCAAATCGTCTCGATTTACAACGGCGTTTCACAAGCCGGGCAGAACCAGATTGTCACCATCAATCGTGGTCGCAACGATGGCCTCGACATTGGCACCGTGCTGGAATTGCAGCGTTTGGGCCGCACCATGCGTGACCGCACCAGCACTGAAAAGGAAACCATCAAGCTGCCGGATGAACGTTATGGCCGATTGTTCGTTTTCCGTGTCTTCAACAACATCAGCTATGGGCTGGTGTTGCAGGTACGCGATACGGTGCAGGTTGGCGACGTCGTCAGCTCGCCTGAATAAGCGACACGGATGATCGCCTACCCGCGCGCAAGCAATGTCTTATCAGGTCCGCATGCAGTGGCCTGAAGATGATCTCGCGATGTGGCTGCGTTTGCTGCAGACGCCGGGCGTCGGCAGCGAAACCGCGAGGCGACTGCTCGGGGCATTCGGCCTGCCAGAACAAATCTTCGCCGCCGATCATGCCGCCCTTTGCAAAGTCGTTAGCGAACGCATCGCGCGCGCATTGCTGACGTCGCCTTCCACAGAACAATCGCAGCAACGCGAGCGCACGCAGGAATGGGCGGCACAACCCGGCAATCGGATTTTCACACTGGCCGATCACGACTACCCGCGCCAACTGCTCGAAATTCCCGATCCGCCGATCCTGCTGTACGCCAAGGGTCAGCATGCCCTGCTGGCGCAACCAGCATTGGCCGTGGTCGGCAGCCGTAATGCCACCGCGCAAGGCATCGCCAATGCCGGCAAGTTTTCCGAAACCTTGAGCCAGGCTGGCATGACCATCGTTTCCGGCATGTCGCTCGGCATCGATACGGCCGCACACCAAGGCGGCTTGCAAGGACAGGGCGCGACGATTGCCGTCATCGGCACTGGTGCCGATATCGTTTATCCGGCGCGCAATCGTGCGCTTGCGCATCGCATTGCCGAACAGGGTTGCCTGCTCAGCGAATACGCACTCGGCACACCGGCGATTGCCAGCAACTTCCCACGCCGCAATCGCATCATCAGCGGCCTTGCACGCGGCGTGCTGGTGGTCGAAGCGGCGCTGCAATCGGGCTCACTGATTACGGCACGCATGGCAGCGGAACAGGGGCGAGACATGTTCGCCATTCCCGGCTCGATCCATTCGCCGCTGTCGAAAGGTTGTCACCAATTGATCAAGCAGGGTGCCAAGCTTGTCGAATCGGCGCAGGACATTCTCGAAGAACTGCAATACCTGCCGCAAGGCGCGGCGACGATGTCCACAAACAATGCCATACCGGACATCACCATCGATCATCCGGTCTTGCAGGCAATGGGATTCGATCCCGTGCATATCGATACACTTGCCACGCGCTGCGCGCTCGATGCAGCCGCAATCCAAACCGAGCTGCTGCATCTCGAACTCGAAGGACGCGCCGAAATGCTGCCCGGCGGCATGGTGCGTCGCCTCGATTAAGCGTTACCAACACCACTTTGTGCCGATTCGTTGCTGGTGCGACATGCTTGCATGCCATCCTGCAAACGAAAGCCTTTTCATCCTGGCATTTGTTTTCCTTTTGAACATCGCGCCCGCGCAACAAACCCCGTCTTTTTTTTCGACCCCGGATATTTTCAGGTATGCTTGGACCAAGTAAGCGCTACTTGATCTGCCGCTGGTGTCATGAAGATGTGAACATGACTTTTGTGCATCCGATCCTGGCGACATTCTTCCGGAATGTTTCCCTAACCCAAGCGCTACGGTGAAGCCATGTTTGATGTTCTAGTTTATTTGTACGAAACCTATTACCGGCCTGATGCCTGCCCGGAATCCGATGTGCTGGTGAAGAAACTTTCCGCCATTGGTTTCGAGGAAGACGAAATCGCCAAGGCACTGGGCTGGCTCACGGCGCTGGCACAAGCCAACGACGCCTACTCCGACTCCTTCCCGCACCAGACCGCGTTTTCCTTCGGCTTCCGCCTTTACGTCAACCGCGAGATCGATGTGATCGGCACGCCCGGCATCGGCTTCATCCAATTTCTCGAATCAGCCAAGCTGATCAATCCGGTGCAGCGCGAAATCATCGTCGAACGTGCACTGGCTGCCGCCGAGTCACCGATTTCGCTCGACAAGCTCAAGGTCATCGTTCTGATGGTGCTGTGGAGCCAAGGCAAGGAACCGGACGGTCTGATCTTTGACGAACTGTTCGTCGATGACGAAGATGCGCCGCCACGCATGCTGCACTGATCCGCATTGCCGGCCATGCCCACGGCGTGGCCTTTCCGGCAACAAACCAGCAGAAACACCCCGTCTCAACGCCTTCAGCCGGCTGCCGCTTGCGGTTTTTGTCGCAACACGCTTATCATTGCCCGCTTGACGGGTCCGACTTGTTCGTATCTTTCCCGTACCGCACTGAAACCTGTCTTTCCGGCAAGTTCATTCAGGCGCACTGCGCGCAGTTTGTCGCGTTTCTTTCGAGATTCTCTATTTAATATGACAAAAACTCTCATCATTGCCGAGAAGCCATCCGTCGCGAACGATATCGCGAAGACGCTCGGCGGCTTTACCAAGCACGATGAGTACTTCGAATCCGACGAATACGTTCTATCGTCCGCCGTCGGCCATCTGGTCGAGATCGCGGTACCTGAGGAATACGACGTCAAGCGCGGCAAATGGACCTTCACCCATCTGCCGATGATCCCGCCGCACTTCGCGCTGAATCCGATTGCCAAGACCGAATCGCGCCTCAAGGTACTGAACAAGCTGATCAAGCGCAAGGATGTCACCGGCCTCATCAACGCATGTGACGCGGGGCGGGAAGGCGAACTGATTTTCCGTTTGATCGCGCAATATGCAAAAGCCAAGCAACCGATCAAGCGCCTGTGGCTGCAATCGATGACGCCCACCGCGATTCGCGAAGCGTTCAAGAACCTGCGCGACGACAAGGAAATGCTGCCGCTGGCCGATGCCGCACGCAGCCGCAGCGAAGCCGACTGGCTGATCGGCATCAACGGCACGCGCGCCATGACGGCCTTCAATTCAAAGGAAGGCGGTTTCTACCTGACCACCGTCGGTCGCGTGCAGACGCCAACGCTGTCGATCGTGGTCGAGCGCGAAGAAAAGATCAAGAAATTCATCCCGCGCGATTACTGGGAAGTGCGCGCCGAATTCGTCTGCGCCGCCGGTATCTATCAAGGCCGCTGGCTCGACACCAAGTTCAAGAAGGACGAAACCGATCCCGAAAAACGTGCCGAACGTTTGTGGAGCAAGGCTGCAGCCGAATCGATCGTCGCCGCCTGCCGTGGCAAGATCGGCGTGGTTACGGAAGAATCCAAGCCGACTACCTCGATGGCACCGGCGCTGTTCGATCTGACCAGCCTGCAACGCGAAGCCAATGCACGCTTTGGTTTCTCGGCCAAGAACACGCTGGGTCTGGCGCAGGCGCTGTATGAAAAGCACAAGGTGCTGACCTACCCACGTACCGATTCGCGCCATCTGCCGGAAGACTATCTGCCGACCGTGCTGGAAACGCTGGAAAATCTGGCCGAGAACAACAACTACCACCAGTTCGCCAAGCAGATCACCAAGAATAACTGGGTCAAGCCGAACAAGCGCATTTTCGATAACACGAAGATCAGCGATCACTTTGCGATCATTCCGACCACGCAAGCGCCGAAGAATCTGTCCGAGCCGGAACAGAAACTGTACGACCTCGTGACGCGCCGCTTCATGGCGATCTTCTTCCCGGCTGCCGAATTCCAGGTCACAACGCGCTTTACCGAAGTTTCGGGCCATCAGTTCAAGACCGAAGGCAAGGTGCTGACCAATCCGGGCTGGCTGGCGGTCTATGGCAAGGATGTGGATGAAGAGAAGGATGGCGAAAACAGCGGCAATCTGGTTCCGGTCGCCAAGGATGAAAAAGTGCAGACCGAATCGGTGGTTGCCAACGGCCTCGTCACCAAACCGCCAGCACGCTATTCGGAAGCCACGCTGCTGTCGGCAATGGAAGGGGCCGGCAAGCTCGTCGATGACGGTGAACTGCGCGATGCGATGGCCGGCAAAGGCCTCGGCACACCAGCCACGCGCGCGGCCATCATCGAAGGTCTGCTGACCGAAAAATACCTGCTGCGCGAAGGTCGTGAACTGATTCCGACTGCCAAGGCGTTCCAGCTCATGACACTGCTGCACGGCCTCGGTGTAGATGAACTGACGGAACCCGAATTGACCGGTGAATGGGAGTACAAGCTGTCGCAGATCGAGCGCGGCAACATCAGTCGCGACGAATTCATGCGCGAGATTGCGCAGATGGCGCAGATCATCGTCAAGCGCGCCAAGGAATACGACAACGACACGATTCCCGGCGACTACACGACCTTGCAGACACCATGCCCCAACTGCGGCGGCGTGGTGAAGGAAAACTATCGTCGCTTTGCCTGCACCAAATGCGAATTCTCGATGACCAAGGTTCCCGGTGGTCGCCAGTTCGAGATCGCCGAAGTCGAAGAGTTGCTAGCCAATCGCACCATCGGACCGCTGCAAGGCTTCCGCTCCAAGATGGGACGCCCCTTCGCTGCCGTGCTGAAAATCTCACGCGATGAAGACATCAACAACTTCAAACTCGAATTCGATTTCGGCCAGAACGACGATGACGAGAACGCAGAACCGGTTGATTTCAGCGATCAAACCTCGCTCGGCCCCTGTCCGAAATGTGCCGGTGGCGTGTACGAACAACCACTGTCTTATGTCTGCGAAAACTCGGTTGCCAAACCGAAGACCTGTGATTTCCGCAGCGGCCGCATCATCCTGCAACAGGAAATCCTGCCCGAGCAGATGCGCAAGCTGCTCAACGACGGCAAGACCGATCTGCTGCCCGGCTTCATCTCGCAACGCACACGCCGCGCCTTCAAGGCCTATCTGGTCAAGGGCAAGGATGGCAAGGTGAGCTTCGAGTTCGAACCGCGCAAGGAAAAAGCGCCGGCCAAGGGCAAGGCAGCCGCCGAGGTGGAAGAGGGTGCCGCCGAATCGACGGCAAAAGCACCGGCCAAGAAAGCGGCAAAAAAAGTGGCAGCGAAAAAGCCGGCAGCAAAGAAGGTCGCTGCCAAGAAAACCGCGAAATAAACTACTGAAACATTCCTGCAAAAAATCCCGACGAGCCTTTACGGTTGTCGGGATTTTTTATTACCGTAATACAGCATGAACTGCCTTAATCGCTCTCTCAGCGAAAGCTTGCGCGGCCCGGTCTTGCATACCCCGCAGGGACGCATATTGCTGGCTGCAACCGCCCTTTACTGGCTGTAGTACTCGGCCTGCAACCACCGCCAAGATGGTCTGTTGATGCTGTACGCTTCATCCCGATTTCATGGCCGTTCATTCTTTTCCTTATTCTCATCAAGGATAACAATCCCTCTTTTCTTCCTTCATGACGGCACGCGGCATGGCTGGGTGGATATGCATGCGTCCTCTCCCTTTATCCTTTCGTTCAGCACATCTTCAAATAAAAAAACCGCCTGTCTTGTGAACAGGCGGCGGGAAGATGGGCTGGCAACGATCAGGCTGCCAGCGCCATGTCTTTCTGTGCGGATGACTGAAAAAGCTGTTGCGATAGGGTGAGCAATACCGGGATCGATTTCGAGGTTGGCGTATTGCAGATGTCGCCCGTACTGTGCAGCGGTACCAGCGGATTGGTTTCCGGATAGTAGGCGCCGATGCAACCGCGCGGAATGTCGTAGGCCACCACTAGGAAGCGATCGGCGCGGCGCTCGATACCGTCTTCCCACACCGTTGCCATATCGACCCAGTCGCCCGCCTTGAAACCCAGCATGGCGATATCTTCGGGATGGATGAACACCACGCGCCGCTGGCCGAACACGCCGCGATAACGGTCGTCGAGCGCGTAGATGGTGGTGTTGTACTGGTCATGCGAACGTGTGGTCATGAGCGTCATCAGTTTTTCACCATGCGCTGCTCTGGCGCGACGAATCGGTGTATCGAGTTGCACCGCATGTGCAATGAAATTGGCCTTGCCAGTATCGGTTTGCCATTCGCGTTCGCGGGCCGCCACGCGCAGATGAAAGCCGCCGGGCTGGGCGATGCGTTTGTTGTAGTTTTCAAATCCGTCGAACACGCTTTCGATGGCATCGCGGATACGGTCGTAATCAGCCGCGTAGCCGAGCCAATCCACTTTGCCCGATCCCAGCGTGGCATGCGCGATATTGGCGACGATGGCGGTTTCCGACATGAGGTTGGCCGAAGCCGGCTTGTTCATGCCGTAGGAGATGTGCACCATGCTCATCGAATCCTCAACCGTGACGCCCTGCGGCACACCATTCTGCACGTCGATCTCGGTACGACCCAACGTCGGCAGGATCAGCGCCGCCTTGCCATGCACCAGATGACTGCGGTTGAGCTTGGTGGTGATGTGTACGGTCAGCTCACACGAGCGCAGGGCATTGAAGGTACACGGCGTATCGGGCGTGGCCATGGCGAAGTTGCCGCCAAGGCCTATGAAGACTTTTACTTCACCATCGAGCATGGCTTGCACGGTTTCCACCACATCCAGCCCGTGTTCACGCGGTGGCGCAAAGTCGAAGACCTTGCCGAGCTGATCGAGAAACGCCTGCGACGGTTTTTCTTCGATGCCAACCGTGCGGTTGCCCTGCACATTCGAATGCCCGCGCACCGGGCACAAGCCGGCACCTTCGCGGCCGATATTGCCGCGCATCATGAGCAGGTTGGAAAGCAGTTGCACCGTTTGCACCGAATGCTTGTGCTGCGTGATGCCCATGCCCCAAGTAGCGATGACACGCTTGCCGTTGACGTAGATACGTGTGAGCGCTTCGATCTCCTCGCGCGAAACACCGGATTCGTCGACCAGCTCCTGCCAGTCCTGCATGCGTAAGTCGTCTGCGAAGGCGGCAAAACCATGTGTGTGCTCAGCGATGAAAGCGACATCCAGCACGCGCTCCTTGCCGGCTTCGCGGGCATCGTCATCAAGCTCCAGCGTGCGTTTGGCAACCGCCTTGATCAGAGCAAAATCGCCACCGAGCTTGGGCTGGATGAATGTCGATGCGATCTTGGTGCTCGACATGGTCAGCATCTCGACCATGCTTTGCGGATCGGTGAAACGTTCGAGGCCACGCTCGCGCAAGGGATTGATCGAGACGATGACAGCACCACGCTTGGAGGCTTCACGCAGTTCGCCCAGCATGCGCGGATGATTGGTGGCAGGGTTCTGGCCAAAGATCAGCAGCGTGTCGGCCTGTTCGAAATCGTGCAGCGTGACCGTTCCTTTACCCACGCCCACAGTGCCGGGCAAACCACGGCTGGTAGCTTCGTGGCACATGTTCGAGCAATCGGGGAAGTTATTAGTACCGAACATGCGCACGAACAATTGATAGACGAATGCCGCTTCGTTGCCGGCACGGCCCGATGTGTAGAACGCGGCCCGATCGGCATGCGGCAGCTTGTTGAGATGTGCGGCGATCAACTGGAAGGCATCGTTCCATGCGATCGGGACGTATTTGTCGCTACTGACGTCGTACACCATGGGGTCGGTCAGGCGGCCGTGCTGTTCGAGCTCGTAATCGGATTGTTCTAGCAAGGCGCTGACCGTGTTCTTTTCAAAGAAGGCGGGCGTCACGCGCTTGGTCGTCGCTTCGGCCGCAACGGCCTTCACACCGTTTTCGCAAAATTCAAAAGTGGATGCGTGTTCGCGGTCCGGCCAGGCGCAACCGGGGCAATCGAAACCTTCCGGCTGGTTCTGCTTGAACAGCGTGCGGTAGTTGCCGCCGGCCACCTTTTCCTTGATGAGATTGATGGCAACGTATTTGACCGCACCCCAGCCACCCGCTGCGTGGTGATAGGGTTCGATACTGGATTTGGATTTCACTTTTTGCATGGCGATCACACCTTGTCATGAAGGCACGGTTGCATGCATGAAGCATTTTTTCCTGCATGTTCACCGCTTGATCGCAAGATTAAAACTCCCTGCCGACAGGATGGGCATACACATCTCCCCAAATAAAAAGAGTACAGTTGGCGATTGTTTTCTGCACAATATTTAGGCAATGAATACGAGACATAAGTCATGCAAAAAGAGACATGACTGTGATCGTGGTTATCCCGAACATCGAGGCATGCATTGAAGCTGTACGAAAAACTGGCAAACGAGATTGAAGAACAAATTGCGCGCGGTGTGTTTCGCGCGGGGGAACGCCTGCCTTCCATTCGACAGATGAGCCAGCATCACGCATTGAGCATCACCACGGTGGTTCACGCGTATCTGCTACTGGAAAGCAGGGGACTGATCGAGAGTCACCCGCAATCCGGTTATTTCGTACGCGAATCGCCGCGCGCCGCACAACCGGAATTGCGTACTTCGCAACCGATCAATGTTTCTTCGCATGTGGATGTTAGCCGGCTGGTGCTCTCGACCTTACGGTCGATCAGTGCGCACGAAGCCATTCCGCTCGGCTCGCCCTATCCCGACCCTGCACTTTTCCCATCGGAGAAAATCAATCGTCGCGCCTACGGCATCGCGCGTCGTCGTTCGCAGTGGGGCGTGACCGATGCCCTGCCGCCGGGCAATCCGCAATTGATTCGGCAGATTGCCCGCCGCTATCTGGAAAACGGCACGGCCATCGATCCCAATGAAATCGTCGTCACCATCGGCGCGACCGAAGCCATCAACCTGTGTCTGCAAGCTGTGGGGAAAACCGGCGATACGGTGGCGGTGGAATCGCCGACTTTTTACGCGATGCTGCACGCCATCGAACGCATGGGCATGAAGGCGATCGAGATTGCCACGCATCCGCAGGAAGGCATGGATCTCGATGCCTTGCGCAAGGTGATGGATGCACAACCGATCGCCGCCTGCATGGTGATGCCGAATTTCCAGAATCCGCTGGGCTTTCAGATGCCCGATGCAAAAAAGCGTGAACTGGTGGCATTGCTGACCGAGCGCAAGGTACCGGTCATCGAGAACGATGTGTACAACGAACTGTATTTCGGCGACGCCCATCCGAGTTCGCTCAAGTCGTACGATACCGAAGGCTATGTGATGCACTGCGTCTCGTTCTCCAAGAGCCTGACGACCGTGTCACGCATCGGCTGGGCGCTGCCGGGGCGGTATCGCGATCAGGTCGAGAAGCTGAAATTCCTCAACACACTTACCACGCCGACCATCCCGCAACAGGCCATTGCCGAGTATCTGGAACTGGATGGCTACGAGCACCATCTGCGTCAGGTGCGCAAGCTGTTCGCGCAACAGGCGAACATGATGCGTGCCGCGGTACAGCGCTTTTTCCCGGCGGGCACACGCACGTCACAGCCACGTGGCGGATATGTCTTGTGGATTGAACTGCCGCTCGGTATCGACTCCATGAAGCTTTACGAGCAGGCACTGGCGCGTGGCATCACCATCGGCCCCGGCACCATGTTTTCCGTCAGCGACAGCTATCGCCATTTCATTCGGCTGAACTACAGCTATGCATGGACGCGTGAAATCGACGAAGCCATCAAGACCATTGGGCAACTTGCCGCCGATCTGTTACACAATTAGGCAGGCACGACCGGATTTGCGGCCATCACCCTCGATGCGTGATGACAGCCTGCGGTTGATGCCAGGTCGGGCGCTCCCTATAATCGATTGCAAGATATCGATTACGCCACTGATGCTTCCCACAGAATGCTGCACGTTCCTCGATACCCGGAGACTTGCCGATGACAGCCCCACAGCAATCCACCGAGGAGCACGATGGCCTCGACCCGATCAAAGTGACGATCTTGCGCCATCTTTGGGAAGCCGCGCAGGAAGCCGGCGATGCGCCTTGGTCACTCGCCAAACTCAGCAAACGCACCTGCATTCCGATGACCACGCTGCTGCGCGTACTCAATGAATTCGACAACGCCGGCATCGTGGACATGCGCGCACACGACGATGGACGACGCTTCGCAGCACTCAATGCCACGGGGCTGGAAATTTTCTCTACCTTGTTCGGCGTACAGCAGGGCAATCATCCAAGCTGATCGGTTCGTTCCCGCAGCATGCCGCAAGCATTGCACAGTCCATGCTTGCCGCTTTATTCTCGGACAATCGTATCCATCACCAACTTTCTCTATCGCCAGCCTTAGTGCACGTGATGCATACCCGGTGCAAAACCCGCATGGCAACGGCCTTCACGGCAGCGATATTGACGAATGTTCTCTACATACATGCACCTGTAAGCATCCCGTAAGAAAGTGCGCACGATAATGCACGGGTACGCGATATGGGGATCACGTAAAAAAACCATCCAATCTTCGTAAAGCGTCCGTTACAATCGTCTCAAGTCGGTGTCCGCCGTAGTCTGGCGATCCGATTGCGGATGTGATGCCAGACATCGCTTCCGCTTCTCCCTTGCTGCATGGCGTCGTCGCACGACGCCCTGATTTGACGAAAGGAGTCCCGCCACCTTCATCTCTTCCCTGGTCAGGCCTGCCTGCCATTTTGCTATTTGACGTGCCAAGCCGTATCGGAAGAATTTCCGTTTCTGCTTTTCCCTTTGATGTTCAGCGTTCCACTCTAATTAAAACGACAGGAGACAGACAATGAAATCGAATCACGATCAAAAGAAGCCGCAATCCGCAGCGACTTCCTCGCGCCGCAAATTCATCGGCACCACCGCAGTCGGTGGCGCTGCCGCAGCCGCGCTTGCTTTTCCAATGGTCTCGACCGCACAAACGACGACCAACCTGCGCTTCCAGAGTACCTGGCCAGCCAAGGATATCTTCCACGAATTCGCGCTCGACTTTGCCAAGAAGGTCAATGACATGACCGGCGGCGAACTAAAAATCGAAGTGCTGCCGGCAGGTGCCGTGGTACCGGCCTTCGGCTTGCTGGATGCGGTTTCCAAGGGCACGCTGGATGGCGGCCACGGCGTGATGGGTTACAACTACGGCAAGCAGGCAGCGATTGCACTGTGGACGTCCGGCCCGGTGTTCGGCATGGATGCCAACATGGTGCTGGCATGGCATAAATACGGTGGCGGCCGCGAACTGCTCGAAAAACTGTATACGCAGATCGGCGCCAACGTGATTTCCTTCCTGTCCGGCCCGATGCCGACGCAACCGCTGGGCTGGTTCAAGAAACCGATCACCAAGCCGGAAGACTTGAAGGGCCTGAAGTTCCGTACCAACGGCCTCGCCATCGATCTGTTCACCGCCATGGGTGCGGCCGTGAATGCGCTGCCGGCCGGTGAGATCGTACCGGCACTGGATCGCGGCCTGCTTGACGGTGCCGAATTCAACAACGCCAGTTCGGATCGCGTACTCGGCTTCCCCGACGTTTCCAAGGTCTGCATGCTGCAGAGCTTCCACCAAAGCTCGGAACAGTTCGACATCAGCTTCAACAAGACCAAGTACAACGGTCTGCCTGCCAAGCTGAAGGCCATCATCCAGAATGCTTCCGAAGCAGCATCGGCCGATATGTCGTGGAAGGCAATCGACCGCTACTCGACCGACTATCGCGACATGGCAGCGAAAGATGGCGTCAAATTCTACAAGACACCGGACACGCTGTTACAGCAACAGCTCAAGATCTGGGACGACATCGTGGCGAAGAAGGGTTCCGACAATGCGCTGTTCAAGGAAGTCGAGAAATCGCAACGCGACTTTGCAGCCCGCGCGATGAAGTGGGACATGGACACCAACAACAATCGTCGCATGGCCTACAACCACTACTTCATGAAGGCTGCACCGAAGAAGGGTTGACCTCTCCGTGATCCATCACGGCCTGTGCAAGCGGGCCGTGCCTGAACAACGTGTGCCGCGCAAACGGCGCACGTTCCTGTTATGGAATCGGAGGCTGGTATGCGGAAAGTCCTGTTTTTGATCGACAAGCTCAGCACCCTGGTTGGTCAGGCGTTTTCCTGGCTGATCGTGGCGCTGACACTGCTCATTTCGTGGGAAGTGTTTTCACGCTACGTGCTCAACGCCCCCAATCCCTGGTCATTCGACCTGATGATCATGATGTACGGCACCACCTTCATGATGGCCGGTGCCTATACGCTGGCGAAGAACGGCCATGTGCGCGGCGACGTGCTGTATGGCTTCTTCCCGCCACGCCTGCAGGCCGGGCTCGATCTGGCGCTGTATTTCCTGTTCTTCATCCCCGGCATCATCGCGCTCATCTGGGCGGGTTATGACTACGCTGCCGAATCGATCGCGATTCGCGAACACTCGACGCTGACAGCCAACGGCCCGCCGCTGTATCCGTTCAAGGTCGTCATCCCGATTGCCGGCGTACTGCTGATCCTGCAAGGCGTGGTCGAGATCGTGCGCTGCATTGTCTGCCTGCGCAATGGCGAGTGGCCAAGCCGTGAGCAGGACGTCGAGGAAGTCGATGTCGACAAGCTCAAATCCATGGTCAGCACCACGGATCGCGATATCGCCGAAGCCGATCGTGCCTTGGTAGAAAAACAGCAACACGGAGGCCATGCATGAAAAAAGAAGCCTGGTTCGGCCTGACCATCCTGTTCGCGATCGTGATTGCGATCGCGGTCCTGATGCCATCCCCCGAGAATCTCACCAACGGCCACCTCGGCCTGCTGATGCTGGCACTGGTCGTGGTTGCCATCATGCTCGGCTTTCCCACAGCCTTTACGCTGATGGGCATGGGTGTGATCTTCGCGTGGTTTGCATTTCACAGTCGCGACCCGTCGATGGCGACGACACTGACGCTGGATCTGATGGTGCAACGCGCCTATTCGGTCATGGCCAATGACGTGCTGATCTCGATCCCGCTATTCATCTTCATGGGCTATCTGGTCGAGCGCGCCAACCTAATCGAGAAACTGTTCAAGAGCCTGCACATCGCCCTAGCACGCGTGCCGGGATCACTGGCTGTTGCGACCATCGTTACCTGCGCCGTGTTTGCGACGGCAACGGGTATCGTCGGTGCGGTCGTCACGCTAATGGGCTTGCTGGCACTGCCGGCGATGCTCAAGGCGGGCTACAGCACGCAACTGTCGGCCGGCTCGATCACGGCAGGCGGCTGCCTTGGCATCCTGATCCCGCCGTCGGTGCTGCTGATCGTGTATGGCGCAACAGCCGGCGTCTCGGTTGTTAAATTGTATGCAGGCGCACTGTTTCCCGGCATTCTGCTGACGGTGATGTACATCGGCTACGTCATCATTCTGGCCAAGTTGCGACCCAGCATGGCACCACCGCTTCCGCCAGAGGAACGCCGTGTGGCGCTTCCGGCCTATGCAGAAAAGATCTCGCAAACCGTGAGTCAACGCGCATTGCCCGGACTGATCGGTGCCATCAAGGGCCGCCGCGCCAACGATGCCGGGGTGTCGTCACGCACGCTGCTTGGGCAGCTCGGTATTGCGTTGTTGCCAGCGCTGGCTTTCGCGCTTGTGATGGGTTTCACCTATCGCATGGTTACCGTTCCGGATGCCGGGCCGGTGGACATGACGGAGATGTCGTTCGATGTGGGGGATGATGCTTCTAGTCATGGCGGCCTGGCCGAACCACCCGTTAGCGACAGCTTTGGCGAGCCGCCTGCTGCCAGTACCAGCGAATCGAATGGCTTGATGGAACCGCCATTGACTGCGCAAGAAGCAGGGACTACGACCGGCAGCAACGAAGGTCTGGCCGAACCGCCAGGTACGGCAATGGAAAGTGCGTCAGCCCCAGCAGAACCCATGATGCAGGATAGCAATGCGGCACCCGAGCAGAAAGCCGCAGAGCAGGCGGGCAGAAAACCTGCACCTACTGCCTACTGGATTGCCTTCTGCATTCTGCTTGCACCATTGCTGCTGTTCTATGCACTGCTGACGTTCGCACGTCTTGAGATTTTCAAGATGCTGCTGGGTTCGCTGTTCCCGCTCGCGCTGCTGATCATGGCAGTGCTCGGCTCCATTGTGCTTGGTCTTGCCACACCGACTGAAGCAGCTGCAATGGGTGCCTTTGGCGGCGCACTGCTAGCAATTGCCTACCGGCGCTTTAATCTGACGATGTTGCGCGAGTCGGCTTTCCTTGCCGCAAAAACCAGTGCGATGGTGTGCTGGCTGTTCGTGGGTTCGTCGATTTTTTCGGCCTCATTCGCGCTGCTGGGTGGACAGGAAATCATCAACGACTGGGTACTCGGCATGGACCTGACACCGATCCAGTTCATGATCCTGGCGCAAGTCATCATCTTCCTGCTGGGCTGGCCGCTCGAATGGACCGAGATCATCGTGATCTTCATGCCGATCTTCGTTCCGCTGCTGCCGCACTTCGGCATTGATCCGCTGTTCTTCGGCCTGCTGGTTGCGCTGAATCTGCAAACGGCTTTCCTGTCGCCGCCGGTCGCCATGTCGGCGTTCTATCTGAAAGGCGTGGCACCACCGCATGTGACGCTGAACCAGATTTTCCTTGGCATGCTGCCGTTCATGGGAATTCAGATCATTGCACTGATCATACTGTATCTATTCCCTGGCATCGGTCTGTGGTTGCCGAGTGTGCTGTACAACTGATCCTCTGCGAAGATCGAACATAAAGGGGCCGCAAGGCCCCTTTTTCTTTGCGGAAATCCTTTGTGGATCGCACACCACGTCCGTTTGGATGCAGCAGTCGCCTTACTTTATAATGAGAACGATTCTTAATACAATTGCACACGCCCGTGCCCACGGAGAACGGATGGCGGCAACTGACACCGCGTTGCAGGAAAAAATGCATGACTTGTATTGCGAGCATCAAGGCTGGCTGTTCGGCTGGCTGCGTCGCAAGCTCGGCTGCGCTCATCAGGCTGCCGATCTGACGCAGGATACCTTTGTGCGCATCATCGCCTCACGCGACGCCTTGCTTGCCATGCGCGAACCGCGCGCGTATCTGACGACCACCGCAAAACGCTTGCTGGTTGATCAGGCCCGCCATCAACTCATCGAAACGGCGTATCTGGAAGCATTGCAGGCATTCGCCCTGCATAGCGATAGCAGCCCTTCACCGGAACGCATCCTGCAAACAGTGCAGGCACTGGTGGAAATCGACGCTGTGCTAGAGCGCTTGTCGGCCAATGCGCGACAGGCGTTCCTCTTGCATTACCTTGATGGCCTCACACACGCCGCCATTGCAAACCAGCTCGGCGTATCGACCAGAATGATCCAGAAATATCTGGTGCAGGCCTTGGCACACTGCACGCATTCGCTGGATTATTGACATGAGCGAATCATCGAACCGACAAATCAACGAACTGGCTGCGACATGGATCATGCGCCTGACCGCTGACGATGCCCATGAACGCCAGCAAGCGCAACATGGCTTTGCCGAATGGAAAGCCAGCGATATACGCCATGCAGAAGCCGCCGCACGCATCGAACAGTTGATCGAGCGCATGCAATCGATACGGCAAGAGAACAACGAGGATGTGCGGCCTGCGCATGCGGCATTGCACGCCGTCGCGGCGAAACGCAAAAGCGGACGTAGCAGAACGTTTATCCGTACCTTCGTGCTTGCCATGGCCATCGGCGTTCCGTCCTGGTTTGCACTGGATGCACCGCCACCGTCGCAGTTACTGGCCGATCTGCGGACCAGCGAAGGCCAGTGGCTGACGCGCACGCTGGAAGATGGCACGCGCATCACACTGAGTGGCAGCAGCGCGGTCAACGTGCAATTCAATGCTGACAGCCGCACCTTGGTGTTGCTGGAGGGCGATATCCGCGTAGACGTTGCCAAGGACGCCGCACGTCCCTTCATCGTGCAAACGCCGCTGGCGCGCATTCGCGCACTCGGTACGCGCTTTGCCGTCAGCCACGGCGGTGATCGCACCGTACTGAATATGTTCGAATCGCGCGTGCTTGTGCAAACCGCAGATGAACAAAAACGCGGACCCACTGCGGGGACGGTAATCGCCGCGGGGCAGCGCGTCGAATTCCAGCCACAAGGTATCGAGCGGATTGCATCCATGGATGCGCCTCGCGTCGAAGAAAGCCTGCAACAGCATCGTCTGGTGGTACAGGATCAACCCTTGCCCGAAGTGCTGCGTCAATTGAGCCGCTATCGCCCGGGCCGTCTTCAATACGACAGCAAGGCACTCGCGCATTTGCGTGTCTCAGGCGTGCTACCGCTCGACCATCCCGATCAGGCATTACAACTTCTGCAAGCCAACTTTCCGGAACTGCGTATGCGTTCTTTCACCTCGCGTCTGGTGTGGATCGATGTGAAGCCGGCTTCCAATCAGAATTCGAAGCCGGAGTCGGAACCAAAGCTGAAAGCGCCACAATCATCCTGACCGAATCTATCAAGACCCTTACCAATCAGGTAGCAGATTATTTGCAGGCGACAGTTCCACTTTTTTGTTTTGGCTCGTCTAGGTCAATGAAGCCAACAAAAAGGAACTCGCATGTACCTCAGAAAACATCTCACTATCCAGCGCACGCTTTCGCCACTCGCGCTGTCATTGCATTTGCTCTTTGCTGCCGGCAGCTTCACCCTGCAAGCCGATGCTCTGGCCCAAACGCGCAGCTACAGCATTCCGGCGGGACCGCTGGACGCGACACTGAACCGCTTTGCACAGGAAGCCGGCATCGCCATCGTGATCGATGCACGCAAGGTCGCCAATCTGCAATCGCCAGGCCTGCAAGGTCCGCATGATGTAGATGCCGGGTTCGCGGAATTGCTACGTGGCAGCGGCTATAGCGCCAGCAAAACAGCCGCCGGCTATGTGTTGACGCCTAGCGCCACACCCGTCACGCGCCCTGCAGTCAGCAAACAGGATGATGATGCCGTCATGCAGGCAATCGTGGTAACCGCCTCGCGCTCGAACATGGAAGCAGAGAAAGCGCCGCAGACAGTGCAGATCATCGAGAAGGCCGAAATCGAACAACAGATGACGTTGTCGACCAATACATCGGATGTATTAAGCAATCTGATCCCATCCTATTCACCGAGCCGCGGCAAGATGACGGGCAGCGGCGAAACCATGCGTGGGCGCACACCGCTGATCCTGATCGATGGCGTACCGCAATCGAACCCCTTGCGCCCAACGGGACGCGAAGTGCATACGATCGATTTCGCGATGGTGGAACGCATCGAAGTCATTCAGGGCGCGAATGCCATTAACGGCCTGGGCGCAACGGGCGGCACTATCAACATCATCACCAAGCGTCCGGCCAAGGGCAGCTTCAACCAGCATGTCGATGTGCAAACCACGATGCCGACCTCGAACATCGATAGCGAAGTCATGAACTACAAGACGACGTATCGCGCCGATGGCCGGCTCGACAAACTCGACTATCTGTTTTCCGTCGGTTATGAGAATCAAGGGCTGTATCGCGACGGCGCTGGCCGCGCGATCGGCGTTGACAATACACAAGGCGATTTGATGGACTCGCGCATGGTCGATTTTTTGGGCAAGATCGGCTACTGGATCGATGACGAACAGCGGCTGCAGTTTTCGCTGAATCGCTATCAATTGAAATCGAAAGGCAGCTATCTGTCGGTCAATGGAAATCGCGCACAAGGCATTCCCACCACTTCCGTCAAAGGGACACCACCTGGTACCGTGCCATGGAACGATGTCTGGACCTCGGCTGTTACCTATGATCATTACAACCTGGCCGGCATGGAATTATCGGCCATGGCCTTTCATCAGAAGTTCGAAGGGCTGTTTGGGGCAACCAATTCAGAAAATTTCCAAGACATCTCCATCGCACCGGATGGCACACTCTATGACCAAACGCGTTCTGCAGCGACCAAATACGGCAGCAAGGTAAATCTGACCAAATCTGATCTCGTAGACGGCAGATTGAAAGTCACTGCAGGGTTCGACACCTTGTTTGATCAAGGAAAGCAGGATTTATATGGCACGGGTCGCACCTACGTGCCGGAATCCAAATACAACAACATCTCCCTCTTTACGCAAGCCGAATTTCAGTTACTCGACAGATTGAAAATTCACGCAGGCGTCCGTCGTGAAAAAGCAGATCTGCGCATTGATACCTATCGCACTGTGGCTGCCAACAATGGCGTCACCGTCGAAGGAGGCAAACTCAAATTCAATGAAACGCTTTATAACATCGGCCTCGTCGCGACACCTACTGACAGCTTGACCTTGTTCAGTAGCTATTCAGAAGGCTTTGGCATGCCAGATGTCGGTCGGGTTCTACGAGGCATCGATACTCCTGGACAGAGCGTAAGTAGCCTGAACACCCTTTCACCGGTCCTCACCAAAAGCAAGGAATTCGGGGCACGCTACAAAAAAGGGCCATGGGACATGGAAGCCAGCGTATTCGAGTCCACGTCTCCGCTCGGCACGCGTGTCGAGAGCGTCAATGGTGTGTACATCCTGGCTCGGGAGGCCACAAGAATCAGAGGCTTTGATCTCAATGCTGGGTATCGTATCAACAAGATTCATCAAGCAAGGCTCGGCTATTCGCAAACGAGCGGTCGCTACGATAGTAATGGTGACGGCACGCTAGATCGCAAACTGGACGGTGCCAATATTGCTCCAACGCGCGTGATTCTTAGCTGGAATGCCAACTGGAACGAAAAAATGTCGTCCTTTGTTCAGGCACAGCATGCATTCACGCAATCTTTCAATACACCAGCAACTCATTTCAAAGGCTACACGCTGGTGGATGCCAGCATGCGTTACAAGCTGCAAAAAGGCACATTGCGATTCGGTGTCGCCAACTTATTCAACCAAAACTACATCACCTACTATTCACAGTCAGGCCAAGTTGACAATGCACGGTATTTTGCTGGACGTGGCCGCACATTGACGATCGGCTACGCACTGGATTTCTAAGCGATCCCGCAATTAAAAAAGCCTGTCATACGACAGGCTTTTTTACGATTCCGACCAATTCACGCATCACATCGAACAAGCGACCCCACGCTTGGCCGCAATCGCATTCCCCGCACGGCCCGCTGGCTTACGGCCCAACTGTGCGGAAATAAATTGCCCGGCATCGACCACGGCATCCAGATCGACGCCGGTTTCGATGCCCAAACCCTGCATCATGTAGAGCACATCTTCAGTCGCGACGTTGCCCGTGGCACCTTTCGCGTACGGGCAACCACCCAACCCCGTAACCGACGCGTGATAGATCGTGATTCCGACTTCGAGACTGGCATAGATGTTGGCCAACGCTTGTCCATAGGTGTCATGAAAGTGCCCAGATAATCCGTTGATCGGGAACACGCTGGCCGCGCGCTGCATGATGGTTTGCACATGCCGCGGCGTGGCAACGCCGATGGTGTCGGCGATATCGATTTCGTCGCAGCCAAGATCACGCAATCGCATCGTCACGTCGGCGACGGCATCGGCCGAGACCTCGCCTTGGTAGGGGCAACCGAAGGCACAACTCAAGGCACCGCGCAGACGCAATCCATTGTCCTTGGCCGCACGCGCGACCTCGACAAAACGCTCGATGGATTCGGCAATCGAGCAATTGATATTGCGTTGCGAAAAAGCTTCCGATGCGGCGGCAAAAATCACGACTTCATCAACATCCGCTGCCAGTGCCGCCTCGAAGCCCTTCATGTTGGGCACCAGCGCCGAATACAACGTGTCGGGGCGCCGCGTAATGCCGGCCATGACTTCGCTCGACGTTGCCATTTGCGGCACCCACTTGGGCGAGACAAAGGAAGCCGCTTCGACATTCACGAAGCCGGCTTGCGACAGACGATCGACGAGTTCGATCTTGATTGACGCAGGAATGGTTTGCGCTTCATTCTGCAAACCGTCACGCGGACCGACTTCGATGATCTTGACGGCGCGGGGCAGGGCGGGCAAAGACATGGCGTTGTTCCGGAAAATAACTTGAAGAAATGATTTGAAAAATCTGATCAGGCCTGATCGCCGCCTTGCAAGAAACACGACGCCATGAGCGGCAACGACCATCGGCGATCAAACAAAAACGGCCGGTCTGCACCGGCCGTTCGTATCCTGAAACAATCGATCAAGACGATACTTCGCAGCGTGCATCGATCGCATTGTTGCGCGAATGCATGCCGAGTTTGTTGAGCAGGGCGACGTCGGCATCGGCTTCGGGATTACCGGTCGTCAGCAGCTTCTCACCGTAGAAGATCGAGTTGGCACCGGCCACGAAACACAATGCCTGAATCGCTTCGCCCATTTCGCGGCGACCTGCGGACAGACGCACGCGCGCTTTCGGCATCGTGATGCGGGCGACGGCCACGGTACGCACGAATTCGAGCGGGTCGATTGGTTCGGTACCATGCAAAGGCGTGCCTTCGACTTGCACGAGGTTGTTGACCGGTACCGACTCAGGATAAGGCTCCATGTTGCAGAGTTGCGCCATCAGGCCGGCGCGTTGCAAACGCGATTCGCCCATACCGACGATCCCGCCACAGCACACCTTGATACCAACGCCACGCACGCGTTCCAGCGTATCCAGACGGTTCTGGTAATCGCGCGTGGAGATGATGTTGTTATAGAACTCGGGGGCGGTGTCGAGATTGTGGTTGTAGTAATCGAGACCGGCATCCTTGAGTTTTTCCGCCTGGCCTTCACCCAGCATGCCGAGCGTGGCGCAGGTTTCGAGGCCGAGCGCCTTCACTTCGCGCACCATCTCTTCGACCTTTTCCAGATCGCGATCCTTCGGTTCACGCCATGCCGCGCCCATGCAGAAGCGCGTTGCGCCATGCGCCTTGGCTTCGCGTGCGGCGGTCAGCACTTCTTCCAGCGGCAGAATCTTTTGTGCGGTTACGCCAGTGTCATAGCGTGCTGCTTGCGGGCAATAACCGCAATCTTCAGGGCAACCGCCGGTCTTGATCGACAGCAGGGTGGCGAACTCGACTTCATTCGGGTCGAAATTCTCGCGATGCACGGTTTGCGCACGGAAGATGAGTTCGTTGAATGGCAGGTTGAACAGCGCGAGCACGTCTTCGACGGGCCACTTGGTCGGGACGATGGGCGCGACCGGTGCGGCAGGTGCCTGGAACGTGATGGGTTGCGACGACATGAAAACTCCTTCAATACACTTTGATACGGTTACACGCTGTCACTGGCCGCCTTCAATGGCCAATCCGGCAACAGCGAAAAATTCAGATAATCGGCCGCAGCCGAGGG
>NZ_CAJYMD010000052.1 GCF_913776015.1 uncultured Oxalicibacterium sp. | reverse complement strand
CCTTGTACGCGCGCATCCAGCAATTCTCGACGCGCGTGTACAAGGTGTCGCGTCCGGCAGCGCGCGGTGCAGTCTGGATGATGCCGGCATCCGGATGCATTTCCATCGCCTGTACCATCTTCGTCAGGCAATCGCCGGTCATCACGCTATCGGCGTCGAGCACCACCATGTAGCGGTAATCGCTACCCCAGCGGCGGCAGAAATCGTCGATGTTGCCACTCTTGCGGCGCACCCGGCGCTGGCGACGGCGATAGAAGATGCGGCCATAACCATCGACCGCATTGCAAAGCTCGGCCCAGGCCGCGACTTCGGCGGCGCAGGTATCGCTGCCATTGCTGTCGCTCAGGACGTAGAAATCGAATCGGTCGAGCTGGCCGGTCTTGGCAACCGATTCGTAGGTCGCGCGCAAACCGGCGAAGACGCGAATCACATCTTCATTACAGATCGGCATGACGATCGCGGTGCGTGCGGCCGGATCGATGTCCGCGCCCGTCACCACACCACGCGTGACAAGGAAAGGGTCCTTGCCGCGTGCCAGCAACAGGAAGCCGGTCATGGCCGTCCAGAACCCGGCCGAGACCCAGCAGAACAGCAGCGCAAACAAGGAAAGAATCGCAATTTCGAGCGGCTCGCTGCCCTGATACGGCAGTACGCGACTCATGTAATACGTCGCCATCGCCGTCTGTCCCAGCATCAGGAACAGCAGCACCAGGCGACGCACACCGCCATTGGCCTTGGTACCGGCCGGTGGCAGATCACGGTCGATGGCGGCATTGGCCTTGTCGGCCTCGAATTCCTGACGACGGAACATCGATTGCCACCAGCGCACCAGCGGGTTCAGTGCGCCCCACGGATGCGGCACCATCGAGGCGCGATGAATCGGCGGCGCGACATATAGCGACGTCGCCTGCCGGGCATCCGGCACGATCACACCCGTTTCATCGCACCATGACGCATCTTCGTCCACCACCAGCGTGGTGCGGGCTCCAACAGATGCAAAGGCCGGATTATCGGGATGACGATCAGAATGACCACCTGCACTGGCGGATTCAGCCAATAGCGCATGGAGTGCATCCATTGCCTGTGCGTCGGTAGCAGATGCACCGACGCGGGCCTGCAGACGTGTCGCAATGTCGTTCTGCACGGCAGGCGGCAAGGCCAACCGTTCCAGATACTGGCGACAAGGAGCGGGAAGAGAGGAATGTGCCATCAGTCCGCCGGCAGGATGTAGCTCCACGTTTCGGATAACGTGGTGTTGTCGTTTTGCAGGAAGCCGCGCAACTCGACCGGCTTGCTGTCATCGACGCGCTTGATGCGTACCGACGCGCGCCAGCCACCCGTTTGCGGATTCGGATAGGCATGCGACTCGATGATCTGGCCATTCGGATCGGCCGATACACGGAAACCAACCTTGGCATCCTTGTTCAGCTTCTTGAAGGCCGGGCCTTCGAAATCGATGTAGAGGCCAAGCGTGGAATCCGGTTTGCGCACGTAGCCGTGGCCGCGGCGTGTCTGCGTGACCCACGACAGCGGTGGACGCTGCTGCGCTTCCTTGCCCCAGGTCATCTTGTAGTCGAAATCGATCGGCTGACCCGGCTTGGGCAACTGATCGGGCACCCAGAAGGCGACGATGTTGTCGTTGAATTCATCCGGCGTCGGAATCTGGATCAGCTCCACGCGGCCCGAACCCCATTTGCCGGTCGGTTCGATCCACGCACTCGGGCGTGCTTCGTAACGCGCTTCGAGGTCTTCATAGCTGCTGAATTTTTCATCGCGCTGCATGAGGCCGAAACCGGTCGGATTGCTGAGCGAATACGAGGTGACGAGCAAGCGCTTGGGATTGACCAAGGGACGCCAGATCCATTCGCCGGTACCCGAGGCAATCGACAAACCATCGGAGTCATGCACTTCCGGGCGGAAGTCTTCGACCGCCGGGCGCTGGTTCTCGCCGAAGAAATACATGCTGGTCAGCGGCGCGATGCCAAGCTTGGTAACGTTCTCACGCAGATAGAGTTGCGATTTGACTTCGGTCACCGTCGGATCGCCCGGCTTGATCGTGTAGCGATAGGCACCCGTCACACGCTTGGAATCGAGCAAGGCGTAGACGACAATTTGTTTGCTCTTGGCATTCGGGCGCTCGATCCAGAATTCGGTGAAGCGTGGAAATTCCTCGCCCGAGTTCAAGGCGGTATCGACCGCTAGGCCGCGCGCCGACAAACCGTAGACCTGATCCTTGCCGACGCCACGCAAATAGCTGGCGCCGAGGAAGACCACCACTTCATCCTTGTACTTCGGCGTATTGATCGGGTAATGCACGCGGAAACCGGCAAAGCCCAGATTGCGCATCTCGGCAGCGGTGATCTTGTTGTTGCCGTAATCGAAGGCACGCGGATCGAAAGGAATCGGGCGCGCACGGTTGGCGACGATTTCATTGATCTTCACCTGATGCGCGTAATGACGGCCCTGATGAAAGAAGCTCAGTTCGAACGGCAGGCCCTGCGCGCGCCAGTACGACTTGTCGAGGTTGTAGCGAATGTCGCGATACTGATCGTAATCCAGCCCCGTCAGCGATTTGGGCAACTTGGGCTTCTGCTCCTTGTAGGACGTCGAAGCCAGTTGCCGCGCCTTCTTGGCGACATCATTGAAATCGAAGGCCGCAGCCTGTGAAACAGGCACGAACGCCAGCAGCATCAGGGCAAGAGGACGCGAGAAAATGGACGGTAGCGAGAGACTTCTGAACATGTTTTCCAATCGAAACAACTTCACGACAGTTTGCTTCACATCCCGGCGGGACACGCGCACAAATCTGCCGACGGCACATACTGCAAAGATGGTGCCTGATTCCGGAAAGGACGAGACGCGATGCAAATGCATGAATGCGACGTCACTTTCCAGCCTCTGTCCGGTATCACGGACGATCTGGTCTTGACGGCGCGCGGTACGACGAACGCGAACTGCGCGAGCTCGCACTGCGCAAGGAACAAACGGACGAAGACCGCACAATGCCTGACTGCCGTGTCCGGCGGGACGGTATGCGGGGGTTGGCGACAGGGTCATTTCGACTCCGGCAATGCAGAATGGTTCCACAATGACAATACACCGCTGAGGGCCTCTGCCTGTTTTGCGCGACAAGGTGCAAGAAGCCCAGTATTGTAGAGAAAAATGAAACTTCTCTCTGAGAGGTGCAAAATCCTGGCGAGTTCCTTCCGAGCAAGTTCCATTCCTGCGCGCCAGTGCCAGAGAAGGAAAATGCGGGATTTCGTACAGAGTGAGGCGCACACGTCTGCGATACTTGCTCGTCATCAGACTGGTGCGTCTGCACACGGTTTTTTTATCGACTGGAGTGTTTGCGTATGACGAATCAGAAATGGCCGGAACAGATCTGGCTGGTCAGACACGGTCAGAGTTCCGGCAACGTGGCACGCGAGATTGCCGAAGCGAGCCGCCTGCACATCATCGACATTCCCGAGCGCGACATTGACGTTCCGCTATCCGAACTGGGCGAGCGACAGGCTACCGCCCTGGGTCACTGGTTCGACAAGCTGGCTCCCGAACATCGTCCCACCGTGGTTCTGACATCGCCTTATCTGCGCGCACGCCACACGGCACAACTCATACTTGCCGCCATCGACGACCGCCAACCGCCGCATACCTTCATCAGCGACGAGCGCCTGCGCGAAAAGGAATTCGGCATTCTCGACCGGCTGACCCAGTTCGGCATCGCCAAACAGCATCCGGAGTTGTATGAACAACGCGAACACGTCGGCAAGTTCTATTTCCGGCCGCCCGGCGGGGAAAGCTGGTGCGACGTGATCCTGCGTCTGCGCAACGTGCTCGACACCATCACGCGCGACTATCCGGGCGAACGCGTACTGATCGTCTGTCATCAGGTGATCGTGCAATGCTTCCGCTATCTGTTCGAACATATGGACGAGAAGCAGATTCTCGGTATCGACAAATCGCGTGACGTGCCCAACTGCTCGGTCACCTCGTATCGCTTCAATCCCAACCTCGGCAAGTTCGGTCAACTCGAACTGCGCATGGCCAACTTCGTCGCGCCGCTGCAGGAATCCGGCACGCCGATCACCGATGCGCCGGACAAGAGCGGCATTCCCAAGCCATGACGACACACCTCGCCATCCATCGCCTCGACGCTGCGCGCCTGCAAGCGTGGCCGCTGCCGGCCATCGGCATCGGTGGCGACAAGGAAGATCGTGGTCATGTGCTGGTCATTGGCGGTTCGTGTCAGATGCCGGGTGCCGTCATCCTGGCGGCGACCGCGGCCTTGCGCGCCGGTGCCGGCAAGCTGACCGTGGCGACAGGACAAAGCGTCGCGCAACTGGTCGCCTCGGCACTACCCGAATCCCGTGTCATCGGCTTGCCGGAAACCGAAAGTGGCGGGTTGCAATCATGGAGCATCGAGGAATTCCGCACCCTCGCAAAAAAACGTGTCGATGCCATCCTGATCGGCCCCGGCATGCAGGATGAGCCCGCGATCTGTACCTTTGTGCGCAATCTGCTGCCCCTGTTTCCCGATGCGCGCGTAGTACTCGACGCCTGCGCGATGGGCGTGGTGCGCGGCAGTCAGGGCTATCAGGAAGATGGCGAGAACACCGGTGCCACACGCCTGATCCTGACGCCGCATGCGGGCGAAATGGCAAGACTGCTCGGCGACGACAAGGAAACCATTCGCGCCAACCCGCAACAGGCAGCGCGCGATGCGGCAAAAAACTGGAATGCCGTGGTCGCCCTGAAAGGTGCCATTACCTGCATCGCAGCACCAACGGGCGTGCTGTGGCAACACGAGGAAGACAACATCGGGCTGGCGAGTTCCGGCTCTGGCGATGTACTGGCCGGCATCATCGCCGGTCTGGCAGCGCGTGGCGCCACGGTGGAGCAGGCAACTGGCTGGGGCGTGGTGGTGCATGCCCAGGCTGGCCGTCGGCTGGCTGAACGCATGGGCGCGATCGGTTTTCTGGCGCGTGAAATCGCCAGTGAGATTCCGGCGGTGCTGACTGAATTGGACAAACCGATACCAACTTCAGCGGCGGTGTCGCCGCCATGAAGATGGTTGACGGCTGATCAAGCTCCGCTCAAGCCTGCCAGACCGCGTAACCGGCTTCACGCAAGGCGATGGCCAGTTCGACTTCCATCTCGCAGGCCGCCGCGTAGGGCATGGGATTGTAGATTTCGTACAGTGAGGGCAGCAGCCGCATGCCGTATGCGAAGACGTAGCGATTGCTCTGGATGCCAGCCTTGTGCTTGTCGAAACGCAGATCGGGATCGATCCCGGTCATGCCGACATAGACGCACGGCTTGCCCGGAACATGATCAGGATTGGCCTTGCGAAAACGTGCCTCGTCGAGGACGTTTGCAGACAGTTCGACGACATAGACATGATGATGGTGACGACGCGACATGCAGAACCGGCAAGAATCCTTGAAAGCAGAACAGTGAAACGTACACAAAAACGATGATGCACACATCCGAGCAAATTTGCGCTGCGCTCCACGAGCATCCGAGCAGCAATGAAATCACGGTGAATGCTGAGCACACAACCCGGCGCAATGGCAATCCACCAGGCAGCAAACCCTTGAGGCGAAAGAATACGACATGAACAATACCCTGCCGGCCGACGACTCACTCCCGAAAAAAGCCTGGCTGCTGACACGCGATGCCGTGATGGCCTGGGTCGATGATTTTGCGCCCAGCATGGGTGCGGCGCTAGCCTACTATACGATCTTTTCGCTAGCACCGATGCTGGTCATCGTGATTGCGATTGCCGGCTTCTTCTTCGGTCAGGAAGCCGCGCAAGGCGAAATCCTGCTGCAGTTGCGCGACATGGTCGGCACCACCGCGGCCAGCGCCATCGAAGGCTTACTGCGTTCGGCCAGCGAGCCGGGGCAAGGCATCATCGCGGCCACACTCGGTATCGTCACACTCGTCATCGGTGCCACGGCGGTATTTGCCGAACTGCAAAGCGCGCTCGACCGCATCTGGAAAATCCCGCCAGACAAGAAAGGTGGCGTGGTTGGTCTGCTGCGCAAGCGCTTGCTGTCGTTCGGCATGGTGATGGCGCTCGGCTTCATGCTGATGATTTCGCTGCTGCTCAGCGCGATTCTGGCGGCACTCGGCAAATGGTGGAGCAGCATGCTGGGCGGCTGGACCATCGTGCTCGAAGCGCTGAATATCAGCGTGTCGTTCGGCATCGTCATCGGCCTGTTCGCGATGATCTACAAGTTCATGCCGCGCGCCTCCATCCCGTGGCGGGATGTCTGGGTCGGCGCCATCGTCACGGCACTCCTGTTCACGATCGGTAAATTCGCCATCGGCCTGTATCTGGGCAAGGCATCGATTGCGTCCAGTTTCGGCGCCGCAGGTTCGCTGGTCGTGCTGCTGGCCTGGGTTTACTACTCCGCGCAAATTTTCCTGCTGGGGGCAGAGTTCACGCGGGTCTTCGCCTTGCGCTACGGCTCGCTGGCGCGCATGAAGAAAGCGGTGGCCGCCGAAGACGATCCACTGCTGACACGCTCCTGATTTGAGCACGGCATCCAGGCGCACATCGGTTATGCTTGCGCCTGTTCTGCTGCTCCTTGTCGGTCGGGTTCTTTAACGCGCCCCTGTTTCTCATTCGTACGGCATCCCGCCCTTCACCTCGCTGGCTCCAACCCGTTGAACTCCACCTCGACTCCCGCCGCCCCTGTGCTGCCCAACCATACGACACGCATTGCACGCATCGATGCGCTGCGCGGGCTCGCCGTGTTCGGCATCCTGCTGGTCAACCTGTGGTCCTACACGTGGGGCTATGAATCGCTGCGCTACGGCATTCTGCCGCCGGATGCCAGCCTGTTCGATGTCGCGGCGATTGCCTTCACGGCCTTTTTCGCCGAGCAAAAGTTTTATCCGATCTTCGCCTTCCTGTTCGGTGCCAGCGCCATGTTGATCGCGCAATCCATCCATGCCCGCACCGGTCGCTGGAGCGAAGCACAACGCCTCTACAAACGCCGTCTGTGGTGGCTGCTTGCTTGCGGAGTATTGCACGGCGCCTTGATCTGGTTCGGCGACATTCTGACGCTATATGCGCTGGTTGCCTTCTGGGTGTTGCTCGGCATGATCGGTGCGCGCCTGAGCACGCTGCGCTGGCATCTGCGGCTGTGGAGTCTGGGCTTCGTGCTGCTGGTCGGACTCAATTTCTGGCTCAGCATGCAAAGCCTGAGCGTGGAGGAAGAATATGCACTCGTCACAGCGGCCATCGACAATGTGGAAGCGGCACGCCAGGTGTACGCCTACGGCAATTTCTTTTCGATTGGCTGGCAACGCCTGCAGGATTATGTCGCCGTCACCACGCAATCCGTCCTGATCGTGCCACACGTGGCGACGCTGTTCCTGCTCGGGGCATGGGCCGTGCGACGCCGCTGGCTCACGCAACCGCAACGCCATCGGACACTGTGGCGACGCGTGCTATGGGTTGGCCTGCTGCTCGGCCTTCCCTACAACTTGTTCTGGGCCGTATTGAAAGTGCTGGAAGCGATCGATCCGCTGCATCCGTGGCGCTGGGACTTCACGATGTTTTCGCTTTTGCCGATTGGTGGCTCGCTGCTGGCAGCCGCTTTTGTCGCGCTCTTCATGCTGGCTGGCGATGGCATCATGCGCGGCGTGCAAGCCATCATCGCTCCCGTCGGCCGCATGGCATTGAGTAATTACCTGATGCAATCGCTGCTGGGCGTGATCCTGTTTCAGGGATTCGGCTTCGGTCTTGGTCAGCAATTGCGCCCCGCCATGTGGCTGGGCATTGCGGGACTCATCATGCTGGGTCAGATCATCTTCAGTCGCCTGTGGCTGTCGCGCCATGCACAAGGACCGCTGGAAACGCTGTCGCGCCGCTTCATTGACCGCAATATCGGCTGATCCTTGCCAGCGACGACAGAGACAAATCAACAAAAGTTAATCGCTGCGGTGGCCACATTCAAGTAGCCGCCATGGGGCGAACCTTCCGCTCATCGCGCAACCGCTTCAAGCCCTATCGTTCAGATGGCAAGCCGAAACATGGCCCGCCGCCACTTCACGCAGCAGCGGCTGCTCTTCGCGACAACGCGGCATCGCATGCGGACAACGCGGATGAAAATGACAACCGGAAGGCGGATGCAGGGGAGAAGGAATTTCACCGTGAATCGGCGCAAACTGCACCTTCTTCGCCTCTAGTCTGGGTGCCGACGCCAGCAGGGCTTGCGTGTACGGATGATTGGCATGCGCGAACAGCGCATCGGTCGGCGCCGCTTCGACAATGCGACCCAGATACATGATGCACACGCGGTCGGCGATATGTCGCACCACACCGAGATCGTGGCTGATGAACAGATACGTCAGCGACAGCTCTTCGCGCAAACGCATAAAGAGATTGAGCACCTGCGCCTGGATCGAGACATCGAGCGCAGCCACCGCTTCATCGCAGACCAGCAGTTCCGGTTGCACCGCCAGAGCACGCGCAATACCGATACGCGCGCGCTGGCCACCCGAAAACTGGTGCGGAAAACGACGCATCACCGCCGGATCGAGACCGACCTTGCGCAGCAGATCGGCCACCGTCTGTTCCTGCTGCGCGGCAGCGATCAAGCCATGCGCAAGCGGCGCTTCACCGATTATGTCGCGCACACGCAAACTCGGATTGAGCGACGCGTACGGATCCTGAAAGATCAGTTGCATCGCAAGTTGCCGCTGACGTTGCTGTGCCGGGGCCAATGCAGTCAGGTCTTCCTCTTTCCAGAACCGCTTGCCGTCCGATAGCGTGTGCAGCCCGACCGCCATGCGCCCCAGCGTGGATTTGCCACAGCCCGATTCGCCGACCAGACCGACGACTTCACCCGCATGAATCGCCAGCGAGACCTGATCGACCGCATGCACCGTCTGCGGCGCACGCTTGCCGCCGAACAGATTGGCAATGCGTGCCACCGTATCGAGCGGATGCGCGAAGCGCTTGCTGACGTTTTCCAGCGCCAGCAGCGGCGCTACGGCATGTTGATGCTCAGCCATGCGCAACCTCGCTGGCGACGGTGTCCGGCATCAGCGGAAGAAAGCAGCGCCAGTTGCGCATCTGCGCGCCCTGCTGCTGCACGGTGACGGGCGGGACTTGCATGCACTGCGCCGTTGCGCGTGCACAGCGCGGGCGGAATGCACATCCCGCAGGCAAGGCCAGCAAAGACGGCGTGCTGCCGGCGATCTGGCGCAAGGGTTCGCCGCGTCGGTTGCGCGAGGGAGACGAAGCGATCAAGCCTTGCGTGTAAGGATGGCGCGGCGAATCGATCACCTGTTGCACGCTGCCGCTTTCGACCACGCGCCCGGCGTACATGACGCACAGATCGTCAGCCAGGCCGGCGATGACCGACAGATCGTGCGTGATCCAGATCAGCGCCGTACCGGCTTCGCGGCACAGCTTCTGCATCTCGTACAGGATCTGTCCCTGGATCGTCACATCGAGTGCGGTGGTCGGCTCATCGCAGATGATCAGATCGGGTTCGTTGAGCAAGGCAATCGCAATTGCCACGCGTTGCCGCATGCCGCCTGAAAATTGATTCGGATACGATTGCAGGCGCTCATCGGGCGATGGAATACCGACGCGCACCAGCGCCTCGCGCGCCTTGGCTAGCGCGGCACTCTTGCTGACATCGCGATGTGCACGTACCGCCTCGATCATTTGCGTATCGATGCGCAGGACCGGATTCAGCGTCATCATCGGATCTTGAAAGATCATGGCAACGCGATTGCCGCGGATCGTCCGCATGTCGTGTGCCGATTTTTTCAGCAAGTCTTCACCATGCAACAGGATGCGGCCGCCAACGATTTCGCCGGGTGCGTCGATCAGGCGCATGATCGAATACGCCGTCATCGATTTGCCCGAACCCGATTCGCCGACGATGCCGAGAATGCACCCGGCACCGACCGAGAACGACACATCGTCAATTGCGCGAGCAATGCCGTCGCGCGTGGCGAATTGCATCTGCAGGTTCTGCACGTCGAGGACAGGCACGGTTTGGGAAGAAGGCCTTGTCATTGTGTCTGCAACCTTGGATTGAGCACATCGCGCAACTGGTCGGCGACCAGATTGATGGCGACCACTGTCAGCAATAGCACCAGCCCCGGAAACACGCTGATCCAGTATTTACCCGACAGCAGATAATCGAAGCCGTTGGCGATCAGCAGACCCAGCGACGGTTCGGTGATCGGCATGCCGAGTCCGAGGAAAGACAGCGTGGCTTCGAGCGAAATCGCAGACGCCACCTGCAAGGCGGCAATCACGATCAGTGGCGGCATGCAATTGGGCAGCAGATGCCGAAACACGATGCGCCACGGCGACAGGCCAAGACCACGTGCCGCCTCGATGTATTCCTTGCCGCGCTCAACCAGTGCCGCGCTGCGTGCCGTACGGGCATAGTAGGCCCATTGCACGGCTACCAAGGCGAACAGGATCTTGTCGATACCGGGGCCGCTCAGTGCCAGCAGAATCAGCGCCACCAGAATCGGCGGGAACGACAACTGGATATCGGCCACACGCATGATGACGGCATCGACAAGACCGCGAAAATAACCGGCGAGCAAACCCAGAACCAAGCCGAGACTCAAGGCAATCGCGGTACTGCCAAACCCGACCAGCAGCGAAATGCGCAAGCCGTACAGAATCGCCGACAGCATGTCGCGCCCCTGTTCATCTGTACCCAAAACATACGTCATGCCGCCATGACTTGCCGCTTGCCCCGGATCGAGACGCGAATCGAGAATGTCGATCTGCGCCAGATCGTAAGGATTCTGTGGCGCGATCAGTGGGGCAAACAAGGCGGCCAGAATCAATATGACAAGCGCTACCGCACCGGCCAAGGCCACCTTACTCGCGCGAAAATCACGCACAAAACGGCGCAACGGCGCAGGCGCGGCAGGCAAGGTCTCCTCTTGCAGCGGTGCAGTCGGCAATGTGCTCATGCGCGCCCTCCTTCCACATCCGACAGCCGCACACGCGGATCGAGCAAGGAATAGACGATATCGACCAATAGATTGATGACGACGAACAACACCACGATCAGCATCAGGTAACTGACGATGACCGGACGATCGAGCACCCGAATCGAGTCGATGATGAGCTTGCCCATGCCGGGCCACGCGAACACGGTTTCCGTGACGATGGCAAAGGCGATGATGGAACCGAACTGTAGCGCGATGACCGTGACGACGGGAATCAGGATGTTCTTCAGCACGTGGACACCGATGATGCGTGCATTCGACAAACCCTTGGCACGCGCGAAGCGCACGTAATCCTGCAGAAGAGCTTCCTGCGCACCAGCCCTTACCAGCCGGATCACGAGCGCGATGTTGAACAGCGCCAGATTGAAAGCCGGCAGCGCCAGATGGCGCAAGCCATCGAGCGTCAGAAAACTCAATGGCACACCGAATACATCAATCGTGTCGCCGCGCCCGCTGGCCGGTAGCCAGCCGAGCTGTACGCCGAACAGCATGATGAGCATGAGGCCAACCCAGAACGTCGGCAGCGAGAAGCCAAGGATCGACACCGTCATGATGCTGCGACCGATCCAGTGTTGCGGATACAAGCCGGCCATAAGACCGAGCGGAATGCCAAGCACGATGGCGATCAGGATGGCCGCGACTGCCAGCTCCATCGTGGCCGGCAGCCGATCCAGAATCAGATCGAGCGCCGGTGTGCCGAACACGAAGGAATTGCCGAGATCGCCCGACACGGCACTGCGCAGGAACAGGAAATACTGATGCCAAAAGGGCTGATCGAGTCCGAAGGCGGCAATGATGCGGGCGCGCTCAGCCTGATCAGCATCGGGACTGAGAAGAATGTCGATCGGATTACCGATCATATGGATGCCGACGAACACCAGCAGCGACATCGCCAGCAGCACGAGCACGCTTTGCAGGGAGCGTCGGATCAGGAAATCGATCATGGCGCACCTGCGGTTGTCATGAGAAGAACAGGAATGTGCGAGTGACAGCCCACGTCATGGCATGCAACGAGATGCACATCAGCAGGCTGGTGAACAAGGATGTTCATTCGCCCTCCTTCACTGCGCGGAACTGATGCGCGAACGTGAATTCATCAGTACGCGCCGTGTACGTCAAGCCTTGCCGCATGCCCCAGGTTGCGTACTGATGATGCAAGGGCACGACCGCGTATTGCGTGAGTGCCAGTGCCATCGCCTGCTGCGCGAAACCATTGCGCTTGCCTTGATCGACCGACCCCAACGATGCCGCAATCAGCTTGTCCACTTCGGGATTGCTGTACTTGCCCCAGTTCCATGTGCCCCAGCCAATCGCGGGATTCGGTGTACCAACCAGCGTGCGCAAGCCGAAGTCGCCGGCCAGTGTGCCCCAGCCGAGCAAGGCCATGCTGAACTCGCCTTTGCGCGCGCGCGCAAAGTAGACCGACAGTGGCAGCGTTTCGACACGGGTGCGAATACCGATGCGATTGAGAAACTGCGCCATGGTCTGCACGACCTGCTCGTCATTGATGTAACGGTCATTGGGACCGTGAATGGTCATGGCAAACCCATCGGGATAACCGGCTTCGGCCAGCAGTTTCCTTGCAGCTTCGGGATCATAGGTGTCGACCGGCAACGCCGCGTTATAGCCGACGAGGCCGGGCGCAACGATATTCGACGCCGGTACCGCCAACCCCTCCATCGTGCGTTCGACCAGCGCCTTGCGATTGATCGCCAGCGAGATGGCCTTGCGCACGCGCACATCCTGCAAGGGATTGGTCGCCAGCGGCTTGCCGGCCAGATCGGTCACATAAGGCGATGGGGCGGCCCGCTGATCGACATGCCAGAAAATCGTGCGCCATGAGATTTTTTGGGCGAAGCGAAACTTGTCGCTACGCCGCAAGCGCGATAGATCGGCCGTCGGTACCGCTTCGATTGCATCCACATCGCCGGACAGCAATGCCGCCAGACGCGAGGCCGAGCTGGCGATGATGCGGAAGGTCACCTTGTCCCAGTCGGATTTCGCACCCCAGTAATCGTCATTGCGCACGACTTCGATGCGGTCACCACGACGAAAGCGCGCCAGCTTGTACGGTCCGGTACCGATCAATGCCTTGCCGCTGTTGAAATCGGCGGTAGTCGCCTGTTGTGCAGCCTTTTTCGAGACGATGTAAATCGCACTGACGTCGAGCGCCATCGGACCGTAGGGCGTCGCCGTCTTCAGGCGCACCGTGTATGGATCGACAATCTGCTTGGCAACGATCTGCTTGGTATAGGCGGTGAACGGGCCGGGGCTGCGCGTCAGCGTGGCGGGACGATCCAGCGAAAAAATCACATCCTCGGCAGTGAACTCGGAACCGTCGTGGAATTTCACGCCACGCCGCAACGTGAATTCCCACGTCGTGGCGTCGACGGCGCGCCATGCCGTCGCCAGACCCGGAATCAGTTGGCCATTGGCATCGATATTGACGAGCGCATCGAAGAAATGGGCAGACATGCCGACATTGGGTGCGATGTTCAGATAATGCGGATCGAGCGAAGACACATCGGCTGCCAGCCCGATGCGCAAGGATGCGGCCTGCGCGGACGGCACCATGGCAAACAGCGACAACGCTATCGTCAGCGTTGCGCCTGCCAGCTTGCGCCTGAATCCGAACATTTTTTCTCCCTGAATCGATAAAGCCCGTTCGCGCATGGCAGCGCATGAATCGGCACCTCTCGCCGCATCCACATGCCCAGCCTCTGGATGTCACGTGGAAATATCATCGCAAAATTGTCTAACGCGCCTTTGAGCGTCAGCACTGCGCATCGGCGAACAAGGGTGTACTGTAAAGTATCGATCGTGTTTGTGCTCGGGCACTTCGTCGTGCATGCCATAGTCATAGACGTACTGACGCAAACATCAACCTGCCCATGTGGAGCCTGCCATGCGCCTTGCCTTCTTGCCCGCCGCCCTGCTGATCACCGCCACCCTTGCGCTCGCAACCGGCTGCGCTTCGCCGCCACGCGTGGAGCTCTACGGCAATCCGGCCCCTTCCGCCGCTGCCCAGCGCAGCATCGTCATCACTCCCGAAACCCGCTGGGTCAATGTGGAAGGTGGCGAAATCGTGAACTTCATCGTGGGCGACAAGATGTTCGCCTGGGATTTCTACGTCGGCACCACGATTTCGCACTTCGATCTCAATGAAGTGGCCCCGGCAGGCATTCTCGACCATCGCGTGACCGCCTATGTGTCGCCGGATCCGCGCTATCGCGGTAGCGGGCTGGAGTAAATCGGTCCGACATGCAGCAATACATTGCACAGGTCACCGTCTTCCAGAATCGAAGATTGTGCCCTGCTCAACCGTGTCACAAGATGATGGTCTGAATGGCAGTGACCTTTACTATCCTTGCCTGAAGCAGGCTTACACGCATCGGCAGTCTCAGCAACGCGATACTCATCTGCATGAGTCAGGAAAAATCAAGGCGCGATTACTATCATTCTACGTGCCATACCTTCTCTGACAGAAGGTATGGCAAACCGGGAAAAGCCTCGGCAAAAAGCAATCGCCTCGACTCGCGCAAATAGCGCACCACAAAGCTCATCGGAACGCTCGCGCATTTCACTGGTCCACTGATCTGATGCAGCGCAGTCGATGCATGCAGCACTGCCTCTGGTCCGTTTGCCCGCCTTCAATCCTGTGCCCCGACGATATGCCTGCTTCCAAGCAAACACTTGCTGTGCTGCATCGCTTTCTCGGGCGCTTCGTTGACATCGCGCCGCAAGAGATGCGCGCAACGCTACTCGGCTTCACGTGGTTCTTTTGCCTGCTTGGCGGTTATTACTTGCTGCGCCCCTTGCGCGATGCGATGGGCCTGGCGGGCGGGGAGGAAGAACTGCAATGGCTGTTCACGGCAACCTTCCTCGCCATGCTGACGCTGGTGCCGCTGTTTGGCATGCTGGTGGCACGCTTCCCACCACGCCGCTTCGTCCCCATCGCCTATCGCTTCTTCACGGCAAGCATCCTGTGCTTTTGTGTGCTGATCGCCGCCGACGTGCAAGGCATGTGGGTGGCACGTGTGTTCTTCGTCTGGATTAGCGTATTCAATCTGTTCGTCATCAGCATTTTCTGGAGCGTGCTGGCGGACTGTTTCAGCAACGCACAGGGCCGTCGCCTGTTCGGCTTTATCGCGGCGGGTGGCACGGCAGGGACTTTCGTCGGCCCGGCACTGGCCGCCACGCTGGTAACGGCACTCGGGCCTGTTGCCCTGACGCTGGTCGCGGCTCTGATGCTGGAGATTGCGCTGCAATGTTTCTACCGACTCATGCCGCGATCAGCCGCACTGCCATGCGCCAATGCGCATGACGATGCCAACTCCACACCAGCGCCAAAAGATGATCACGCTACACGTGCAATTGGCGGCAACGTCTTTGCCGGTCTTGGTCTTATCGTACGTTCGCCTTATCTGCTGGGCTTGTGCGGCTATTTGCTGCTGCATACGGCCGCCTCCACCTTTTTGTATTTCGAACAGGGACGCATCGTCGCGTCCTCCTTCGCGGATACCGCATCGCGTACGCGTTTCTTCGCACTGGTTGATCTCGGCGTGTCCAGCTTTACCCTGTTCCTGCAGCTATGCATAACCGGACGATTCATCCGCCACTTCGGCTTGGCCAAGGCACTGCTGGTTTTGCCGTTGGCATCGGCACTGGCATTCATGGCGGTCGCGCTGTCACCAACGATATGGGTTCTGGCTGCCGCACAGGCATTGCGCCGCGCCTTCGATTACGCGATCGCACGGCCGGCGCGCGAAGTGCTGTTCACCGTGGTCGCACGTGAAGCCAAGTACAAGGCAAAAAATGCTATTGAAACCGTGGTCTATCGCGGTGGTGATGCCCTAAGCGGCTGGATCTCGGCCGGCCTGGGCATGGTGGGCGTCGGTTTTGCCGGCCTGGCCCTGCTTGCCGTGCCGCTGGCAGGATTATGGGCAGCGCTTTCTGTCTGGCTTGCGCGACGGCAGGAGCAGCAACTGCATGCCCGTAATGCCACGTCGACTCATGCATCGAGGACATCGACCGATGCCGCCTTTCCTTCCTGATCGAAAAGGAGTTCACATGCAGAAGTTTTCTACCGACCTGACACGCCGCGACGCACTACGGCGCTTAGCCGCTTTATCAGCAATCGCAGGCACTGCTGCCTTGCCATTGCGCGGCCATACCCAATCTGCCGTCACGAGCAACGCACCCATGCTCACAAGGGCGATTCCCGCGACGGGAGAAGTCTTGCCCGTCATCGGCTGCGGCACCTGGATCGGTTTCGACCATGCGCCTGGCAGCGCCGAGTACCAGCGCTTGCCAGGCGTATTGCAGGCCCTGTTCGCCGCTGGTGGGCGCGTGATCGACAGTTCGCCGATGTACGGCCGTGCCGAACAGACCACGGGTGAGCTGCTGGCTGCAAGCATGGGTGCTGCCAGACCTTTTCTCGCCACCAAGGTCTGGACCCGTGGCCGGGAAGCCGGTATCGAACAGATGGAACGCTCGTTTGCCCATTTGCGCACCAGTACCATCGACCTCATGCAGATCCACAATCTGGTGGACTGGCGCACGCATCTGGCCACACTGCGCGAATGGAAAAGCGCGGGCCGCATTCGCTATCTGGGCATCACCCACTACACCCCCAGTGCCTTCGCCGAGGTCGAAGCAGTACTCCGCGCAGAAGAACTGGATTTCCTGCAGATCAATTATTCGATCGATGACCGCGCGGCCGAACAGCGCCTGCTGCCACTGGCAGCTGATCGTGGCGTGGCTGTCATCGTCAATCAGCCTTTCGGGGGCGGCGGTCTGTTGCGTACATTGCGCGACAAGCCACTACCCGCGTGGGCCGGCGATCTGGCCTGCACCAGCTGGGCGCAAATCCTGCTGAAGTTCACACTCAGCCATCCAGCCGTTACCTGCGCCATTCCCGGCACCAGTCGCCCCGAACACATGGCCGACAATGCACGCGCCGGTTTCGGCCCATTGCCGGATGCAGCTTTCTGGAAACGCCACGCATCCGATTTGCGCGCATGATGCAACGCCAATAACGGCGTCATGGCGCAGCGCGCTTGACCTTCCCACGGGGAGAAGGTCGATACTGTGGTCAAACCATGTTGCAACCGGCAATACCTCGCCGGGATGCAATGTGATCATCTTGTGCCACTGATCCTTCGCTATCGGAGAAATTGCCATGTCCGCGCCCGTTTCACCTGCCTTTCGTCGTTTCGTGCTTGCCGTTGACGGCATGACGTGTGCCTCTTGCGCGACACGTGTGGAAAAAGCTGCGAGCAAGGTGGATGGCGTACAAAGCGCCAGCGTCAATCTGGCAACCGACTCGCTGGCAATCGAAGGCTCGCCGCAACTCGACCTTGCCACCGTACGCAAGGCGATTGTCGATGCCGGTTACGATGTGCCGACCGAGGAAGTGCTTCTGCAAGTCGGCGACATGACGTGCGGTTCCTGCGTGGGTCGCGTCGAAAAGGCGTTGCGCAAGGTCGACGGCGTACTGGACGTCAGCGTCAATCTGGCGACCGAACAGGCACGTGTACAGGTCGTGCCCGGCACCACGGCGGCGATGCTGGCGGCGGCCGTGACCGAGGCCGGTTATCACGCCACGCCAACTACCTCATCGCACGACAGTGAAAAAACATCCGCTTCCAGCACGCATGAATGGTGGCCAGTCGCGCTTTCAGCCTTGCTGGCCGTGCCGCTGGTTGCACCCATGCTGCTGCAACCCTTTGGCGTGCACTGGATGCCCAACGGCTGGTTGCAATGGCTGATCGCGACACCGGTGCAATTCTGGCTGGGCGCGCGCTTCTATCGCGCCGGCTGGCACGCAGTGAAAGCCGGTACCGGCAACATGGATTTGCTGGTGGCACTGGGCACCAGCTCCGCTTACGGTCTGAGCATCTATCTCTTGCTGACCGCGCATGAAGGCCATGTTCCGCATCTGTATTTCGAAGCGTCGGTAGTCGTTATCACGCTGATTCTGCTGGGCAAATGGCTGGAAGCGCGCGCCAAGAAACAGACGGCCTCGGCGATCCGCGCGTTGCAACAATTGCGGCCCGATACGGCACGCGTACGACGCGATGGCAGCGATGTGGACGTGGCAATCGATACGGTTCGTATCGGCGATCTGGTCATCGTGCGTCCCGGCGAACGCATTGCCGTCGATGGCTGCATCGTCGAGGGCAGCAGCCATGTCGATGAATCGTTGATCACCGGCGAAAGCATGCCGGTCGCCAAGGATGTGGGCGATCGTGTCACGGGTGCCTCGATCAATGCCGATGGCATGCTGCTGGTAAAGACCGAAGCCATTGGTGCTGAAACCACACTGGCACGCATCATCCGTATGGTGGAAAACGCACAATCGGCCAAGGCACCGATCCAGCGACTGGTCGATCGCGTCAGCGCGATCTTCGTGCCGGTCGTACTGGGTATCGCTGCAATTACACTGATCGGCTGGTGGCTGGCAGGTGCCAGCACGGAAACCGCCATCCTCAACGCCGTGACCGTACTCGTGATTGCCTGCCCGTGCGCACTGGGGCTCGCCACGCCAACTGCCATCATGGCCGGCACCGGCGTCGCCGCACGTTATGGCATTCTGATCAAGGATGCGGAAGCGCTGGAAGTCCTGCATCGCGTACAAACAGTGGTGTTCGACAAGACCGGCACCCTGACCGAAGGCAAGGCGCGCGTAGCGGAAGTACAGGCTTACGGCATCGCCGAGGAAGCCTTGCTGCAACTGGCAGCTGCCATCCAGCGTGGCAGCGAACACCCGTTTGGCCGCGCCGTGCTGCAGCACGCCGAGGAACGCCGCATCGCGATGCGCGAAGCGACCGACGTGCGCGCATTGGCCGGTTTGGGCTTGCGTGCCAGCATCGAGGGTGAACAATACCTGCTTGGCACGTCGCGCCTGTTGCAGGAAAACGGCATTGCCCTCGATGTCAAAGCAGCCGCGGATGCACAGGTTCTGGAGCGCAACGGTCGCAGTCTGTCATGGGTCGCGCGCCTGACGCCGTCATCGCAGGTACTGGGCTTCATCACCGCCAGCGATACGATCAAGCCGAGTGCGGCGCGCGCCGTCACACGCCTGCACGCACTGCATGTGGATACCGTTCTGTTGAGCGGCGATAACCAGGGCAACGCCGATGCGGTTGGCCAAGCGCTCGGCATTAAACGCGTGATCGCGCACGTGCTGCCTGCCGAAAAAACCGCAAAAATCGCCGAACTCCAGCAACACGATCGCATCGTTGCCATGGTCGGTGATGGAATCAACGATGCGCCAGCCTTGGCCGCAGCCAACGTCGGCATCGCCATGTCTACCGGCACCGATGTCGCGATGCACGCCGCCGGCATCACGCTCATGCGCGGCGATCCGGCGCTGGTGGCCGATGCCATCGATATCTCGCGCCGTACCTGGAACAAGATTCGCCAGAACCTGTTCTGGGCCTTCATCTACAACGTGATCGGCATTCCGCTGGCTGCATTCGGTCTACTCAATCCGATGTTTGCCGGGGCTGCAATGGCGTTCAGCTCGGTCAGCGTGATCAGCAATGCGCTGCTACTGCGACGCTGGAAACCGCAAGCTTGAGCGCGTGAACCGCCAAACACGCAGCCAATCTGCTGCCACGCGATGCCTGGCCGGTGTCGTCATGCATTGCGCGCTACACTTATCGCCTCGCTCTGGAGGAGTTACCATGAATATCGGTCAGGCCGCCGCTGCTTCCGGCATATCGGCCAAGATGATCCGCCACTACGAAGCCATCGGGCTGATCCCGCCGGGTGCGCGTACGCAAGCCGGCTATCGCGTCTATCACGACAAGTATCTGCACACGCTGCGCTTCATCAAGCGTGCGCGTTCACTGGGATTTTCGCTCGAACAGATTCGTACCCTGCTCTCGCTCTGGCAGGACGCGCAGCGTGCCAGCGCGGATGTGAAGGCGATCGCCCTCGAACACGTGGCGGAACTCGACAAGCGCATCGTCGAACTCACTGAAATGCGCGACACCCTGGCCGATCTGGCACGCTCATGCAGTGGCGATGACCGTGCTGAGTGCCCGATTTTGCGTGGACTCGAAACGGCGGAACCTGCTGATTGCTGTGCATCTGGCGGAAAGTAGGCACTTACAAATACACTCTCCTAAGTGCGCATCTCACTGAGATACTGACCTATCTTGCAGAAGAAAGTCTGGCACCCATCACGCGAAAACGGGCCTGTCGGCCCGTTTTCATTGCTGCATCTGGTTGATACCGCAGATTAATGCGTCCTGCTTCACATCAGACAGCATTGCCCACCACTGGATAACCCGCTTCCTGAATCGCCGCTACCACTTGCTCACGCGAGGCATCCGACGTCACTTGCACGGTTTTGGTCGCCAGATCAACTGCCACACTCGCCTGCGCATCCACCGCCTGAACCGCCTTGGTCACCGCATTGACGCAATGGCCGCAACTCATGTTTTCGACTTTCAACGTGATCATGATTTCTCCTTTTTCGATCTGCCTGCAGGATAAGCCTTCCCATCATGACAAGGTCAAGCTCGCGCGACGTGAAAGGCATGCGACGCATTCTCGGCAATAAAAGCCTTTGGCCCGACTATTGCTTGCTGTCAATTACACGATCTGTACGGCTTCGATTATGAAATTTGCACCGAAATTGTGCAAATCGCCGCCAGTTCTGGGACCCGACATGACTTTCGCCACATGACCGCGACAGGATGGGGTGAAAAGGTCAAATAAGGTTTCCTGCTTGCAGGAAGCAACGCTACGATATTCGATTCCGATAAGATCGATTGCCGGACAAGCCTTGCAGGACAAGGGTATGGCAGCAATGCCTGTTGACGATATTGACATGGACCACGCTGTGAGTAATTCCGAACCCCTCAAAATGGAATCTCTGCTGGATCATCTGGTGGAGATAACCGGTCATCGCGACCACGATCTTCTCGATATTTCCGTCATGAGCGCACTGATCAACATGGTTGGTGTCAGCGAGGCGCGCGCGCTGGAACTGTTCCAGACGCGTGGCGAACTCATGGTCCGCCCCCGCGTTTGGATTGCCGCCGGCAAGGTCTACACGATGGATAACGAATTCATCTCGTCCGATGTCGGCGAGCCGATCGTTGCCTACCCATCGCTAGTGACCTGCATCGCGCAACGCAAAAGCCGTTACGAAGAAGTGCGTACGGACGGCCATCGTTCGCTGTGGGTACCGATCTGGCAAAACGACAAGGTATCGACCTGTCTCGAAATCGTCCACGACAAGCCGTTCAGCATGCACACACTGCAAGTCATGGAAGGCATTCTGAGCGTCTACCGCAATTATCAAAGTCTGCTCGAATACAGCGAACGCGATTCACTGACCGGTCTTCTCAATCGCAAAACCTTCGATGAACGTTTTGCCCGCCTGGCCAACAGCAAGCTCAATGAACCGGCCGACAAGAATGATCGCCGCCAGGCGCATGAGAATAAATCGCAATGGCTGGCAGTCGTCGATATCGATCACTTCAAGCGCGTCAATGACGTGTTCGGCCATCTGTATGGCGATGAAGTACTGATTCTGGTCGCCAACATCCTGCGAGCCTCCTTCCGCGCGCAGGACCGTATCTTCCGCTTCGGCGGCGAGGAATTCGTTATCCTGCTGCGTGCCACCACGCTGGAAGATGCGCATATGGTGTTCGAACGCTTCCGCATGAATGTCGAAAAGCATCATTTCCCGCAAGTTGGCCAGATCACGGTCAGCCTCGGCTTTGCCGCCATCACACCGGAAACGCCGGTTGTGATTCTCGGCCACGCCGATCAGGCGCTTTATCACGCCAAGGAAACCGGTCGCAATCGCGTTTGCCATTACGACGACCTCGTCAAGAAAGGCGTGATTGATCTCGGCAAACAGAACGAATCCTCTGTCGAGATTTTTTTCTGACGCTTCTTTCAGGAAAGCGGAACACAAACGTGCGCGACAACACCGGCAGCAAGCGCCGGTATCAGCTCAAGACGTTATCGCACAAGACCGGCCAATATCAGCCCTTCTTTTGTTGCTAACCAACTGTCGGCAGGTTTCATCGAATGCGAGGATAATCGTGCTTCTGCCGCGCCGCCCTTCGTCGCGGTATTCACCGATCTTCGCCTACCGCCATGAATCCTGGCATCCTCTACGCCCTGTGCGCCTACATGACATGGGGCATGTTCCCCATTTACTTCAAGTCGCTGCAGGAAATACCGCCGCTTGAAGTACTGCTGTACCGCATGGTATGGGCACTACTGTTCCTGATGCTGGTATTAACCGTGCGTCGTCAGTGGGCGTGGTTGAAACCCGTGTTGCATCAGCCAAGAGTGTTGGCCGGTTTCACGGCTAGTGCATTACTCTTGTCGAGCAACTGGTTTCTCTATATCTGGGCCGTCAACCACGATCGCGTGGTCGATGCCAGCCTTGGTTACTTCATGACGCCGCTCGTCAACGTGCTACTGGGTTCCATCGTGCTCGGCGAACGACTGCGCAAGCTGCAATGGATGGCGGTGGCAATGGCTGCCGTCGGCGTGCTGTGGTTGACGTGGCAAAGCGGTCATCCTCCGTGGGTCAGCCTGCTGCTCGGCATCACCTTCGGACTCTACGGTCTGCTGCGCAAGACCGCTGCGCTCGGCACGCTGGAAGGTTTGTCGCTGGAAACACTGGTTCTATTTCCAATCGCCGCCATTTCATTGACGATCATGACAGCACAGGGGGCACACGGTTTTGTCGATGCTTCCACCAGCACGCAATGGCTGATGGTTGCCGCCGGACCGATCACGGCAATTCCGCTCCTGCTGTTCGGTGCAGCTGCGCGCATGGTGCCGCTATCGACGATGGGACTGCTGCAATACATCACACCATCGCTGCAACTGATCTTCGGCATCTGGCTGTATCACGAACCCTTCGGCGGCGCGCGCCTGATGGGTTTCGTGGCGATCTGGATTGCGCTGGCGCTGTATTCGGTCGATGGACTCTGGAACAGTTACGGCAGGAAAAAAGTCGTGATCGTGAAATAGAAAACACGGGGAACATTCACATGTTGCCCATCAACCAAAAAGCGACGGTCATGTAGCATGATCGTCGCTTTTTATTTTGCAAATTCACCCGTGGCATGACACAACCATGCGCCACATCAGGCAGATTCCGCATGTACACAGCCGATGATGATGCGTGCAAATCAGATCAGAAACAGGCGTTGTCTGAGCACGTAGTGCGCGTTTCGCCCGTTTCCCAATTTGGGCGCGGCAGCGGGAACCCGAAGGGCTGTGTGCCTGCTGTCGCCTTCTTTTGCTTACTTTTCTTGGCGAGACAAGAAAAGTGAGTAGCCGCCGGGCTACCCCCGGCACGCCTCTCCGAAGAAATCACGCCATCACCTCCAGAAGTGGCGCAACTTTTCTGATAACGCCCATAACCTCATCAATCAAATCTCAATCTTCGTACCCAACTCGATCACGCGATTAGACGGAATCTGATAGTAGTCAGCTGCATCGCGTGCATGCCGCATCATGGTCACGAACAGATGCTCGCGCCACAAGGCCATGCCGCGTTCGGGATTCGGCACCACGGTCTGGCGGGCGATGAAGAACGAAGTTTCCATCATGTCGAATTCCAGCCCCTGATGGCTCGCCAGTTCCATCGCCCACGGAATGTCGGGTGTGTCCTTGAAACCGTAATTCACATACATCTGATAACAATCGTTGCCGAGATTCTGCACGCGAACCTGCTCGTCGGAGGCCACGTAAGGCAGTTCCATCATGTTCACGGTCAGGAATACCACGCGCTCGTGCAGGATCTTGTTGTGCAACAGGTTGTGCAGCATCGCATGCGGTACGCCATCCGACTCGCTGCGCATGAAGATGGCAGTACCCGGTACGCGGGTCGGCGGTGCAACGAACAGCGAAATCAGGAAATCCTCTAGCGGGATCGCATGCTTTTGCAGGTTTTCCACGACCAGTTCGCGACCGCGTTTCCAGGTCAGCATCATGATGAAGAGCACGGTCGCCAGCAACAGCGGGAACCAGCCGCCATGCAGCAGCTTGAGCATATTGGCCGACAGCAGGCTGACGTCGATCAGCAGGAAGAAACCGGTCGCCAGCACGCACAGCAGCAGGTTGTACTTCCAGCGATAGCGAATCACGAAGAAGGTCAGCACCGTCGTCACCGTCATGGTCGCCGTCACGGCGATACCGTAGGCAGCGGCCAGATTCGACGATGAACCAAAGCCGATCACAGCCAACATCACCACGATCATCAGAAACCAGTTCACAGCCGGCACGTAAATCTGGCCCATCTCGCTGGCCGAGGTGTATTCGATCTTCATGCGCGGCAGGAAACCGAGTGCAATGGCTTGCTTGGTCATCGAAAACGCGCCCGAAATCGTCGCCTGCGACGCGATGATGGTTGCCAGGGTGGCGAGGCCGACCAGCGGATAAATGCTCCACTCGCCCAATTGCTGATAGAAGGGATTGGATACGGCCGCCGGATTGGCCAGCAGTAGGGCGCCCTGCCCCATGTAATTCAGGCCCAATGCCGGAAACGCCACCATGAACCAGGCGAGACGAATCGGGCGTTTGCCAAAATGGCCCATGTCGGCATACAACGCTTCCGAACCCGTGAACGCCAAGACGATGGCTCCCAGCGCAATGAAGGCGAGCAGCGGATGGCCTTCGAGGAAATGCAGTGCATGCAGAGGATTCAGCGATTGCAGGATGCCGGGCATCGCAATGATATTGACCACACCCATCGCCGCCAGCGTGGCGAACCAGATCACCATGACGATACCGAACCACTTGCCGAGGCCCGCCGTACCGCGATGCTGGATCGCAAACAGGAATGCCAGCACGACCACGGCAATCGGCATCACATAAGGCTCGAAATGCGGCGCGGCCACACTCAAGCCCTCGACAGCGGAGAGCACGGAAATCGCCGGGGTGATCACGCTGTCGCCATAAAACAGCGTTGCGCCGAACACGCCCATGACCATCAGGGGGAAATACAGGCGTGACTGTCGCCCGACCGAAGACAGCGCCAGCGACAGCAAGGCCATGATGCCGCCTTCACCTCGGTTGTCGGCGCGCAGCACCAGCACCACATACTTGAGCGACACCACGATGATGAGGCCCCACACGATCAGTGAGACCACGCCGAGGACATTTTCGGCTGTCAGCGACAGACCGTGCCCTTCGGCAAACACTTCTTTCATTGCGTACAGCGGACTGGTACCGATGTCGCCGTAGACGATACCGACGGCTGCCAGCGTCAACGCTGCAATGCCGCTTTTCTTTTCTGATGAGGACAAGAACTTACTCCGGAAAGCAAGGGATGGCTCGCACCTTATTCCCAAGGCACTCCATAATGCAAGAAAATCCGGTCGTCTGCAGGGCGGCTGTTGCGGCCAAGGTAAAACGCCAGACATCCCATTCATCGCGTATTTACAAACGACAAAAACTGGTTGCCGTTTTTCGCCAGAAGCCGCCGATACCGATTGCCGCAGCGATCGGTTATCCTTGCACGACTTTTCCTCGCCTCATTTCAAACGGAATCCAATGGCCAATTACGTCTACACCATGAACCGCGTGGGCAAGATCGTCCCGCCCAAGCGTCAAATTCTCAAGGACATCTCGCTTTCTTTCTTCCCTGGCGCCAAGATCGGCGTGCTGGGCCTGAACGGCTCGGGCAAATCGACGCTGCTCAAGATCATGGCCGGTATCGATACCGACATTCAGGGTGAAGCACGCCCGGCACCGGGCCTGAACATCGGCTATCTACCGCAGGAACCACAACTCGATCCGGAAAAGACCGTGCGTCAGGAAGTCGAATCCGGCCTCGGCGAAGCTTTCGAGGCGCAGGCCAAGCTGGATGCCGTCTATGCTGCCTACGCGGAAGAAGATGCCGACTTTGATGCCCTCGCTGCCGAACAGGCACGTCTGGAAGCCATCATCGCTGCATCGGATGGCGGCAACCTGAACCTGCAGCTCGAAATGGCTGCCGATGCGTTGCGCCTGCCGCCATGGGATGCCAAGATCGGCGTGCTGTCCGGCGGTGAAAAACGTCGCGTCGCATTGTGCAAATTGCTGCTCTCCAAGCCGGACATGCTGCTGCTCGACGAACCGACCAACCATCTGGATGCAGAATCGGTCGAATGGCTCGAACAATTCCTGCTACGCTTCCCGGGCACCGTGGTCGGCATCACCCATGATCGCTACTTCCTCGACAATGCTGCCGAATGGATTCTCGAACTCGATCGCGGTAGCGGCATTCCATGGAAAGGCAATTACTCGTCGTGGCTGGATCAGAAGCAGGCACGTCTGAAGCAGGAAGAAGCAACCGAATCCGCACGCCAGAAAGCACTGGCCAAGGAGCTGGAATGGGCGCGCCAGAACCCAAAAGCGCGTCAGGCCAAGTCCAAGGCACGTCTGGCTCGCTTCAATGAATTGAGCGAATACGAATACCAGAAGCGTAACGAGACCCAGGAAATCTTCATCCCGGTCGCCGAACGTCTGGGTAACGAAGTCATCGAGTTCAAGAATGTCTCGAAAGGCTTCGGCGACCGCCTGCTGCTCGACAATGTCTCGTTTACGATTCCGCCGGGCGCGATCGTCGGCATCATCGGCCCAAACGGTGCCGGTAAATCGACGCTGTTCAAGATGATTGCCGGCATCGACAAACCCGATAGCGGCGAAGTCGTGATCGGCCAAACCGCGAAAGTGTCGCTGGTCGACCAATCACGTGACGATCTGGCCAATACCAAGACCGTGTTCGAAGATGTTTCGGGCGGCGCTGACATTCTTAGCGTCGGTCGCTTTGAAATGCCGTCGCGCGCTTACCTTGGCCGCTTCAACTTCAAGGGTGGCGATCAACAGAAGATCGTCGGCAATCTGTCCGGCGGTGAGCGCGGTCGTCTGCATCTGGCAAAGACGCTGCTCAAGGGCGGCAACGTTTTGCTGCTCGATGAACCGTCGAACGATCTCGACGTGGAAACCCTGCGTGCACTCGAAGACGCATTGCTGGAATTCGCCGGCAGCGTCATGGTGATCTCTCACGATCGCTGGTTCCTCGATCGTATCGCCACGCATATCCTCGCTTTCGAAGGTGATTCGCAAGTTGTTTTCTTCGATGGCAATTATCAGGAATACGAAGCCGACAAGAAAAAACGTCTGGGCGAAGAAGGCGCGAAACCAAAACGTATCCGCTACAAGCCACTGACAACCTGATCGATATCACGCAAACAAAAAGCCGCGAAGTTCGCGGCTTTTTGTTTGGCTGTTTCCAAAACGTATACACCC